>JBKUJR010000036.1:1868-19647 GCA_046952735.1 Clostridia bacterium | reverse complement strand
CCCGTCGCTGATCAGAGAGATCGTGCCATGCTTCATTTCGCCTGCAGCGTACGCCTCGCTGTGGATATACGTAATTTCCTTTAATTTCAGAGAGCCCTCCGACGCCAGAAGACAGTCCAGACCCCTGCCGATAAAGAACACGCTCGGACAATGCAAAAATTCGCCGGCAAGCTTCCGGATTTCTTCTTTTTGCCCGATCACCGCTTCGATCGCCGCGGGTACCGTTCCATTCAATTCATCCAAAAGCTCTTGCGCAAAAGAAGACGTTATTTTCCCCCGGAGTACGGCAAGCTTGATCGAAAGCGCGTACATGACCGCAATTTGGGAGGAGTAAGCCTTCGTACTCGCCACAGAAATTTCCGGTCCGGCCAGCGTTAAAATAATATGGTCCGCTTCCCGGGCAACTGTCGAACCTACGACATTGACTACGGCAAGCGTCAGCGCGCCGCGGCTTTTCGCCAGCCGCAGCGCAGCTACGGTGTCTGCGGTTTCTCCGGACTGCGAAATCAATATTACGAGATCGCGGTCGCCCAGAATCGGATCCTGATACCGGAATTCCGAAGCGATATAGACGTTCACGGGGATCCGGGCCAGCTTTTCCGTCATAAATTTACCGATCAGGCCGGCATGCATAGCCGTTCCGCATGCCACGATATTGATCGTATCGAATTCATGTTCCTTAAAAAACATTTCGATATCGGAGGACAGCACGGAAGAAAGCGTATCTCTCACTGCGCGCGGTTCTTCGTGGATTTCCTTCAGCATAAAATGCGGAAATCCTTCTTTCTCCGCAGCGTCGATACTCCATGTAATTTTCATATATTCCGGCTCGGCCGTGTTCCCGTTTTCGTCCAGAATCGTCACCGATTCCGGCTTCAGTATGGCAATTTCACCTTCGTTCAGCCGATAATACTGATCCGTATATTTTAGCACCGCCGGAATATCCGACGCGATATAATTGCCGTCTTTGCCTGCGGCGACAATCAGCGGACTGTCTTTCCGCACCGCGTAGATCGCCGAAGGCATATTGTGAAAAATGATTCCGAAAGCGTAGGAACCGCGAATCAGATTCGCCGCCTCCCGGATCGCCAGTATCGGATCGTTCGTTTTTTGGTAGTAAAAATCGATCAGATTTGCCGCCGCTTCCGTGTCTGTTTCTGATAAAAACCGGTATTCCCTATCCGCGAGGTTTGCGCGCAGCGCCGCATAATTCTCGATGATTCCATTATGCACCAGCGAGAGGTTTGCAGTGCAATGCGGATGCGAATTGAGATCTGAAGGTTTTCCATGCGTTGCCCAGCGCGTATGCCCGATGCCGCAATACGCGTCGATGGCGCTGCCTGTCCTGTGTTCGTACGCCGCGGCCAGGGCTCTGACCTCCGAAACGCGGCCTTTTTCTTTCAGGCACATCATTCCCCCCGTTGTTTCATAGAAAGCGATTCCCGCAGAGTCGTATCCCCTGTATTCCAGCGATTCAAGGCCGCCAAAAAGCTTCGGGAGCACCTGCGATCTGCCTGTGTAACCGATAATTCCGCACATAGTTCTATTCCACCTTTATTAAATTTTTATTATCAGGTTTTGCATCGTTTTTGTGCCGCAGCTTCCGCCCGGCTTTGTTGGATGCATAACGACGGTAAAATAAACTCGATTTTTATTACCGCCGGAGGACCACCCGCCGAAACATTCGATACTGTCCTCTCCTCGTCAACCGTATATCTGATCACGCGCATATACGGTTCTGGCGCTTTGCATTTTTTCTTATTTTCCCCCCAATCTTTCTTTGATGATTTCCGATACGCTTTTGGCAATGTTTTCCGTGAGCGCCCTGTCTTCGCCTTCCGTCATGACCCGGATAAGCGGTTCTGTTCCCGACGGCCGCACGACGATCCTGCCCGTTTCTCCGAACTGCTTTTTAGCATCTTCGATGACCGTTTTAATCTGCGGATCCGTATAAAACGCAAGCTTGCCTTCTTTCGATACGGCAACGTTGATGATGGACTGCGGATAACGCTTCATCACTTCAGCAAGCTCCGAAAGCTTTGCGCCGCTGCGTTTTACCAGAGAAAGCAGCTGGATCGACGTGAGCTGTCCGTCGCCTGTGGAGGCGTAGTCGCTGAATATCACGTGCCCGGACTGTTCCCCTCCGAAATTATAATCTTCCTGAAGCATTTCCTCCAACACGAACCGGTCGCCGACTTTCGTCGCTACAAAAGAAAGCCCGTTGTCTTTGCAAAATCTGCCGAATCCCATATTCGTCATAACAGTTCCGACTACGGTGTTTTTCGCCAGTTTTCCCCGTTCTTTCATGTCCTTGGCGCAGATCGCCATGATGAAGTCTCCGTCGACGATATTTCCCTTGTCGTCCACGCAGATGCATCTGTCGGCGTCCCCGTCGTAAGCCACGCCCGCATCCAACTTGTTGTTCAGGACGTATTCCCTGAGCAGTCCGATGTGCGTAGAGCCGCAGTCGCAGTTGATATTGATGCCATCCGGCTTGTTGTGTAAAATATCCGCATTTGCGCCGAGATCCGCAAATAGCTTCTCCGCGGACACGCTTGCAGACCCGTTTGCGCAGTCGACTGCGATATTCAGGCCTTCCAGAGAATTCATGACGGTACTTTTTAAATGATCGACATAATCCTTGACGGCGTTCACGGCATATGTGACTTTGCCGATATCGGTTCCGGAAAGCTTGGGATCGTTTTCTCCGTCCAATACGATCGATTCGATCTGTTCTTCCAGCGCATCCGGTATTTTATATCCGTCGCCGCTGAAAATCTTGATGCCGTTGTACTCTGCGGGGTTGTGCGAGGCGGAGATCATAATCCCGGCGTCCGCTTTGTATTTTCCGACAAGGTAAGCGACCGCAGGAGTGGGTACTACCCCGAGAATAATAACATCCGCGCCGACAGAGCAAAGTCCTGAAGCAATGCTGAAACTGAGCATATCCGAAGAGATTCTCGTGTCGGAGCCGACGCAGAATAAAAGCCGCCTCCTGCTGCCGTCCGACAATACGCTGCCGGCCGCGCGTCCTACTTTGAGAGCAAGCTCGCACGTCAGAAACGAATTGGCGATTCCCCGAATCCCGTCCGTTCCGAATAATCTTCCCATTTCTTACACCTCCTTTTTCGTTATTGTCGTTTTATTATATGCTCCGGGTCTTTGTAGATGCTTCTGGCATTTACGACGCCCCGTACGCGTGTTTGCGGATAGATGATGCATTCCCGTCCGATGATCGAACCCGGACAGAGGACCGCATTGCAGCCCACCTCGGTATTGTCTCCTACGACTGCGCCGAATTTCCGGAGCTCCGTGTCCAATACAAGATTCGTTTCGCTGTGTTTGACCGTTACCGGCGTTTTGTCGCTTTTCACATTGGAAGTGATCGCTCCCGCGCCCAAATGCGCTTTATATCCTAATATCGAATCGCCGATATAATTGTAATGCGGTACCTGTACATTGTCGAACAGCAGACAATTTTTGAGTTCCGTCGAGTTCCCGACCACCGTGTTTTTTCCGACGATGACGCTGCCCCGTATGAACGCGCAATGCCGGACCTCCGCACCTTCGTCAATGATACAAGGTCCGGCGATATATGCCGTATCGAATATGCTGGCCGTTTTTGCGATCCATACGTTTTCTTGCGGGTTGTCGAATTTGTTTCGGTCGAGCGCTGCGCCGAGTTTGAGAATGAATTCTTTAATGTTGGGTAAAATCTCCCACGGAAATGTGACTTCGTCGAAAAGTTCCTTGGCAATCGTTCTGCCGAGGTCCAGCAAGTTATTTACGCTGCAATTATTCAAAATTGATCCTGCCCCTAACTTTCATTGATGGATTCGCAATGCATTATAAAGCATTCCCCTGTATTTTACAAGGAAAATTTCCGGTAAAGATTCTGTGCCGCCTCCGTAGTTTTGTTTATATAATATAATGTACGCACAAGTTTATGGAGACAGGCGGCTGATTTTTTGGAGAAAACAAATAACTTTAAATATGAATACGTACCTGATGTCAGCCATATTATGGGGCAGGCAGGTTATCGCATGGGGCTGATGGAAATCCTTGCCGAACCCGTGTATCGGAAAGGCGGCGGACCCGCTTCCGAAAATAAAGAACCTCCTTTTATTCCGGAATCTTTTCTCTATACCGAAAAAGATATAAACGGATAATTTTTCCTTTTTTGGCATAATAAAACTGTTTGCATTGTCCCGATTTGCGTGATATACTCATTTCGGGAGTGATTTACATGAGGTGGTTTGTTAAAATTTTTGTGCGGAGCACCGCTTCGCTTATTATCGTTCTATTTCTATTTTTATCCGGTTCCGCCTGCCGGCAGAGCAGTTCCATCGAACCTTCAAAAGGAAACGATGACGCTGCAGCTGGTCTGACGCGCCAGGAATTTTACTATGAAATCTATCATGAAATTCTGAACGACGACCTTCTGCGCAGCGTATATCTGCCGCATAGGACGAGGCTGGATTCCATAGCTTTGCTTTGTGGAACGGATCGATATGAAAACGATACCTATCAGGAGCGTATGCGCCTTCGCAAAGCCGAAAGCGCTTTTTTGACGGATATCGAGACGCTGAAATACAGACAGCCAGGCGCGTCAGGCATACAGGAAGAAACGCGCTGGATCTGGCGCAGCCCCGGGGAGGCGTCAAAGCTCTGGGAAGGATTGCTTTCGGATTTCAGCATTATTTCTGAGAAAAACAGAGAAGCGGCGGTTTTTCTCTGTGAAAGCGGTCTTGCGCGGATCTGCCAGGATCCGAACACATATACGCTGGCGCTTTATCCGGACGAGCCGGTTTCCGCGGAGGAAGCGACCTCCCTGCGGAACACGATCCGGTCTTATTCCCGTATCCCTCCTGTACACGCAATAAAGACATATGATCCGGAAGGAAATGCAATTTTATTATGTTTTTCAGACCCCATATCCCTTTTCACATTTAAAAATCTGATGTCTTATCTTGATGCCCGGAAGGAAGCCGAACGGACATTCGTATATTTCGACGAGGCGGGCGCCGGGCTTTCTCTGTGGATCAGTTCCGTTACCGGAGGCATGATCGCAGTTCCGCTCGACCTTGCATACGGCAGTATCTGTAATCTTCCCTATTATGCGAATCCGGCTCTGGAGCAGCAAAGACTGGGAATCGCCGCAGCGATGCTACCGGAAATCCATCGCGCGCAATTCTTAGAGCAAGCCGGACAGACGTTTCAAAATGCAGAAAAGCAGCCGCGGTTTCATTACGTTATCGGAGAATCCGGCCCTTCTGTCTCCGTAACGTTCTCGTATACGGATAAAGATACGGGCACGATCCGGATCCGGATCAACGATCATGATATTTAATAAAAATATTATTATACAAGGAGGAATTACCATGTTAAAACGATTTGCGATCTTTTGTGTCGCAGTGGGATTCGTCTTTTCTGTTTGGCGCCCCGCCGCCGCAAAAGACGATAAAACTTATTATGGAGACGGAACCTCCGCTTCCTGGGAGGATATCGTCCCATACCTTTCGCCGTTATATAAAAATACCCCCTACATCAATGTTTCAAACGGTTCTTCAAGCATGAAATTTTATTTCAATATCGAGCTGTTCTCCGACTTGGGACTATATGTATACGGCGATCCTGTTTCCGTGCAATTTTCCGGAGCTGTAAATGATTTCAAGGCTGCCGGTTACGGCTATTTCCGCGTACGGAACAACGAAAATACAGTGACCGGAGAATATCGGTATCTTGGTTACTCGCTGAATGGAGTTCCGATGACAAATACGCGGTTTCCAAATGAAATGAATCCCAATAATGGGGAAATGGTATTAATGAAATATACTGATCTTCCGGAAGAATTGAAAGAGACATATCATGTCAAAGGCGTCGATAATCAGGCTTATACTATGATCAGAGATCTGATCGAAGCGCACGACAGTCCCGTCTGGGATTTTGAAAACATGAACAACGGTGTGCCGGTAACACTGCGGGAACGCTTTGAAAGTTTCGGCTTAATGCGCAACGGGATTCCTGCCGTATCTCTGCTCGATTACGCCATTCTTTATAGCTGGGCGGAGACGGGCGGCATTATACGAATCTTCTATCATGCAAAAGATAATAAAGATGCGATCCGTTACGCAACCTTCACCGGCCCGGTTACAATCGATTTTGCCCGGAAAATGCCGCCGTTTACATCAACACTTTCTATTCCGGAAAATCATCCGGATCTGATCGGAGCGCATACCTTTTATCTCGGCCCAGGCAGAAAACATCTTTCCCTGCGGATCGATATGCGCGCTGCCCTACAGGACGGCTACGCGGAACTCACGGAATTCGGCAGAGCGCATACCTATAACAGGACGCATATGAAAAGTTTGACTCTTACCGTAAATCATTCCGCATTGAAAAACACGGAGCTGCAGTATAATGCAAGTGACGTAGCCGCGCATGGCTTTATTCAAAATTACACCATAGAAGCCTCCGCACTTCATCCAGGCAGAAATACGATCTCCTTATATGGGGAAGCGGTCATACAGCTGGAGCATAAGTACATTCATTCCAGTTGTGCTTTGGAAATCGACGTCATTTATGATCCCGGTGCGGAAAACAGCCCCTCCCCGTCTGCGGCGCCGTCTCCCTCCGCTGCGCCTTTCCCGACGCCGGCAATAACACCCGCGCCTTCCGCGCCGGGCTATGCAGTTTTCCGAAAATGGTAAGCCCTCCATTTTTTGCATAATATGATGAATATTAACCAATTTTTCATAAATTATAATGTTTTTATATCGATTCCGCACAAATCAGGCCATTTTGATTGACAAAAATACGTTTTGATTGTATCATGTTACAGATTGTTGATCCCACTCCGGAAAGAGGTGACTGAACGTGGCTGCAGGAAAGGCCAGAAAGCTGATTGCTTCAAACAAAAAGGCTTACCATGACTATTTTATTGAAGAAACGTATGAGTGCGGAATCGAGCTTGCAGGCACGGAAGTCAAGTCTTTGCGTGCGGGAAAAGTAAATTTGCGGGAATCATACGCTGTTGTCAGAAACGGCGAAGTCTTTCTTTGCGGTATGCACATCAGTCCGTACGAGCAGGGCAATCGCTTCAACCGTGATCCGCTCCGCGACCGCAGGCTGCTGCTTCACAAACGGGAGATTACACGTTTACTGGGATATATCCAGCAAAAAGGCTTGACGCTCATTCCGACCGAGCTGTATTTTGCAGGCGGCCGGGTGAAAGCAGAGCTTGGCGTAGCGCGCGGCAAGAAACTTTTCGACAAACGGGATGCGATCGCAGAAAAAGAAACGGCGCGGGAAATTGACCGGCGCCTGAAGGAATCTTTCCGCGAATAACAAATATGGGGGTGTACTGGTTTCGACGGGGCTGTTGACACATGGATTGCGAGTAGAGGATTCTCGTTGGCCTCTATAAAAACGAGAAATTAAAATTAAACGCAAGAAATAACACTTCTTTGCAGGCTGCTTAATTGCAGCCACGTTGACCCGGAGGTCACCCGTGCCTCCGGCAATCAGCGACATTAAGTCGGGCCCGCCTGCGCGGCGGTCAGCGCAGGGTACGGAACCGTTCAAGCTTTGCGGCGGTTCGGCATTTATGAAGCTACCGGTTGTATTTTTTCGGCCGTCTGAAATTACAATCGGGAATTTAATCGGCGGCATACACTCGTAGACATCTGTGGAGATATGGTTTCGGACAGGGGTTCGATTCCCCTCACCTCCACCAATATCTATAAAACCCTTATTTAAAAGGGTTTTATTTTTTATATACGTTTTTTTACACGTTTATCACGATTTTATTTAGTACATTTAATGCCCGTTCTTCCTCTCGCGGATATAAATGAGCATACGTATTCGATGTAATTTGAATATCTGAATGGCCAAGCCTGCGTGCAATTTCCTGTATATCGATTCCCTCGTTTACTAAAACGTAAGTATGAGAATAGAGAAAATAATGAATGCGAATATGAGGTAGTTTTGCAGCTTCAGAAAACTGTTTATTTTTATTTTCAATGCTCGTATAATAAGGTTGAGTTATATTTGCTGGCTTGGCACATTCAGATTGTGTTATATTATTTTTATTTCTTATATCTGTTAGCTAATTTTCCATCTTTCCGCCTCCAATAATTAGCTTATAATTATACATTGTGACACATTTTTTCTTTTTTCAATAGCTTATAGCTAATTTTTTGTATTTACATTAATAGTTTTTTCTATATGCTCTATAAAATAGAGGTAATAATATAACTCGTTTGGGAAAATTACTTAAAGAACAAAAATATCTCAGAAGGAAATTGCTAGATATTGTGGCGTTTCACAGCCAACAGTCAGTGAATGGGAATCCGGCAAAAAAGTTCCTTCTACTGATAATTTTGCAAAGTTGTCAAAACGGCTTAATGTTACTATGAATTATATAAAAGGTATTGATGATCCCGAAGATAAAATTAATGATAACTCGACTATATCCGACGACGATATCAAAGTAGCTCTCTTCGGCGGTTCCAGCGAAGTAACCCCAGAAATGTGGGAGGAAGTTAAGCGGTTTGCAGAATTTGTAAAGCAACAAGAGAAAGAGAAAAAAGAATCTGGAGAAAAATAATATGTGGATTATATTTTTAATTGTTGTATTATATGGAAGCGATTTAACACATCAACTAGCGCTTGAGAGTAGATTTGAAAATAGGTTTGAGAGTAGTGCAAATTCATAAGATAGTAGACCGCATAAGAGGTGCGAACCCCAAGTGCACATAAAAACACCGGGAGATTCGCACCTTATTTTCCGCCTCTGAAACCGCTGAGGGACTATAGAAAATAAAAATATTATATTGAACGGCCTTGATTTTGTATCTGTTGTACAATATAATTGTAGTAAACAAGCTGTATTTTATGCAGTTTTGCAGTCGCCCTACGTAAGTGGGGCGTGGATTGAAATAATCGCGGGTAACATCAGAATAAACAGAATCGGTCGCCCTACGTAAGTGGGGCGTGGATTGAAATCGGAAGATATCATCGTAGAGCTGGAATACGGATGTCGCCCTACGTAAGTGGGGCGTGGATTGAAATTGCAATGCAACAAACGGTACCCTGCCCCAATTCTGGGTCGCCCTACGTAAGTGGGGCGTGGATTGAAATCGCGTCTGCGTCTACGGTATGCGATATATGGGAATACGTCGCCCTACGTAAGTGGGGCGTGGATTGAAATGTGGGAAGGTGCATCCAACGTAATAGATGACAAGGAGTCGCCCTACGTAAGTGGGGCGTGGATTGAAATTTGGACACAGAGAATCAGCGTATCAGCGCAGAAAAGTCGCCCTACGTAAGTGGGGCGTGGATTGAAATGTTTCCAATCAAATTTGCCCCAACTACCCCGATGTCGCCCTACGTAAGTGGGGCGTGGATTGAAATTTGTCCAAGTGGCCCAACACGGAAGGCATCGTAGTCGCCCTACGCGAGTGGGGCGTGGATTGAAATTGATATTCTGTATTTGTTTCCGTAATGACGGAAGACGTCGCCCTACGTAAGTGGGGCGTGGATTGAAATTTGTCCAAGTGGCCCAACACGGAAGGCATCGTAGTCGCCCTACGCGAGTGGGGCGTGGATTGAAATTGATATTCTGTATTTGTTTCCGTAATGACGGAAGACGTCGCCCTACGTAAGTGAGCCGTGGGTTGAATTTCGTACTGTTCCAACAGATCAGCGACTTCATAGAATACTTTTCATCCTTGTTATCCTTAAATGAGATAACGAGTATTTCCCCATTCATATCAACTCCTTTTCGTTATGTATCCATCATATTGAATTTTATGCAGAGTTAAGACTTATCTTCATTGAATTTATAACCAGCACCCCAAACGGTTAGGATATATTTCTGCACCGAGTTCACGCCAATACTGAACGGACCGCGGCTGTCGTATATACATGTGGTTTGTTTCGATTTCTTTATAATATTCTGGCAGTCAACTGCCGTCACCTCGATTTCATATGTAATACTTTTGCGAAATATTTTTATCTATAGTTAGCGCTAAAGCAATACGAGCGCCGGTTTACATAATCCCTTAAGATCAAGCATATCAAAGAGATTTTTCACAGAGCCCCTCGTATAGTGATCACATACGGACAGCCGTGAAACTTGCTTTTTCTTCGCATCGCGAACGATTTCCTCATGAGTACGGGAGCTGTCGGAGAATGTGGAACGTATATGCAAACCGGTAAAAATAAAACGATCCTCCTGTTTGAATGATGTAGCTTAATCTTCCGGTCTGAGCTTATTGGGCATTGGCTTTCCCGCTCCGACAAGGGAGCTTGCGGTGAACGAAGTGAAATATTTCGCGACGCCGAGCTGCTGCAAGGTATATGCAAGCGACGGAGATGTATCGCTGATAACGCCTATTTTGTAGCCGTGTTCTTTAAAATACTCCAACACCTCAACAGTTTCGGGAAATAGAACACGGTCATTGTTACACCACAGCTCTGTAAATAAAAGCTTCGCCCGGGTATCGAGCTCATCTTGCACGCCCTCACCGATTAGTAAATGTCTATAGTAGCGCTTGAAAAACTCCCCTTCATCGTCAAGCGTTTTATACCACGGACTTCTGCCCTCTGCTGCAAAGCCGAACAGCTTCATCATCTTATCATGTGGAAGTTCAAACGGTTTCCCACTCCACTGCGATATGATAGTATCCCGCCATGCTTCTTTTTCGGGATTAAAATATGTAAGTGTTCCGTCCCGGTCGAAAAAAATTGCCTTGTATTTCATTCCTCATCCTCCGCGAAACCGCTGTTGACCCACTCATCAATTCAAAAACCTGAAACTTCCACTTCCTGCCGACCTTGTGCGCCGGCATGGATTTTGTAGCAATCCAACGCCCGATTCCATTTGGATACGGCTTGATCTGTCACACCGAGCACATTGGCGAGTTCTGCCAACAAGAGACCTTTCTGCTTTCTGAGAAAGGCGATCCGTTCATTGAGTTTAATTGTGATTGATTATAATAGCACCTCACATTTGTTTTTTGTAGCTACAATTATATTTTACGTATATGCAGCTCAAAAAACAATGACGCTTCAGCTTGATGAGGATGTAAAAATGCCGCTCGCTTAACACAGGCGGCATATCTATTCTACGATTTCATTCAAAGAAATTGAAAGATATCGCTCATCTGCGTGAGAAAATCTGCAATAGCGGTATTCATCGTCTCCGCATCCCTGCAAAACATTTCATCCTCAGCAGCTCGTTTAACACCCCACAACAACCCCAAAGGCGTTTGCACACACGTTCCGTTACTGCAAATTTCCGGCGGCAAGCACGTATTCTCAGGAACAACTCGAGCGCGGGCGAGATTACAATAAAAGCCGCAAAACGGAGCGGTATTATCCTGATAATTCCTAATGCGAAAATATTGACCGGCTCCAAGCAATCCATTTTCAAGAGGTATATTAAAGGATGCACCGCAATAAATATTTGTATCCTTCGGCATAATAGAAAAAATATATTCCGTTCTTTCCGTACATAAAGAAAAGCGGAAATTATCCGGCGTTGCCGTGAGTGAGGAAAGCATTCGCCATTTTGTTAGGCACTCTTTAATTCCCGCTTCTGAAACGCTAGGAAGTACCATGTCGGTGTGGCTGATGAAAAAGCTTTCACGCCGCACAGAATCATTCAAGTCTGCCGGCATATATATTTGGCCGAGAAGGTTGCGCATATTCAAATCGTTTGATTGAATATCCCCGGCGTCGGTAAAATATGCAAATCGGGTCGTCTCATCTGGACAAGAACGCTCACACACAGCGCACAGCCGCTTTTCTTCTTTCCCTGAATATAATTTCATTCCGAAAAAAGAGCAGTCATCTGCGCAATACAGGATAAGCAAAAACTTTTCTGTTGCAACGATTTCTTCCGTTTCGGCACAGTAAATTCCAAAAAAATTCCTATTATTTGATGACGGCATAAGTATAAACACTCCATTAGAAATTGTATTTAATATATCACAAAGCCAGGAAAAAGTAAATATGCTGTCTGTTATTGTACGATTTTATTTAAAAGGCATTTGTGTGGTCAACAGATGCAAACGGAATGATATTTTTTGAAAAAATGCTGCTCCAAATATAGATTACCTCCGCATCCTTATACAAGGATGTGCAGGAGCTGTTAGGGTACTCGATACTCTGGACAACGATGAGAAAGGAAAAGCTTTCTCTTAAACTTCTCATTAGGAAATATCTTTTTTGTAAGCAATTGATAAGCTGTATTATCCATGATACAATTAAGCGGATACAAGAACACAGTGCAGAGTAAATTATGAACAAACAAAAATTTAAAGAAGCTTGTCAAAGCATAATACACATCGAGCGGGAGCAAAACGGCATTGGGACTCTCGGCGAAAAAACCTTACACGCTGTATTGAAGCAATATTATGAACCTGATAAAACGAATCACGAAAGAAAGGTAGGTTCTTTTGTCGCCGATATCGTTACAGACAGCGGCATTATAGAAATACAGACAAGAGCGTTTGATAAGTTAAGAAAAAAACTTGCGGAATTTTTAGAAATAGCTGCTGTTACGGTAGTGTATCCGATTCCAAAAACAAAATGGCTTTTGTGGATTGACGAACAGACAGGCGAAACGACAAAGAAACGCAAATCGCCGCGGCAAGGCAGAATTTTTGATATCATTCCCGAGCTTTACAAAATAAAATTTTTATTGAAACATAATAATTTCCGGCTTTGTATTGTCTTCATCGATATGGAAGAATACCGATATTTGAATGGCTGGAGCAAAGATAAAAAGAAAGGGTCGACGCGCTGCGACAGAGTGCCGATCGATATTGCGGATGAAATTTATATCGATAATACATCTGATTATATAAAATTTATCCCTGACGAGCTATCCGATGGTTTTACTTCAAAAGATTACAAAAATGCGGCGCATATAAATTTACATACGGCACAAACCGCATTAAATATATTAAACCATATCGGCGTTGTTCGGCGCGTCGGAAAACAAGGCGGCTTATATGTCTACGAGCGGAGAACAAGAGATGAATAACACAATCAGAGTAACCGGCGCGCGAATACACAACCTCAAAAATATCAATATAGAAATTCCCAAAGGCGGCTGACTGTCATTGCCGGCGCGTCCGGCTCTCCGGAAAGTCGAGTTTTCCTTTTGATACACTGTATGTGCTATATGAATCATAATAAACAAACTCCGTGCGGAACAATTTTTATTTTTGTACCTTTGGCCGCAGTAGTTGGCACAGTAGTTTTGAAATTTCTTCCAAACGATATGCAGCGTATCTCTGTGTGATTTGCCATACATTTTCCCATACGAATTGTCGTATCGTTTTTTATCGTATATTCTGTATCATAAATGGTAAAATGAACGAAAGCGGTTCCATTCGAAAAAACAAAACGACGGCCGGAGAAAAATATTCTTCTGTCAAAACTTTCTCTGCGGTTGATTCTGGAAGAAAAAATCAACGGCAAGTCTCTTGTAAGTTGATTCGGTCAACCATTATAATAAAACGCGGAGATGATATTGTGGAAGAAATAGGCATTGCCCGGTCCATTATGAAAAAGAGGAAGGAAAAAGGTCTAACTCAGCAAGAACTGGCAGCTCATATCGGCGTTTCGAAAGCTTCTGTATCCAAATGGGAGACGGGAGTATACCATACTTAAAGAAACAACAGCCGAAACAGCCTCACAATACATTGCTTACAATGCTCCGAAATAAAAAAGTGAGGTTAATGAAAATGAAAATCACAAAATGCGAATACAACTGGGACGACGGAACGGTGGATTTACACTTTTCCGATGGAACAAAGATAGCGATTCTTTTCCGCGCGGTAGAAAAAGAACTTGAGTGTTCGCCCGAAGCGTCTGACAAGCTATACGACATAGCCATAGAAAAGCCGCTTGAATACGCACAGATGGTATTTGACGGAACAATCCGCGAATACTGCGATTTGCTTGACAGAAACAGGCACAGCAATGATGATACGCTCTTTCATCAGTATAAAATGCGTTACCCTGATATGAGCGACGGGCAGATACGGAGTTTGATTCGGGAATGTCAGATGTACGATAGTTAATCAACTGAAAAACAGTTAAGGAATGCCGCAAACGAGTAAGCGTTTGCGGCATTCCTTTTTGAAGATATGTTTTTTCAGCAGAGAAAGCTTTTTTTATCTGTTAACCCTTCGTTTTCTGCCGTAAACGGTCAGCCCGGCCGCCGCGCTGACCGACACGAACAGCAGCGCGATCCACAGAAGCATATTGCCGCTATCTCCGGTTTGAGGGTTATCTGAGGGCTTTGCCGTCAGCGCGTCTATGGCGTCATTTATGGCCTTTGCCATAGCGTCGACCTCTGCCTGTTCGGTGATGTTCTTGCCGCGCACGACCGCGTTTATCGCTGCCGTCACGCCGCTGAAATCAACGTAGTTGTCGGAGTTCAGCGCGTTCGCTTTTTCAATCGCCTTATCGACCTCGCTGTAATCCGCGCCCTCCAACATGACTTTGACCGTAACGGCCGTTTCGTTGCCCGCCTTGTCTTTTGCGGTTATCGTATGCGCCGCGTTGTCGGCGGTTATGGTATAGCTGCCGCTTGTAATGTCTATCGGCGCGCCGTCCACCGTCACGCTGTCAAGATAGCTGTCCGAGAAGGTAAACGCCGTATCGCCGTAGTAGTCCTCGCCGTCCGTAATTCCGTTGATTGCAGGGGCGGTCTTATCCACTACGATTCCGTTGGAATTGACGATTACGAAGTTTCCGGCATTGTCGGTCACTCTGGCGTAGACGATGAACTCCTCGTCCTGCGTCACGCTGAACGCGGCATATTCCGTCCATGTGCCGTTTTCATCATAATCCGACTGCTTCGCGACCTTTTGGTACTCCACCTTCGCCACGCCGCTTAAAGCGTCCGTGCCGGTAATCGTCACGTCCACGTTTTCCTTGAAGAACAGACCGAAAGTGATGGTGTTGAGAAACTGCTTGAACGAATTTGTTTCAACCTTGATCTCCGCTTCCGGCGCGGTTTTGTCTATCTTATAGCTTTCGGTCACGGCAAGCGAGATTGCGCCGGTGGCTTTATCGCGCACATAGAACGCTGCGCTGCCGCTGTCGGTTTCGTCCGAATAGGTCAGCGTATTTTGCCATGTGCCGTTCGCTGTGTTTGTGCGTGAAAGCTCGTAGCCGTCCTTGGCCGTGATAACGAAATCGCCGTTCGTCCAACCGTCGGCATTGAGCGGGGTCGTGGTGTAGCAGTCCTCGCCGGTGAAGTTGTTGTAAATATCGGCGGTTACGCCGCTCGGCTGGGTGAGCGTGTAATTATCCGCGTCTGCGCCGGATATGCCGAAATCGGTAAAGCTTATCGCTATATCCGTGCCGACCTCGAATGAGGCGAACGTCGGAGTCCCGTTTGTGAGCGTTACCGTGTCGCCCGGCACAACGCCGCCAGGCACCGCCGAGGAAATCTGCGCGTCTGTCAGGCCGTTATACTGTTTATCGACAACCGTTACGTTTACTTTCAATTCCTTTTTGTTCGCCGTCAGCGCATCGCTTGTAACGCTCGCTTCGGCGTAATTTGCGTCTGCCTTCTTGGTGGCTGTTATCGTAAAGCTGCCCACGCCGATGATTTTAACCTCACCGCTCGTTTGATCGACTGTGGCAACGTCTGTATCGCTCGATGAATATTCTACCGCGCCCGTGCCGCTGCCGCCGTTCGTACCTACGGTGAAGCTGTCACCGTAAGTGATGGTATTCGGAATGCCCGTCAGGGTCAGCGCGGCCTGTGGCTGCTCCGTAGGCTCTACGCTGACCGCACCCACGCTGTAGCCGAATGTTGCATATGCAGAACGGTCTTTGCCGAGTTGGTCGTCTTGAAGCCGGTCGGTGGTAAGGGTGGTGGTTATTTCATTGTTGTCCTTGTCTGCAGCGGTTACCCAATCGTTGTTATGGAAATATTGCAGCTTTCCGTCCTTGTTTTGCAGCTTTGTTCCCGCTGTTGCTCCGATGCCGCTTGCCAAAGGCAGAATAACGCCCGTCTGCGCATTAAAGGTGTTTGTGCCGAAAATACCTACAAAGGTATTTTCAACGGTCGTCCCGGTCGGTGTACCGCTGAAAGCGTCTGTGCCGGTGACGGGCGTTCCGCCGTCTTGATGGTTATATGCCGTACCGACAAGGCAGTAATACGCGTAGGTGTAGGTAAAGCTGTCGCCGTAAGTCCAGAGGTCGCCGCCGTCCGGCGCGGTGTTGCCGACAAGAATGCTGTTGAGCAGATATGCATTGCCGTCATGATTGTGAACAGCGCCGCCTTCATCGTTGGCGGTATTGCCGGTCAGAGTGCAGTTTGCCACCGTCAGGATTCCGTCGTTATATATTGCGCCGCCGCTATAGTCGGCTGTATTATCGGTCAGAGTGCTGTTTATCACCGTCAAGGCGCCGCTGTTATAGATTGCGCCGCCGCTATTGTCGGCAGAATTGCCGGTCAGCGTGCTGTTTGCCACCGTCACAGTACCGTAATTAAATATTGCGCCGCCGTTGCCACCGACATAGCCGTTTTGCAGAGTCAGGTTTTGCAGCGTTACGGTATTGCCGGAGTTTATGCGCAGAATCTGCACGCCGCCCGCGCCGTTCTCGCGCCCGCCGTCGATGACGACAGAAACGGTTTCCGAAACAGCACCGTCTATCGTCAGCGGATTATCCGCACCGAAGGCGTTTGGGAGGATTCCCAGCGTGCTGCCGAGCTTTATCGTGTGGTTTTCCGCCGTGAAAACGGCCGGGTCGAAGGTGATGGTTTTGGTTCCGTCTGCCGCCGTTGTACCGTCCTTCGCGTAGGAAATCGCTTCGCGCAGGGAAATCATGCCGTCAAACGCATTGACAACGTCCCGTTCGGTGGTTACAACGAGGCTTTCATTTTCCCCAACAACCGAAACCGCGCCCACGCTGTAGCCGAAGCCCAGGCTTTCATATGCCAGACGGTTCCTGCCGAGCTGGTCGGTTTGAAGCTGGTCGGTGGTGAAGGCGGTTGTCAGTTCGCTTTCGCTCGCCTTTTCAATAATGGTTGTCCAATCGTTGTTATCCCAATATTGCAGCTTGCCGTCCTTGTTTTGCAGCTTGGTGCCCGCTGTGGCGGCAGCGCCGTTTGCGAGGATTGCGACCGTGCCGTCGGATTCCAAAACCGCCTTGCCGTCCGCGCCGATATTAGCGAATATATCCGCAGCGGCAATGTCGGTGATTGTTCCGTCCGCCGCGCCGATAAGGCAGTAATATGCGTATGTAAAGGCTGCGTCGTCGTTCAAGCCTAAAGTGTTGGTATTGCCGACAAGAATGCTGTTGAGCAGATAGACGTTGCCGAATAGAAGATGAACCGCGCCGCCGTTTCTGGCAACATTGCCGGTCAGCGTGCTGTTTGTCACCGTTGAGGTGCCTCCTTGATTATGAATAGCGCCGCCATTATCAAGGGCAGTATTGCCGGTCAGTGTGCTGTTTGTCACCGCCAAGGTGCCGTTTTGACTAAATATTGCACCGCCGCCACTATCAAAGGCAGTATTGCCGGTCAGCGTGCTGTTTTCCACTGTTACGCTGTTGTCGCGGTTATATATTGCGCCGCCTTGGGTGGCAGTATTGCGAGTCAGCGTGCTGTTTGTTACCGTCAAGGTGCTGCCGTAACCATTATATATTGCGCCGCCGGGCATGCCGGCAGAATTGCCGGTCAGTGTGCTGTTAATCACCGTCAAGGTGCCGCTGTTGTCATTATAGATTGCGCCGCCGC
>JBKUJR010000036.1:0-1842 GCA_046952735.1 Clostridia bacterium | reverse complement strand
GTGCTGTTAATCACCGTCAAGGTGCCGCTGTTGTCATTATAGATTGCGCCGCCGCCTTCGCCGGCAGTGTTGCCGCTCAGCGTGCTGTTTGTCACCGTCAAGGTGCCGTTGTTATAGATTGCGCCGCCTAGAACGCCATAGCAGTTTTGCAGCGTCAGGCTTTGGAGCGTTATGGTGTTGCCGTAGCCTATGAAAAAAATCTGCACGCCGTCGATGACAACCGAAACGGTTTTCGACACCTTGCCGTCTATGGTCAGCGGATTATCTTTGCCGAAGGTGTCTGCCGCGATAATCAGCGTATTGCCGAGCGTTATTTTATTGTTTCCCGCCGTGAAAACGGTCGGGTCGAAGGTGATGGTTTTGTCTGTAAACTCATCCTCCGTTGCGTAGGTTATCGCCTCGCACAGGGAAATATATCCGTCCTTTTCGTCTGCAACATCCTTTTCGGTGGTGACGACAAGGGATTTTTTCTCCGTTATTACGTTTACCGCACCTACGCTGTAGCCTGCCGTTTCATTCGCAAGGCGGTTTCTGCCGAGCCGGTCGGCCTGAAGCTGCGCGGTGGTGAGGGCATTGAGAGCCTCATTGGACTTTATGTGTCCTTTCTCGTTAATAATGTCAACGGTTTCCCATTCGCCTGTTTCACGGTTTAAATATTGCAGATTGCCATCTTCATTTTTTTGCAGGCACGTTCCTTTTGTGGCGGCTGCACCGTCAGGCAAAGGCTCGATTACGCCCGTCTGCGGGTCAATGGTATTACTGCCGAAAATTGTGTTTGCGGTGTTGTTGACAGTCGTGCCGAAGTGAGATTTGAACGCGTTAAGCTCAACAGAGCCGTCATCACTAAATGCGGCACCTATAAGGCAGTAATATGCATAGGTGTAGCTGTCGAAAGTCCGGACATCGCCGCCCGTCGGCGCGGTGTTGCCGACGAGAATGCTGTTGAGCAGATAGGCACTGCCTTCACTGTAGACGGCGCCTCCGAAGTCGGCGGTATTGCCGGTCAGCGTGCTGTTTGTCACCGTCATTGTATCATCGTTATAGATTGCGCCGCCGCAAGTGGCGGCATTATTGCCTGTGAGCGTACTGTTTACCACCGTTAAGGTGCATTCACTGCCGTTCCATATTGCACCGCCTTCGGAAGCATTATTACCTGTGAGAGTGCTGTTTATCACCGTTAAGATGCATAAATTGTTAGTCCATATTGCGCCGCCGGAGTTGGCAGTATAGCCGTTTTGCAGCGTCAGGCTTTGAAGCGTTACAGCATTGCGGGAGCTTATGTTAAAAATCCGTACGCCGCCTACGCCGCCTACGCGCCCGCCGTCAAGTGTGACTGAAACGGTTTCCGAAACACGGCCGTCAATCGTCAGCATGTTTTTTACCCTATTGAAAGAGGCAGATGGGATTTCAAGCTCGCCGCCGAGCTTGATCGTGTGATCTTGTTCCGTGAAAACCGCAGGATCGAACTTGATGGTGTACGCTTTGGCTTTATTTAACGCCGCCTCGGCTATCGCCTCGCGCAGAGAGGTTTTTCCATCGCTTTCGTCCGTTGTATCCTCGCGGGTGTTGACGGTGATGATTGCTGCGCCGTCCTGTGCGGTCACGGTGATCGCCGAAAAGGGAACCAGCGTGCACATCATGCACAGGCATAAAAGCAGGGATAAAAATCGTTTTGTTTTCGTCATGGGGTTGTCCTCCTCAAAATATATGAATCATATTATTTTTGCAATCAAAAAACGCCGCCATGCGTCAAAGGGCGCAAAGCGGCGTTAAATGTACCGGGATATTTATGTGGACACGACAAATGGACAGACCTATCGTCTGTCTGTCTGTCTGTCTGTC
>JBKUJR010000035.1:0-21493 GCA_046952735.1 Clostridia bacterium | reverse complement strand
TACATGGTCTTTAGACTATGTATAGAAGTGCGCCCTTAGTTCCTAAGGGATTTTTGGCTTCCTGCGCTTCCCCTGCAAAAAATCAATCCTTTTCCCGGTCAGCCTTTCTCGCTGAACGCTTGGAAAGATACTTCGGGCAGTCAACCACAACCACCCGGAAGCTCTGTTTACATTGGTGCTGGCATTTCCGGCACAGTTCGTTGTAAGTGATACGGGTGCGGTCATTTAAGAAGAAAGACCATTCCAGCCGCCGCTTGTTGCTCATTCTCGCCATAACCGGCTCCTTTCTCCGTTTCTATCCGCTGTACGCAGATAGGCGGGTTTGGTGTAGCGTTTCGGTATCATTTTCAAGGTTTTTTCCCTCTGTATGCGCCTTTGGGAAAGGCGGCAGTATTGCAGATAGGAAATGATACTTTCCATTTATTTGTTGCTTTTCGGTACGGTCTCGGAGCCTTTTGCCATCCATTCAAAGAAAGCAATCTTGCTGACCTTGATAAGTCTGCCCCTGCGGAACGCTGGGAAGCCGGGGGTGTGTACCAGCTCATATGCGCTCACTCTTGAAATTCCCATAATCCGCTGGATGTCTGCCACATCCAGAACCAGCGGTAAATCGTCATAGCTGCTCAATCTTTTTTTATCGTTCATTCTGTTCCTCCCATAAATCAAATAAGTTAAAATGCTTCCTGCTGCCGTTCTCCCCAAAAGCCGTTATCCTAAAAGCTACATCTCTGTAACTGCCCCATTCCTGTGGCGTTTCCCGGCATTGGTGCGCTGGATGCGTCACTTCTCCTGCCGGTCATATCCCTTTTGGACGGTCATTCACTTGTCAAGGTACTGTTTAGTACGAAATTACCAACTGCAATCATCATAGCGAACTAACCTTGACAAAACAATACTTCTGCGATACCATGAGTGTAACTGATATGATTGAATTATATAATTACCATAAGCAAAGGCAGGGGATAAGAATGGAAAACCAGTTTGTGCGGCATGAACCGTGTTTTGAGAGGATTTTGTTTGTCCTGACGCTGGACAAAAAGAAAATGAAAGAACGGATTTTGATTGGGGAAGAACAGCAGATTCGCTTCCGGCTGGACGGGAGCAAAAGTGCAGAGGTGCTTTGTGATATGACACGCCCGCTGGGAACTTTTCTGATAAATTTTGAGCAGGACACGGACAGGGAATGGAACTTATATGGGCTTTCTCCGCTGCGTCAAGCCCTCCATTCCAACCGATGGAAACAGCCGGAGCTGGAACAGGCGGCAAGCGAATTTCTCTGGAAGAAATATCTTAGCAATGAACCTCTGAAAATGTATGTGGCGTTCCGTATCTGGAACAGTTATCTGCTTGCCAGAGAACCCCGTGACCGTAACGCTGCCTGTGACCGCCTTTATGGATAAAATGAGCAGCCTGACCGGGGTATTCCATGATGGAGCCATGAGCTTTGATAAGGAGACAGGAAAACCGAAACGCTTTCAGGCTGGCAGCCTTTATTTCAAAGGCGCACCGTCCGAAGATACCCGGCTTGACCTCTGGTTCCCGGACAACCGGCGCACAGAAGAATGTGTGTCTGCCTATGCGTCCCTCTATCCGCTTATAACCTATTACCTGAACCGACTGAATGATTGGGGGCTATGCTTCCGGCAGTGTAAAGTCTGCGGAAAATATTTTCTGGCAAAGAGCCAGCGGTATGAGCTGTGCAGCGACAAATGCCGCAAGGCGCAGGCACTTCAAAACAAGCGGGAGTTTGACGAACGAGCCAGAGAAAATAACTATGATTTACTTTATAAAAATGAGTGCCAGAACTGGCGCAACAAAATCAACCGGGCAAAGAATACCAACGGCTTTCCAGCTGACCGTCTGGAAAAAATACAAGCTACCTTTGCTGACTTCAAGAAAGAAGCATTGCAGAGAAAAAAGGCTGTAAAAACAGGAACAGCCAGCCCGAAAGAATTTACGGACTGGCTGTATCAGCAGAGTAATGTAATTGTGGAGCTGACAGATTATTAAAAAATGTTTGTCAGCTTTATGGCAGTGCAAATTTATATCCGATACCGGTAACGCTTTTGATATAATCAGGATCGCCCGGTTCTGTCTTTAACTTTTTCCGCAGATTGCATACATGGTTATTGATGGCTTTCCGGGAATAGTAGGTGTAATCTTCGTTCCAAACCAAATCCATGATAACCTCATAGGTAAATACCCGGTTCGGGTTCATAATGAGCAGAAGCAGGATGTCGAACTCTTTTATAGTCAGGGCGATTTCCTGCTCATGAACAATCACACGCCTGTATTCCAGACAGATGTATAAATCGCCCTCTTGAAATTCCGTAAGCGGACTGTCTTGCTTCCAGTTGTGCTTTAAGTGAAAACACATAGTTTCAGTTCTTGTTTTCGTTGTCCTTTCAAGAAGATACTGTGCAAGCTCCTCCTGTTGCCTTTCATCAAGCAGAAGTATCAACTTTTCTCCAATCGCTCTGCCGGATTCAGATATATCAAATACAGCTAATTTCCCATATTTTCACCTCACAATTAACTCTTTATATCTGCTGTACGACGGCTTTTTTCTTTTGCTGTCGAGTGGCAGATGCTTCATACTATGTCAATTTCAAAAAGTTCTCTTTATCCTTTATTACTTTTCTGTTTTGTCTGATGTAAAAGCAAGATAACCAAAACAGAAATAGCTATACTGCATAGAATGTATGTCCAATTAAAATATGATAGATTGATTAAATTCTGTGCTGATTGATTTTTAATGAGGTTTGTGTATGGCGCGTTACTCTTAATCGCTTCCATAACTCCTAAAACATTTATCGGGCTTAAATTGTATAAGTACGCACCAAATAAATATATCGCTACCTTTTCAACAATGGACGGTATTAAAATAGCCAATGCAGAAAGCCATAATGGACATTGCTTGTGGGATTTCTGTAAATATACTGCCCCCAAAAGATATGGCAATATCGCAAGGCAACAGCCCAAAAGGACAATATTCTGATGAAGCCCAAAGAGGGCGAAGAATACACGGATAAAAAGATATGTTCCAAATATAATCAACCAATCAATGAGCAAGCCTTTTATTGGCGTGCGCTCTTTTATTGTTTCGTTTTGTAACTGCATTTCATTACCTCCCAAATGGACGATCCACTTTCGGGAACGTCAAGGTTACGGTTGTTCCACCGTAAGAATTGTTTTTTAGCTCCACCGTGATAGACAGGTCAGTTGCCATTTTCTGAACAAGGTATAATCCCATACCCGTAGAACGACTAAGGTAACTGCCCGTATCTCCAGTAAACCCCTTGTCGAAAACAAAGGGTAAGTCAGACAACGGTATGCTTGTGCCGTTGTCTTTAATAGATAAAGAAATCTGTTCACTATCCGCACTATCAGCAATGGAAAAGAGAAGCCGGGGAGCAGGATTGTTCCCCGCATATTTCACACTATTGCTGATTATCTGTCCTAAAATAAACATCAAACCTTTTTTGTCAGAAATCACTTGATAATCGTTTTCGGTATATTCAACAGAAAATCCGGCTTCTTCAAGAAGCGTTAAATTATCTTCAACTGCTTCACGACAAGTTTCAAGAATTGAAAGCGGCTCAAAAAAGTAATCCTTATGAGTAGCTCCAAGCCTTGAAAAGTATAGAATTTGTTCTATATCCTGTCGGGTATGGTCGCGTACATACAGCATACGGGTATGAACCAAAGGGGACATTTCATCTTTTCGATTGTCCAGTAGCAAGGTCATAAGGGATAGCGGTTTTTTGATTTCATGTACCCAATTTTCAATGTAGTGTTCATAATCTGTAACTGTAATTTTCTGTTCGTTGATATATTCCTGCTGCGTCCTCAAATGCTGCCCCAATTCACAGATATAAGGGCGTAATACTGCGGGAACAGCTTCACACAGTAAGTATTCGTTGGTATCGTCCGGCTCCAATAGAAAACGCCGAAAAATAACGTCTGCCCTGTTGCGTTTTCTGATTGATATAGCAAGAGGAATAGCAAGTGCGGCAAATGATACAAAAATTATCAATGCAACATAGTTGATAAAATAATCGGGATTAGCCAGCCAAGCAAGGAATATAAAGAACAAGTCCAAACAGGCAAGTGTAATAATCCATACACGATTAGAGGAAATATATGTTAAAAGTATTTTTAGCTTCTTCATAATCGCACCTGCTCTTTCAAGCGGTAGCCTTGCCCGCGTACTGTTTCTATCCGATCTTCAAGACCAAATTCACGGAGCGTTTTCCTCAATCGCGTAAAGGTTACTTGCAGCGCATTTTCGTCAATGTATTCTTCCGTTCCCCAAAGCACGTTGCACAGCTCATGTTTGGTAACAAGATTAGGGCTTTTCTTCAAAAGCGCAAGCAATATTTTTCCCTCATTGGGTGGCATGAGGGAAGAACTCTTTCCCACATAGATTGTAAAGGTGTTTGGGTCAAGTAAAAATCCGTTCCCGTCCAGTAAACCTTGCCGTATCTGTTCCTCTTTGCGTCGTAATAAATTTTTAATGCGGGCAAGCAGGCGCTCCATATTACACGGCTTTGTTAAGTAGTCGTCAGCTCCCAATCCTAATGCGTGAAGTTCGTCCTGCAATTTATCTCTTGCTGTCAATACCAACGCTGTTCCAATCTGCTTTGCTTTTAATTCTTTGCAGATTTCAAAGCCGGAATGAAATGGAAGATTTATGTCGAGCAAAACCAAATCGGGGGAATACTCTGCAATTTCCGATATTGCGTTTTCAAAATCAAATAACGCAACTGTTTCATACCCCGACTTTCTCAATAAATCCGTCAGTTCTTCCCGCATATAAACATCATCTTCAACTACCATAATTCGTGCCAATACGACCACCTCCTTTCACGTAAGCCTGTTATGAATTAGGCTTGTAATTTATTTTTCCGATTTCCCGTGTAGCTGTCCGCGCAACAGCCACACCGTAAACTGCCATAATAAGAACGACAGTAAATGCCATAATAATCAGCAACGGATAAGATTGCCCGATCTTTGTGCTGTCAGAGTATAAATGTTGCTGCATTGCATAAAGACCAACCGTACCGCTTATACAAGCCAACATTAGGGGGAGCAGGAAATACCATAAAACTTGTTTATAAATTGACCGCTTTATCTGTTCGCGTTGCGCACCCAAAATTGAGAGTGTCAAATATCTTAATTTTGTCGATTGCATTTGTGTTAAGAATTGCAAAGCAAGCAATGCACACGCAATAATCAATAGCATAAAGCCCATATATAAAGTCGTGTAACTCCCGGAGATAAGATAAAATAGCTGTCGCCCGAAATTATCAAGATAGCTTTCGTAATACAGACCGGACGGCTTCAGCAAATCACGTGCTTCCATAACGGACAACATCAGCCCATTTGCTTCTACAAGCTCATTCGGAATACAGAAATTCCAATATACGGAACACGTGTCCGGGTCTACATAGTTATGATATATCTCGTCGGAAACAATCAACGCGGTTACAATTTTAACATTTTCATCCGCAGTAAGCCCTTTCATTGGTACAGACGGAACAAGTGTAACTGACTTTTTGTCAATGGAAATCAACGCATTACCGCTTGTCTGTGCGTTCTCTGCAATCCTGTCTAACAGAGCAATGGTATCTTCCTGTGCTTTCCCTAAAAAGTCCGGGTTGAGGTAAAAAACAGCTTCGTCATTTTCAAGATTTATTTGCTTTTCTCCTGCGGCTTCCAACAAGCGATTATATGATGAAACTGGGAGCATATAAGGAGCAACACTCCCCGTATCAATAAATCCAAGCAGATTAAGGGCTGCGGGTTGATGTGAGCCTAATTCGTAACTGGCAGCTTCTTGTGTAGCAGGGTCTATTACACCCTCTGGCAAGTTTTGAACAATCTCTTTTCTTAATACAGACCAGTCAACAAAGGATTTCATTTCCCCGGAAGCAGGACGTTTCATGTTCCCTGTTTCCATACGGTTAAGATTAGCTACATAAACTCGCATTTGCTCGTCGGAAAGGTATTGTTCAATATTCTGTTCTTCGCCCATTACTGTAAAATCATAGACAGCAGAAGTTCTTGTTAATTCATTCCCATGCGACATAATAGTTGCAGAACCATTTGCAATAAACATAATGGTAAGCATCATCAGAATAGACGCAACACTAATTGAAATATATTTATAAACAACATTTTCGTGAAGCTGTCGCAAAGTAAATACATAAAGTCCATTTGTCGCTTTACGTTTGTTAGAAGCAGCTACTATACTTAAAAGCCGAGCAATGCCACGGATAAAAAGAATTGTTCCAACAATTCCAAGCAGGACAGCAACAAGCAGCATTACACCACCGCCAGCCATGAAGTGTTCTATGGCAACCCAGTATGCAACAAGTAAAACTGCCGTACCAATTACAAGGGATAGCAAACTTCCGTGTGTGCTGCCCGTGTGTTGTTTTTTTGCCATTTCTCCATAAAGCAGTTGGTGAACTTCTTTCTTAAACAATTTTCCACATAGTATAAACAACGCCACACATTGGATAATTAAAAATCCCAATATCGTAAAGAAAACTGCGCTTAACGAAAAACTTGATTGATGTGCAATAATACCGTGTCCGACTAAACGTGCCGTTGCAAGGCTGATAACTTCGGATAGAAAACCACCGCAGATAAGTCCACCCAAAAGAGCGACAAGTGAAGTGATAAGCCCCTCCGTCATAATTTGCGTAAATAATCGGGTCTTTGTCATACCAAACATCAAATATAACCCTAATTCCCGACTGCGACATTCGAGCTGATACTTATTTGCAAATACTACAAGGAAAAATACAAATAATAATGCACAAACATAGACAGTAGGCAAAAGGTTTGTAAGTAGCCGTTCCACGGCGTCGCTTTCAAGGCTACTTAAAAAGCGTATCACGTCCTGCGCTCCGAGAGAAAGCACAATGTAAAATGCCGCTACCGCCGTTACCATTGTCAGAAAGTAAATCAGATTTTCGTTGCGGCTACGTTTGGAATTTCTCCATGCAAGGTTAAAGAACATTTGCGCTCCCTCCTCCCATTTGCGCCATTACGTGTAATATGCGCGCATAAAATTCTTCCCGTGTTTCTGTCGGAACTTTGCGACGCAATTCATGGAAAATAACGCCGTCCTGTATGAACAAAATGCGGGAACAGAAACTTGCTGCGTTAGGGTCATGCGTAACCATTAAAATTGTACGTTCTTGTGATTGATTGACTTCCCGTAACTTTTCCATGAGCAGCCGCGCGGCTTTTGTATCTAATGCACCTGTCGGCTCGTCAGCCAAAATAATATCCGGGTCAGAAATCAAACTACGGGCTGCGGCTACACGCTGCTTTTGACCGCCGGACATCTGCGCCGGAAACTTTGAAAGAACATCAGTAATTCCAAGAAATCCGGCTATATCATTTAGGCGCTTTTCGGCTATGGAAATATCTATATTGTGAATGGATAAGGGCAACAGAATATTTTCTCTGCCTGTCAAATTATCAAGCAAAGCAAAGTCTTGAAACAGATAACCAATTCTATTTCCACGGTATTCCGCTAACTTAGCACCGTCAAAAGCACTTATATTCGCTCCGGAGAGCAAAATTTGTCCAGAGGTGGGTTTAATGACCGTAGCAATACAATTCAATAATGTTGTTTTCCCGGAACCGCTGGCTCCCATAATTCCCAAATACTCGCCATTGAGAACATCAAAGGTAATTCCGTTTAGTGCTTTTGTGGGAACACCTTCTTTGGAATATGCTTTGTGCAGGTCGCGTACTTCTAAAAGTTTTTTTGTATAATCCATACTTAACACCTCTTTTTTGTTCATGTTTTTTTACAATTAAAATTTTACTACACAAAGCACAAATACACCACTTACATTTGATGTAAGGTTCCTTTGCTTGAATTTCACCGCTATTCTTTATGCTGCTTTTCGTCTGTCACCAGACATTCAATCTTCTACAAAATATTCACCATATATCATAGTCGGTTGACCGACCAATAACAACACACTATTTCTTGACAACCTTATACTCATGTTCTACAAGAGTTCTAAATCTATTTGTTTAATCCATAAATGCAAAAAGGACAGCAGTATCAAATTGCTATCCTTGCATTTTATTATGGCTGATAATGTATAAGCGTGGGTTCGTCATATTTGGTGTGGTATCTTTAACTATGGGAAACTCCTCGCTCCCATTTTGATACTGCTTGGAATGATACACCTATAAAATTCGCCAGGCTTTCTTGTGTGATGTCATATTGCTTTCTAAGTCTCTTTAAGTTGTCAGCAATGTTAATATTCATAATCAATACCTCTTTTAAATATAGTAAACAGCGCTGTTTCTATGTATAGAATAATCGAATTTATATAAGAAACAATAACTGCTTATTTGAATATAATTCTATTTTGCGTTGAATAATTATATTATACATTTATATTTCGATTTTCCGAGCACCCAAGCATCGGAAAAATGCAGAGAGATGCCTGCAACAGATAACGAATACAGCAGTTCCTTTTATGATAACTGTTTTTTTGCTGCTATCAAAACCATAAAGGTTATATTCAACATCCCCACTCTAATATTACAACTGAGCGGTGATTGCGCTTACAGCTATTGTTTTGTAAAATTTAAAAGAAAAAGGAGGATTACGACCGTGTATCGCCTTAATGAATTTTGTAATATTATTGCATTTCTCAGAAAAGAAAAATCGATGACGCAAACAGCATTGGCAGAAAAACTCGGTATTTCTCCCCAATCGGTGTCGAAATGGGAATGCGGCATCGGTTATCCGGATGTAACACTTTTTCCCGTTATAGCAGAATGATTCAATGTCCCGATAGAAATATTGTTTGAGGAAAATTGAGTATGTCGACATCATCACGATCAATTATTTGGACTTGAACGGGAACAGCCGGGTAAATGAGCAAGGGTGTTATGAAGTTGTATG
Source organism: Clostridia bacterium (assembly GCA_046952735.1). Taxonomy (GTDB): domain Bacteria; phylum Bacillota; class Clostridia; order UBA1212; family UBA1255; genus Egerieisoma. The sequence continues at coordinate 12,543 of JBKUJR010000035.1, read as the reverse complement.
TGAAAAGCCAGCATTATCATAATTGCTTCCATACCGCATCTGAATTACGCTTCGTCAAAGAAAAAAACGAAAGGCAGCAACTTTCTGTGTTGTTCTTTTGAGGCTGTTGTCTTTCTTGTCATATACCATAAATTTCATGATTTTTTCGTTTCAGCTTTTAATTTGAGATAGGGGCAAAACAATATAATAAAGGTAATTAGGCTGTACATCACAATCGCCAGCAGGTAAGAGACCAAAATATTATCGAAAAGCATATAAAATAAATACATCGGCACCAGCAGGCTGGTATAAAGAATCCCTTTGGCCAATATGGCGGCCAGAACAGCAGTAATCGTAAGATAAATGGCGATCGTTCCAATCGCAAGGGAAATATGAAACTTCATCTGATCCTTTATTTTTTCACAGTCCTTGACCCCTATGTTAAAAATATGCCTCTTTTCCAAATACAGCAGATAGATAAATGCGAAAATAAAAATAACATTCAAAACCAGAGTAATAAACTCCAGATCCTGTGTGAGCGATTGGCGGATTTCATCCCGCAGGCGATCGGCAAAATAAAATAAGTAATTCGGGAGAAAAGAGAATAAAATATAAAATCCAATCCTTTTCAGATATAAAAAAACAATATATTTGTCTTTTATTAATTGATTATTCTGTTCCGTTTCCATTTTCCACATATGTCTCCTTCAAATATAATGAGAGATCCTGATCGACAGGTTTCGTTGTGAAGCATATTTTATGTTTACTCCCATTGTTTTTTTATAACATTTTATTCATATTCGTTACTATAACATAGTATATTAAATTTTACCAGTAAAAATAAAATCCATTTCTCAAGAAATATAAAACGGACCCTGCGATAAAACGCGGGGTCCGTAGTAGATCATACGGTATGTACCGATTTATTCAAATCATATATTCGTTCTTTTCTTGGCAACTACCGTAGCAAGTACCGCCGCCATTGCAACGACAACAGCCAAATACATGGTATCGCCGGTGTTTGTATTCGGTTTTTTATCCGGATTGCTCGGAGTCGGGGTCGGATCAGTCGGCGTATCCGAACCGCCGGTCTTGTTCGAAACGGCGCCGATCATAATATTGTCAAAATATATTTCATCGATAAGATTTTCCGCATCAGTCGTTCCCTTAGCATAACCATGGTCATCCAGACGCAGACCGGAAATGCCGCCGTCCGCCGGAACCGTCAAATGATAATGATACGTGCCGACGATTTCATTATTCAGCGCTACCGTATACTCGTTAGATCCCAGCGTAAATACCGCGGTCAGAACATAATCTTTATCTGTCTCCAAATTCGTCTTTGCCGCGACGAGTCCGCCGTTGTCATGGGCGTTGAGCGTAATCCCCGTATCTTTCTCGGTTCTTACCGCAAAAAGATTCGTTTTCCCGTCATCTCCCCAGTCTTCGAGTCCGCTGCCAGGGACACTGATGATCGCTGTAAAGCCATAATCTCCGATTTGCTTCATACGGAAAGAGAACTGTATCGCAACTTCTTTCAGATCGCCATAATCGAAATCCTCTGTCGTAAGACGTATATTTCCCGGTTCATGATATCCACCTTTTCTGTAAAGCCGCAAAGATTTCGTGCCGCCTACGCCGTTATCAACAATAATACCGGACGCGCCGCTTTCCTGGCCGCCTCCAATCATATCGATAAAGCCTTCCGGCTTTGTCTCTTTGCTGAAAGGTTCCTCCGTTGCTTCAAATGCCTCGAAATCACGCGAAACCTTGGGACTTTTCATTTCTTTGTCCAGGTTTGCGGCAAAAGCAGGCATGATCGCAAACGACGCTACAACGGCAACAGTTAAAACAAATGCAAATACTTTCTTTTTCACTGTAACATCTCCTCTTTATTCATTGTGAAATGGTCAACATTTCTAAGCCGATTATATCATAGAAATATTTTATACGTCAATACGTAAAATATGTTCATAAAAAATCTTTCATTGACACAATGTGTTCTGCGGCTTCCCAGGCGAGCATTCAGCGGCTGCGCAGGATTGCAATATACGTTTCCAATTCTTCCGTTTCGTAGTCTGCAATTAAAGCGGCAAGCGCTTCTGCGGAACGCTCGCGGAAGAAAGAATCAAAACAATCGTAATATTTTCGCCGGTCTGCAAATTTGATATCTACCGGCAGCAAGCCGGCCCTGATCAATTCAAGATTCATCAGGAGTCTTCCCGTCCTGCCGTTTCCGTCGATGAACGGATGAATCCCCTCGAAACGCAGATGGAATTCCGCAATTGCTTCAATAATATGTTTCTCCCGTTTGAGCCGCCCGTACTCTTCCAGCAGCTGCTCCATCTGCTCCGGCACCAGATACGGCGGAGGAGGCAGATGTGAGGCGCCTGAAATCCTGACCGGGATTCTGCGGTAAACGCCCTTATTTTCCGCATCGTTGATCAAAACGAGCGAATGGATTTCCCGGATGATCCGTTCCGTAAGAGGCAGCTCCGATCCGGAGAGCCTGATCACATATGCAAAAGCATCTTTATGGCCGATCGCCTCCAGGTGGTCTTTCACAGGTTTTTCCGCAATCGTCACGCCCTCCTGTAAAATCATGGCGGTTTCCCGCAGCGTCAACGTATTGCCTTCTATCGCATTGGAATTATACGTGTTTTCAATCATGAATTCTGCGCGGAGGCGGCTTAGCTCCGTTTCATCGAGCGGACGCATCGCGTTCAGCTTCGCCCGCAGCATATCCAATTTCGTAAAATCCATGACGGACTCCTTTCGCAAATTACTGCTCCGCTTTCAAATCACTCTCGTCGAGTACGATCTTTTGCGCCTCGTCGATCACAAATGCAAGATTGCAATCCAGAAAAGCGGCGATCCGGATCAAATCTGCGGCCGAGAAGCTATCTCTGTAAAATTTATTGCTGAGCGCCTGCGTACTGATCCCCAGATGGCCGGCAAGCGCGGCGTTTTCCTTCCCCTTTAATTTTAACAAAGCTTTGATTTTACTGGAAACAGCCATGGGATTACATCCTTTCATAATATATTATATATAACGTTTTTGATGAAATAAGTCAATAAAAAAAGTATAAAAATAATCAAAAAAGCTATTTATAACATAATCTTAATCGTATATATTATAATCATATACGGGAAATATATAACCCAAAAAGAAAAAAATTAATAAATTCTTCAAAACCAACGGAAATCGCCTGCACCCTATCCGCTGTTTTTTGGAACATGCCGGAAAAAATAAAATATGCTATAATTTTTATTTGTGGTATTATGAATATAAATCAAAATTCGTTGGTATAAATCCGTTCAAAAGGGAGAAAAACCATGAAGAAAAACGATTGGACGATTCTACTTGCCTTTCTCGCAGGGATTGTGTGCGTTGCCTGCGCCGCACCGGAGCCTGAGCCGGAATCCGCTTCCCTGCCGCCGGTTTCTTTGTACAGCCCGGCGCGTGATCCGGCGGAAATTTATGCCGAAACGATGACGCTGGACCAGCAAATCGCGCAAATGTTTTTGATTCGCTGTCCGGAATCAGGGACCAATACATTATTGCAAACGTACGATATCGGCGGGCTGATATTGTTCGGGCGCGATTTTAAGGGCGAGACGCCGGAATCGCTGCGGGCCTCGATCGCAGGTTATCAGCAGAACGCGCATACGCCGCTTTTCATCGCCGTAGATGAAGAAGGCGGCACGGTAGTGCGGGCAAGCGCTTATAAGGCCTTTCGGAAAAGCAGATTCCGCGCGCCGCAGGATCTGTATGCGGACGGCGGGTTGGAGGAAATCATTGACGACTGCGCGGAAAAAGACGCTTTCCTGCGTGATCTTTGTATCAATGTAAATCTCGCTCCGGTCTGCGATATTTCAACGGATCCCGCTGATTTCATATACGCCCGCTCGCTCGGTAAAAGCGCAGATGAAACGAGCAGATATATAGAAGCTGTCGTTTCCCGGATGCGGCAGGACGGGATCGGCAGCGTTCTCAAACATTTTCCGGGATACGGAAACAATGCAGACACGCACACCGGCAGCGCGATCGACAACCGGCCCTTCCGGCAGTTCGAAGAAAGCGATCTGCTGCCGTTTGAGGCCGGCGCCCGGGCCGGCGCGGGCGCGGTACTCGTCAGCCACAACGTCATTCGCTGTATGGATCCCGCGCTGCCGGCTTCCCTGTCGCCTGCGGTACACCAGATTTTGAGAAGCCGCCTGGGCGATAAAATCGTCGTTATGACTGACGATCTGATCATGGAAGCGATTTTGCAGTATACCGCCGGCGCGGATGCTGCCGTGCTCGCCGTCAAGGCAGGAAACGACATGTTGATTTCCAGCGATTTTGCGGTACAATTTGAAGCGGTGCGCAATGCCGTACAAAACGGAGAAATCAGCGAAGCGGAAATTCTGCAGCATTGCATACGCATCCTCCGCTGGAAGATGGATCTGGGATTGATCGGAGAGGAATCGAATGATTGCGGTAACTAACGAAAAGAAAGCTATGCTCTCATTTTTGTTCGAAGGATGGGAAGAAACGATGTTATGGTCTTATTTTCAGGGATATATGGGCCGCGCTTTTGCCAACGACCCGTATGCGCCCTCCGCCGCGCAGATCATTGTGGGAAGCTTCTGCTTTTTCGCAGGCGTTCCCGATGAAGAGCTGGTGCGGAATGTGCCTGCCGGCGCGGCCCGGGACGGCCTCCTGCTGATCCCGCGCACGGAAGAATGGAGCGCTCTGATTGAAACGGTATACGGGGCGCGTGCTTTTAAAACGGAGCGTTTTGCGATCAAAAAAGAACCGGGCATATTTGACAGGGGCAAATTGCAGCGCTGCTGTGCGGCACTGCCTGAGGCGTATACCCTAACCCGGATCGGCGAACAATTATATTATGAAACAAAGAAAGAAGAATGGTCGAAAGATCTCACCTCCCAGTTTTCTACGTTCGCGCAATATGAAAAATACGGAATCGGCGTCGCTGCATTGTATCAGGGCAGGCTCGCAGCCGGCGCATCTTCATATACCGTATATAACGGCGGCATCGAAATCGAGATCGATACGGCGCCGGCGCATAGGCGAAAGGGGCTGGCAACGGCATGCGGCGCAAGGCTGATTTTGGATTGTCTTGCGCGGGGCCTTTATCCAAGCTGGGATGCGCATGATCTGCGCTCCGTCGCGCTGGCGGAAAAGCTCGGATATCATCGGGATCACAGTTATCTGACATATTATCTGAAAAGCAAGGAGGAATGAACATGGGAGAATTATCATCGCTTCCCAATATCGGGGAGGCTGTGGCGCAGCAGCTGGAATCGGCCGGAATCCGCACGGCGGAACAGCTGAGACAGATCGGGAGCAAGGATGCATGGCTGAAAATACAGCAAGCAGATCCTTCTGCTTGTCTCAACAGGCTTTACGCGCTGGAAGGCGCAGTCCGCGGCGTCAAAAAGAGCGAACTGCCGCCGGAAGTGAAGGCAGGGCTGAAAGAATTTTACGAAATGCATAAATTATAAAATTCATATCAGCCGCAGAGCCTGCGCTGCAGGAGGGACACGGATCTGATCGTTGAAAAATAAGTGCAGAACGTGACGTCCGTTTGCTCAAAAAAGCGGAGGTCTTCCCTTGCCGGGAGGGCCTCCGCAGAGAGCGGCAGACCGTTTTTTATGTCGCTTTTTCAGGTTCGAGCTGTTCTATGATGAACGGCAGGACCTGATCCGTTTCAATCTGCAAAACCAGCGCGAATTCGTCATACAGGATTTTCTCGGCTTCTTTAAAAAAGCGTTCATCGGAGACATGCATCTTCTTCCCCTGCTCTTTGAGCTTCTGTTTATGGAGATAAAGCGCCTTGATCATCCGGATCAGCGCTTTCCGGTCGCCCTGCGACAGGATCTGGCGGTATTGGTCTTTGCGGACATGTTCATTTTCGATCCATTCGGATTGAGCCTCCGGAAGGGTCCGGATGATTTCATAGATTTCACTCTCCGACAGCACGCGGCGCATTTTCCCCGTCAGCGATTCGCTTTCCGTCGGAACATAAATCAATGCGTTTTCGCTGGATACAGGCTTGAGCACATAGTACTCCATCATCTGATCATTAAACTCTTTCCGGGTGATATCCGTGATCGTACATACGCCCTGTGCTGCGTACATGACGATATCATTCTTTCGATACATTCCATTCACCTTTTCTGCGGTAAAATGCAAAGCAGATTACGCGTTCATTCTTATATAGTATACCACATTTTTCCGGTAAAATCAACGCTGCCCACTCTGTTTTTGTGCAAAATATACAATTTTTCCGATTATATTTTGTAAATATTTCCATAAATAGAGTGATTGACAAAAATAAAAAGCCGGAGTATCATAATAAATGAACTTAATATTTTTAGTAAACCTGCTGAAAAGCAGGGGCACAAAGCTTTGAGTCTAAAACATGTATTTGTCATGATTGTCGGGTTGCAGCGTTATGGTTCCATAACTTGCAGCCCGATTTTTTATGAAAAACAATCAGGAGGTTTATTTTATGAAAAAGATACTTGCATTTGTTTTGTCGCTGGTTCTTACACTGAGTATGGTTCCCTTCCTCGCATTTGCGGAAGACGGCGAGTATGTTACGGTGACGAACGAAGCGCTGGAAACCGGCAGGAAGGGCAATGTTGTTTCCGCGAAGGCTACGATCGTAATCGATGAAAATGCGAGCGGCGATCTCAAAATTCCGCTGGATTTTCTGAATCAGTTTGAAGAAAACGTAACCATGCCCGGCGATATGTTTACGTATTATTTTACCATTGTGAATAAGTCGAAATATAATTACAATTATCAGGATGCATCGTTCCAAGTAGCGGTCGGCGGCGATCTGCGCGATCCGCTCTGGAACAAATTCTACAGCGAGCTGTTCAGCGTGAGCTTTACGCGCAAGCTCAATATGGCGAGCGCAAAGGATACCGACTGCGGAATCGCAAATTATCTCGACACGACGTCGGAAAAGTATGCGGAAGCCAACGAATTATTTAAAAACAAATTGAACGTTTCCGCGGGCGCGAAGAGCGACGATCAGATTTTATATATCGGTCTCAACGGACCGCTGATGGGAAATGAATACATGAACTGTAGTTTTTCCGGAAGCATGGAGCTGGTTCTCACCCAGGAAAGCGCGCCTGTTCCTTCCGGGAAGACGGTAACGGTGAACGTAGTGACGCCGAAGAGGATGTCCATCCGCCTCGCGGACGGTACGGTGCTCAAGAACGGGGATTCTTTCAAAGCCAAAATCGGCGAAACCGTTTATTTCGCGATGTGTTCTAACAATTGGGCCAACGATACGTATGACGACAACGGGAACGGCATTATGGGAACGGTGGTTTACTCCGTGACGGTGGCAAACAGCTATACGGAAAGAAGTTATGATCCGGATTCCCACGCGTTCGTAATCCCGAAGGGCGACCTGACGCTGCGTACCGATACGAACAGATGTTTTATGGCTTACCGTTTCTATTTCGAAAAGGCGCAGTACAACAAGCAGACGGGGATCATGCAGGTCGTCGATCCCGCTCTCGAGTCTCTTTCCGTCAACCTGCCTCTGGGCTCCACGATCACTGCGGACGCTTATATCGCTCACGTTTGGAAAACCAATGCCAACGTTTTCATTGAGACGGCTTCGGATAAAACCCTTTCCTACACCAACTACATCTGGGAAGGTCTGTAAGAATCTATTTTGATAACGTGTCAGCGGCTCTTCGGGGCCGCTGATTTTTTATGTCTGTCTTTATTCAACGCTGCTCGTCGGCGGGCCGCCGGACGTATTCGATATATGCATAGGTTGAGTATCGTTCCGCAGTCCTGCACATGAATTCGTAGGATTTTTCATAAAGATATTTCTGGGCTTCTTTGACGGACATGGACGCGTCTGCGTAAAACGGTTCGCTGACATAAATCTTGCGCCGCGGATGTTTTACCCACCTCAGCAGCCCTTTGTGTTTTTGATAAGTAATGCAGACGGATACGACGGGCTTGCCCCACATGGCCGGATACCGGAACGAGGTTGCTTTATATGGACGAATCTGATTGCAGTACGGCCAGATATGCGCTTCGGGGAAAATTCCTACGCAGTAGCCTGCATCGGCTCTCTGGCGCACGGCCTGCATAAAACGATTCATTGCGGGGACGGAGGCGGTCGGGATGGGAATCGCGCCGAGCATTTGTACCAACCCGCGGATTTTTTTGATGGAGACGGCGTCCGGTCCTGTAATCACGAATGCCCGTTTTGGGAACGCAACGAGTGCCGGTATAAACGCGTCGGTAAAATGCGTATGGTTGATATACATGAAGTATCCCGTTTTCCGGACTTTTCTCAGCGCCTTTTGGTTCTTTACGCGGTATCCTCCGATAAAAAGCGAATAGAAAAATACGATCGGGATCGCAATGATGTAATACAAAAACCAGGATATCAGTCTCCAGAGCCAACGCGTCGGCAGGAACGGAAATTCTTTGCCGATCGTCTGCGTATTGATATTCGTACCGGCGAAATCGTCGTTCAACGGATCATCATAATATACGATTTTCTTTTTGTTTTTCATAAAATGTAAACCGCCACGTCAAATTTTATACAGAGGTTTCAAGCGATCCGATCATAGCATACACTGGAACTTTCTGTCAATGAAACGGATTTTTGAACATCTTGGCTAAAGATACGCACTGCGCCCTCCGAGAATGTTTCGTGCGCTTAAAAAGTCCGTATTTTATGTAAAATATACACAGCGATCCCAAAATATAGAACAGTCCTGCCCTTCCCCTCCGATCCGGATGATTGCGGAACGTTCCTTTGCGCTCCGGCGAGCTTGTCCTGTGGTCCGAGAAGACAATATCTGTCAAAAACAGAAAGATTTTCCGGATCTTGCCGACAGTTTTTGGTAAGATTTCCAGCAATCGACAAACCCACCAATTTTTTCATATTCGATTATTTTATTTTTACTATTTCCCAGGGGGAATAGTAAAAATCGATTATTTTATATTTTTATTTTCCAGATAATGTGTTTTTCTATAATAAAATTCCTTGTTTGTATAAATCATCCAAATTTAGTACGATTTGACACTTTTTCCTTTTTACTCGGCCGCCGGAGTATTAGTAAAAAAATGAGGAAAGAACGCGGGCCGAAGCCCGCGTCTGGAGTCTATTATCCCACAATCTGCTGGATTTGGGAGATTTTGTTTTCGACGATATTTTTAATGAGGAAGCGTTCCATTTCGTTGCCGTTCAGGAAGGCAAGCGTCGGAGCGTCGCATTGTCCGGACTGGAAGAGACCGGCCTGCGACTGGACGTTCTTCATGGTTTGAACCATAGCGGGGCCAAAGCTTCCGTCGGGAACGCCGTTTTTCCAGCTGTGGCTTTTGATCTCGTCTTCGAGCGCCTGGGACAGCCGCGCAACCCGAAGCTGCAGCTTCTGGACCTCGAAGCCGCGGTCGCCGCGCTGCAATTCGCGGTTGATATAAATATATTGCAGGTTCAATACGGAATCGTTGGAGCTGCCGCCGCCCGCGCCGTTCGTATACGAAATATACGGGAGAAGGCCGCATTTTACCCAGGTTCTGACAGGGTAACCGGAATTTCCCCATTTGTCGGGAATATTGCCGAGCGCCGTCAGCTGCACGCCGTTTTTCCAGCGCGTCGTACATTCCGCGACGAGGCCTTTCCCGACATATACTCCGCAGTGACCCGGCGTCCACACGTACGTTCCCGGTGTAATGTTGTCAAAATTTTCACTGACATTGATGCAGACGTTCAGCATCTGCCCTTCGTCGATATCGGGCACGCCGTTCGATTCATATTTCGCGCCGCCGTAAATATTGTCAAAGTTGCCGTCCCAGCCCCAAAGGATCGCTTTGATATAGCAGATACAGTCGAACCCAAAATAATCTTCCCCGATGAGGGTGGTAAAATATTTTACGCGATCTTCCGTGTACCACGACGGGTTCTCCCGGCGCTTTCTGTCGATCGTATACTGCGTGACGGGCCAGCCAAAAACACCGTTCATATAAACGGTGTTATAATTGGCTGCGATATCCAGACATTTTTCCACAAACTCTTCCGCAGACATCACCTTCTGCGCAGCTACGAGCTGAATATTGTCCTGACCCGACAATACGTTCTTATTGTTTACCTCCATGATAACACACCTTTTTACTTGATAAATTCAGGCTATAACCCATATATTATATGCGTTACGCTCCGTCTTCGGTGAATCACGGAGACAAACAAAAGGATTAAAGCATACGAGTATGTTTTGTCCCACAGGAATATCCCGAGCAGGCGCTCAGTACAACCGCGCTGTCCACCTCGCGCTGCGACATCGTCCGCAGGAACGGCTTGTGCCATCTCTTTCTAACATCCTGCTGCCCGCCGCTCATGCTTCGATCCCTCCATATTTCTCCAGCAATCTGATGATATTCATCAAATGCTCCCTGTTTAAAACGTATTCGTTCGTCTCGTCGTCTTTGATCAGGATTTTCTGTTCGATCAAAAGCGCCGTCAGCCTGTAAGCACCATCTTTGTTCATACCTGTTACCTCCATTATTGTTTCTATATTACTTGGCTTCTTAGACAGAAGCTTTAGTACTTGTTTTGTGGCGTCGTCCGTAAAATTCTTCAATTTATCGCCGAGTCTTTCATAGTCCTCCGGATTGCCCAAATCTTCATAATCGCCGTGACCCATAATGATGACCATTGAGGAAGTCTTGCCGAAATATTCAAGATTGCTATTATTGAACGCCAGCTTTTCCAGACATACGGGTTTCTCCTTATCTCCGAACATGAGTGTTTTACGGAATAAGAAGGTATTCGTAACTTTCGGAACTTCTCCCAGCATAAAAATATTTTGTTCGATCTCATCGCGTTCTCTTTCGATGATGTCCCGGACCGATTCGAAACAGCGTTTAAATTCATTATAATAATTTTTCAGAAAATCGAACAGCATTTCTTTCAGGGTGGGATTTTGCGGATTTCCGAAGCTGCAAGCCTCATACAGCGCAATCAATTCGCCTTTTATACTGCTCGTATAGGCGGCTCCCTCCATATAGGTGTAAAAGTGGTTCCGGTCCTTCAGCGAATTCCGGAGCACGTCCGTCGGCATTAAAATCCTTTTATGTAGATAGGAAAGCAGCACACAGAATAAATCTTTGTCACTGTATCTGTTGATCACGGCAAACACATCGTCCAGCGTGATGTCTTCCCACCACATGATCGGACACAGCAGGACAGAAGTGACGATGAAGGAATACTTTGTTTTATAGAAGAACGGCCGCAGCAAACCGCAATTTTTAAAAATGTATCCTAAAAGCTCATTGGACGCATTTTTAAGGCGGATCTCATCTTCCGTGTCGTCTTTCTCCACGATCGATCTGTTCAGCGTCGTATCTGTCGACATATTCAAAAACATCAGTGCATCGCGGATTTCGGGCTGGCAAGGTTTTACATATATGGAATAGCGGTAATCCCCGATTTTCCGATGTGAGATATATTTCTCATCCGCGAACTTGTCGTCGATATACGCGGCAGGTTCGCTTGCACGTAAGCAGCCTGCCTGTCTCTGGGCTTCTGCCTTTGGAATCGCAAGCTCGGCGCTGACTTCTGTCTCTGTCTTGAAGTCCGGTTTCTTGATAATACGCTTCTTGGCCGGCTTCGCAGGCTGGGCTTTCTTGCTGGCTTTCTGCTTCGCACTGCTTGTCCTTGCGGATTTCTGCTTGCCGGGATTTTTCTTCCCGGCCGCAGCTTTCTTTTTGTTATTTTCTTTACTATTATCTGGTTCCATAAATACACCCTTTCATCCTATTCGTGTAAAATAAAACATGCGAATTAACCGTAATAACCTGCTTCACAAAAATCGTGATATCGTGAGCAGCCTGCGGCGACGATCAAATCTTCCAGTTCGTCCTTTGTAATAATCTCCATTGTCGGTTTTTTCCATTCTTTTTTCATAAAAACTCCTCCTGCTAAAATATTTTGAAATTGCTATCGTGCAATGTACGCTGAATTGAAAATAAACCTTTTATATAAATGGCTTTTTGTTCCTCATATATAATTCTGCTGTATTCAAGACGAATTAATGATAAAACGATTATATACTTAGTTCGGGGTTCTTCTTTTGCAATCTTTATTTGTGAATCAAAACTAATAAATTTTTCTATATTATTTACTGTTAAAAACTCCTTCGTTGTTTTATACATAATTTTATAATTGCTTTTATACGTATCATAAATATCCATCACAGCATTATGTACCTTTTTCAAATAATCCACAAAAGTCGAGAGAAATTCATCATAATTAAATAACAATGTTATAAGACTAAATTTGATACGTTCAGGAAGTTTAGTATCATTTAGAAGGGAAACAGATAACATATCTTTAGAATGAATCATAATCGGGATAAAATCTTCAGGAATCACTTTTTGCTCCTTAGAAAGACAACTTTTCATAATATATTCTGCATTTACTGTTCTATCAATATTTTCTATATATTAAATAAATTTTATATCTAATTTTCGATTATCCGCATAAACACTATACTTTCAAGTAT
>JBKUJR010000034.1:11791-21664 GCA_046952735.1 Clostridia bacterium | reverse complement strand
CCCTGGCACATGCGGCGCGCTGCCTCTGTCCGCCGGAAAGTTCACAGGGAAATTTTCCCAATTGATCTGCGACGCCAAGCTCGCCTGCAACGTGCAGCAACCGTTTTTTCGTATCAACAGCGCTGATTTTTTGCAGATTCAGCGGCAGCGTGATATTTTCTCCAACGGTAAGGGTATCCAGAAGATTATACTCCTGGAAAATAAAACCGAGCTTATCGCGCCGAAAATCCGAGAGCTGTTCTTCTTTCATATCGGCAATATCGATCCCGTCCAGGCAGATCTCCCCTGAGCTGACGGCGTCGATCGTAGAAATGACATTGAGCAGCGTGCTTTTTCCGGAACCGGACGCACCCATAATCGCCGTAAAATCCCCTTTCTCCATCGAGAAAGAGATCCCGTCCAGCGCTTTTGTAACGATACTTTCTCTTCCGTAATATTTTACGACATTTTTAATTTTCAAAAATTCATTGTTCATAGCAACATCCTCCTGTTCGTTCCCACTATAAAACAAAACAGCGGATTTTTGTCTAACGCAGAGAAGCGTTTTGTCTTACGATTTTGTAAGATTTTCAAATACAAAAGAAATACGGGTGTACTTTCCCACTTCCGACGCGATCTCAAATGCGATCCCGAGCTGCCCGCAAAGATTTTTCACGAGATAAAGTCCCATTCCCGTGCTCGCGCCCTGCCGGCGGCCGTTCGTACCTGTAAAACCGCGCTCCGTCACGCGGCTGATTTCGTGGGACGGAATTCCGATCCCATTGTCGGAAACCGTAATTTTTCCGTCCTCCGCCGACATCTCGATCCGGCAGCCCGGACAATAGTTCGCAGAATTGATCAGCAATTGTTTTATGATGAAGCAAAGCGCTTTATCGTCCGTATAAACGGTAAAATCTCCGGTGATTTCCACACTGATATCGGCTGCGATCAGCAGTTCCATCTGACTTTGCACCGCCTGATTCAGAACGGAAGAAACGGAAGTTTCTTTGATCACAATATCTTTTTCTACCGTCTTCATCCTGGCGTAATATAAAATAGATTCTGTCAGATTATCCGCGCGTTTTAATTCCCGTTTTAATTTGACGGGATCGCCGCCGTTCGAAAGAATCAGACAGCATGCCGTGAGCGGCGTTTTTATTTCATGGATCCAGGAAACGACGTAATCGCAATACTCGTCTTTTTCCCGCAGCGCGTTTTCCGCAGCGTCAATCGCAGATTTGGAAATCGTTTTCATAATTTCAAAATACTTCTTTTCCAAAACGTCCTGCGGAGCCGGGAGCAATTCGCCGATCAAATATCGGTTCGTCAATTTTTGCGTCAATGTTTTTAGTCTGCGCAAATTTTTTCTGACAAGCAAAAAATCGCAGACGACCCAGGAAGCTGCAAAGAGCGACAGCAGAAGAACGAAGAACAGAACAAAACCGCCTCCTGCCCCGCCGGATACCATTAAAACGGCAACGAGAAGAATTCCGATTGCCGCAAAACATAAAGAGATTGCTTTGGAAGCTAAATATTCCGAAAATTTCATAGGCGATACCCTACGCCCCGCACCGTCCGGAGATACCCTTCCGCTCCCAGGCGTTTGCATTTCTCCCGCAGGCGGTTGATATTCACGCTCAGCGTATTATCATCTACATAAAGGCTGTTATTCCAAAGATCTTCGATAATCCCTTCCCGCGTACACAAATCTTTTTTCATCAGGCAGGCAAGAATCCGCGTCTCATTTTTTGTAAGCTCTTCTTTTTTCCCCTGATACGTAAGCGTCAGATTGGAAAGGTCGAGCGACAGCTCTCCGGACGTGAGAAGCGTATTGTCCGTTCTTTTCAACAACCGGGCGATCCGTGCAAGCAGTACGGAAGAATTATACGGTTTCCGAATATAATCGTCCGCACCGACGCCAAAGCCAAGCAGTTCGTCTTCCGGCGATTCCCGTGCGGTCAAAAAAATAACGGGCGTCTCGGAATGCTGCCTTAATTTGCGGCAAATTTCATAACCGTTTTCCTCGGGAAGATTGATGTCAAGCAGCGCGAGGTCGCAGGGAAGCGAATCCACGGGCTGATACCCATTTACGCGCAGCAAGGAAGCCAGTTCGCTTTTGATACTGTCGTCATCTTCCATGATTAATATTTTCTCCATACCAGAAAGCGCCTCTTTCGTTTGATCTATTTTACAGGCCATTATATCGTTTTATGATTTACAATACAACAAAAGATATGGAGATCCCAAAGCATATGACGCAAAATGCAGTCAACCGCTGCTGCAAGCAATCTTTCCTTACGGATTTCTGCGGATATCGACCACCACGAATTCAGAGCGGCCTTCGGTTCTGACCGGATATCCCCATGCGGAAATTCCGGAAGTGACGATTGCTTGAAACGGGCCGCTTTGCATGTGGCCGTAACAAAGGTCTGCAAAGCCCAGCGGTTCGATCAAGATTCCTACGGGCCAGATCTGGCCCGCGTGCGTATGGCCGGAAAGCAGAAGATCGACGCCGGCGGCGTGTTCTTCTTCGTATTCTGCGGGCTGATGATCGAGCATCAGCAGAAAACGGCTTTTGTCTGCATTTCCAACGATGGATTCCACCGGCAGCCTTTCGCCGCTCCGATCCTTTCGCCCTGCAAGCAGGAGCGTTTCTCCGATCTCGAGCGACGTATCTTCCAGCAAAACGATACCGTTTTCCTGTATAGCGCTTCGCAGGTCTTTTTCGGTATACGACGGCGCCTTTGTATATTTTGCTTTATCATGATTGCCAAAAACATAGAAGATTCCGAATTTATTTTTGATCGTTCCTAAAATTCCCATCGCTTCCCGCATTTCCGCAAGCGTCGTATTTTCATCGACGATATCGCCGCATAATACGACAATGTCCGGATTCTCCGCATTCATTTGCGCGCAGGCCTTTTTTAGCTTTTCTCTGTCCATCGCATTGCCGAAATGGAGATCTGCAAGCAGCAATACCCGGTATCCCTCCGCAGGAATCATTTTATCCGTATAGATTGTATAATACGTTTCTTTCACGTTGTTGATATTCCAATACCCGTAACTGATGAGAAGCGCGGAAATGAGAACCGGCACGAGTCCGGATTTGTATATTTTATTCCAAACAACCGGATTGCGCTTCCCTTTCCCGGAAATCAGGCGCACGGGCAGATTAACCAGCTCCATCACAAGCGCAAAAACAATGATATGCAAAAGAACGAGCGCCGCCGTGCTGAAAAGATTAAGGGAAAAAACCGCCAGACAGCAAGAAATCGCAGCGATTGCAATCCGGGCATAGCGCAGCGGGATCCGAACCCTTCCGCCGAACCAAAATAAAAAAGCACGCATTAAAAATAAGTATAAAAATGCGCCGATTAAAATTGCGCATAGTATGGAAATGATAACCGCAATTGCAGGCATGTCGTACGCTCCTTTTTCTTCCAGGCGTAAAATTTACTCACAACAAATTTTACCATCTTTTCTGCGGATTTATACCGTTTTTATCCATTATCCAAGGAATTCCCCTATGGCCTTTAGTTTACCCTCTGGAGCGCACTCCATGTCAAGACCAGGATATGAGGGAATTATGAGATTATTGTAAAATAACAAAGAAGGGCTTCGCACATGGCAAGGTGCCGCAGCAAAGGATTCAAACAAGAAAAGAATTGATTTCCGATTGCTTTTGAGAGAGAAAAACAGATTGCTGATCAATGATTTCTTAGCCGTTATCCCTGCTGAATATAGTGTCTTTTTTCGATCAGTTTTTCTAAAAACAAAATTAAAAAAACCATTATGAAATTTGTAGAATGCGATCCTGCCATTTCAACGGGTATTCCGCAAATATATCTTAAATTTTATGCAAATACATCATATTCGGATATCTTTAAAGATAGTATTAAGTTTGTAATAGAAAGATTTGACGGAAAATATACGGGCTGTTACGGATGCGGACGATGTAATAATATAAACCAACGACACTTTCGGATATATCCGTAAAGTGTCATTGTGGGTTAAGATATTTTGCTTATATTCCAAAATTTTATCCGACCGAATATTTCGCCTGAAAGTCTTGGATGAGACGCGTTATTTCATCAAAATTTTTATCTCCGCAGTATTTATGGCTTTTTATTTTCCCATTTTTATAATGGTAATAAAAAGTAACATGCCATCTTGTTGCGTTAACATTGAATCTATAACCGGCTTTTTTCTTGACAGATCTGTCCAACTCTTTTACGGTTTCAAAACAATCCGGATCACTGATCTCCGATGAATAATTGTCCCAATAAATATCTGCTGTAACCGTAATATAAAATACTTTGTCCATATCGATATATCGTATATTTATATCATGAACTGCCAAGCTTGCAACGCCCATGAGAAGGAGCGCACCCAAAAGCACAAAAAATCTTTTATGCTTTTTCATAAAGCATTTCATATAAGATTCTCCCCTTTCTTTTCGCTATAATTTTACGGTAAATTGCCGCACTGTCGTATCCCCGGATAGGAAACCTTCTACAACAAGATATAAGGAGGAATAATATTTTGTTACAAAGGTATTTGTAAGCGTTAAACTTTTTTCGTTTTTGATTTGATTTATCATTTCTTTCAAATCTTTATCAATTTCTATGGAAAGATACTGATTGATATGATATGTCGTATAAGCACCTAATGAGCCGTCTCCACGGAAATAGAAAAGAATATCATCATCAGTATTTACCCCTTGAATCTGGTAATTATATCTTGCGAGATAGATCATTTCGCATTCTTTATATTCACAGGATACTAAAGTATAATGATCGCTATTCTTTGTAATCTTTTTAAGATACAATAATGATAATTCTTTTATTTCATCAACGGTTAACAAATTATCTTCCGGGATATAAATACCATATACATTATTATCCATAAATCCACATTGAACGGATGTGCCACCAAAATATAAATATCCGCGTTCATACTCGTCAATAAAAACATCAAAATTTTTTTCACTTTTTAGTAGATTTTCGTTTGCTGCATCAACAAGACGCGATGGTATTTCTATCGTATCAGAATAGGTAAGCGTTTTGTTATCTTTAAACATTAAATCTATATTAGGAAAGGTAATCGGGAGCGGACTTTCTTTACTTGTCACAATTTGTGGAGATATAAATGGAGTTTCCTTAGTTTGCTGTTTTTTTAATGGTTTGCATCCATTATTCATTAGCAAACATATTATAAATACGATGATAAAAACAAGATTATATAACTTTTTCATTTTATTCCTCCCACTATTTATATATATATTTATCTCGATAAACGCTGATAATCATCTCCGACATAATATTTGTCTCCTGTAATGGAAGCAAATATATCAGCGGCTTTTATACATTCATTTATTCGTTTCCCAGAAGCGGAATAATTAAAAAAGCGCTGCAACCACCACTCAATAAATGGATTAACCGTAGAATTTGTCCAACCTAAAGCAAATTGTGCTCCTTTATTATAGATACTCCTGATAATATTATTTCCATTACTATCACTTAGTCCGGAGCTGCATCCTACAGTTATAAAACATCTTAGATTTGATAATTGGTTAAAAGATAAGTTGTCTATTTCTGAATAGTTTATAAATGAGTTAATTCCATTCTCATCTGTGAAACAAATAGAACCTGGTGATCCATGTCCACAATGCACCCAAATAGAATCGGTTTTTAAGTATGAAAATGGATTCGTTTTAGATATATTATGAAATGCAAAACTTCTATATCCCATTGACGTACAGTTGTCTTTAAAATTATTCGTTATATTGGTTAAAAAGGTAGTCGAATATCCTTGCCAGCTATGCGTAAAAAGATCTGCATCGGATTTACGATTTTTTTCGAAACTCCATAAAGAACGGCCATTTAAAGCATCCGCAGTAGTTGTTAAAGTTAACGTTTGCGTATCGCCAGCAGATAATGTTAAAAACTTGTCGCCATATTTTATATAATAAACACCTGATTTTGCATATAAATATGGATCCTGGCGAATAATTGTAAATTTTTGACTGCTTTGATTTGTGTCGGAATAAATATCAATATTATTATTTGTCACATGCAACACTTTATTTGTGGAACTTGAACCAGCTCTTAATTTATATAAATTTTCGCCGCATAGATCCAGTTTCCATTTTTGATTCTCCTGACCGTTAAAGGGATGGCCGATTACTTCCGTATTATTGTTATCATATCCCATTACCACATCTAAATATTTATCATAAAAGACATTTGAAATATAATAACTTTCTCCATTTTTAAGTCCTAAGGTTTCTTTTGTGACTGTTACAGTACAAGTTGCTGTTTTACCGTTCACTGTTCTTACTGTTATATTTACCGATCCAGGATGAATACAATTGACTTTCCCGCTGGAACTGACGGTAGCGATACTTGCATTAGACGAACTCCATGTAACAGTTTTATTCGCCGCGTTTGAAGGATAAACCGTAGCGGTCAGCGTAAATGATGTTCCAGCTTCCGCGTATTTTGACGAAGAGGAGATGCTGATACCTGAAGGTTCCACTTCGCTTGTATATGAAATATATAGAGTAGGTTTATATTCGCTTCTGTTGTAGGATCCAAAAGTTTTCGCATTATTAGTAGATCCATTTTCCACAGCATTTACTGCTTTAAACATAATTCCTCTTTGCATGGAATATTGCCCGATAATCCAACCTCTTACTACCGGCTGAATATCAAAGGCATACCAGTGTCCCCGATTTACTCCATTATCGTATGAAATCGTTTTTTGGGACATGACGATCCCGTACATGTTCGGTTCTACGTTCGACCAATTTGCAGTAGATTCATCCCAGGCATTTCCCATAAACGGGCGGCATTCAATATCAAGAGGCGTTCCTTCACACATTAAGTCGCGAATGTTTACAACTGCATTTGTGACATTCATATAATTGATCCCACTCAAATTTAAATTCGGAAAACTCATAAGCGTGCGCGAAATTCCGTATGTATCCCGCCGACCGATATAAAGAGATCCGGAATTTCCATCGGAACCGCGCAGACTATTGATCGTTATATCCCGAATGGATCCACTGTAATTAATTTCACTCGATAGCGCAATTGTCAAGGGATATCGGACCTTTTCATCTGCCAGATATTCCGAATCCAGATGAATCGTAAGCAAATATTCCTCATTGCTGCGCAACGTAGTACAAGATAAATCTGCAAAAGTATTGTTTTTTTCGTTGGCGGTTATTACAAGAATATCCCCAATATTAACCTTGATATTATCTTCTTCATCTGCTAGATAATAAGACTGCTCTTTTTGAAGAACTTTTAACCCATTCGTATATAGTTTAAAACTGTATTCCGTCTGTCCCGTGTATTCCTCAATAATAAAGTGATTTTTGAAGCCGGTATACGTCAAAGAACATTCCAGCGTTGTTTTTTCTCCATATGGATAAACAATTGTTTGTTGATCTTGCATTGAGGCAACTGATTGTTCGGAAGCACCAAGTGGTATCACGTTAATAGAAATATTATCCTTCGAAAGAGAAAAACCATTTGTCAATTTGCGGGAAAATACTGTTTTGATATTGTTCTGTTTCGTGATAAAAGTTCCGGCATTAGTTTCATCTTCAACAATATCCAGTTTGATATCTTGAAGATCTCCATATTCGTCCATGAATTTGATCGGGTAACAATAGGAATAGAGTGACTCGGTTCCGTCGTCATTTTTGAATACCGCGGAATTGATATCTTCTTTTTCATATAAGCGTTTCACATGTCCCACACTGGTTGCTTTTTCATATCCGATTATTTGCGGGACTTCATCTATTTTTATAAATGCAGCCTTTTTTGTATGAGCGGTATCCTCCTTCTGCTTTACATCCTTATCAGAAATATTATGAAATGAATTATCATAAGAAGTTTTGTTTTCATTGCTTATTTGTGCATCGCGCGCGAATGATATTTGCGCGTATGTCATGATAACAATGCAAATAATTAATATAATCGATAAATATTTTTTATGATTCATGACTTATAACCTTGCCTTTCTATTATATTTTTTGATCAAAAAAATAAAGGGCAAGAAACTCGCTCTCAAGTTATCTTGCCCTTAAGAAATACTCGGTCAGATGCCCCCGCTGTTTTGTTAGATATTTATTTTTATAGTGTCTGGATTTATAAGCTTTCATAATAAAGCTCCGTATAAATTTTCTATAAGCATATCTATCATAGAGCGTATTAGAAATCATGTCAATAAAATAATAAATTAAATTAAAAAAATATAATTATTAAGATATAAGTTGCAAATATAAAAGTATATTTACTGAGAATATTCGTAAAATGTCAAGCGCAAAAGAGCTGCCGCTTTCTGCGTCTCCACGCATTGGCGGCAGCTCTTTTTTAGTTTACATGCAGAAAATTTTATTCTTCTTTATTTCCTGCGTTTTTCTTTTTCCTGATGATAATAAATGCTGTTACGGCGCCGGCTACTACCACAACGGCGGCCACGATGATGATAATCATCGTCGTATTCGATCCGCTGTCCTTGTCGGAAGTCTTGCCGGAAGGAGTAGGAGTCGCCGCCTTCGTCGCCGTCGGTTTCTGGGTGGAAGGCGCAGGCGTCGGCGTTTTTTCCTCCGGCGTCGGCGTCATCGAAGCAAGCTCGGAAAAATCTCCGCCTTTGGCAACGTATTGTTCCGCTGCGACTACCGATTTAAAGAACGCGATATAGGCAATTTCAAATTCATATTCTCCCGGAGAATTCGTAAATACGTCAAGACGCAGTATTTGCAGATCGCCGGCACATAAATCGTTTTTACTTTCATTCATATCGATATTCACGATCTGCCATTCAGAGGTATTCTGATATTTGATAGAAGCCGTCTGCGATTCTGATAAATTCGGATTCTGATCCGTTGTAAAATAAAGCTGTCCGGAATTCGGCGATCCGGCGGTTTTCCTGATTTTCATCTGTACGACGGGCCACTCCTCCCCATCGACCGAGGCAAGAGGCTGCATCTGTACCCAGGGGTCGTTGCTCTTATCAACGGAAAACAGAATACCGTCGCCCGCTTCATTGAGACCTTCATACATCATCGCGTTGATCGGCACGTCTTCGACGTTGATATAGTCTTCCCAGCCGCCATCTTCTTTGAACAGGATAACCGCATCATAATTTGGGTTTGCATCGTCTCCTTCGAGCGGGGCAGCCGTAGGAGGCGCTTCGTGATTCGTTCTGTCGGGACCGGTTTTTGCAAACGCATTTGCGGCGTCTTCCGAGTCAAGAAACGCGATATATTCAATGTACATTTCGGATCCGTTCGGAACCATGCCGCTCTTCCCCTCTTTATAGAGGCAGTCCAGACGCAGAGACGTTACCGAACCCTGCCAAGTAGATTCCGTCAGTTCGTCGATGACGGGATCCGTAGAGCCGGCCTGCTGCGCGATTCCGCCGGGGCCGTTCAGCGCGTAAGCAGTATCGAGGTTAGCTTTTGCGATGTCGATTACGTATGTTTTATAATCGGAATCCTTTGCCGAGATGTCGAAATGCGCGACCGTATTACCCGCTACATTGTATAAAGTCGTTCCGTAGTGAAGTTCGAATTGCGTAACGTCGGATAAATTTTTCAGCTTGATTACCATCCACTGATTATCGTCCGCTTCAAATCCTCCTGCAGCGGCGACGGAGAAAAATGTATCGCCTAACTCCGTTCCTTCCGTATTGGCGATATAATGGAGGGCATTGTTCTCCCACGTCACGGTACATTCGTTTTCCCCGGAAGGCGAATGCTCCTTATAGGAGTCCTCAAAATAAAAGTCAATCAACTTTGCCGGTTCGGCTGCCGACGAGACGATCGGGGCAAACGTAAACATCGAAATGACAATCGCCGCAGCAACACAAACACTAATT
>JBKUJR010000034.1:0-11781 GCA_046952735.1 Clostridia bacterium | reverse complement strand
TTTAGCATACTTAAATACCTCCATAATTTTTATTTGTATGGTCTACATAATATCTTTTTTTGTACAAAAATGCAATATAAATATTCTAAAGAATATTACAATTCAGGAACATACATACAGGCAACATTCGAATTGACACAATACTATAGTATATGTTATATGGTATATGTTATAATGAGGATCAACAAGGACAGCAGGGAGCGTAATGATGGATGCATTTGATTTTAAAGATTTTATAAAACCGCAGAAAAAGTATAAGACGAGGCCGCTTTGGTTCTGGAACAGCCGCAATCGCACGCTTTCCGGCATTACGAAAGAAGGGATCCGGGAAATCATGCTCCATTCTGCTGAAAATTCCGGCTACGCCGGGTTCGGCATTCTTCCGGAATGGCTGGACGGTTATATGAGCGATGCATATCTTGCGTTATATGAAGCCGCACTGGAAACCGCAGATAATCTGGATTTGAAAATGTGTTTATATGACGAAAACGGTTTTCCAAGCGGCAGCGCCGGCGGCCTTCTTGCAAAGCTGTATCCAAACGACACGATGAAGCGTCTGGATTTAGAGGAAAAAGACGTATCCGGTCCATGCGAAGCAGAGTATTCGGTCGCGTTTGGCGGTGATGCGAAATATATCGGAGCCGTTCTTTTTGAACAGCACACGAAAGAAATCGCCAATGTATCCGGACAGTTCCTCCCGGATGCTTGCGGGCGCTATTGCGCCGCCCTCCGGATTCCGGCCGGAAGCTGGAAGGTTATGATTTTCTGCGTGAGGAAAGACGGCTATGACCGCGTAGATTATCTTAATAAAAATGCAGTCGCGCATCTCATGGAAATTACGCACGAAAGATACTATCGCCATTTTCAGAAATATTTCGGGAACGTGATCGACAGCGCCTTTTACGACGAACCGATGCTCTACCAGGCGAAAGGTCGCACCTGGACGGAAGAATTCAACACGCTTTTTGAAAAAAAATACGGTTTTGATCCGATTACGCTCTATCCTGCGTTGTGGTACGACATTGGGGAGAAAACAGCCTTTGCGCGGAACGCGCTTTTTGGATTTCGTACGGAATTGTTTTCCGAAAATTATATTAAAACAATGAACGATTGGTGCGCAGATCATGGAATCGCTCTCACCGGGCATATGGATCAGGAAGAAAATGTCAATCCCGTAACGACATGCGGCGACCTGATGAAAATATTCGAATATCAGGATATCCCCGGCATCGATGAGATATCGTGGTACGACCGCGCAGTGAAAGCGTATAAAATCGTAAGCTCCTCCGCTTATAACTGGGATAAGCCGCTGGTAATGACGGAGGTTTACGGCGCGATGGGAGAAGAGATCGGAACGGAAGTGTTATATAAGGACATCATGAATCAATTCGTGCGCGGAATCAATTACGTCGTACCGCACGCCGTCTGGTACCAGGCGGAAGAGGGCGTTACGTTCCCTCCCGAGCTCTCTTACCGCAATCGAAAATATGCGGCAGCGCTTCCTGCTTATAATGATTTTACGGCCCGCGTCAGCATGCTTCTGCGCGACGGAAGGCACGTAGCGGATATCGCCCTTCTATATCCCATCGATTTTTTAAAAGCGGAAACGCGCTTCGATTGCGGAGATCCCTATTATGGAGTCGCACCGGAGGGCGCAGATTATATGGAGCTCGGACACGTCCTTTTTACGGAGCTCCGCAGGGATTTTACGTTTCTCCATCCCGAAACCGTTCTGGAAAAATGTTCTGCTACGGATGGGCGGTTCCTTCTAAATAATAAAATCAATTTTGAATCATACCGCGTTGTAATCCTCCCCGGCGGAAGTACGGTCAGCTTTGCCGTCATGCAAAAGATAAAAGAGTTCTATCAGTGCGGCGGTAAAATTATTTTTACATCGCTGCTCCCCTCCCGTTCCACAGAAGCGGGGATGGATACCGGCGTGCAGCAGATCGTTGCAGAGCTTTTGAATCCGAAAGACCCGCATGCCGCCGGGAAAGCCGTTTGGATCCCTTCAGGCCGTTCGGAAGATCTCGGCCCTGTCCTCGATGAATTTCTGAAAGTTCCGGACGTTGCGATCGAATGTGCGGAAGCGCTGTCCGGCGGCAGTCTCGGATACATCCATAAGATAAAAAACGGCCGTAATATTTACTATTTTGCGAATTCTTCCGATCAGGATATTTCCTGCGCCGTTACCATACGCGGGAAAATTTCCGACCCCTGGTTCTGGGATCCGCACAAAGGCTCCAGAAGCAGAGCCGCCTGTTCCTATAAGGAAATAGACGGTGAAGCTGTGACACGGTTTCCACTGCATTTACGTTCCGTGGGAAGCCTGTTTATGATGGAAAACGGTTATTGATTTTCTGCCCGGTATTTCGTCGGAGTGGTACCCGTTCTTTTGATAAAAGAGCGATTGAAGGAACGGATCGAATTATATCCTACAGAATGCGCGATTTTAGAAATGGACATTTCATCGGAAAGCAGTTTTCTGCATGCGTCGCTGATCCGGAGCATGTGGATATAATCGTTGAATCGGATGTGGATTTTCTCGGCAAAAAGATGAGAAATATGGTATTTGCTGACATGCAGGGCTTCTGCGACGCTGTCCAGCGTGATTTCTTCCCTATAATTTCGATTGCAATACTGGAGAAGCGCGGAAAGCAGCTCCGTATCGCTTTTTTTCCTGGGTTTCAATGTAAAGAAGGGAAAAATTTTTCCCAGGAATATCAGATAATACCCTTTCAGGATGTTATCTTTATGTTCATATTGGCGATTTTGATCACGCATTGCCAATTCTAAAATCATCCTGGCCTCTTCCGGAACGTCTGCCTTTCTGACGACAGGGAGAACCGGCTCATATTCATTTAAAATTTTGCCGTATTCCGGAAACAGGCAGGCGGACAGAAAGACGAGCGAGCTGCATTCTTCTTCATTGAAGCTTTTGTAAGAATGGATCTTATTGGGAAATGCAATAAAAATATCGCCCGGATATAAATCGTATCCCTCCGTATCCACATAAGCTACGACATGGCCCGTTCTTACAGCCACAATTTCAATATCGTCATGGACATGTTTACAGAAATCAAGCCGGAACGTGATCTCCGATTCAATTCTCCTATTTGTTTGCTGATATACGATGCTCATATTTGCTTACCCGAATCAAAAAGGATTTTTTATCATTATAGCAATATGTTCTTATAAGGACAAGCGATCCACGATTGTTTGCTGTTTTTTCATAGAATAACAATGAATATGCAATTTTTGACCAATTGTTTTTTAAAGATGTCTTGTCGTATTTTTATATTATGATATAATAAATATTTATATCATATTTTAAGGAGGAATTTCAATGCGCTCCGAACAAGAAATGTTTGATCTCATCCTGGGCTTCGCGGAGAAAGATCCGCGGGTCCGCGCCGTATATATGAACGGCTCCCGCACGAATCCGAATGCGCCGAAGGATGTCTATCAGGATTATGATATCGTTTATGTCGTCAGGGAGTTTTTTACGTTTCTCGCAGACAACAGCTGGATCGACGTTTTCGGCGACAGGCTGATGCTCCAGATGCCCGAAGCAATGCGCAATCCAAGCGGACGAGGCCATTTTAACTGGATGATGCTGTTTACGGACGGAAATCGTCTCGATCTTACGCTCCTCCCAATCGAGAAGACGGAACTGATCGGAACCGACAGTTTGACGACCGCATTGCTCGACAAAGACGGTATTTTGCCGTCCTTCCCCGAAGCAAGCGACAAAGATTATCGAATCGCTCCGCCGCCGGCGCTGTTTTATTTCTCCTGCTGTAATAACTTTTGGTGGTGCCTGCAAAATGTCGCCAAGGGAATCGCGCGGGATGAAATTCCCTATGCGATGGGCATGTATCACAACGTTGTCCGGGAAGAGCTGCATGATATGATTTCATGGTATATCGGCGTCAGGAATAATTTTGGCGTGTCCGCAGGTAAAATGGGCAAATATTTCAAAAAGTATTTGCCGCCCGAGCTTTATGAATTGTATTTGCAAACATATTCCGACAGTAATTCTGACAATCTGTGGCAGGCTGTTTTTTCCGCATGCGATCTCTTCAGCCTGCTTGCCCAACGTGTCGCCGCTTATTTCCGGTATGATTACGCGCTTCATGAGGAAAAAAACATGAGAATTTACCTGAAAAACGTAAAGGAGCATGTCTATTCGTAAAAAATGAACAGCTGAATGCAATTTATGTTTCTTATGGATAAAGAAAGAAAAATATGATGCTTTGATAAAAATACTCAGCAATTTTTGTCTATTCGCTTTTCTGTTTTGTCTTGTATTGTTTGTTTTTTTATTATAACATACAGTTACTATCTTTTTTACATATAGGAGGAATGACAGATGAAGAAAAAAATTTGTGTTATAGTTGCTGCTTCTGTTTTATCGATAGCGATGTTATGCTCCGGCTGCTCGGAGAGCGATCCGGATTCCGGAAAAACGTCGCCGACCGCGAATATTACGGCGAAGCCAACTGCAACCGCAACAAAAACCTCGCCCCCAACGTCGGAAGGCGATCCTACCGCATCTTCTGCTACCGCGCAGCCTGAACCGGAAGGCAAGAATCTGTTGTATTTCGCTCTGGAAGAGGATGCCATAGAATCTCCGACGGAAAATTTATGGGGCCCCGTAGCTCCTGATAAATGGACGGGACCCTGCTGGGAGAGAAAGATCGAAGAAGTGGAAATCGATGGGGAATACGTCAATTGTTTGTATGTGACGCATACGATTACGGATGAAACGGGAGCGAATATCGGCAACGTATTCGGCGTCGGCGATATTATTGAGCCAAATAAAAAGTATAAATTTACGGTAACTTTAAAATATACGGATCCTACGGAAGCTTCCGATCCAAGCCACCGCGATTGGATGTATATTACCTGCAATGCGGCAAAACAAAATGTTACGGCGGATAACAATCAGGGTTCCGGACTCAAATTCCAAGCATCGGATAAATGGCAGAAGCTGGAATATATTTTTACGACGGGTAATAAGCTGCCAACTTATATTGAAAATAATAATCATGCGCAGGATCCATATATTATGGTCGGACCGAGCTGCGATTACCAGAGATTTTACGGGGAAGTCAGCGATGGAATTGAATTATGGATTTCCGAGGTTTCCCTCGTAGAACTTGCAGAATGATCAAATACCGCAATACCCCCTCCTAAAAAGAATATAACGAAAAAGAAAGAGGCATTTCCAAAATCGGAGATGTCTCTTTCTTTATGGGAAAGCGCAAGCTTCAAAGCACTTTGGAGAGAAAATCCCTCGTGCGGGGATTCTGCGGATTGGCAAAAATCTCTTCCGGCGTATTTTGTTCTATAATAATGCCCTCGTCCATGAATAAAACACGGTTTGCAACCTCCTTGGCGAAGCCCATTTCATGCGTGACGACCACCATGGTCATTCCCTCGTCCGCGAGTTCATGGATTAGAGACAGCACTTCGCCTACCATTTCCGGATCCAGGGCGCTCGTAGGTTCGTCGAAAAGCATTACTTCGGGATTCATCGCCAGCGCGCGGACGATGGCCACACGCTGCTTCTGCCCGCCGGATATCATAGAGGGATACGCTTTGACTTTATCGGCAAGCCCAATGCGCTTGAGAAGGCGGTTCGCGTTTTCCAGCGCCTCTTCTTTGCTCTGCAGCTTCAATTTAACCGGCGCAAAAGAAATATTTTCCAAAATGGTAAAATGGGGAAACAAATTGAAATGCTGGAAAACCATTCCCATACTGCAGCGAATTTTATTGATATCTATTTTCGGGGCGGTAATATCCTCCCCCTTAAAGAATATTTTACCGCTCGTAGGCGTTTCCAGGAGATTCAGGCAGCGCAGGAACGTGCTTTTTCCGGAACCGGAAGGACCAATTACGACGACTTTTTCGTTTTTTTCGATTTTCTCGCTGATCCCGTTCAAAACGATCTTCTTGCCGTCGAATGTTTTTACGAGATTTTCAGTTTCTATCACTTTTATTCAATCTCCTTTCAAATCTCTTAAATACGGCGGAAAGTCCGAACACGAGAACCAGATAAATCAGCGCTACGAACAAAAGCGTAAAGAATGCATCCGCAGTCCTGCTTCTCACGAGCTCTCCGGCCCGCGTCAAATCGATGACGCCGAGATATCCGATTACAGAGGTTTCTTTCAACACAGCGATAAATTCATTGCCAAGCGCCGGTAAAATATTTTTGAACGCCTGCGGCAGAACGATGCTTTTCATCGTCGTCACCTGGGAAAGTCCCAGGGATCTTCCCGCTTCCGTCTGTCCCTTATCGACGGAATTGATCCCCGCCCGGATAATCTCAGAAACGTATGCCCCTGAGTTGACGCTGAACGCAAAAATACCGATCAGCACCGCTTTATCGGAAAAAACAAATATAATGTTATACGTAATCAGCAGCTGTACTACGACTGGCGTACCGCGGATCACCGTCGTATAGAACTCCGCAAGGAAGTTCAGCAGCCACAAAAACGAATTTTTCTTTTTTGCCAGGGTATTTTGATGATACCAGACTTTTATGATCGCAATCAGCATTCCGATGATCACGCCGAATCCCGTTGCCGCTACGGCGATAAAAAGCGTGTTTCCCAACCCGCTCAGGAACATTTTATATCGATTGTCCTTGATAAACGTTTTATAGCACATTTCTTTGAAATACGTGCCGATCTCTTTAAAAAATCGAACAAACGCATTCCCGCCGTCCGTCTTCGGAGCAGAAGGTGTGTTCTGTTCCTGATGATCGGAAAATAAATGTTTCAGCCGCATCGTACTGACACCGGAAAGCGCCGGAATTTCATGGAACAATCCGTCGGCGGCGTCATAAAGAACAGGTATGATCACAGCCTCCGGATTCCGCTCTTTGATTTCCGCCGTTTTTGCCAGCAAATCCGTCTCCCGGGTCCAGAGGGAATCCTGCTGCGCCGCCCACTCTGCATCCTGATTCTTATCGACGAGCAGAATGCCTTCCCGCAGCGCCGTCTCCTGCCAGCATTCCGGCAGATTGCCATCGCGGTATGTAATCACGTTCCAATGAAAATCTTTTATCAGTTTAAAAAACGCCGTAACCCATTCTGCACTCCACGTCTCGCCGCGATTCTCCTCTCTGGCAAAAAAATCAGAGACGATCAGGTCCGTACCGTACCGATACCCTTCCGCGCCGAATAAAGCCGCCTCATCCCGCAGCGCGAACTGCTCCGTATACCGGTCGCCGGAAGTTGTGATTTCCGCCGTATATACGTACGGGCGCCCGGCGGTCCATCGATTCTGCTGCGGATCGCCTTCGATTTCGATTCCGGATACGGAAGCCGACGTATTGCTCCCTGCCAGAACATCGACATTCTCCAGCACAAAAGAACCTTTCTGCGCACCGTCTGCATCACGGATCGCAATCGCCACATCTGTTTTTAAATCCGTTTTTCTGGGATTGTACAATCCAATTTCAAAGGAAACCGTACTGTCCTCCAGATCCGCTTCATATTGTACGGACGTAATCACAGGCGCATTACAGAATACCAGATCGATCCCGTCCGTAATCCCCGGAATGAACGCCGTGTTTTCAGAAGGCTGGCGCAATAAGACAATCGTATTCTCCCCGATATGGAGCAGCGGCGCAATGTTCGCATCCGCTTTTACTCCATTGACGTAAACGGCCGCAGCGCCGGTTGCATCGGATCCGAAATCGAGCATTACCGCTTCCGTCGGCTGATTCGCAAGGGAAAACGTTTTCTGATACCAAATTCTTTCATTTTGCCCCGCCGCGGCGAAATACGACGGCAGCGATACCGTATTTTGAAACGCTGAATTTTCAGGAGGCTGCTCCGGAAGCATCGCTCCGCCAGGCGCATCTATAAAATAATTCCATTCTCCGGATAAGGATACCGTTTCTCTGCGGTCCCCTACCACAATCGAAGGCACGGAATCCGCTTCTGCTGCGGACAATTGTCCGCAGCAAAGGAGGACTGCGCAGAGAATCAGCGTCAAAATTTTACTGAAATAACGGACTGCGTTGTTTTTTCGTTCCATTAAAAGCCCTCAAATTCATCGAAGCCGCATTCCTGCAACGCTTTCATATAGGAATCGTAATCGATATCTATGATGTTTGTGAAATAATGATTCTGATAGGTCTGGCCGTCTTTTTTCCACTCGATCAGATAGAAGTTCTTTTCTCCTTCCCGGAGCTTCAGCTCTCCGATTCGCGTAGAAGCATCCGCCGGCAGAGCGGCTTCCCCCTCCAGAACGATTTTACCGCCTTCCGTAATATTTTTCACGGTAAACGTAACACCGGTATCCGTGATCGTGTCGTTTACGCCATAGAGAGCGATAAAACCGTCTTCCGGCTCCCGGAACATCAGGCAGACAGGATTCTGCGAACGTTTTATATAATGATACGCCAGTTTCTTCGTAAAATAATAATCTACGATTGCATCGGATATCTGCGGCCAGCCGTCGATGAGATTCCACCAGATGATGCCGGTACGTCTCCATTTAGAAACACGGAATCGTTCGATGAAGAATTTTTTAGCCTCCGCCTGAGAAATCTGGCTTTGTTTTGCAAAATTTTCCAGATCCTGCGCTTCCGTTTTGCCAAACAGCGTTTTGACCTGGTTTGCCATCAGACGGATCCTGTACGAATACGCCACGTCCGGAAGCAATTCCATACAAGCGGCGTGTACCTGCCACTCATCTTTCGAAAGGCCGTTTTCTTTGAAGCAGGGCCATAATTCATCTTTAGAAATAAATTTCTTCAGCGACTCCGGCGACGGACAGCCGTGATACCCCGTTTCACTGGCAAAATGGCAAACGGTCGTATTGTAATACGGTCCCTTGAAATAATCCCGCGGCCCCCAGAGATGGTCTTCGGAAGTAGGTTTTCCGCCGAGGAAAGATTCCTCCGTAATATACGGCGAGCTGGGAAGATACGGACGCGTGAAATCATATGCTTCGCAGGCCCTGGCCAGGATTTCCCTCGTAACGATATTATTATCGGGATTTCTGCGAATACCGCCCCAGTCCTGATAAGCGTAATCGCCCTCGTTGTCTCCTGCCCATAAGATCAAAGAAGCATGGTTGCGCAGGCGTTTTATAATATGCGCCGCTTCCGTCTCGATCATTTCATAAAATTTGCGTTCCTGCGGATACACGGCGCAGCCCATTGCGAAATCCTGCCAGACCATGATGCCGTGCTTGTCGCAGAAATCGAAGAAATAGTCGTCCTCATATACGTTTCCGCCCCAACACCTCGTAATATTGCAGCCGAGCTCATCGAGCATTTCCAGCGCCTTGGGCAATCTGTTGATATCGTTGGAATGGAAGGCGTCGATCGGCACCCAGTTCGACCCCATGGCAAAGATTTTCTTGCCGTTGATTCTGAAACAGAATTCTCCGTTTCCTTCTGCATCCGTGACGTTCGTTCTGTCGAGCGCTACTGTCCGTACGCCGAAATTTACGGAATACGTATCGCAAAGCTCCTCTTTATAATAAAGATTTACCTTCGTATCGTAAAGATTTTGCTCGCCGGCATTTTTAGGCCACCAGAATTTACAATTCTGAATCCAGAACCGGAAATGCCCTTCCGTATGCCAAAGCCGCTTTTTGAAATAGAATCTGCTGTCGCCACACGTACCTTCTACTTCCATGAAATAATCTTTCAAAAGGTCGCGGGAAACGTCGACATGGAAAAACAGGGAGGCCGCTGCGAAATCGTTCGCAGGGTCCACGGCAGTCGTATATAAAAACGCGTCGTCGATCCTGTCCGCTTTTCTCCGCAGGATCGTGACCGGTTTCCAGATGCCGCAGGAAACGATGCGCGGCATGATATCCCATCCGAACATATGCGGCGCTTTCCGGATATAAAGGGAATCATATCCGTATTCCTGCGCATTGCTGGAAGGCGGCAGCCGGAATTCCCGCGCCGCGATAGAAGCAGGCGTGATATGTACTAAGATCTCATTCCTGCCTTTATTCAAGGATGGGAGATCGATTTCATAGGAAAGGTACATATTGTCCGTATGTCTTACATGCGTTCCATTGACATAAATATCCGCGATCGTATCGATCCCTTCAAATCTGATATATTCCGTTCCGTCCGGATCCTGGAGTTCAAATTCGGTAAAATACCAAACGTGTCTGTTTTCGAGATCCTGCATGGCAAGCGGATTCATTCCGAAAAAGGGATCTCCGATTATATTTGCCTGATAAAGGTCGAGTTCGAAATTCCCGGGTACATTTGCGGAAATTTCCGGCAGTTTTTTGTCTTTCAGCGCTTGAATATCATGGATGGCATCTGCGTATTCTTTACAGATGTAATTTTCCTCGTAAGCGAGTCGCCAGCCGCTGCCGAGCTTCAAAACAGTCTTGTCCATAAATACACTCCTTAAACGAATCTGTTATAATGAAAAGCATACTCCGAAATTATATATGAATCGGATGGTAAATACAATATCCATTTTACGGCATGAAAAGCGGGATTTCCAAATTTTCAAGCATTTGACACATATTTTTAACGCGGTCCTCGCGGTATTCTGCGATCCTGTGACTGTCGAACCCGACGCTCAGGCAGATTCCCGACGCTCTGACGATCCGCTGCTGCGCTTCATTTTTCAGGAAATCCTGAACGTAAGCGTGTTCCCGATACCCGTGTATGGAGTCATAGGAGACATTCATCTCCCAGAAAATGCCGTTTTGTGCCAATGTGGAAAAATATGCGAGCGGATCCAGATCCATCCTTTTGAGATAAGAAAACAGATCGGTATGCGCAATGCCTGTGGGACAGCCGCAGCGTTTCGCAAAAGAGACGAGATTCGTCCCGCCGACACAGCTTTCCGGCAGATCGATATGTTCTACGAGGCAATAATCGAAATAGGAAATATCTTCTTCCGGCTGAAGGCACAAATTACGGATCGTTGCGATTTCGATTCCTCTGCACAATCTGATCCGCGCCTTGTATGCTGTCTGAAGTTCTGTCAGAAGATTGAAATATAAGGGTTTTCGATCGCCTATCCCATAATTGTGATCCGTAATTCCCAGGATATCCAGACCGGATTCAATCGCTTTTTCGACGAGGAGCTCCGGCTCGTCTGCGCCGCAGGCGGAAAAATACGTATGCGCATGCAAATCCTGAAACATGGCAAACCTCCGTTTCTTTTGCGTTATTCAAATAAAGCTTTTACATAATCCTCCGGCGAAAACGGCTGCAGATCTTCGATCCCTTCCCCGACGCCGACCAGACGCACCGGAATTTTCAGATCATTACAGATGGAAACAATGATCCCGCCCTTTGCCGACCCGTCCAGCTTTGTCAGGACGATTCCTGTAAGCTCTGCCACTTCGGAGAATGCTTTCGCCTGATTGACCGCGTTCTGCCCCGTCGTAGAATCCAATACGAGGAATGTCTCGCGCCGCACATCCGGGAGCTCTCTTGCAACCACACGCGCCATTTTTGCCAGTTCGTCCATTAAATTCTTTTTGTTATGGAGCCTGCCCGCAGTATCGCAGATGAGTACGTCGCAATTTCTTGCCTTTGCCGCTTTACAGGCATCGAACAACACTGCCGCAGGATCCGCGCCTTCCCCCTGCCGAATCATATCTACGCCGCACCGATCGGCCCAGATCGCAAGCTGATCGATCGCTGCTGCGCGAAACGTATCGCCTGCCGCCAGTAAAACCTTTTTGCCTTCTTTTTGATATAAGTGCGCGATTTTTCCAATGGAAGTCGTTTTCCCTACGCCGTTAACGCCGATCACCGTGATC
>JBKUJR010000033.1:9303-23606 GCA_046952735.1 Clostridia bacterium | reverse complement strand
GCTGCGTCTGATACGGAATCTTTGCATCAATTGCCAATTTTATGAGATTGATCATTTCATGGGATTCCGCGCAAAACAAATGCGCTCCCAGGATCCTGTCGGTTTGCGCATCGACGATGACTTTTAAGAGCCCTGCCGTTTCATTCAGAACCTGCGCTTTTGGGATCGCAGCAGCCGGCATTTTACCGACTTTTATGCGATAGCCTTGTTCGATGGCATCTTTCTCGCGCAAGCCTACGCGGGAAAACGGAGGATCCAGAAATACGCTGTAAGGTACCGCGCCGCGGTTGGACGTCGTGCGTTCGCCGCCGCCCAGAACGGCGGATTTTACAATGCGAAAATCATCCAGGGAAATATAGGTAAACTGTAAGCCGCCCGTGACGTCGCCCATTGCATAAACGGCAGGATTTGTCGTCCGGAGATGTTCCTCTGTTACAACAGCGCCGCGTTCCGTCAAAGCAATCCCCGCTGCCGATAGATTGAGGTCCGCCGTATTCGGAATCCTCCCCGCTGCCAGCAGAACGGCATCGGCTTCGATTTCCCGCATCCCCTGCTCCGTTTCTACTGTAAGAAGCGCAGATTCATTCCTGTCGGCGATGCTCCGCGTATTTGCAGAGAACAGGACCTCCACGCCGAGTTGCTGCAGGCGTTTCAGTACCTCCGCCGCAATTTCTTCGTCTTCACGGGGCAAAAATACGTTCCCATCCTGAAGGATCGTAACCTTCGCGCCAAAATTCGCATACATCGAAGCAAATTCGAGGCCGATATATCCGCCGCCGATGATCGTCAGTCGTTCCGGCAGCCGCGAAAGCGCCATCAGCGTTTCGCTCGTATATACATACCGGCTTTCCGAAACGCCGGCGATTGCCGGAATACGGGGCGACGAGCCAGTATTGATAAAAATCAGCTCCGCTTCCAGCAGTTCCGTTTTTCCGCCGGTAAAAGTCACTTCGACTTGATTTTTGCCCTGAAAGGAAGCGCGTCCGTTCAGGATCTCGATGTTCGGATGAGACGCTAATTTCCGGTAATTTTTCTCCCGCAGCATCGAAGTCACGCGTTCCCGCTCGAGAACTGCTTCCGTATAGCGCCGCGCTTTTTCGGAAAAGCTCCCGCCCATCTTCGCCGATTGTTCCGCGCGTGTTTTCAGTGTTTTTGAAGGGATGCAGCCGACATTGATGCACGTTCCTCCATACATTTGTTCCGATTGCTCTATCAAAGCAATATGCTTGCCTGCCGCAGCGAATGCTCCGGCCAAAGTTTTGCCGCCTTTTCCAAAGCCGATAATAATCGCATCGTATTGTTTCATGTAAAGTCACTCCTTTTATAAAATTGTTCGTCTATTCCGGAAGATTCTCAGTTTACCCATATCGTTGAAAGAAAAACTGCGTTTTCGGACCATTCCGTTATTTCAATTAGTAACTTTAAAAGTTACAGTTACTATCTGTAATTATATCAGATGCAGTTCGTTTTGTAAAGCTCTGTTTCAAAAAATATTTTACGTACGTAATTTGTTCCCTTTTGTTGCCGCCGGGAAACGCCCGTTACAGGGAACAAAATTATTGGTGACCATTGCAATGAGACGCTCGCGCGGAGAATCGATGATCCGGCAGCCAACGATCCCGGCCGCGTTACAGCCGAATCCCATACACATCGTCAATGCCTGTTTTCCGCACGCACTGCACTTTTTAAATGGTTTATCGAGATTATACGCAACGCGCGGCAAATACCCGGCGTCCTCGAGCAATGTGAAAAGCGGGAAGAAGATTGCCATCGGCGGCAGCATGACCGACACCACCCAGGCCAGCACGCGGTAAACGCCAAGCACAAGCACGCCGTGCAGCCAATCCGGCGCGCCGACATACTGGAAAAAATCCGTCAAACGGTCCTGAATCCAGAACAAGCCTTTCGACAGCAGCTGAGACGGATAGTTCGCGCCTGTAATCGTCAGCCAGAAAATAAACGCCAGCAGAAGCAGCATGATCGGATATCCAAGCATTTTGCTCGTAAGCACCTTATCGATTCTGCGATCCGTTATATTATACGTATTTTTATCATATTTTACCGTATCCCTGCAAATCTCTTCCGCTGCCGAAACGAGTCCGGAAACTACTTTATCTTTCAGCGTTCCATCGAGCTGCGCGCCGGCCTCCCGGATTGCGTTCAAAATCTCTTCATCCTGTAAAACGTCTTCTTTCAGATAGGCGTTCAATTCGCTGATCAAGGATTCGTCGTAATCCAGAAGCTTGAGGCTTACCCATCTGGGATCGAGTTCTGCTCCAAGCTTCGCGCGAACCACAGGTTCGACAATGGAA
Source organism: Clostridia bacterium (assembly GCA_046952735.1). Taxonomy (GTDB): domain Bacteria; phylum Bacillota; class Clostridia; order UBA1212; family UBA1255; genus Egerieisoma. Next base: position 21,294 of record JBKUJR010000033.1, on the reverse strand, counting down.
ACAGCCCGTTCCACATCTTCCGGATACGTCACGCGGAAAGGATTCGACGGGCGTTTGCCCGCCGTCATATCATCGAGTTCCTTTAAAAAAAGAGCCAATGTCTTTTTGTTCCGCGCTGTAGTTCCTACCACAGGGACGCCGAGTTTTGCGGATAACCCATTCAAGTCGATCTTGATATGTTTCCGTTCGGCTTCATCCATCAGATTTACGCATACGATCACATGATCCGTAATTTCAATCGTTTGAAGAACCAGATTCAGATTCCGTTCCAGGCAGGTGGCATCGCAAACGACGGCGACGGCGTCCGGGTTTCCAAAGCAGATGAAATTCCGGGCGACCTCTTCTTCTGCAGAATGCGCCATCAGAGAATACGTTCCGGGGATATCGACCAGTACATAAGATTGTTTTTCCGTATTGCAATACCCCTGCGCGTTAGTAACCGTTTTCCCCGGCCAGTTGCCCGTATGCTGATTGAGCCCCGTTAAATTATTGAAAAGCGTACTTTTCCCTACATTTGGGTTTCCCGCGATCGCAATCACCTTATCCTCCGGCGTTTGTTTTTTAATCGTCAGGCCGGAATCGACCGCGTTTATTCCGACAGAATCATTTGTCAGCCCCATTGTTTTCCTCCTTATTTCATAATCAATATATTTCTGCAATCCTCGCTGCGGATCGCAATGACTGCCCCTCTGATAAGAAAGGCGGACGGATCGCCTGCCGGGCTTCTGCCAAGGCATTCCACTTCGGTATTTTCAATCAGGCCGATATCCAGCAGCCTTCTGCGGATGCTGCCCGTTGACAGTAATTCTTTCACTTTTGCCGTCTGGCCCGGCTTTATATCATTTAAACTATCTATTTTCGTCATAAAGATCACACCTCATAATATATTTGAATAAGGAAACTTTCTTTCCTAATGCTATTATATTAATATCGATGCGGCGGTGATATCAGAATATGGAAAATAACGACGGTTTTTATACATTGAAAGGCTATAGCCTGAACGAAAGCGAAAGACTCACCTCCTCCATGGAAGATTACCTGGAAATGATCTGCAGGATTTTACAGGATAACGACGTCGTCCGCATAAGCGAGCTTGCCGAGCATCTGCATGTCAAGCCCTCCTCCGCTTCCAAAATGGTAAATAATCTGAAGGAAGCCGGTTATATCGAATTTAAAAAATACGGATATATTGCAATCACCGGAAAAGGTGTGGAGATGGGAAACTATTTACTGCACCGGCACAAAGTGCTCAACAATTTTCTGTGTCTTCTGAACCATTCGGAAAACGAGCTGGAACAAGTCGAAAAAATCGAACATTTTATCGATAAAACCACGGTTGATAATTTAGAACGCCTTACGGAGCGGATGCGTTCTGCGGAGGCGCTCCGGGAGACGGAGCGACCATAATTTCTATTGAAAATACGTTATATATGAAACGTTTCCGGCGGCTGTTCCGTATATTTCGTGATATCGTTGCAGACGATGAGATATGCATCTAAACCGTCCCATTGCATTGGCGCAGCCTTAACGGAAGTCCAGACGCCGTATTGCGGATTATAAATTTCCAGCGAAGCCGCGCTTTCCGTACAAATGGAAATCGGGCAGCGTTCACACGGTTTCGAATTTCCGAAAAACACCTGATAGCAAGGCATTCCGATCTGCGCCCTGGAATCGAGTTTAATCGTACTTTTATTCAGATACAAAATTTTATACGTTTCCTTGTCGACCATATAGATATACGAATCCTGAAGATCAAGGAGCGCCTTCATTTTCTGGCTGTCCCTGCGATCCTTATCCTGCGCGCGCTTTTTGAGCAGAAACGTGCCGATCAATTCCGACAGAAGCGTCAGCGCTTTGATTTCCTGCTGGTTCCAGAAGCGCAGACCCGTACATTCGTCGAATCCAACAAATCCATAAAATTTACCGTTCTGCATGATCTTGCATTGCAAAATGGAACGGATCCCCTGCTTTCCAAGCAGCTCTTTTTGCGGCGGCGTCAGGTCGTCGATGTTTCTGCAATAAAAGATATTATTTTCACGAAAGCGATCTTCATAATGATCGAGCGCATTGTACGAAAGGTTTTGCAGATTTGCTTTTTCCGGTGTAATGCCGTCGTTGCACCATTCGAACGTATTGCATGTCGTACTGCCGTCTTCCGAATTTTCGAAAATATACGCCCTGCTGACGTCGAACTGCCTTCCTACGATTTCCAGAATCAGCTGGAGCGCTTCTTCTACATTCTCATTCGTATACAACGTATGCAACACGTATTCCGTCAGGCGGTCCGCAGTTCCCGCCTGCTGCAGATCGGAATCGATTTTCGCTCCGAGCGGCAGCAAATCGCCGCTGATGTATTTTAGATTCATGTTCTCATTGTATACTGCAAATTTGTTTTTACCGGAATTTTTGACATCATATAAAGCAATATCGGCATGTTCATATAGATCGCTGTAGACCTTCCCATGCTCCGGGGAAAAAGCGATGCCAATACTGCAGGAAATTTCAAAAAGATCTTTTTTGTCCCCCAGCCGGTTCTGTAATATATCCAAGAGCCTTTCCGCCTTTTTTTCCACCTGCTCCCGGCTTTCTATGTTTTTCATAAAGACGGAAAACTCGTCTCCCCCGACGCGGCCGATAATGTCGCTCGCCGTAAGCTCTTTCTTCATCGCCGCAGCAAATTCGGACAATATGGCGTCGCCGAACATGTGGCCCATCGTGTCGTTCAATCGCTTAAAATTGTCGATATCCAGCATCAGAAGCGCGCTTTTTGTCTGCGGACAATCAGATAAATATTTTTCGACAAGCGAACCGACGGCTATTTTGTCGTAAAGGCCCGTCAGCGGATCTTTCTCCGCTTTTTCTTTTAATTGCTCTATCATACGGTGCTCTTTGTCAATATTCGAAATCAGCCCGATCGCCTTCAGCGGATTGCCGGCGGCATCGTATTGAAATGTAATCTTCAGCCGGCACCAGATCTCTTTCCCGCTGGAATCGATCAGCCGGAACTCTTTGACAACGCAGGTTTCTGCCTCGCGGATCCCGGCAGACAGCGCAAGGAAAAATTTCCGGTCCTTTGGGTGGACGTTGCGCAGAAGCGCTTCCAACGTATACGAATCGTTCTGTTGCATTCTAATGCCAAATTGTTTCCAGCGATCGGAAGAATACTGCAGCTGTCTTTGTCCGAAATCCCATTCGAAAATTGCATCCGTCACCAGATCCATAATAATCTGATGGCGCTCGGACGACAGCCGCAGCGCTTCGTTCGTTTCATGCAGCATGGTGATGTCGGCAATTTCACAGCATAATATCGTTTGCGAATTTTCCTGGCGGCACAACCCGCCGCGATCTAAGATCCGGAGGATCTTTCCATCCTTCCGGCACATTCTGTATTCGACTTCATAGGAGCCTGTTTCCCGGATCTGCCTTCCGACCTCCGACAGGACTTTTTCCCGGTCTTCCGGCAGAATCAGTTCCGCATACCGCTTCTTAAAGCGGCGGATAAATTCCGCCTGGGAATATCCCAGAAGCTGTAATAATCCCCTGTTTACTTTCAGTATAGTAAAATGCTCGTCGAACAGGCATTGGATGATTCCCCCTGGTATCGTATTTATAAAACAGGAAAGATTTTCCGGTTCGGAGCCTCCCGGATCCCCGGATCCGAATAAAATCGTATCTGCCGTTCTCTCTGAAAGTTTTTCTTCCAGGTTATCCATATAAACAACAACCCCACACACGCTTAAAACCCTTCGGATTCTATGTGTCCAATTTTCTTAAAACAGTACGTAAGTATTTTTATTGCAATACCGCGAAAAATATTAAAAAAATTTTTCCAGCGCGCTTATTATACGTTACTTTATCTCTTTTTTCAACTCCCATTGCTGCGGTTTTACCGCAAAGAAAGCCGAGATGGAAGCGCCTCCGTTCGTACCGTTCTTTACGGTAAGATACCCGCCGTGTTTGATACATAAAATTTTACAGATATTCAGCCCAAGCCCCATATGGGAACCGTCGTTTTCCTGTTTTTCCCGGAAAAACGGCGCCGACGCTTTTTCCAGCCCGCCGGGCGTAAAACCGCAGCCGTCGTCGGATACTTCTATACAGAAAAAATGCGCAAAGGTCCGGAACGTCACTTCGATCGTCTGATCGGCATAACGAACGGCATTCGACAGCAGATTTTCAAAAACCTGAGAAACGGCCTCTTCATCTGCCCGGATCGTATCGTCCTCTGCTAAAGCATGGAGAACAAGCGTTTTGTCCGCGCACAAAATCTTTCCCGTTTCTTCCAGATTATGAATCAGGGCGCAGAGCCGTATCTGTTCTTTCCGGATTTCGATATCCTCTAACCGCTGCAGCTGTGTCATTGCATCCACATAATTTTCCAGCCGCCGGATATGCGCCGACATAATACGGATTTCCGCTGCTGCCTCTTCCTCTGTAACGGAATGGGCCGGCAAAGAAGTAAGCAGCATGGAAGCATGGCCTTTGAGCACGGTCAGAGGCGTTCTGAGGTCGTGAGAGAAAGCGGCGTTCAAACGTTTGCGTTCCTCCATCTGCCGCCACATTTCCCGATTGTTTTCATTCAGGCTCCGCCGCATTTTCTCGAAAGCGTCACAGAGCTTTCCCATTTCATCCGTACATTCGTAAATCAGCGCAAAATCCAAATCGTTCTCCGCGACTTTTTGATATGCGTTCTTTAAAAGTTCGATCGGTTTTTTTAATTTTTTGCGGTAAAACAGTACGGCGCTAACGATCATACTGCCGCAGAATACGAGGGGAATCGTTAAAATCTGCAGCATTCCCAGAAGCACGTTCGCCGCCTCATCTGAATCCGAAAAGGCGGGAGTCACGGAAATATGTGCGATGGTATCCGGATTCCCGCTGTTATATACGGGATCCGCCCGTTCATCGTTTTTCACCGTAAATGTCTCTGCAAGCGATCCGTCGGAATGGTAAATCGTATAAACGATCCGCTCTTTTTCATAGGATACTTCCACCGAGCCGTCTTCCGGCACCGGATAAGTCCGTGACAAATCCTGATATTTATAGTAAATACCTTGTTTTTCGATTTCTATTAAATTGATCAGAAGGGAACAGATAATCAGCGCGGCAACGAGCGCAAACAGCGCATAAAACACAAAAGAAGCACGGAGCGATACGTTTCGGAACCTCTTTTTTATCCGGCCCACTTATATCCGCACCCCCATACCGTCTCGATATACTGTTCCGCGCCGGCAGCGGAAAATTTAGCGCGCACGCGCCGGATATGCTCAGTCACCACGGAACCGTCTCCCTCGCTGTCATAGCTCCAGACACGTTCATAGATCGTTTCTTTATCGAATACCTGCCGCGGATGCTGCGATAAAAATTCTATGATATCGAATTCTTTTTTTGCGAACAGGATTTCCTGCCCTTTGTAAAATACGCGGCGTTCTCCATAGTCGATGACCAGGTCTTCATTGAAATGCACTTCCGACTCTCCGCTGCGGCGCAATTCTCTTCTCAGATGCGCTGCTACGCGGGCGCCAAGCTCCTCCATGGAAAACGGCTTGATGACATAGTCGTCGCCGCCGGCTGCGAAGCCCTTGATTTTGTCGCCGTCTTCGATCCGCGCCGTCAGAAAAAGAATCGGACAGGATACGAAATTCCTGATTTTTTCGCATACCGCAAGGCCGTCTATATCCGGAAGGTTGATATCCAGCAGAATCAGGTCCGGCTTTTTCTCGAGCAATTGCAGCGCCTCCCTGCCGCTCAGCGCCGTGAGCACCTGATACCCCTGCTTCGTAAAATAATATTTCAGCATTTCCGCGATATCTTTCTCATCGTCAACCGCCAGGATTGTTTGCGCCATATTCCAAGCACCTCCGTTCCCAATGAGTTTATCGGTTCTCATTTTGATTGTCAATTCGGATGTTTTATCTGTTCCACGGTCAAAGCGGCGCTGTGTTGGATCCGCTTCCATTCCACGTTCCGGAACATGGCGCTATCGGGACATAGGTCGGTACGAATGCCGGCAGGATCGTCTCCCGGGCAACAGCGGCATTAAATCGAATCGTCTCCGGAATGTTCATGAACCTTTTCCTCCTGTTTTTTACAGATTCTGTTATAAATCAAAATTCCTGCGGCGCTGATCAGCATTGTGACGGCAAAAACGATGATCGCAAACAAATAGTTTTTCATACCAAGCGCATCGCCGCCGATCGTGGAGGTGATGATCGACGGAATCCTGGCAACGGCAGTGATCAGCATCCAGGTGGAAAATTTCATTTCCGTAAGTCCGACAAAATAGCAAAGTAGATCCTTGGGCGTCCCGGGGATGGCAAAAATAATAAATACCCACAAGTTGAGCTTTTTTTTATTTTTCAGGAAACGCAGGGAACGAATCTTTTCTTTAGAAAAGAAAACTTCTGCTGCTTTCATACCGAACCGGCGGACAAACAAAAACACAAGCGCGCTGCCGATCAGCGCTCCGAGCATACAGAGCAGCGTGCCTTCCCACATTCCAAACGCATATCCGGCCCCGATTTCGAGCGGTTCCCCCGGTATGATGGCAATAAAAACCTGAAGCACCATCATCCCGACAAATGCAAGCCTGCCATAGAAACCGTGCCCATCGACCCATGCGCGGAACCGATCGGGTTGTGATACGAATTTCAGCATCGGCCGCCCGATGAACCAGCAAATCAGGATAGAAAAAAGAATAAAAATTGCGACGCAGGAAATTGAAATTATTTTCTTTTGTTTTTTCGTAAAATCAAACTGCATTGCGTTCTTCCCTCATTTCGTTCCGCATAAAAACGGAATTTTGCCTGTGCTGCCGGAGAAGGCCTCGCACATCTCCGGAATAGCGCCGCACAAGCTGCGGCAGCTTTTTGTAGTCGCCCGGGCGCATTAGCGACGCAGGTTTCGGAAGAAGCAGCGCGCCGCTTCCTTCTAATAAATCTCCAACAAACTGAGAGCAGAAATAATGACGGCCTCGCCTGACGTCTAAGTCCATCATACAAAATAGGATACCCAGAACGCTGTATTTATATTGCGCCGCGCCGTTTTCCATTTCGCGGAGCCTGTTTCGGATCCGCATATATGCCGCGCTTTCTACCTGCAATTCATATAGACAGCATCTGGTGTGGGGATGGCGGCCGAAATAGCCGCGGCCCAGTCCTTCCAGAATAAACCCCGCCGGAAACGGCAGACCTGCTTTTTTCCTTCCGAAGCTGTAGAATGTACGCAGCTCCGGATCGGCAGAAATCGAGATGTGCGTATAATCGTCGGCCGTTGCCATGTGGATCAATTTGGAAAATACGGTGGTTGTCCTTGTTAGCAGTATGTATACGGATTGCATTCGCTTCCATCTCCCGGATCGTTATTTTACGGACAAGACTTCTCCCTGCCCGTAAATGAATATACCACCGAATCATCTACTTTTTCACAACAATTATAAATTATTTATCCATCAGCCCTTTGAAAGAAAGGGATTGCGCAAATCTTTATATCTTTTTTATTTCCGCGTCGGGTACCGGATGCTGAAAGTTTAATACGCTGACCAAATAAAGGCAATTGAAAATTCCATCTATTTTATACTTTTTCAAGAGAATTTAATATTTTTTATGTAATGCTTTCGAGATAAAAATCATGCGGCATTACATGTAACAGAAAGGATTACGAACAAGCCCATCGGTTTGGCGGCATACGCTATACCGATAGAGAAAACAAGAAGAAGACAAACTTTATACCTTTTTTGCGATATGTTATATTCTATTTTTGTATTAAAAATACTATTAGAGTTTCTATATGGAAAATCCTATCCAGGAAGAGCAGGCGTCAGGAGAAAAGATTTTTTGAGGGGGGAAACGTGTCTCAGCGTATGAAAAACAAAAAAACGATTTATCTTTACTGCTCTGGTTCTTATGGCGGCAATCGTATCGATTGTCATCCGCAATTGGACCACGCACATCGATTTGGAGAAAGTTTCTTATATCAAAGTCAGCATCCGGAATTACGCCCATGACAAATTTGAAATCACAGAGAACCTGGAACGGTCGCTCAGAAAGGAAGCCCATAGTAATCGCTTTTTAAAGGGTACGTCATGGTACGCCACATTCGATTGCCATGGGAAAGACCAAAGCATAGAAAGCGGAAAATGCTCTGGTGATTTGAATTTCGACGAAGCCGGCCGGCTCATTCGGGAATTTCTGGAGGCGTGTCCCGCCGGCTGAAGCCGGCGGTCACTCTCTACAAATTTTTCTCAGAAGCGGTGGCCGCCATCCGCCATTTATCCGGATGTTACTTTTTGTGGCAAATGCCGGAAGAAGGGCAATGCCCGCAGCCGCAGCCGCAAGAGGATTTTCCTTTTTTCCGATTCCTGTATAACCCGACGGCGATCCAGACAATGACTGCCGCCGCCACGATTCCAATTACGAGGCTCCCCCAATTGTTTGTCAAAAATTCAACCATAATATTCTCCTCCTTCTAAAATTATATTTTCACTTTCGTTCTGAGCGTATTGCTTTCCCTATACGGCCGAAACAGCAGAAATGCCATTCCCGCAACAAGCGCAAAAGCAACGATCGTTCCAACGAGATGGAAATCGCCTGTAAACAGCATGCCGATCTGATAAACAATGAACGACACGACATATGCAAATACGCATTGATAACCGATTGCAAACCACGTCCATTTTGCGCTGTTCATTTCACGCCTGATGGCGCCGATCGCGGCAAAGCAGGGGGCGCAGAGCAGATTGAAAATCAGGAAACAGTACGCCGCCAATTTCGTCATGCCGCCGAAATCCAGCACCCCGAATACGCCGACAACTTCTTCTTTCGCAACGAGGCCCATGATCGTAGCAATCGAGGCTTTGATATTCCCAAAACCAAGCGGTGCGAAAATCCATTTGATCCCATTGCCGATTTTACCGAGAATGCTCGCTTCCAGCTCCATCTCTATGTCGAATGCGAATCCGCTTTCCGTCCATCCAAAACAGGAGCCTGCCCAGATAAGCACAGAGGACAGCAGAATAATCGTTCCGGCCTTGCGGATAAACGAGCCTGCACGCTCCCACATACTGCGCAGGATTCCCCCAAGGGTAGGCCAGTGATAAGCAGGCAGCTCCATCACGAACGGCGCGGGATCTCCGGCAAACATCTTTGTCTTTTTTAACAGGATTCCCGATACGACAATAGCGGCTACGCCGACAAAATACGCGCTGGGCGCAACCCACCAGGCGCCTCCGAACAGGGCGGACGCGATCAGGGCGATGATCGGCAGCTTTGCGCCGCACGGTATAAAAGTCGTCGTCATAATCGTCATTTTGCGATCGCGGTCGTTTTCAATCGTACGAGACGCCATAATGCCGGGAACGCCGCAGCCCGTACCGATGAGCATCGGAATAAAGGATTTCCCGGAAAGACCGAATTTGCGGAAAATACGATCCATAACGAATGCGATTCGCGCCATGTAACCGCAGGACTCCAGGAATGCAAGGAACAGAAATAATACGATCATCTGCGGCACAAAGCCGAGTACGGCGCCGACGCCGCCGATGATCCCGTCTACGATCAGGCTTTGCAGCCATGCGGCGCAATGTATGGCGTCTAGTCCCTTCTCTGCAAGCACAGGGATTCCGGGAACCCACACGCCGTATTCCGAGGTGTCCGGCGCATTTTCCATCGACGTATCTACGATTTCGGATATATCATAATTCGCTTCCGTCATTGCATCCGCATAGGTGCCGTAAGCTTCATCAAAAGCGCCGAAGTCTTTTTCTGCAATTGCATCGAAAATCTCAGCTGCGCCAACGACGCCTGCCTGCTCTGCCGCTTTTACAACTGACGTCAGTTCGTCTGTCCAAATGCTGTCTTCTGCATACTTCTCCATATCTTTTTCATATGCGGAAGAACCGATTCCGAAAAGATGCCAGCCTTCGCCGAATACCCCGTCGTTCGCCCAGTCCGTTGCCCACGTTCCCACAGTTGTAACCGATATAAAATAAACGAGAAACATCACAACTGCAAAAATCGGGAGCGCCGCCCATCTATTTGTAACGACTTTGTCTATTTTATCTGATGTCGTCAGCTTTCCCGCACGTTTCTTTTGCAGGCAGCCTTTCATAATCGATGCGATATAAATATAACGTTCATTTGTAATGATGCTTTCCGCATCGTCGTCCAGCTCCCGCTCCGCTGCTTGAATGTCCTCTTCTATGTGCGTTGCGATTGCAGGATCGAGTTTCAGCTGTTCCAGAACCTTTTCGTCGCGTTCAAAAATTTTGATCGCATACCAGCGCTGCTGCTCGGCCGGCATGTAATGGAGCGCCGCTTCTTCAATATGAGCGAGCGCATGTTCCACAGCGCCGCTGAAACCGTGCTGCGGCGTTGTTTTTGTGCCCTGCGCCGCCTGTATCGCTTCTGCGGCTGCTTCCATGATGCCGGTACCTTTCAATGCGGAAATTTCGACTGCTTTGCAGCCCAATTCCCGTGACATTTCTTCGATATTGATTTTGTCGCCGTTCTTATTGACGACGTCCATCATGTTTACGGCAATCACAACAGGAATACCGAGCTCTGTAAGCTGCGTCGTCAGATAGAGGTTTCGTTCCAGATTCGTGCCGTCTACGATATTGAGGATTGCGTCCGGGCGTTCGTGAATTAAGTAATTCCGCGCTACAACTTCCTCCAGCGTATACGGCGATAAAGAATAGATCCCGGGAAGATCTACGATCGTCACGTCATTCTGTTTTTTGAGCTTTCCTTCTTTCTTTTCGACCGTTACGCCCGGCCAGTTTCCTACGAACTGATTCGAACCGGTCAGAGCGTTGAATAATGTGGTCTTACCGCTGTTGGGATTTCCTGCGAGAGCGATTTTCATTGACATTGCGTTTCTTCCTTTCTGCTCAATTAGTTATAGCTAACATCAAGATAAAAATTATTTTACTTCGATCATTTCCGTATCGGCTTTCCGGAGCGAAAGCTCATATCCTCTAACGGTTACCTCAACAGGATCTCCCAGCGGCGCGACTTTTCGTATCCGCACCTCTACGCCCTTCGTGATCCCCATATCCATGATCCTGCGTTTTACCGCACCTTCACCATGTAATTTAAGCACGGTGACCGTATCCCCGATTTTTGCTTCTTTCAACGTTTTCATACGATTTCCTCCTCTTCCGCTAAATATTCATACGATAATTTTGCCGGCCATTTCCCGGCTGATTGCAATTCTGGAATCTTTCACGTTTACGATCAGGTTTCCTCCGATTGTGGAAATCACCGTAACAATTCCCCCGGCGACGAACCCAAGATTTTCCAGATGCGCCCGTACTTCCGGTTTTCCTCCGATCCTCCGGATCATGTTTTCAACTCCGACAGCTGCAAGTGTCAGCGGCATTGTTATCACTCCCGTTCTTTTTTTCGCAAGTTCACGCGAATATATTTTAAAACGCATAGTTAGTTGTTTCTAACCACGCCATACGTTAGCATATACTAACCAAATTGTCAATCCCTGAAAATAAAATATTTTATGATGTATAAAAGAAAAAACCGGGAAACATCGTTCCCCGGCTCGCGTAGTACTTTTTATTTAGAGTGAATATTTATACTTTTTGCAGATAAAGATTCCATTCAGAAACAGGAATATTGTAAAAATAGCGATTACAGCTTGAAAATCTCCGGTTTCCGGGTTTTTATCCCCGGATGTTTCGATCTCCCATACTGCTGTGTATGTTGCATTGCCCGTAACGGTTTCCGCGGTTTCCGGATTCCAGCCTTTGAACACGTATCCGTCCCGCTCCGGCGTTCCTTCGAAAGAAGGCGTCTTTGTTCCGGACAGCAATTCTCCGTAGATCTGGTCTGCAAACACCGCTTCGTTTTCCACTCCGTCCGTGTATGTTACCGTGTACTTTTCTTCTTCCGCGTCATCCTGTCCGTTGCCGTTCTCGTCTCTGCCCCATACTGCTGTGTATGTTGCATTGCCCGTAACGGTTTCCGCGGTTTCCGGATT
>JBKUJR010000033.1:0-9203 GCA_046952735.1 Clostridia bacterium | reverse complement strand
CCTTCGAAAGAAGGCGTCTTTGTTCCGGACAGCAATTCTCCGTAGATCTGGTCTGTAAACACCGCTTCGTTTTCCACTCCGTCCGTGTACGTTACCGTGTAGGTATCCGGCTGATAGTTTGGATCCTCTTTAAAAATAAGATATATCTCGACATATCCTTGCTGCAATTCATAATTCCATCTCGTATTTCTGTCGATCGGAATGACATCTCCAGGATAATAATTTTTTGTAACAGCTGTAAAAGAATCGCAGGAGTCGGTACGCTGCCACGACTTGATTTCAAAATGATCGAACAGATAGCCCGGCTCCGGGAAAATGTTATAAGCATCGGCATCGTATTCACCGAGAACATTCAGTTCATAGCCATAATTTCTGTTGTTTACATAATATGTAATATGAACCATTTCCTCGGTACCTTCCCCATATCCATTTGTACCCGCATGGTATCGGACGTGACCGGAATAAGTAGATCTATCCACGGTAGGATCCGGGAACCATAGCGTATCCGTTGCCTCACTGTTGCTTACCGTTACTTTCCATCCTCTTGTCACTGCGTTGTTCGCCAGATAAAAAGTACCGTAGCGCTCAAGATAATTAAATGCGGCTACATACGTCGTAAAAGAACCGCCCAGCAGGCAGATAATAAGAAAAATTGCAAAAATCCGTTTTTTCATTTTAACCCTCCAATAAAATCAAATAAAGCATTCTGTTTCCTGCGCTATATCGGCTGCGCACCGCGGACAAAGCTGCCCAGCCCCGCTGATATAAAATTTGCGGGCTTCAATATCCATATCGGTCGAAATTTGCGTAACATGATGGCAAATGACGCATACTTCATATCCGTCTTCAGATAATCCAAGCGATTTGCCGCTGTTATTATGAGAATCGTGCATAAATATCCACTCGCCTTTCTATTGCAGCAATAAAATACAGGTATTGCCATGCTTCGAAAATCATTATAGCAATCGTCTTCGATTTTCTGCGATTTCAGGCATGAATATAGAGTTTTAGGCATAAAACGACGAGTAGTTTCACGATTTTCCTTGTAAAAGGATTTTTACGGTAAAAACGCCGCCTTCACGCAGCACTTTCATCGTACCCTGATAACGGGCTACAATCTTGCGAACGGATTCCAGGCCAATTCCTTCCCCCGTGTGTATCGACGGGCGGCTTTCTGTATATGGATTTTCTACCAGCAGCAGAATCATCGGATCGTGTTCGCAATTCGTATGGCATTTGATGATTCGCTGTTCGGATGGCAGCAGCGCGCAGGCGTGCAACGCATTTTCCAGAAGATTTCCCATGAGCACGCAGAGGTCGCGTTCCGGTATCGAGATATGCTCCGGCAGATCGATCTTCCAGTCGAATACTGCGCGGATCCGGTTGCCTTCAGATACATAAAATTGCAGCAGCGCGTTGACCGGCATATTTCTGCAGATCAGCAGGAGGTTTCCCATCTTTTCCTGCGGTATTTCAGCAAGATAGTCTTTTGCCGTTTCCATATTCCCCGTTTTTCGCAATTCGGAAAATACCGCATAGTGTTGGCGGAAATCATGGAGAAAGCGCCGCGTTTTTTCCAATTCCTCGTAGAGATTCCGATATTGTTCCATTTGCAAACGCAGCAAGCGGTTGTCCGATGCTATCTCCGAGAGCTGATCGGACGTTTTCGCAGATAAATATAACAAATATACGATCAGGCCCAGAAGCAGGAACGGAATCGTTGTATCAAAAAAAGAAACCGCGTCAAATTCTCTTTGGGATCGCCGGAAAACGTTGATTCCTGCCGCCGCCGGAGCGCTCCAAAGAAACATCCAGATATTTCGATTCTGCGTATCACGCAAAAGAAAAGCCGATACGTCCTGTAGGCAATATTTGCAAAAGGTTACGAAAGCAGCCGATAACGCCGCATGCGCGAGAAAAAAACGTCCGGAAGCGGCAGCAATCCATTCAGTATAAGCGGCACAGGCAGTAAAAGCAGTATAAATAAAAATTTTTTTAGAAAACGCAATCCGTACCATCCTATAAAAAATCAAAAAGAAAAAGAGAAACAAAACAAATTTTACAAAAAACACAGGAAAAGAGAAACGGCAGATCAAAAAGGATACCCCGGGAAGAAAGAGGAGCAAGATTCCCATGCAAAGACAGGAAATCGTTTCGGATTTGTATTTCCAGTATATTTTTACAGAGATCAAAGACCATAAGAAACAAGAATAGGCAATTCCGCATTCCGCCAAAGCATTTTGAAAAGTCAAAGGCGGATACCTCCTCCCCCTATCTTTCCAAATAGATAATCTGAAAAACGCTGTTTAAGCAGGATTTTTTTGGTAACGCTCATGGGGAAAACCTGATTGTTCCACATCACAAAAGCATCCTTACGAACGCCCGTCACATAATCCATGTTGATCAAAACGCCCCTGTTGCATACTAAAAAACGCGGATCCTCCTCCGCTTTTGTCTGAACATCGGAAAATCTTATGCGATAAGAAGCCGTCTTAAAATTCCGCGTGGTAACGTCAACATAATGCGCATTCGATACGATGTAAGCGACCTCAGAAAAAAGGACGGATACATGGTACTTATCTATAGAAAAAGTAAAATACCGTGTGCAGCTGGGAATTGCCGCTGCTGCATCCTGCAATAATAAAAATACGTCATTGCTCCGATACGGTTTTACGAGATAACCGAACGGATGGATTTCAAAAGATTCGAAAACATGCGTTTTGCTCGTCGTTTGAAAAATAATGACGGACCGATCGTTCCAGGCGCGAAGCTGTCTCGCCACCTCGATTCCCGAAATTCCTTCCATATAGATATCCAGGAAAATGACGTCATAAAGATGATTCTGATATTTTCTTAAAAACAATTCGCCGTTTGGAAAGCACTCTACGCTGCCCGGCTGGTTTCTGCATTTGAAAAAACGCATACAATATGCTTTGAGATCATTTCCTTCCATTAAATCATCTTCAACGATTGCGACCCGCATAATCCATACTCCTGATTTGGCGAATTGTAGTAGATAACCGATGATTTATTGTAACAGAAAAATTCCCGGGCGCGAATCGGGCAGCACGAATTTCAAGTTTTCGGCATGAATTTTAAGTATAAAATTTCATTTTTTCTTCTCCCGCCGGAACGAACGGCAAAGCCAGCCTGCCGCCGTCAGAAGCCCCGCGGCCGTCACCGCAAATACCGCAACATCGGAAGCATGGCGCAACCGGGGCTCATATACGATTTCCTCCGTTGTAAAACGAAATGCAAATCTGCCGCCGGGCGCGACGTCTCCGCTCAGATAAAAATCCATAATATCGCCCTCTGTGCCGTCCAGCGGCTGCATGTTATCCGACCATTTGAAGTTGAAGCTCAAAGAACGTCCCGTAAGTCCGAGCGATGCTCTGGGAACTGCGATCTGAAGCACATTCCCTTTTACCGTATAAGGCACCTGGCAGATCGTTTCCCAATTCCAGCCGCCCGTGCTTCGTTCGAGGTATGCCCCCGCCGCTTCAGGATTCCGGCGGTTGATCACATATTCGAATTCCTCCCAATCCGTCGAATCCGCAGTGGCCGCTCCGGTGTCGATGAATAGGCGCATCCATCCCGGATCGCTTTCCGGCGTCAGCAGATCCGCCGTCTCTACGTAAAAATAAATCGTTTCATCATCGTAGGCGGCTTTTGCCCGTACGATATCGTTGCGCATCGTATCGCTTTTATAATGCAGCGTTCCGAACCCTTTGGCATCGCGTTCCGGCGTATTGTGCTTATAATGGTTATATGCGTAAACCGAATCCCACTGACTGAGATCGCCGCCGATGTCGATCGTCCGTTTCTCGTTCTGCCGGACGGGGCGTCCGCTGCCTTTGAACTTCCGGATGTTCGATACGAGCTGATAATAATAGTAATCTTTCAATTCTCCCTTCGAAGGCTCACAGTCGCGCGAATACGCATCGTTGAATTGGTCCGGAAATGCGTTTGGGGAATCCTGCCATGTTTCGAATCTGCCCATAATCCATTCATTCCAGCCTGTTACAAAAAGAAATTCCGGATCCGTTTCCAGCGCGTAGTCCCATTGCTGCTGAAAATTCACACCGTAATAATGTGCATTTTCCATCCCGGAATCGACCGTTATATCAGTATCCCGATAATGATACGTATACGAATATTTTCCGTTGCGCTCCGAAGCGTACGCCCGCCCATACACGCCGCCTCTGTAATCGTTCATCGCAACAAGGCCGTGTTCACTCGCATTCTGCGCAACGCCCACGGTCATCTGTTCCACCGTTCCGTCCGGCTTCGTATATTTTGCCTGCGGATAGACGGACAGCCAGCCCCAGTATTCGGAGGACATATCGCCTTCGAAATAGCCGGGCCAATTTTTCTTAAAGGTAAAATATTCGAGAATTTCGCTCTCCGTCTTTGTGAGCGCGGACAGATTGTCGGGATGCGCCAGGATCAGCGGACGGCCGTCCCAACGGAACCAGAGCTCCTGATATTTTTCTCTGCTGTATATCCTTTTATAGAGCTTCGTGAGCGACTCTTTGCTGTCGCTGTTGGCGCCGAACGGCAGCATGAAGCAGACCTGCGGGGCGCGGATCCCATCGGCTCTGGCCTCCAATATCACATCGAACAGCGCAAGACAGCTGTTTTCCCATAAATAGCTGCCGTTCGTACAATCAAAGAACAGTACGTCAACTCCCGCGTCGGCCAGGAGCTCCATCTGCTTTCGCAATACGTACCGGTCTGTGCTGGAATAATAACCGTAAATCGATTCGTTCCACCAGCACTGGCCATTCTCCGTTTTCCAGATATCCGCATTATAGTCATATAATGCCTCCGGATGCCGGCGAATCACAGTATCGATGTTGACCGCTTTGTTTCCTGCAAAATTATAATGCCATGTCCAGTAGAAAATTCCCACATACCGGTTCTGCCGCGGCGCTCCCGTATTTTCATACGCTGCGACGGTCCTGCCCAGTCCGTCGACCGCAACCCACTGCGTAGGATCGACGGCATTCTGCTCCTCTTCCGCCGCATGGGAAATATGTGCTTTTGGAAACAAGAAGAATGGCAGCAGCAACACAAATCCCGTCAGCACACATAACATTTTTTTTACAGAAACAGGCCTTCTCTCTTTCATGACCGCACGGCTCCCGTCTTTCAGATATTTTTAATACGTGTGTATTATTATATTGATATGCGCCGTATTTTACAAATGTTTTTTATCGGGTAACCTGTATATATTTTACAAAGCGCCGCATACTAACAAAGTAGTAAAAAAGGAGGGTTCGTATGGATAAAAAAGAACAATCGATCAGTATGCTGAACGAAATTTACCAGGCAGCTTCCATGGGTGTGCAAGGCTCGGAATTGCTGATCAGTAAAACGGAGGACAGCGATTTTTCTGAAAAACTGCACGAATATTGTAAGCGTTATAACGACATCAAGAAGGAAGCGGCTTCGCTCCTGTCTAATAAAGGAGAGGTTCCAAAAGACGCCCGGAGCGGTGAGAAAGCCGGTTTATGGATGGGCGTACAGATCAACACGTTGAAAGACAAAACATCGACGCACATGGCGGAAATGCTGATCCAGGGCTGCACGATGGGAATCATTAAAAGCGAGAAGCACAAGAAAGCGTATGAAAACGCGGAACAGGAGTGCTACGATCTCGAAGATAAATTTCTCGCATTACAGCAGCAGCACATCGAGGATATGAAAAAATTTCTTTCCTGAAGCCATTCGTTTCGGCCGGTGCAAGCAAACAAAGGAAGCCGCGATAACATGTTCGATTTATGAAAATGCTCCGGATAAATTTGATCAGGAGCATTTTTGCTTTAACAAACGAAATGATGTTTTATACAAGAATTATGGCATTCTTGAAATCGTCCAAGAGAGAGTTGTCCAAATATTCCGTATATCTATCCCCATATTTTCATTTTGCTATTTAAACAATCATCGTCTCGGGACAGATTTTTATAATACCATGTTTTTTTGCCTGATACAAATACAGAAAATCGCTTTTCTGTTGTGTTTGATATTGCTCTTTTCTATACTTAATCCCTTTTACTCCAAGTCCAATCGATCCGGCAACGCCAAAGGAAGCAAGTGCGATCCAGGAAGGAATGTGCCCTCCCATATAAGTCGAAATAGCAGTTGTAATGCCGGGAATGCTCGCAGTAACAAGAGATTGCATACACCCCATAAAATATGTAATTCTATTATCTTTCATCATCTTATCTAATTCAATTAATTCTTTCTGCCATGACTCCCTGAAATCACATATTATTCCCCGAACCTGATTCATTGACTCACAGTTGGATATTTGATTTTCAAAATCCCGCAGCTTTTCGCGAACTTGCAATAATTCCTGCTGACGTTGTTGTTTAAATCGAATAATATCCTCTAACGGAATATCAGGATTTGGAACAGGTAGTGCGTTCTCTAACGCAACAGTAAAACATAGGTTCTTTGAGACAGCGGATTTTTCGTAAAATGTTTTTGGAAAAGCTGATTTAATATGACATTTCGCATCTGTACCAATTACCATGTGGCAGGTATTGTCGATTTCGGCAAGATATTTTGCCAAAATCGACATATACAATTCCGCAGCTTTTGCTTCAACTTTTACCCATTCTTTATCCTCAGTGCTTTGCAATATTTGGAATTTTTGCATATATTCATATAATTCATAAGGAATTTTCTTATAATGAAGATTGCTTGTAAGTTCAGGTAATAATTTTGCCACATGAATATTCGTATAATGAAAAGCCTCGCCGGAAGCAGCATCTGTTCTTCGTCCTAATCTTTGCTTCGGTGTGTTATCATAACTTTTCAAAGAATCAATAAATTCCCGGGAGAAATCCTGGTATAAATATGAGTCAAATAATTTTTGCGGATAAATCGGATGATATATTCCATTTTGGCATAAATACTCTATTACCCATGATGTAGTCCGATAACTTTCATGAGGTACAATCGAGCATATTCTATCCCAATATAATATAGCATTTCTTAGCCAGACACTATCTTTTATTTCAATATAGGGAAAGTACAGAATCGCTCTTGTCATTATTTTCACATCACATTCTTAATTTTAAATTAACAATCATTATATATTATTAAATTCTAAAAATCAAGTAAAAATAAAGTTGAGATACAAAAACAATCGCTGCATTATTTCTTTTTTATCAAATTATTGCACCTATTTTTCTACAGCATAATTTATCTATTCATTATCCCGTTCCCCTGCTGTACTTTAGAAAAAGAGCCCCGAAATCACCCGCGGATCAGAAGCTTGAGATATCTTGCAACAAAACTGTTCCTGGTTGGCAGCAAACGAAATTTCAGTTCGCACAGGTTGCATAAATCGAATCCCATTTTACCCTCAACAAACAGCAACCGGAAGAATTTCTTCCGGTTACATGCTATTCTATATTTTGATCGATTTCTTATTTCTTTACCGGAAAATATACTTCCGTGATATATTCCTCCGGTTTCGTTTCCGCCGGATTCGTCAAATAAATTTCAAAGGGCGCCCCGCTGATCCGGTATCTCTCCGCTTCCGTCCATTGTTTCAATTTGGTATAAATGGAGGTGAGTCCGGAGTACGGTCCTTTTAACGTCGCCATAGCGCACAGGCATCCGGGAAGAATTCGCGTACCGGCCACTGTTTCCCGGATCGGGACGGCGATTTCCGTGTCATAATTCTCAGGATCGAATTCTTCGTCATAATAAATTGTCATCGGCCCGCCTGCCACCGTTAATTTTTCTCTTGTGATCCTTTCAAAAAGAATGCCGATATATTTTCCATATTCATTTACATCCATTTTCTGCCGGAGCGAGAGAATATTTTTTGATTGTGTTTCTACCAGTTTGATTTCTATTTTATCAAGATATGCCATAATATGAATACCCCTTTCCAGATAAATAAGATCCTTTTCGATTTCCGTCCGGATCCTTTCGAATGAATCGATGTGTGTTTGTATTTCCCTGTCTTTTCTTCTGAACATCGCCAACAGATCGCAATTCCCGTTTTGATCTATAACTGACGCTATTTCGCTGAGTGAAAAAAAATATCGCTTCAGTTTTGTGATCAGCAGAACCGTTTTCAGCTGTGCGACGTCATAATAACGGTAGCCGCTGTCAGGATCGACGCAAATCGGTTTCAGCAAGCCGATTTCATCATAGTATCGCAGCGTTTTCGTCGTTACATTTGTGATTTTGGAAAAGGCGCCTATTGAAAGCATGATGTTACCTCCTTTCGATGATTTACCCGGGTACGTTCCTGAGTATACACATTCCTGTAAGGGGAAAGTCAAGGGGATTTTTCATCGGTTCCGCCCTACCTGCTGTTCCAGACAGGATTTCCGTACTTTTCAGAGGGAATTGGATCCAAACCCTTTTCTGCGGCGATCCAAGAGACAAAGGCTCCGCCGTCTTTGCCGGCGCTGTAATAATCAGTAAAGACGATTTCTATTCCTTTCGTGGAAATCCCCCGAAATGAGACGAGCCCATTTCCGTTTTGCTGCTCCATACGCCGTAACATATCGATTTCAAATTGCGGAGTCGATTGCAGAGAACCATCCAATCGATGCGCCAGAAGCAGAGGCCCGTAATATACGGATACTTTATGTTTGTCTGTATCTCGTTCAGCAACCCAAAAATGCATATGTAAATCCAGATCGAGTTCAATGACGTCGCCAGTTTTCCACTTACGGCTAATTTCGTAATAATATCCTGCCCGACTGCCTTCGCAAACCGCTCCGTTTAAACGAATAGCAGTCTGAACAGACCATACGGGGATTCGGAGATACAAGGTAAAAAATTCCTCCTGCGCTATTGATACGGTAATCGTTACCGCGCCGTTTTGTGGGTAACGCGTTTCCTGCCGCAGCACGACGGAAGTTCCCGCGGCAGTTCGGGTATGCATCTCTGATGCTCCGTAATAATTTAAATATAAACCATCTTGCCCCGTAAGAACAGCCCATTCCGTCACCTGGCTTATTCCCCGGTTTCCGTTGGCTTGGCAGCAAGACAGATCGCGCCCTCCATCGAAGGAATGCCCCTCCAAAACGACGCGCGCAGCTTGGCGTATCCCGTCGGAATCGTTCATATACGTAAAATTCCGTTCGCCTGCCAGAAGCGTACCCAGCGCGGCATTGTAAAACGACAATTCCAGTTCATCCGCGACATAAGAATTTTTACTTATTTTC
>JBKUJR010000032.1:0-23879 GCA_046952735.1 Clostridia bacterium | reverse complement strand
GTATATACTTATTCCCGGGCAATTTCGTATCTGCGGACGGCGCTTTGACCATTTCGCTTTCGGCAGTTGCGGCGGATCCGGGGAATTCTGTGGACGTTGAAGTCCGGATTGCGGGGAACCCCGGGATCAATTCACTGAAGATCAAAATTGGCTATGACAGCGAGAAACTGACGCTGCTTTCCGCAAAAAATGAAGGAATTTTCGAAACGATGAATTACCTCGGCGCTCAAACGATCGATAAAAATCCATACATCATGGTATGGGTCAGCGCTTCCGATATTTCCGAAGACGGTAAAATCGGCGTATTGACATTCCGTGTCAATGAGAAAGCAGCGCCGGGAGACGCCGTTCTTTCTCTGACCTGTAGCTTCTGCTCCAATCAAAACGGTCGGGATGTGAACGCCGCGCTGCAAAACGGGACGATCCGTATTGCGGGAGAAGTGCCGCCTTCGCCCGCAACGCCGGCAGGAGATCAGACTCCGGACCCAGGCCTGCCAAGCCAGACTCCAGCGGCAGGGACCGCTGCGCCCTCTTCCGAGGCCCCGAATCCGACTGCGCAAACGGGAACCTCGGCTCCTTCCGAAAAAACGGCTTCTCCTTCTGCAGGCGGCATGGAGGCTTCTTCTGCTCCTGCAACCCCGGATCCTTCCGGATCCGACAGCCCGACGCAGGGCGCGGCGGAACCTGCGGATTCTTCTTCCTCCGGAAAATGGCGGCTTCTTTTCTTATTATTGATTCCTGCTGCCGCTGTCGCCGCTTATTTCCTATATAGGAAGAAAAAGAATCGAAACTGATGTACAGGATTGTCAAAACACGGCGTTTTATGTTAGAATATTACCATTAGATTGATAATAGGTGGTAAATGTATGAAAAAATTTTTAGCAGCTGTCTTATTTCTATGTGTTACGCTGACGTCCATGCTGGCTTTTTATTCGGCGCCGATGGGAAGTTTGGCAGAAAACAGCGGATATGTACAGAATTATGTGACCGGCGACGTAACCGGCGACGGCCTCGTAGACGGACGGGATACGGGACTGCTTCTGCAGCATCTTGCGGAATGGGAGGTCTCTGTGCAGAAAGCTGCGGCAGATCTGAACGGCGATCATTTGATCGACGGCAAAGATTCGGGGATGCTGCTGCAATATCTTGCGGATTGGGAAATTTCTTTTCCTGAAAGAAATACGGTTCCGGTGATCGATACGCCGGACTATCACAACCAGGTCACAAAATATTCTACTTCCTACGGCGGCGTCGACGGACTGAAAAGAACGCTTCTTCTGGAAACTTCCGGCACAGGGAGCAAAAAGGATAAATGTGTGGGGCTGTTCTATTTTCTTTGGATGGGCGCCCACGGTACGGCGCTCTATGACAATACGAAAATCGTCAATACTTATGCCGACGCTCTGCGGAACCAGGGCAGATGGGGAAATATCGGCACGTTCCATTTCTGGGGGGAACCGTTGTTTGGGTATTATGTGTCGAGCGATCAATGGGTAATGCGTAAACATATACAGATGCTGACCGACGCGGATGTCGATTTCCTGGTATTCGATACCACGAATGCAAGCGGAGGCAAGACGACGCAGCCCGTCACAAATAACGGCGGCGGAAACAACACGTATGTCGCGAATGCCCTGGCAATGCTGAAACTCCTGGATGAGTACTCCAAGGCCGGATGGGATGTGCCACAGGTGGCGTTTTACACCAACTCCAATTCTGGGAGTACAATGGACGTCCTCTATGATGAAGTATACAGGAGCCATCCGGAATATTCCCATTTATGGTTTCAATGGGAAGGAAAACCGATGATTATCGGCACTTCTTCGCAGGCAAGCGATACCGTGCGGAATTTCTTCAGAATCAAGGAAAGCCAGTGGCCCAATGAAGGCAAGAAAGAAGACGGAATCCCGTGGATGGAATTTCACCGTTCTCTTACACAGAATGCGGTTTATACGTATCATGGGAAAAAGATTATCAACGTGTCTGTTGCCCAGCATAATGTGACGTGCAGAATGAGCGCTTCCTGGTACGGCAGCTCGGACAGGACGCGGAGTTATTCAGACGGCGTCATTAAAAAATATGAGGCGGCCGTGCAATACGGCTTCAATTTTGCCGAGCAGTGGAATTTTGCATTGAAAAACGATCCGGACATGATTTTCATCACCGGCTGGAACGAGTGGATCGCCCAGCGCCAGCCGGCGGCCGGACAGGAAAGTATTGTTTTTATCGATAATGCGAGTATGGAAGCGAGCCGGGACACGGAGCCGATGCGGGGCGGCTACGGCGATAATTATTACATGCAAATGGTGAATTATATTCGTAAATTCAAAGGCACGGAGGATAAAATCAGCACCGATAACGCCGCTACGATCCGGATCGGCGGCGGATTTGGGCAATGGGATTATATCCGCGCTTTTTACAAGGATTTTGAAAACGATACGGTAGACAGAAACCAGAAGAGCTACGGCGGTATTACGTATAAAAACACCTCGGGGCGGAATGACATTACGGAAGCAAAGGTCTGCAACGATGAGAATAATGTTTATTTCTTTGTAAAAACGGCGCAGGATCTGACGAAGCCGTCCGGCAGCAATTGGATGAATTTATACATTGCGACAGGGAACCGTTCCAATCCGAACTGGTGCGGATACGATTTTATCCTGAACCGCATCACGCCGTCCGGGAAGGCGGTTTTGGAACGATGTAACGCCTCCGATGCTTTTTCCTGGAGCAAAGCGGCGGAAGTGGAATACGCAGTATCGGGCGACATGATGATGGTAGCGATTCCCAAAGCTGCTCTTGGCATTACCGGGTCTGATTTTACAATACAATTCAAATGGAGCGATAACTGCACCAGCGCAGATGTGTACTCTTTCTATACGGATGGCGACGCTGCGCCGTATGGCCGTATGAACTATGTGTACGCCGCAGGAAAGGGCTGAACAGCCTGTTTTGAAGCATAAAAATGCGCCCTGTGTGAACAGAGCGCATTTGCTTTTTATTTTTATTTTTTCTTTTTCTTTACGAGAATAACAATTACTACAATGACGATAATTGCGGCTGCTGCGCCTGCGATGAGTAGAATCATTGTCGTTTGATCGATTCCGCCGCTGTCGGTTCCTTTCGGTGTGGCCGCCGAAGGCGGCGTACTCTTTGCGGTGGCCTTTCCTGCGGTCGCAGGAGCCGGGGTTTCTCCGGAAGGAGAAGGGGAGGCCGTCTCTGTTTCAAACTGTGTAAAATCGCCGTTGAAATTTTTAGCTGCTTCTGTGGACTGGAAAAATGCGATCCACTCGATTTCAACCTGACAATCGGCTTCAGTCAAAGAAAACGGGTCGTAACGGTAGGAAACGATATTTCCCGTATAGTTCGTGTTGCTGCCAAGATTCACGACAACCATCTGCCAATCCGTCGTATCTTCATATGGAAAAGAAACTGCGCCTGCGGCACTGGGGCCAGTGAATACCGTAGTATTGAAGAAGAACTGCCCGACCAGAGGCGAACCTTCAGAACGTTTCAGTTTCAGAAGCAGAACAGGGTAATCTTCCGCATCTAACGCCGCCGCTTCTTCAGAAGCGTATAAAAAGATATTCGGATCGGATCCGGCAGTAATATCAAGTATCAGGTTGTTATTTTCGATTTGTGCGGCAATCCGGCTGCCTGTAGCATCAAAATACTCTTCCGCTCCGTCATCGGAAAAACGCATTACTGCGCCGGGCGCCGCATCTTTCCCCGAAGCCTCTATTTTTGGTTTCGTCAGTTCTCCATAGTCTTTCTCAGGCGCGGAAGCGTATAAAACTTCCAATCGGATCGAATTATCCGGTGTATACGTACCGTTTTCGTAGACGTATTGACCTTCATATTCCGCGTCGTAGCGAATTCCCGTCTGGATGCCGTTTTCTCCCGCATTCGTAATTTCCAGCACGTAAATTCCCTTTGGCAAAGGAGCGCCTTCCGCCCATTCGATATCCTGGAAACCGTCCGTGTTGTATGTAATGGTTCCTGTTTTCACGGCATCTTTTCCTACCGAGGTGTCATAATCCTGTTCAAAGGGATAAATCGTATAAGTGAAAGATGCCTCCGCATTGACCCAGCAGGCGCAGGCAATCGAAATTTTCTGTACGTCGGCTGAAAAAGACAGGACGGCGCCGACCACATCTTCCGGAGAAAGCTGTCTTGCATTCCCGATTTTGACGCCAGAAAATTCCACCTGCTTGCTTTGCGCAAATGAGGGGAACGCTGCGGACGAAAGGATGAATATCCATATCGTGAGCCATACCAACAATCTGTTTCGCTTCATTTTTATAACCTCCATTTTTTCAACGATCGTTCTCGATCGCAGTATAAAAAATATTTTCGGATTTACGTTATCCCGCTG
The DNA here is from genome assembly GCA_046952735.1 of Clostridia bacterium. Lineage (GTDB taxonomy): Bacteria > Bacillota > Clostridia > UBA1212 > UBA1255 > Egerieisoma. Next base: position 19,504 of record JBKUJR010000032.1, on the reverse strand, counting down.
TTAAATTCCGCTGGTAAAATATCTTTTTATATTTTATGTGATATGCTGCGATTATTATTACATAGAAGTTACACATTGTCAATAATATTCACATAAATAAAAGCGGGTGGCCGGCAATCTGAAATTCAAATGGGCGGAGATACGATTTTGAGCTGTATCTTTATTCTTTTCCGCTTTCATAAAAACGGTTGAATGATTCATCATAATTTAGTAACATATAAATATTCCAACATTAAATAAAAATAGGAAATCAGACAATTGTACTTTTCACTACCAAGATATGTCAATCGCACTCGCGGCTGCAGCAGATAAATAAATATTTGTGATATACGCAGATATCGTCTGGAGGGTGCGCAGATGTGGCATTGCCTATAGAATTATTACTGGTGCGAATCGCAAGCACACATAAAACCGCCGGGAGATTCGCACCTTATTTTCCCTCTCTGAAGTCAGTCGGCAGTTGCAGAAAAATAAAAAATTATATCGAATAGCCTTGCTTTTGTGTCTGCTGTACAATATAATTGTAGGAAACAAGCTGTATTTTGTGCAGTTTTGCAGTCGCACCTCTTACGAGATGCGTGGATTGAAATCGCTGCTTGCAGAGGCAGGCGCTTTTGCGTACTCGTCGCACCTCTTACGAGATGCGTGGATTGAAATCAGTCGTTAATGGATAAGATATATGAAATAACCGGTGTCGCACCTCTTACGAGATGCGTGGATTGAAATAGAAAAAGTCGAAGGAACACATCCAACAGAGCCATGTCGCACCTCTTACGAGATGCGTGGATTGAAATGCCACCTATCGACCCGAGTAACATCATCAATGAGTCGCACCTCTTACGAGGTGCGTGGATTGAAATACGAAATCGCCGTCCAAAATGGAAACAATAAATGTCGCACCTCTTACGAGGTGCGTGGATTGAAATGTTTTCCTGCTATGCTCAAATTTTGATTATCCCGACATCGGGATAATCAAAATTATGCCGAGAAAATAGTTATCCCGAAGTTTAAACTGCAGCCTTTGTAGATAAAGGGATTGCAGTCAAAAACTTCGGGATAATAAAGTTGATTATCTGTATAGCAGTAATTAACTATTTTCAGTTATTATCTTAACTTCGTTTAGCTTGCCACATAACCATTCAATTGAAGATGTAAACTCTTTTTGTATTGATATTTTTATGTCAGATGTTGCAAAGACGTGCCCCAAATACTTCATATCTTCTTGAAGTTTTATTGGATCGTCTTGAGATAAATATCTAAATGTAGTATCAACCTTTTTGATTTTTAAGTCCCTTTGCATATTATTTACATGTTCAATAATTATGTCAGAGACTTCAGATATTTGCGATCTAATTGATTTTGCAGGATCAAGAGTGAACGTAGAACCATAGTCAGTTGACGCCAAAAGTGTATGCTTATCCCAGTCGATTTTGATAGTTACGCGACCGACAATGACATCGTCCGAGTTTTTGTAATTGACTGTAATTTGCGAAAGTATTCTTCGTTGCAAAATTCCTTTTGTAATACTATCAAGGTCATCATCATACACACCGAAACTCTGAGCCATCTCATAAACAAAATAATACAATGTCTCAAGGCGCGTTTTGGTATTGAGTTTCGTATCTAATTTGGTACCTAATTCAGCCATTATACAGCCCACTCCTTTCCTCGTGGGAAATTTTTTGTTTCTGCTGAATAAGTCGCTCTTGAATCAGCGGATATATATCCCTTGCAGAAATATATTCACTCGATGTAATCGACTTGTTAAGTCCTATCAGCAATTTTGCTGCGTTATTTTCTCTGGCCTCCGCGATATAACAAGAAACTTTCTGCTTATAAAAATCATTTCTTATCTCTGTAAAAAAAGAAACCGGCAGATGTGGGTATTCACGAACAATATTTTCAATTGTCTTCATTTCGCGAGGAAGAATAATATCTTGAAAATTGGTCGAAACAATTTTAGCTTTTTCTTCAACATCTGGATTCCACAGAAAAAAATCCATGCGTCCATCTCTGGTAAGAGGATCATACAGATGATTAAAGTCATTTCCCATTAAGATAAAAGGAATACGTGATTTTTTATCTGCTTTTGCTTTGTCAGCTAAATTCATAAGAAATCCTGTAAGAATTTGCGAATTGACTGTTCGTCCAACTCCAGCTTCTGTTGATGCAATACTAAGATGAAAATCATCTATAATAAAAACGCTTAATTCTCCCTTGGTATGGAATGCGTCTAATGCTGAGTCGTAGTTTTCCTCTATGTCTTCAATTGAATCTTTTTCATAAGAACCGCATAATTGGGCACCGGAAATGTAATACATTTCAATCCCAAATTTTGAACAGATACGCAATGTTTGAAATGACTTCCCCTCACCTTTTTTACCGTGTATAGCTAAATAGAGAGGGAAATATGATAAATTCATAAGATTCCCCAAAATATGTGATATTACGCGGCTTTCAAATTCTGGGTTGATGTAAGCTAATTGTGCATCCAACTGCGTTTTGTTACCTAATTTAAAACTGCGTTTTGTTAAATCGGGCATCTTATATATCCTCCTCATTGATTTTTATTTCATCTTCTGCCTTGCTGAGTGCCAATTTACGAGTTAAGGCATCCCAATACTCGGTAGATCCAAACGGCTTATTGCTGAAGTTCGTGTCAAGACCAGGCGGTGTAATTTCAAATGGCAGAGATAGTTCATACTGCCCATCGGACTTTGCTAAAAGCTCATATCTCCCGGATCTCGTAATTTTTAAATTCGTAAATGTTACATCACCGTTTTCATCAGAGAGGCGTTGCAAAATACCTTGTAAGTAGTCTGTTCCAGATAATGAATTTAACTCTATTATAACTGATCGGCCCTTGATTGGTTGTCCATCTTCATCAAGAACACGAATCTTTATATCTGGTAAAATAGCGGGTCTTCCCGAAACGTCTTGTGGTTGAGCAAGATATAAAATCTGGTGTGTCAACACATCGGTTAATTTATACGTAACAGAGCCAACCGCTATTTCTTCAGGTGCATATGTTTTCCCATCCTCCCTGACTTCCTCTTTTTTATATTCAAGGATGGGTTTACTCCATAGATAATCAGCTATTTTCCCCAATATATTTTTAAACACAACTATACCCCACCAATATTTTCCTCGCCTTTACATTTTACCGGAAATTATTTAGTAAATCAACCCATCTTACAAATGTATTTGAGATGTACTTACGGTTTCGGAAACTACGCATGCAAGCATTCCTTTTTCCAGAGGCAGTTCTATGATGTCCCCTACCTTGTTATCAGCATAAGCTTCCCCCAGTAAAATGCATTCCGGTATATCGTTTTCGCTTCCGATGCCAATTGTATAAAATTGCTTGCTTTTTGTAATCGGCGTATATTTCCACATTTTTTCCGTATACATAAATATGGGTAATTTCTGACTCGGCTGGAGAAAAAAGCTTTCGGTATAAAGTACAGCTTCTATGCCGTCCATTTTGCAAAGTTCCTTTTTTATTTCGGGCATTTTTTCTTGATTATTTATATTAAATGTCATCCAGTATACGGCTTCTCTTGGAAAATGCTTTTCTAAATAATTTGTTTGATATGTGCAGTATTGATATGTCCCCCAGAAATAACCTATAAAAAACTGTGAAGCAAATGTGATAAAAAGCAACGCTACGGCGGAAAAAGCTTCTTTTTTATAGAACATTTGCAATTCGTATAAACGTTTCATATTACATTATTCCTCATTCCTGTAAAGCTCCGCGATGTTGCATCTTGTAAATTTTATGGAATATGGCAGAGTTACTACGCATGCGGTACACGTCAGAATCCCGAATATCGTGATATAATCCTTAAAATAATAACAAATATTCGTAATGAGATTGATTTTCTCAAATAACATGTCATATAGAGCGGCATGGATCGATATTCCCGCTATATTCGTCACCGAGACAACAAGCATCAATTCGACGAAAAACCGTATTCCCAAATGAAGGCGGCTTGCGCCAAAAAGCGCATGTATATTATAATAATAACGGTTATTTTCTACGATAAATTTAATCATATAGAGATATGTAATTACCGCAAGCATATAAATAAAAGCAAGCAGTAGGATCATTGTTATAGAATTGCTCATTTCTTCATCCTTAAACAGGAACGGATACATGTTGTTGTATTCTATACCGAAGGGCAGGCTTTCAAAAACTTCTAAAATCATTTCGTTTTCTTTATCGTTTAATCTGCGGGATATTATGATATTTAGCTGTGTCAGCTCGTATTTTTCCTTTATAAACGTTGTATATGGTATATAGCCAATAATATTCCAATGAGTAAATATTCCTCTGATACTATATGTATTTGTTTTATAGGATTCCTTGTCATCATAACGGTAGCGGTAAGACGCAGCATTTTCGCTGCGTCTTAGCAGTGATGTCTCATTTGCAGTGGTGGTATCCGAAATAAAAATTACCTGTTCTGCGTTTTTGACTTGTTCCTCTGTAAACGTCTCCTGTCCGTCTTTCCAATTCGCGTAAGCGCTTATAGAATTTTTGCGGGAGGTCATCATCAGGCCGGATGAAAAAAAGATATCTTCTACCGGAAATGCGGAGAACATCTCCGCTACGGTCTCCATGAGATCTGCTGTCAGATACAGCGGCGCATTTTCGAGGTGCTCTTCCTTTCGTTTCAGAGTACATTCATACGTTCTGAAATTGACATTTTGTTTTTCGTCACGGGAGGCCATATATGTTACGGAGTTCCCGAACGTATATGTAAACAGAATAGAAGATAGAATGCATCCGGTGACAAATACAAGAAAGATACCTTTATTTTTAAAAAACAGATGAAAATCCGCCGCTAAAAGTTTCCATTTCATTTAACACTCAATTACTCCCGATGTTTCTGTATGCACACCTGATTCTACATATGAATTTGTTGTTCATTACATGCTATGTGAATAAAATAATAACATTTAACATTTCCTAAGTCAATAAAGATAGATTTTTTTATTTATGATAAGAATTAATCTCTGGTAAAAGTGAAAAATTGCAAAAAGAAAACACGGCCATAACGCAGTGGCCGTGTTTTTCTGTGATATCATATATTATATCAAACAGCTTCTTTTCCTTATTCGAGTCCCTGCAATATTTTTGCAAGCTCGGAATCGGATCCAAGAATAATTGTCTTTTGTTCTCCGGTAAGAGAGGCTTTCAAGGTCTCGAGGGAACGCATGAAAATGTAAAAGTTTTCTTTATCCGGAGTGTTGAACGCTTCGGCAAGCAGCTGCATATATTGGCGCTCGCCTGCGGCAATGACTTCCTCCGCCTGCGCTTTTGCATCCGAAACAATGATGTTGACTTGTTTGTCGACGTCGTTTTTCATTTTCGTCGCTTCGGAAGTTCCTTCCGCCCGATATTTTTCAGCCGTCTGGTTCCTGTCGGAAATCATCCGCTGATAAACGGCTTCCTCATTTTCAGAAGGCAGATCGAAACGTTTAATTTTCACATCGGTAATTTCAATTCCGTAATCTGCGGTTGCCGATTTGACCTGATCGTAGACTACGACATTCAGATCATTGCGGCCGTCGTCTACGGAAGGCGTGATGATCGAATCCTGCGACATCGTGCCGATGATGTTCTTTAACGCATTGTATGTTGCGGCATCCAGCCGGTTCTGCGCCTCGGGAATCGAGCCGAGCGTTTTGTAAAACATCATTGGATCTGAAATTTTCCACAACACATAGCTGTCTACGCTCATCGCCTTGGAATCGCTCGTAAGGACGTCGGATGGCGCGAGATCGTACAGCTGTATATTCTTCGGGAAAAACTTGACCGAATCGGTAAAAGGAATTTTAAAATGGAGTCCGGCCGATTTTTCGATTTTTTCAATTTTAGAGAAACGGATCACATAAGCATATTCATCTTCATTGACGGTATAGCAGGCTGAAACTGCCGTGATAATCAAAAAGATAGCCGCAATGATTCCGATAATCAGTGTTTTCTTTTTCATGTCTGTTACTCCTTTCAGCCGGCATTCTGGGTCGTCTGGTTCGAACCAGACCCGCCGCCGAAGTTTTCAATTGGAAGCAGCTTTGTAACGCCGCCCTCATCCGTGTTGATATAAAGCTTGATGCCCGGTAAAATCTGCTCCATTGCCTCGTAATACATCCGCTTTTTCGTAATCGACGGATTCAATTCGTACATGCCGTAAATGGCGTTGAACATCGCGATTTGTTCTTTCGCCTCGTTGATTCTGCTTTGTTTTAAATATTCGGCATTCTGCAGCAGTTTGTCGGCTTCCGCTTCCGCGGCAGGTATGTTCGCGTTTTCATATGCTTTTGCCTCATTGAGAGCCGTTTCTTTGCCCTGCTTCGCGGTTTCCACGGATTTGAATGCCGCGATGACCTCTTCCGTAGGCGCCTCCGCGTCCTGGATTTTGACGTCGATCAGCATCAGGCCGACATCGTATTTGTCAAGCTCGGCGGTAATCATTTCTTTTGCAACCGCCTGGATTTCTGCTTTCTTGACAGTAAGCACATCATCGACGGCATAGGAGCTGACGACGGTCCTGACCTGGCTCTGCACTAAATTTTTAATGATCGTTTCCGGACTCTGCGAAGCGTAAATATATTTCTCGGGGTTCACGATTTTATATTCAATATAAAAGTCGATGTTGACGATGTTGAAATCCCCCGTGATCATTTTGCTTTCGTTTACGACGCTCACATCCGCGCCTGCTTCGTTGGAGTGCAGGTAGCCGATATAAACCTTCTGATAGACATTGACATCGACGCATCGCGCCTTCTGTATGCCAAACGGCAATTTCAAATGGATTCCCGGTTCGTCCACAACGTTTGTTACCTTCCCAAAGGTCGTGATCACGGCATGCTGTTTGTCGTTTACGGTATACCAGCAGGTGGATCCCAGGATGATCAACGCGATGAGCGCCAAAACGCCGATTATGGAATATTTGATCGTTTTTTTCTGTTTTGGGCTCAGATTTTTGAAAGGAATATCTATGACTACGTTCCCGTTTTTGTCATATTTCATAAAATCACTCCTCCTATTCATGACTGCGCTTTGCGCGTCGGTTTACAGTGTATCATATTTTCGCAGGAAAGTAAAAATACGCGAATAAACCCCTTCAAACTTGCATATACTGAATAACGGAGGATTTTACATTATGAAAAGCGATGTCATGAAAAATTTACTGCGCGTTGCCGCGGCGGCCCTGGTAATCGCCTGTCTCTGGACGGTTACGGATAAGCTGTTTTCCGCCGCCAACACCGACGAAACAGCACTGGAGAACGTGGAGCTTTTACCGGCCGGCAGCATTCCGGAAAACAAAAGCGGACAATCTCTGCCTGCGGCGGTGCGGAACTTCGAGATCAATCTGCGCTATGACGACGGGTCGGAAATCATCCGCCATTATGATGTGCGCGGAAAAGGGGAGAACAGCAACATCTACGGTTATGTGCAAATCTGGAAGACAGAACAAAGCCTGGAACATTATCTGAAAATCAGCCGGGAATATATGAGCGCCAATGTTTTCGGCTTCCGGGAAGAAATCAGAAAGACGAACGGCACGACATGGCAGAAATGGGATTACATCGTTAACGATATTGCCGTCTCTCAAGGCTTTTATGAGAAAGACGGCCAGATTACCATTTGCAGCCTGTGCGTGCCGTACCAGGAAAAAACATATGCTTTTGATAAAATCTTTTTAGAGCTCATGGAGAGCGTAATCGCATAAACCGAGCGCCGAGATCGTACACGCTGCGCACTTCGGCTTTCTTGCAGGGCATACCGCCCTTCCGTGCAGTACGAGACGGTGGCAGAAATTGCCGCTTTCGTCCGGTTTCGCATCGTTCGGCGGTAAAATCGTACGTAAATCGCTTTCGATTTTGACAGGATCCGTATTTTGTGTGAGCCCAATGCGGCCGCACAAACGGATCGCATGCGTATCGATTACATAAGAAGGTTTGTGAAATGCGTCGCCAAGCACAAGGTTTGCCGTTTTTCGGCCTACGCCTGCCAGAGAAAGGAGCTCTTCCATCGTATCGGGGAGCTCTCCGCCGAATTTATCGCAGATGTCCTGGGCGCATCGCTTGATATTTTTCGCTTTATTATGATAAAATCCTGTAGATTTTATCATTTCTTCAATTTCGGCAGTATCGGCGGCGGCAAACGCCTTCGCGTCCGGAAAACGTGCGAATAACGCCGGCGTCACCATGTTGACGCGCGCATCGGTGCATTGCGCCGATAACTGCGTACTGATCAGAAGCTGGAAGGCCGTTCCGTATGTAAGGGAACAAACGGCCTCCGGATAGAGCCGCTCCAGTTCTTTGACGAGGGGCGGCATTTTTGCCGCCGCCTTATTTAAAAAATCCGTATCGTCAGGCCGGTTTTGTTTCATCTAATACAACCTCGAAATTGAGCGTTTTCCCGCTGTCGGTTCTATACACTTCGACTTTGATGGTATCGCCCGGCCTGCAAGTTAAAAGGAAACGCCGCAGCTCCTCGAAAGAGGCGATTTCCGTATCATTGATTTTTGTAATGATATCGTCTTTCTTGATTCCCGCTTTTTCCGCTCCTGAGGAAGCCGAGACTTCTTCGATATAAGCGCCGCGCTTCCAGCCTTGCTGTGCCGCGACGGTCGCCGTATAATTTGTATTCACCGTGATTCCCAGCAGCGGTTTATTATAATAACCGTATTCTTTGATCGACTCCACGATCGTTTTAACCGTATTGGAATTGATGGCAAAACCCATTCCTTCATATTCGGTAGAAACGATTTTGATCACGCACAGACCGATCAGCTTTCCTTCTTTATTGAGCAGGGCGCCGCCGCTGTTCCCGGGGTTGATCGCCGCCGTTGTCTGGATCAGATCATACACGGTCGTATTGTTCGTCGTAACGGTCCGGTTGATTCCGCTCAGAATTCCCTCGCTGACAGAATTCATATAGGTGAGACCGCCGGGGCTTCCGATCGTAATCGCAGTTTCTCCTGTTGTGAGCGTATCGGAATCGGCAAATTCGATCGGCTGGAGATTTTTCGCATCCACCCGCAGCACCGCGATGTCATTCGTGGCATCATAACCGATGAGCTCCGTTGCATACGCCCATTCCGAAAGATCCGTTTTAAAATATATGCGGATCGCATAATTTACGTTGATTCCTCCCGTAGAAGAATCGATGGCGCTTTCTACGACATGGCAATTCGTGACGATGATGCCGTCTGCGGAGTAGACGATCCCCGATCCCATCGAGACCACCTGCTCATACTGGTTCCATTTGCTGCCGGTAACTTGTGAAACCGCGATTCCCACAACGGAATTTGCTGCTTTTGCATAAACGGCCTGCGCGATTTCACTGTCTCCGTTGACGTTGATCGTTACATTATCGCCTTTTGAAACGGTCTGATTTCCGATCTGGACATCATTTCCGGAGGGATTGTCCGTCTTTCCGGAAACAGAACTTTTAGAATCGCTGTAGAGGCTGGCAAGAAAGCTTTTTTCCTTCGATGGGAAAAAGGCGAGCGCCCCAAAAATCACTACGAACATGATAAAGGAAGTGAGCAGAGAAAGCACGAAGGAGGTTCCCGCCCCGATTCCGCGCTTCCGGGAAACGGCGTATTGCTGCTGCGCAGCAGAAGAATCCGCAGCGTTCCGCTCTGCTTTTGCCGATCTCTTTTTATCCTTTTGGAATTGTTTGTATTCCCGTTTCATCCTTTTTATATTGGCCTTATATTCTTTTTCGCTCATTCCCTGGTAAGGGTCCGCAGCTTGCTGTTCCGTCTCTTGAGAAGCGTCTTCCTGCTCCTTGAAATTTTCGGATGGAGCGCTTGGATCGGCTTCTTCGGAAAACGCATACAAATTCTCTTCCGGCTCCTGCGGCGAGGGCGGATTTTCACCAGCACCGATGTCGTTCCTATTTTCCTGTTCGTCATCATACATAATCGGTCAGTCCTTTCTATATACGGGTAATGTGAATATGAAACGTGAGCCTTTGCCCACCGTGCTTTCTACATGGATTTCCTGTCCGTGGGCGGTAAGGATGTTCTTGACGATGGCAAGTCCCAATCCCGTTCCTTTTTTATCCAGCCCCCGGGATTTGTCTATTTTATAAAACTTCTCAAAAATAAATGGAATCTCGTCTTTCGCAATGCCGGAACCCGTATCTTCTACCGTGATCCGGACCTTTTCTTTCCCCTCCGGCTCGGAATGCAGAATGATCGCTCCGCCGGAATCCGTGAATTTTACGGCATTTTGGATCAGATTGATGAGAACCCTTTCAATGGAAGGTTTGTCTATCAATACATCGCAGTTTTTCGTTTTCAGATCGAATACGACCCGAATCCCTTTTCCGTCGATGATCGGTTCCAGCTTCAACGCGGTATTACGAAGCAGATTTTCTAAATTGCAGGGAAGCATATCCAGCTCGACCTTCCCGGACTGGAGCCTGGCCATGTTCAGCAGGTCGTTTACCAGAATATTCATTCTGGTGATTTCTTCCCGGACGATCTGCAGGTAGTGCTCTTGCTTTTCGGCGGGGATGACGCCGTCTAAAATACCGTCGATAAAGCCGCTGATAGATGTCATAGGGGTGCGGAGCTCATGGGAAATGCTGGCGATAAAATCGTTGCGCATCATATCGAGATTGTTGAGCGCTTCCGCCATCGCGTTATAGCTGTTTACGAGTTTACCGATTTCGTCGTTGGATTTGCTTTGAATTTTCACTTTGAAATTTCCGGCGGACATCTGCTTCGTCATATTTTCCAGTTCCCGGATCGGCTCCGTAATTTCTTTTGTGATAATAATCAGCGCGATCAGTTCCAGCGCTACGGAGATTACGAGAGCAATGATAAAATAACTGATGATGCTGCTGCGCGCGTTTGTGATTTCCGGAACGGGAATGGAAAGCGTAATCGTTCCTTTATTGACCGGCGCTTCTGAACCGGGATAGGTATATGCGATCGATTGCGTAATCGAAAGATAACTGACGTCCTGCCCGCTGTACAGGCCGTAGAAATCGCCCGCATCGATCATATATTTGGAATCGGAACCCGTATAATATTGCTTTTTGTTTTTAAAAAAATATTTATTATTGTTTATCAATAATTTGCTCGTGATTTCGGGATCCATATAATCCCTTCCGGCAGTTTCCGCGCGGTCGGTCATATTGGGAAGAAGCGGATAGGACAGGAAGATAGAACCGTCGCTTTCCGTAATAAAACCGTAGACATTGAGAAGCGTATTGTACAATTCAAGCCGGTCGATCAGATTCACGTAATATTTTTTGCATTCTTCTTTTCCCTCTTCGGAGGCCCAGTTTCCCAGATCGTCTACATTATTGATGTAAGTGGTATACATCTGGGAAAAAAGCATGCTGACGTCGTCTACCGCTTTTTTGATATCTTCCGATTTGGACTCGGTCATATATTTCGTCGTATAATGATACATGATAACACCGGAGATCAGGGAAGATGCAATTACCGCAACGATAATAAATACGCAGAACTTTTTCAATATGGACTGTTTTTTTATGGAGGCGATAAATTTCTTCCCTTTCCCGGAAAACGACATGATATCTTTACCCCTTGATCCTCAGATTATTGTTTGACTTCAAATTTATACCCGATTCCCCATACGGTTTTGATCTGCCAGTTGTGCTTCGGATCTTCGACTTTTTCGCGCAGGCGTTTGATATGCACGTCCACCGTTCTGGAATCCCCAAAGAAATCATATCCCCAGATATATTCCAAAAGCTGATCCCTCGTGTAAACTTTGTTCGGATTCGAAGAAAGGAAAAATAACAGTTCGAGTTCCTTCGGCGGCATCTGAACTTCTTCGCCGTTCAGCTTGACGGTATAGGTTGTCTTATTTACAACCAGATTGGGGAATACGACTTCTTCATGGTTCTCGGCTTCCGCAACTTTCGTCCGCCGCAATATGGCTTTTACTCTGGCGATCAGTTCTTTTGTCTCAAACGGCTTTACCATGTAATCGTCCGCGCCGAGTTCGAGGCCGAGCACTTTATCAAAAGTTTCGCCCTTTGCGGAAAGCATAATGATCGGGACCTGGCTGATTTTCCGAATCTCCCTGCAAACTTGTCCGCCGTCTGCGCCGGGCAGCATGATATCGAGAATAACGACATCGGGGGTAGCGCTCTTAAATGATTCTATAGCTTTGATTCCATCGTTTGCGATATTTACGGCGAAGCCTTCCTTCTCAAAATAGAGCCTGATCAGCTCGCAGATATTCTCATCATCGTCCACTACTAAAACTTTTGTTTTGACAAATTGTGACATATAATACTCCTCCTTTTTGTATCATGGGTATTTCATTATAAAACACGTTGTTCCCTTTTAATCGATGCGTTATAATAATTACCCGCACTGATAAAGTTATTATAACATGAATCTTTAAAATTACCAAATAAAATGCTATAATTCCATTTGCATGTTATTTTACCTTTGAATTGTGTTTATTATATGATAAAAATAATGTGAAATTATGGAAAGTTGGTTGTTTTATGAAATTAGGAATTGTAGGATTGCCGAACGTTGGGAAAAGCACGCTTTTCAACGCGCTTACAAAAGCCGGGGCGGAAAGCGCAAATTATCCGTTTTGTACGATAGAACCGAATGTCGGCGTTGTAGCGGTGCCGGACAGCCGCCTGGACAAGCTGGCGGAGATGTATCATCCGGAAAAATATACGCCTGCGACCGTTGAATTTGTAGATATTGCCGGACTCGTCAAGGGCGCGAGCAAAGGGGAAGGGCTTGGAAATAAATTTTTATCCCATATCCGGGAAGTAGATGCGCTCGTACACGTCGTGCGCTGCTTCGATAACGACGATATTATTCGAGTGGAAAATTCCGTCTCTCCACGCGGGGATGCCGAAACGATCAATCTTGAATTGATTTTTTCCGATCTCGAGCTGATCGAGCGGAGGATCGAACGTACCGGTAAAATGGCGAAAAGCGGCGATAAAAAGATCCTTTCGGAAATCCAGTTCTTGCAACGCCTCAAAGAGCATCTGGAGCGTTTCCGGCCGGTCCGCTCCATGGAGGTTTCGGAAGAAGAGGCCGCCTACGTCGCTTCTTTATTTTTACTTACGAATAAGCCTGTGATCTATGCGGCGAATATTTCGGAGGATGATGCGGCGGAGCCGTTCGGGTGTCCTTATGTCAGAGAGCTTGCCGCCGTGGCGGAAGCGGAAAGGGCGCAGATTATTACGGTATGCAGTAAAATGGAAGAGGAAATGTCCTCTTTAGACGACAGCGAGAAAAAGGAGTTTCTGGAGGAACTTGGAATCTGCGAATCCGGCCTGGCGCAGCTGATTACTGCCGGTTACCGGATTCTTGGATTGATCAGTTTCCTGACGGCCGGGCCTAAAGAGGTTCGCGCCTGGCCGATCCGGAGCGGCACGAAGGCGCCGGGCGCGGCGGGGAAGATCCATTCTGATTTTGAAAGAGGCTTTATCCGTGCTGAAATCGTGTCTTTCGAAGATCTTATGGAATGCGGATCCTATCCGGCGGCCAAAGAAAAGGGCCTTGTGCGTTCGGAAGGAAAAGAGTACGTTATGAAAGACGGAGACGTAACGCTGTTCCGCTTTAACGTATAACGCGGGAAGGGGTTCGCTGCCCGATGCAGAGATGAAAATATTTGGGAAAAAATGCCAGAAAAATGTTGACTTTTCATTGGAAAGTATGATAGCATGACTTTGGATATAGAAAAGATATCCCCACGTAAGGCTAACTTGCCGAAAGGCAAGGGCGCGAAGCTAAAGGGTCTAAGGGCGGAATCGTCTAAGACAGCCAGTTACCGATATTAAACGTTTATAGGATTGTATTTGTTTAGTATGCAGGTGATTGGTATTATCATCTATTTTTTTTATATTTGGAGGTTAATACCATGAAGAAATGCAAGAAAATTATTGTTGTCGTCATCGCCGCGATCATGCTCGTCTGCGCATCCGTTTTTCCTGCGGCGGCAAAAGCCCCGGCGGGCGATTCTCCCGCCGCTCCGGCAACCTATTGTGCTTCCGGTGATAAAATCACATGGTATCTGGCGCAGTCGATTGCGGATAATGCAAATCATGCGATCGAAGCTCTCGTAACGCAAGCGCAGCAATGCAAAAGACCGAATATCAGATTGCTCGTCTTAGAAACGGAAATTATCTCCCGCACTGCGATTTCGCTGGTCCGCACATTGGGATACGATGCGGTCTGCGTCTATGAAGAGTATGAGATCGGGGGACAGATCGTTGAAATCGATCCGATCATTGTGATCAAGCGCTGACGGCAGAAACAGACGAATGGCCGAAATACAAAAATTCGATTGCAGCGATACAAAAATACCGCGCAGAATTGTTTCGGTACTGAGAAAATTAAAGTACGACCTGACGCAGATCGAATCTGTTAAACGGATCGTTTTGTTCGGGTCGTACAGTAAAGGGACTTATGACAAAAACAGCGATATCGATATTGCTGTTTTTGTCGATGATTCGGTTAAAGAAAAAATGAGTGATATTTTCCGGGAAGCAGCGTATTGTATCGCGAAATATCCTCTCGATATCCAGATATTGGTATTTTCCGAGAGTATGCTTGCCGAGCCCGTGGGGATTGTCGAAGAGATCGTCCTGTACGGAAAAGATATCAAATCGCTCTGAATCAGCCGCTTACAAAGGATGGGATCACAATAAAGGGAATCATGGCGAAACACGCCGGAGAAGAATATTTTCCGGGAGTCAATGAGACGCAGCTCAGCTTGTTGGGCGGCAGTCACGGCGTAGAGATTATGGTTCATACGATCAAAGCCAATGATTTGGTGATGCTTACGCCTTCAGAGGACAAAGATCTATGCGAATATGCCTATATCATCGAAGGCGAACTCACATTGGAAGCGGAAGGCGAATGCCTCCATTTGACAAAAAACGATTTTTTTTCGTTCTGCGGCCTCGAAAAGACAATCCTGATGAAATGCGGCGTACCGGTTACGCTTCTGTATATCACATCGAAGCCCACCTTCCATCATGTGAAAATGTATGTCAACAATCTCGACGAACTCGTAAATAAAATCAATGAAAAAGATCAATATACAAAAAAGCATTGTCAGCATGTCATGGATTATTCGATTGCGATCAGCCGCCGTATGGGCTGCAGCGCCTCGATCATTGAAAGGCTGGCAATTTCGGCATTGTTTCACGATGTGGGAAAATGCCGTATTCCGGATGAAATTTTGCAAAAGCCGGGAAAGCTCACTGCGGAAGAACGCAAATTTATTTATAAACATCCCATCCATTCCAGCGAGCTGGTAGAAGCGAATTTTGGGGAAGAGGTTGCGAATATCGTTTTATGCCACCACGAGCGGCAGGATGGTTCGGGTTATCCGCAATCTCTGTCCGGGGATCAGATTCCGCTGGAAGCGCGCATCATTGCGGTCGCGGATTCTTTTGATGCAATGACCACAAAACGTCCGTATAATACGCCGAAATCATTTGAAGAAGCGGTGGAAGAGATGGCGGCCATGCCCGGCGTATATGACAAAAATGCCGTCGAAGCGCTCAGAGCGCTTGTAGAGAGCGGAGAAATCTATCACGTCTGCGACCTGCTTCCGTTTTAATCTCCGAAATATGCATGGAAAGGGGAAACCAAGATGACTTATGAAGAAAAATACAACTATTGGGAATTGATCTCCGATTATGATATCGTGACCGCGCAGGCCATGATTACAGCGGAACGCTGGATGTATGTCGCTACCATCTGCTATACGGCGCTTGCGCGTCTGATCAAGGGGCTACTGGTTTATTATACGCGGAAAGAGGCTCCGAAATCGGATAATCTGATTTTCCTGATCAATAAACTTGCGGGGAATCCGCATTTTGCGGCGTCTGCGGCCGGCATCCGTTTCCTGGCAGAGAAAAATGCGTACTTCGATAAAATCGCCGACGTGACCTATTATCATATCACCGACTATCCGTTTTCCTATCAGAAAATCATGGATCGTTTCATCGAAGCAGAAACGGCGCGTACCGTTTATGCCGATACATGTGAAATCCTTTCCTGGCTGAAATCATTCCGCCCGTCGGAGACGCCGCCTCACACGATGACCTGAAATTTATTTTATCGATAGTCTGCCCGAAACCGGATCATGCCGATTAAGCGCAAAAGCTGACGGACATATTGCAGGAAAATCGTAGCGCGCAGGGAAGTTCCCTGCTACAGCGAAAGAGCGATCCCATTAAAGACAGGCGTTCTTTCCACGGACGGTAAAATTTTACAGGAGTCGGAATCCGGGGCAGATCAGAGCTCCTGGCGACGGCGGCCGGCGTTTCTGCCGGCGAGGATTCCTGCCAGTAAAAGGATCGGAAAGATCACCGCCGCAAGAATTCCTGCCTGCAATTCGTTCCCAAAACGGCTGGAAACGAGCCCTACGAGCGTAGGTCCGCCGGAGCAGCCGAGATCGCCTGCCAGAGCCAGTAACGCAAACATCGCCGTACCGCCTTTTCTGATAGAGGCGGAGGCTTTGCTGAATGCGCCGGGCCACAGAATTCCAACGGACAACCCGCAAATCGCGCAGCCGATGAGTCCGAGCGCAGGGACCGGCAAAAACGCGATACATAGATAAGACAGGATGCACAGAACGCAGCTGTACGTCATAAAACGGTCCAAATCGATTTTATGGCCGTATTTCCCATAAAATATCCTTGAAATTCCCATCAGCACGGCAAAAGACATCGGCCCGGCAAGATCTCCGACTGTTTTACTAACGCCGAGCCCTTTTTCTGCAAAAGAGGAGGCCCACTGGCTGACCGACTGTTCGCTTGCGCCGGCGCAGGCCATCATCAGTAAAAAAATCCAGAAAATTTTTCGGGAGAAGAGTTCTTTTATCGTTAGTCCCGTTTCTCCCGCTTCCATTAGAGAAGCGATCGGAGCCTTCGAAAACAGAAAGACGTTGACAAGCGGAATCACCGCCCATAAAACGGCTAAAATTTTCCAGTTTTCAATCCCGCAAACTTTAAAAAATATCGTCGAGACCAGCACGACGCCGACATGGCCCCAGCAATAAAAAGAATGCAGCATGCTCATTGCCTTCTCCTTATTCTCCGTAGGACAGGATTCCATCACAGGGCTTACAAGGACCTCCAGCAGCCCGCCGCCGATGGCGTAAACCAATACCGAGAGCAATAATCCGATAAATGGATCGGAGGTGATTTCCGGCAGTACGGTTAATGCAAGCAGGCCGGCCGCCGTGCAGGCATGGGCGATCAGCATGGAAGCCCGATATCCGATTTTATCGACAAATCCGGCCGATATCAAATCGACCAACAGCTGCACGCCGAAATTGATGGTAACGAGCATCGTGATTTTAGACAGAGGAATGCCGTAATTTTTTTGAAATGTTAAAAACAGCAGCGGAACGAAATTATTTACGATTGCCTGCACGATATATGCGAGAAAGCAGGCTTTAATTGTTTTCTGATACGCATTTTTCATGGATTTTTTCCTTCCGGGCAGTACCTTTCTTTTATTCCATGGCATTATATCACAAAGGAAGTCATCTGTGTATTGTGGAGATCCGGCGCTTTATGGTATCCTAAGACCGTAAAGACATACAAATGGATTCCGGGAAAATGGAGTTTTACCGGAATCGAATGGCAAGGGAGGAAACGGATGGAATATCATAGCACGAAAACAGGCGGAAAAACTTTATACGTATCGGATCTTGACGGCACGCTTCTGCGGCGCGATGAAACGATTTCCCCCTATACTGCCGAAATCGTCAACCGGCTGGCTGATGCGGGAATGCTGTTTTCCTATGCCACGGCGCGGTCTTATCTGACGGCGTCGAAAGCGGCGGCGCGCATAACCGCGCGAATCCCCGTTATCGTATACAACGGCGCATTTATCGTAGATAGCCGGACGCAGGAAAAACTGTTTTCCAATTATTTTGCGGAAGAAGACGTGATACGGATCGGGGCGGTACTGCGCCAGCATACGATCGATCCGATCGTATATTCGATCCGGGACGGAGCCGAAAAATTTACGTATTGCGAGCAGTCCGTCACAAAAGGAATGCGCTTTTTTTTAAACGGCAGGAAAAACGACGTGCGCAATCATCCGGCGGCGCGGCAGGAAGAAATATACGCCGGAAATGTTTTTTATTTTTCGTGCATCGATGAGGAAGAACGGCTGAAACCTGTTTACGAGATGCTGAAAGGCCGATATCACTGTATTTTTCATCGTGATATTTACAGCGGGGAGCAGTGGCTGGAAATTTTACCGCCGCAGGCCACGAAAGCAAATGCGGTACTACAGCTGAAAAAAATGCTCGGCGCGGATCGGGTGGTTTCCTTCGGGGATGGGGAAAACGATCTGTCTTTATTCCAGGTTTCCGATGCATGTTACGCGGTGGGGAATGCGGTTCCGGCGCTGAAAGCCTGCGCAACTGCGGTAATCGGCAGCAACGCGGATGACGGCGTTGCCGGATGGCTTGCTTCCAATGTCCGGATCGACTGCGGCGCAGAATGAGGAGAATATTCAGACACCCGGGAAGTTTTGTCTGTTTTTTGGACGATTTGACGGAAATGCCTGATTTTGGGGCACCGCATCCAAATCGTCCATTTCATTTTCCCTGGACCGGGAATAAGATGATAAGGCTGGAAAACAGCAGCTGAAATCTTATTGAGAAACAGGGGGAATCATACGTCATGAAGTTTGGAAAAGCGGTGGTAAAATACCGCGTGCCGATTCTTGTGATCGCCGTAATCCTGTTGATCCCGTCCGTAATTGGTATGGCCTCGACAAGAATCAATTATGATATGCTGACGTATCTGCCGGAGGATATGGATACGGTGATCGGACAGAATGCGCTGCTCGATGATTTTGGAAAGGGTGCGTTTTCCTTCCTGATTGTGGAGGATCTGCCGGATCGGGAGGTCAGCGCGCTGAAGCGTAAAATCGAAGCGGTAGAACATGTGGAAACCGTGCTCTGGTACGACAGTCTGTTTGACATCTCCGTTCCGAAGGAGCTTTTGCCAACAGAGCTCTATCAGGTGTTCAACACGGAAAACGCAACGATGCTTGCGGTGTTTTTCGACACCTCCACCTCGTCGGACGATACGATGGACGCCATCCGTGAAATCCGTTCCGTCGCGGGACGCCAGTGCTTCGTTTCCGGGATGTCGGCGCTCGTTACAGATCTGAAAGACCTCTGCGAACGGGAAGAACCGGTTTATGTAGCGATTGCTGTCGTCTTAGCATGTCTGGCAATGATGATTTTTATGGACAATTGGATCGTGCCGTTTGTTTTTCTGCTCAGTATTGGCATGTCGATCCTGCTCAATCTGGGTACGAATTATTTCCTCGGGGAAATTTCTTACTTAACGAAAGCCTTGTCTGCGGTCCTGCAGCTGGCCGTGACGATGGACTATTCGATTTTTCTCTGGCACAGTTATAATGAGCAGCGGGAGCTTTGCGGCGACCGCTATGAAGCAATGGCCGCCGCG
>JBKUJR010000031.1:0-26970 GCA_046952735.1 Clostridia bacterium | reverse complement strand
CGGATTACATTTTGGATATTGCGTGCGGCAATGGAAATTATTCTTCGTATCTTGCGCAGAGAGGTGCTTCGATTGTTGCTTTTGATTACAGCAAAAAAATGATAGAACTTGCTGAAAAACGGCAATCACAATATGCAAAACAAATTGAATTTTGTGTAGCAGACGCGACCAATAGGGAAAGCATATTAGCATTAAAAAGAAATCGAGCCTTTACGAAAGCGGTTTCTAATATGGCAATTATGGATATTACGGAAATTGAATCACTTTTTATGGCTGTTTATGAACTGCTGGAGGAAAACGGGATTTTTGTCTTTGCAACGCAACACCCTTGTTTTATCACGCTGACTGAAAAATATATGACACCGCATAGTTACTATGGTATTGCGATTGAGGGGCAACCGGAGAAGCAAATTTATTATCATCGTTCTATACAAGATATTTTTAACCTTTGTTTTAGAGCCGGATTTGTCATTGATGGATTCTATGAAGAATGTTTCAAAGACAACAAAGAAATTCCTGTGGTAATGATAGTAAGACTTACAAAGGTAAAACGTGATAGCTAAAAATAAAAAATAACTCCCAGAGGATGGCTAACAGTCTGGGATACGGGCTTAAAAGCCCAAGTTTGTCGTGGTTAGCCAGTTGCTCCCCTTATTGTAGCTTAGGCAAGAGATGGAAAGAAAGCCGGACTGGCGGCCCGGCTTTCCTGTCCAAATTTATTGTAATAGTTTGTCGGACTCATGAAATACGCCTTATTTGCATAAGCCGCACTTGCATAACTGGAGAAATAGCAAAGCCAGCCGCGCCAGTCAACGGTCAAGATGAACGGCGCTTACGCGCCGTCGTTGACTGGTGCGCCCGTTGCCCGCTGTACTGCTACTTTTCCGGGAGTTTGGCCAAACTTGGGACATTTTATCCACAAGTTAGGGCGCAAAAGAGGGACTACCAGTTCACCGCCGATAGTCCCTCTTTTGTTGTCACATTCCGCTTGCTGACTGCCCAATTTGAATGTTCCTCAATACTTCCTTATTGGGTGTCTGGCTTATTAGACCTTCTTTTTTATCGCTTCCCCATAAAATCTTCCGCGATATCAATTCCGTTCAAGAGATTATTACGCTATAATTATGGTATAATGTTTTAATGGAATATAAATTGCAGTCGCACATATTTTCATTGCGCATTTCATGGTTATTGAGAAACAAGGCGGCCGGTCGGATTTATATTTTAGACTGAAATGAAAAAATAATACGGACAATCAGGTCAATACACATATAATACTTGTGAAAGACGCAAAATTTCATTGGGATATGAAGGAAATACCATGAAGATACAAACATGCAGAGAAAAAATAAAAACGGCAGGGGATACGGTTTTCCGGAATTGGACTGCTTTGTTCAGTTTTGAAATCTTATATCAGATGCTTTTTTTCTATATTTTATTGCCGCTTGCAAAGGCTTTGCTCGGTTTGCTGCCTGCTTTGATGGGACAACCGTATATAAGCCCCGAAAATTTTCATTTGATTTTCCGTCATCCGCTTGCCATACTTTTACTGCTCGTTATCGTATTGATTTTTAGTATTTTTGTTTATTTTGAAATGGTAACGCTATTTCTTTACTGTGAGAAGGGGTGGAAGCGAGAGGATCTCTCCCTTTGGCGTTTATGCAAAAATGCTGTTCTTTTGATGGGCAGATTGTTTCGGCCGAAAAGCCTGCCGGTCTTTCTGCTCTGTCCTGTGATGCTGTTTTCCTTTTTTTCTTTTTCAGGCGGATATTTGCATAATATACGTTTTTTTGAGATTCTTATGCGATATATCAAAGAAAAACCTTACCTGTTTGTATTATTCGCCGGGTTGATTCTATTGTGCTATCTGATATCGTTCTTTTATCTCTTTGGAATTCCGGCGCTCCTATTCGAAAGGAAATCTTTTCCGGCTTCCTGGAAAGAAAGTCAAACGCTGCTGAAACGCAATAAATTACGGATCGCCGGAAAATTATTGTTTTATAGTTTGATTTTTTACATTGCGTTTCTTCTGCTTTCCTGCATCGGGATCTTTTTTCTGGCGGGAGGGATCCGGCTCTTTTGCGATCCTGTGAGCCGCCGCGCCCAGTTTCAGCTCTATTTTCTTTCTTTACAGACGATCTGGATGATAGTATTTCGCGTGATTGCTTCCGTATTTTTCTGCGCGTTGGTTGTGATCTTATATCACGAGCGGCGGAAAGATCTCCGGCCGCAGGCATTCAGAACGAAGAGCATGGTAAAACAGCTTGCTTTTTGTGCTGCCGTTCTGCTGATTGCGGCAGGCATCCTGTTCTGCCCCGGCGTCTCGGAGCTCGGAGGCAACATTTGGCGGCAGAAGGATTTGCGTACAAAAGTGGTGGCGCACCGTGCCGGCGCCGCTTTTGCTCCGGAAAATACGGTGGAGGCTTTGCGGCAGGCAATTCAGATGGGCGTCCATATGGCTGAAATCGATGTGCAGCAGTTAAAGGACGGTACGCTGATCGTCATTCATGATACGAACTTCAAGCGAACGACGGGGATCGATCTCGGGCTCCGGGACGCCGATTATGAGACGGTTCGAAAAATGGACGCCGGTTCTTTTTTTTCTTCGGAATTTGCAGGCGAGCCGATTCCTACGCTGGAAGAAATGCTTTCTGCGGCGAAGGGCCGCATTCGGCTGATGATCGAATTAAAAGCGGGCGGATATCACGACGGCCTGGAGCAAAGCACCCTTGCGCTGCTTGAAAAATACGGCATGCGCGATCAATGCGTCATTGCTTCCATGGATCTGGATATTCTGGAACGCGTGAAAGCCCTGGATGCACAAATGCCGACCGTATATATCTCCGCGCGTCCGCTGCCCGAAGAATATCATGATAAAAATATCGATGCATATAGCGTGAAAATGAATTTGCTGTCGATGGAAATGGTAACGGAAATGCATAAGGCTGGAAAGCAGATCTATGCCTGGACTGCGAATTCCGAAGAAACGATGCGGCGAATCCTATATTATGGAGCAGACGGAATCATAACGGATAATCCGGTATTGGCAAAAATTTGTGTGAGATCAGGGTCACAGAAACGTTTTGTAAATAAATTGACCGCGTTCTTTTACCCCAGATCTCCCGGGTGATTCCTCGGCATCATTATTTATTGCGCTGCCTGTATTCTTTTGGAGAGGAACCGATGTGTTTTTTGAACATTTTATAAAAAACATCGTCCTTATGGAAGCCGGAACGCATACAAACGTCATGAATGGCAAGATCGGTGTTTTTTAAAAGCGCGCAGGCGTTTTTGATGCGTATATTATTTAAAATTTGCAAAAAGCCCATTCCTGTTTTTGTTTTGATCAGCTTGCTGAGATAGGGCGTCGTATAATGGAATTGGTCCGCAAGCTCCCGCAGCGTTACTGTGCTGTAGTTTTCCTGAATATAGTATAAGATTTCGTTCAGCTTTTCCGAACTGTCGCAGAGGACGGAAGGGAATTCAAAGTCATTTGCATGGCTGCGAATCATATACCCGAAAATGATGCGCATTAGGTTTTCTTTGATTTTACGCGTATAGTTATCGTTTCCGGACATTCCCTCGTATATCAGCATTTCGATGGCATTGTGCATCACTTTGTCATCGGAGGAATGGCAGATTGTATAAGGGTTGGTAGTTTTTTTAAAGAGCGCGCCCCAGAAAAAATCAGACAGGATGCTCTTCTCGGATAAAAGATCAAAAAACGTTTCATTGAAAGTGCTGCGGCGAATCAGAATATTGATTACGATGCTGTCGCTGAAGACGCCTAAGGCATGTACGACACCGGGGGCCATAATACAAAAGTCGCCTGTTGTGAGGCGGATCGGGGTATTGTCCACATGATTTTCGCATTCGCCGGAAAGGACGTACAGCATTTCGAAAAAAGTATGATTATGATAGAAAAGAGGCATGTAACAGGCATGTTTTACAACCACGATATTGTCCGCCCCGCCGAACATGCTTTCATCCAGCGTTTCCAGCGCGTCGGAAAGACCGGGAATATACATCTGGTGCTCTCTGATATAGCAGGGGTCGATGGATGTGATGTCATGGGTCTGCGAATATTTTTTATAAATTTCTTCTCCGTCATTATAGGCTGAGAAAAATTTTTCCAGATCCAGGTCATATAACATATATTATTCCTCCGGAGATCAATAGATATAAAGTGCTCATAAAAACACAGCTATTTTAGCATGTTGGTCATACCATTTCAATGTTAATTAATGAAATCTTTCAGTGTAAAAAAAAAGGCTGTTAGAAAATTTACCAATATGATATAATATAAAAAATAATCTATCCGTGATTTTATATGAGGTGAGATATGGGCAAGCGATTTTTCCGTCAGAGAATCGCCGCGGCGGTTCTACCGATCACAATCTTATTATCGGCGTCGTCTTGCAGTAAGGATGCAACGGATTATTATATAACGGAACAAACGGGAATCGGAGTTTACCATTCTATGGAACAGAAAAAAGACGTCATTCATAAATATGATAAAATAAAAAATGATTTGTCTGTCCTTCCCGTGTCGTTTACATATGGCGGAAAGGACTTTAAAGGATTCGGGAGCGCTTTTCAGGAAATTTCGAGAAACACCGTGCAGGGTGGGAGCAAAGTTACGACGAACGTTTGCCTGGAATACCGGAAAGAATTGCAGATCGACGTTATTCTGGCGATTTATCCGGATTATTGCGCTTATGAATGGACCGTATATTTTAAAAACATCACGAATAAAAATTCCGCGCTGCTTGAAAACGTAAACTGTGCGGATATGACGTTTCCAGGGGAGAATCCGGTGCTGAAAGGGATTTACGGCGATGGCGGAATTGGGGAGTCCGGTCCGTATGCGCCGTATGCAAAAGATCTGAAAACTGTAAAAACGGTTCAGATGTCGCCGCCGACAGGACGCGCAACGTATCAATATTTTCCATATTTTAATCTGGAACACGGAGACGGCGGGACCTTTATCGCGATCGGCTGGCCGATCCTATGGGAAGCTGCTTTTGCATATGAAGAAGACAAGGTGCATTTTACGGCAGGGCAGCAGACTTTTTCCTCCTGCTTGGAGCCGGGAGAACGAATCAGGACGCCGCTTGCCGCTTTCCTGGAATATACGGGGCGGGAGGAAGACCGCGCTATGAATTTATGGAGGCATTGGTTCATAGATTGTAATATGCGCAAGATCGACGGCGCGTTGTTTGAACCGAATTTATCGGGCGGCACTTCCTGGCTGTATGGAGAAATGGTGAAAGCTACGGACGGGAATCAAATCAAAGCGATGAAAAAATATCTCGAGCACGATATTCCGATTACGTATTGGTGGATGGATGCGGGCTGGTATTTTCGTACGGGAAAAGAATCGCTGTCGGTATGGCTCGATACGGGAACGTGGATGCCGGATACGACGCGTTTCCCTTCTAAATTTAAAGCAATTTCTGATTTTGGCGCGGAAAACGGCGTGAAGACGCTGCTGTGGTTCGAACCGGAGGTGGTGCGGCTGGACTGGACGGAGCATGACGAGGAATATGGAATCCCGAAAGCGTATATGCTCGATAATAATCTTGCGGATTTTGGAAATGAAGATTTCGTACAGTGGGCGGTAGAGCGCGTATCGCAGATCCTCACGGAAGGCGGCATCTCTCTTTACCGGCAGGATTTCGGAATGAATCCGGAGCCGAATTTTACGATGCTGAATACGCAGGGCCGTGCCGGAATCCGGGAAAATCTGTACGCGCAGGGATATTATAAATACTGGGATCTTCTAATCGCGCGTTTCCCGAATATGATGATCGATTCCTGTGCCGCGGGCGGGGGCCGAAACGATCTGGAGAGTATGCGAAGAGCGGTGCCGCTCCATAAGACGGATCATGATTATTCGAATCAGGAAGACAAACAAGCCATGCACCAGACGCTTTTTATGTGGCTGCCTTATTTCGGCGCGTGTACGACGGGGCCTGCGACTTATACGGAAGCGGATGTTTATACGATGCGTTCCTCTTATGCGCCATGGATCGCGATGAACTGGCAGGTATATTACAGAAGCCTGAATTGGGATGCGATCCGGGAGAGCGCCTGGGAGTGGCAGGCGGTTCATTCATATTATTACAGTGATTATTATCAGCTGACCGAGTGGAGCAGAGGATCTGATAAATGGCGCGGATGGGAATTTTTCGATCCGGATACGGGCGGCGGATTTTTCCAGCTGTTCCGCCCTCCGGAAGCAGCAGAGGCGACGAAGCATATTTTTTTGAAGGGATTGGATCCGGAGGCGCACTATCGGATCCGCCGCCTGGATACCGCAGAGGCTGTAAGCGGAACCGGGGAAGAATTGACTGTGCGGGGCTTCGATGTGACGATTGACGAGCCCAGAGGCAGCGCAGTATTTACGATTGAGGGAATTTAATTATAAAATAGAAAAATTTTTGTAGGAGTTGATTGTAACATGAAAAAAACAAGGCGATACGTTTTAATCGTATTCTGTCTGGTGGCGGCATTGCTGATGAATACTTTCGGCATGCTGGCGGTCACTGCGGAAGGAGAATCCGTCTATTTAGGCGATCTGCTGCTGGAGCAGCCAAAACGGATCAAAGAGTATTCCGGATGGGAAATCCTTCAGGACGGAGAAGGCGGCTTCCTTCCGGGACTGAACACGGACTGCGAGGGAAAGCAGATCCATATGTTCAAAAAGTATTATGAAAAGGGAATCGGAACCCATAGCGCCGAAGAAGGTCTTTCCTTTTTGGAAATCGATATTTCGGGCCTGAATTATGAATATTTTACTGCGCTCGTAGGCATGGTCGATCAGATGATGCCACAGGAAGTCGAGCGCAACAGAGCCGGATTTGTCGTAGAGGTAGACGGGGAAGAGGTGCAGAGGACCGATGTCCTGATGTATGATTCCGAGCCGGTTGAAATTTCCGTTCCTATTAAAGGCGCAAAGACGCTGACCCTTGCGCTGGATCCGGGCGATACGCGCTTCAGCGATAATGCAATCTGGGCGAACGCAAAGCTGTCGAACGATAAAGCGGTCGATAAAACGGCCAGTGACGAACCGGCCGAGACGCCTGCCGAAACACCGACGCCTCCGCCGATCGAAGACAATATGATTTATCTCAGCGATTATCTGCGTGACAATCCTGCGAAGCTGGTGAACTACACCGGATATGCCGAGGGAGATGAGGAGGCGTTCCCGGGACTCGATACCACATATGACGGACAGATGCTCAAGCTGTACGGAAGTACATATGCAAAAGGCGTCGGGATGCACAGTAATGCGTCTCTGGATGTGGAAACGGTGCTGGAAATCGATATAGAAGGCGCCGGATTTACGAAATTTACCGCTCTGGCGGGAATGTATGATACCAACTGGCCGCAGGAAGTGGAGCGAAATGTCGCGAAGTTCCTTGTGTTGGTAGACGGCGAGAAAGTTTATGAGAGCGATGTGATGTATTATAATACGAAGCCGGAAGAGGTATCGGTTGATCTTACGGGCGCGTCTACGCTGACGCTCCAGCTCGATCCGAACCTGGCGGCATACAGCGATAGCGCTATGTGGGTAAACGCGCTGCTGATCAGCGATTCCACGATCGCAACGCCGACCCCTGCGCCGACCGCATCGCCGACGCCTGTCAAAACGCCTTCCGCTACGGCGAAGACGACGCCCGCCAAAACTGCGCCCGCAACGCAAAAAGTAACGGGCAGCGGCGACGGCCTTTCTACGACGCAGATCGTACTGATTGTTGTGGGCGCAGTCGTCGTAGCCGGCGGAATCGTAACAGCAGTCCTTCTGATCCTGAAAAAGAAGAAGAATGGCACACCAAATGCATAACGAATCTTTTCACATAATCCTCTGAAATTGTATGGACCGGCCGCCTATTAAGCTTAATAGGCGGTTTGTCTGTTTTTTTGACGATCCTATTATGTGATGTTCCGGAAATTGCTGACAGTTCGCTTATTTGTAAATAGTATTGATAAAAAGGAGGGTACGATATGAAAACGATCATCCTGTATTATTCTAAAACAGGATTTACGGAGCAGTATGCGCTGTGGCTGAAAGAGGAACTAAAGTGCGACTGTTTCCCGTATCGGGACAGGCAAAAAATCGATTTTCAACAGTATGATGCGATTGTCTTTGGAAGTTGGTGCCATGCGGGCACGATTCAGAAAATACAATGGTTTCAGAAGCAGCTTCCTGCGTGGCGCGGGAAGAAGATCGCCGCATTTGCCGTTGGAGCAATGGCGGCGGAGGGAACGGGAATCGAGGAGATGCTTCGCCGGAATTTTACGCAGGCTGTACGGTCATTTTATTTTCCGGGCGGCTTGCGATATGAAAAAATGGGGATTCCATCGCGTTTTATGATGAAGCTTTTTTCTACGATGATGGCGAAAAAAACAGACAAGACGGCGGCGGAAGAAGAAATGGCGCGCATGCTCGCAAAGTCGTACGATCTTTCCGACAAAAAGCAGCTCCGTCCCCTTATAGCATATCTGCTGGGACCGTCAGACGGGTAATTTTCCAAGCAGCTGTTCGCGCTTTCTTAAGATCTTCCCGATCAGCAGAAAGAAAACGGCGGAGGAGGAAAACGCGCTGACGACATCCGCGATGGGTTCTGCATAGAATACGGCTTCTGCTCCGTAAAATTCGGGCAAAAGGAAAGTGAGCGTCATCATCACCGCGATTTTTCGGAACAAAGAGAGCGAAATTGCCGCCGGCGCTATGCCAAGAGCTGTAAGACCATCGACAAAAGTATATTGAAATGCAAGCGGAATGATTGCAAGCGTGTAGATGTGGATGTATTTTACCGACATCGTGATCAGCTTGCTGTCGCTGGTAAAAATCCTCACGAAATAGACGGAAGCGAAGCGGGCGATCAGGAACATGACGGCGGTGAAAATCAGGCAGATCACGAGAATGCAGGCTTCGCCCTTTTTGACGCGCGCAGAGCTGCCGGCTCCGTAATTGTAGCTCAATACGGGCTGCGTGCCGCCTGTAATTCCTCCCATCGGCAGCGTGACGATTTGCATAAAGGAAAGCATGATCGTTGCCGCAGCAATGAGATTGTCGCCTTCCGCGCCGCCGTATTTTTGCAGAATACTATTTAATGCGAGGATCATAATGCTGTCGGTTGCAATGATTAAAAACGGAGAAAGACCCAGCAAGAGGATCCGGCGCATGATTTTGACAGAATACCCTTTAAATGAAATTTTTATGACGGTGTAGCGGCCGAACAGGAATTTTAAAGCAAACGCCGCTGAGAAAAACTGAGAGAGGACGGTTGCGATCGCCGCTCCTTTCACGCCGAGCCCGCACAGGAATATCAATATGGGATCCAATATGATATTGCTGATCGCGCCGATCATCACGGTGAACATTCCGATTTTACCAAAGCCCTGACAAATGATGAAGGAATTCAGCCCGGTACTGAGAATCGAAAATAACGTACCCATAGCATACCAGGTCAGATATTCGTTTGCAAAGGAATAGAGCGTCTGACTTGCGCCGAACCAGCGGAGCAAATTGCTTTTCAGGAGAAAAACGGCTATTGTCAGGACGACGGAAAGCGCAGAGAGCAGAATAAAACTGTTTGAGACGATTTGTTTTGCCCCTTTTCTATCCTGCTCCCCAAGTTTAATTGCCATTAATGGCGCGCCGCCCAGTCCGACGAGACTGCCGAAAGAGGCGAGCAGCGTGACGATTGGGCCGCAGATTCCGACGCCGGCGAGCGCAAGGTCGCCGTTCCCCGGCATATTGCCGATATAGATTCTGTCTACAATACTGTAGAGCACGTTGACGAACTGCGCCAGCATCGTGGGAATTGCAAGGCTCAAAACGACCTTCCAGATGCTGCCGGTTCCCAGTCTGCTTTCCTCCTGTATTCTGCTCATATATGCCTGTCACCCTCGTTTGCGTTATGATTGCTGCCGAATGCGGATTATATCACGATTTTCGCTGAAATTCAAAAAATAATACGGGTGGCAGCCATTAATGATTTGCATATGTCGTTTTCGTAGAGATTCCCTTTAAACGTCCGATTTTTCCGGTCAGAGCGCTGATTACGTTCTGCGGAGCATCCATCGCGATACTGATAATCGAAATCCCCTTTTCTTTATAGGGAATTCCCATCCGTCCGATGATATATTGGCTGTACTCGTGCAGCAGCTCGTTCAAAGGCGTTACGGCGGCGGGATCTTCTACGATGATCGCGGCAATTGCGACTCTTGTTTCCATCTCAAATCCTCACTTTCCGCTTTTTTCGGGGAGCTGCGCAAGTAAATGCGGAAATATCTGCAGGCTCCGGCGCAGAATTCCCTGTATATAAGCAATCGTAATTCCGTAGTTGGTAAAATATACGCCCTGATCGATCGTGCATTTCATGCGGTAACGGACTTCCCGTTCATTCAACATGCAGCCGCCGCAATGAATGACCATCGCGTATTTGGAAAGATTTTCCGGAAATTCCGTACCGGAAACCGTTTCGATGTTGAACGTTTTCCCCGTATACTGCCGGAGCCACCGCGGAATTTTAACGGTTCCGATATCGTCGCACTGGCGGTGATGCGTGCAGCCCTCGGCAATCAGAATCGTATCGCCGTCCTGAAGACTGTCGATCGCGCCGACGCCGCGTACCGCCGTTTCCAGAAATCCTTTATATCTTGCCATTAGAATGGAAAACGAGGTAAGCGGTATCTCCGGCGGCGTAGCTGCCGCTGCCGCCGCAAATGCCTGGCTGTCTGTAATAACAAGGGAGGGCGTTTTACGAACGTTTTGAAAAACCTCCTGCAGCTGCGTTTCCTTAACAACGACCGCGGCGGCGTCTGCGTCGAGAATATCACGGAGCGTCTGCTGCTGCGGAAGGATCAGGCGGCCTTTGGGCGCTGCGCTGTCGATCGGCGTTACAAGTACAATCAGATCGGAAGGCGAAATCAGATCGCCGACGATCCGTTTCGCTTCTCCTTCCGATTTTACCAGCGCGCCGAGGCGTTCTTTCAGCTCCCGAATGCCGCAGCCTGTACGGGCGCTCACAGAAATTGTGTCCGGGGGCAGAACAGGCGTATGTTCGTCGCATTTGTTGTAGACGACGAGATGGGGGATTTCTTTTTCCCGGATCAAAGCAAGCAATTCCTGCTCCGGTTTTTTGATGCCGAGCGCAGCATCGATAACCAGGATCGCAAGATCCGTTTTGTTGAGAACTTGACGTGTTTTCCGGATCCGAAGCGCCCCGAGCTCGCCTTCGTCATCGAAGCCGGGCGTATCAATCAACATAACAGGCCCCAGGGGAAGCAGCTCCATCGTTTTATAGACAGGATCGGTAGTGGTACCCTTGATTTCGGAGACCACCGCCAGCTCCTGGCCGGTCACGGCGTTTAACAAGCTGGATTTCCCTGCATTGCGGCGGCCGAAAAAAGCGATATGGATTCTGCCGGCGGCAGGCGTATCATTCAATCCCATATACATCCTCCTTCCGTTTTTTAAAATCGGAAATCGCGAAGCCCCGCGGATATCTTCGCCAAATGATCCGTGCAGATCGTTCTGACTTTCTCTTTTGGAATATTGTCCAGCTCCGACCGGATCAGCGCTTCGCCGATCTTCCGCGTTTCTTCCCCTGCATAATCCGTTAAATATTCTTTCAAGGTCATGAGCGCGTTCGGATGGCAGCAATTCTGGATCTGTCCGGATTTACATAACGACATAAAACGGTCTCCGGTGCGTCCTTCCCGATAGCAGGCGGTACAGAAAGAGGGAATATACCCAAGCTCCATCAGCCAGCGTACCACCTCGTCGAGAGTACGCTGGTCGGAAACATCGAACTGTTCCGTATCCGTCGGACGCACGTCTTCCGCATAGCCGCCGACAGAAGTACGCGACCCTCCGCTGATCTGGGAAACACCGAGGCGGATTACTTTCTCACGGACCGTCTGATTTTCGCGGGTAGAGATAATCATACCGGTATAAGGAACGGCGATCCGGATCAGGGCGCAGATTTTCGCGAAAATTTCATCGCTGATTCCGTTGTCGAACGCACCGGGATCGATATCGTCCGCACGCTTCACGCGCGGCACGCTGATCGTATGCGGACCGACGCCATGCACCGCTTCCAGATGCTCCGCATGCATCAGCAGACCTGCGAATTCATACCGGTAACGCTCCAGGCCGAACAGGACGCCCAGGCCCACGTCGTCGATTCCTCCCTCCATCGCGCGGTCCATTGCTTCCGTATGATAATTGTAATCATGCTTCGGACCCGTCGGATGCAGTTTCAGATAGCTTTCTTTGTGATACGTCTCCTGGAATAGGATGTACGTACCAATGCCGGCGTCTTTCAGCTTTTTGTAGTTTTCTACGGTCGTCGCGGCAATATTGACATTGACGCGGCGGATCGCGCCGTTTTTGTGCTTGATGGAATAGATCGTCTGAATACACTCTAAAATATACTCGATCGGATTCATGACCGGGTCTTCTCCGGCTTCGATCGCCAGACGTTTATGTCCCATATCCTGCAGCGCGATCACTTCGCTTCGCACTTCCTCCTGGGTGAGCTTCTTGCGCGGAATATGCTTGTTTTTCAAGTGATAGGGGCAATACAGGCAGCCGTTTACACAATAATTTGAGAGATACAGCGGCGCGAAGATCACGATTCTGTTCCCGTAAAAAGCTTTTTTGATTTCTTCCGCCAAGGCGTACAGTTCTTCGATCTTCTCCGGCAGCTCGCAGGCAAGCAATACGGAGGCTTCCCGATGCGTCAGGCCGGAGCAGAAAGTACCGTTCTCCGTCATTTTTGGCCGCGCCTTCTCTAAAATTTTGTCGATCAGGGCGACGTTGTTTTTGTTTTCCTCTGCATAGCGCAATGTTTCGCGGATTTCTGCGTCGTTGATAAATTCGTCTGCGCATAGAGATTTGGGATCGTATGGATACGTCATTGTAAATCCTTCCTTTTCTGTTTTTTTGGTTCTATAAAATCTCCGCGGCTGATTACGACGCGGTATCCGATTTTTTCAAGCTGCTCTTTCAGCTGTTCGAGCTGTTCCGCCGCCTCCAGGCCGGTACAGAGCTTTTTGTCATACAGCGTATATTTAGAGCGCGCATCCGGCGGGGAGAGGTTGGGCATCACGACATTTGCGCCTGCTAAAATGCCCTTCTCCCGTCCTTCCGCGTCTAATGTGCCTAGCGCGGTGGTGGCAGGCAGCAAAGCATACGGAAGCATGAGGCGAAGCAGCGCAAGCAGAAAGAGCGTCAGCTCCACGGAGCCGGCCGGTTTTTCTGCAAAGGGCGTATCCTGATGCGGGATAAAAGGTCCGATGCCAACCATCTGCGGCTCCAGCTCTTTTAAAAACAGCAGATCTTCGGCAAGCTCGGCGGCTGTCTGTCCCGGAGACCCTACCAGAAAGCCGCTCCCTGTCTGGTAGCCGATCCGTTTCAATGCAAACAGGCATTCTTTTCGCTTCGCCAGAGTGAGCGCGGGAGGATGCAGCTTGGCATAATGCGTCTCAGAAGCTGTTTCATGGCGGAGAAGGTAGCGGTCGGCGCCGGCGGCAAACAAACGGCGATAGCTTTCCGCCTCCCGCTCTCCTAACGAAAGCGTAACAGCGCAATCGGGGTGGGCTTCTTTTATTCTGCGAATCAGATCGCATAATAATGCGTCGGTATAAAAGGCATCTTCGCCGCCCTGCAATACGAAAGTACGAAAGCCCAATGCATAACCGCTCTGCGTACAGGCAAGGATTTCTTCCGGCGACAGCCTGTAACGCGCCGCCTGCCGGTTGCTTCTGCGAATGCCGCAATAGTAGCAGTCATTTTTACAGTAATTGGAGATTTCGATCAAACCGCGGATATAGACGTCCTGCCCGTAAACGGCATGGCGGACCTGACGCGCCTGTTCAAATAAATATTGCGCCGACGTTTCATCACGGTTTTCCAGTAGCGTAATCCATTCTTCTTTTGTGAGCGCCTGCCGGCGCCGCAGCGTATCGATCAGTTCCCGCATAGTTTGCTCCAATCAAAAAGCTCTATGCCGCAAGCAGCATAGAGCATGAAACCATGATCGTACGTATTCCGTCTTGCGGCGCAGATTTTTCTTTGCCATCAGTAAAATGTATTTTTCTCGTTCGCGGTAGGAGACTTCCGTCCGCTCACATTTCCATTGTAATACCCGGAGCAGCGCATGTCAAGGCGGCGCGCTTTTTTGCTTGACGCACAACAGAAAAAACGATATAGTTAACAAACAATCATGGGAGAAAGGAAATAATATGGAGAATATGTTGCAAAAGAATGAAACAAATAAAAGGCTTCTTTATATCGACGCTTTGAATATTTTAGCCTGCTTCGGCGTCGTCGCGCTGCATTGTACCGGCAAGGTTTTTGTTTTCGATACGAGCAAAGAATGGTTCTTTTCCGCCTTCTTACAGGCGTTGTTCCATTATGCGGTTCCTGTGTTTTTCATGATCACAGGCGTGACGCTGATGAATTACAGAGAGAAATACACGACGAAAGAATTTTTTAAAAGAAGATTTTTCAGGACGGCCGTTCCGTTTTTGATCTGGTCGTGCGTGATGCTGATTTATAAACTGGCGATCGGTGGACTGCAGGTTCCTGTGGGTCCCAGGTCCTTTTTGAATTTATTTTTGAACAATGAAATCCAATATATTTATTGGTTTTTCTATACGATCCTCGGCGTTTATGTGGCTATGCCGCTCATATCGCTTCTTGCAAAAAAAGAGTATTTGAAAACGATAAAATATTATTTAATCGTATTTTTCATTATTCGGGCGGTTTTTCCGCTGCTCCGCCTCGGCGGAATCCGTATTTCCGAATATTTTGAAGTGCCGGGAATCGCCGGGTATTTTGGATATGTGCTGATGGGCTGGTATTTACATACGGTAACATTGAAAAAACGTACGCGTATTCTTTTCTACGCAGGCGGGATTTTATCTGTTGTCCTAATGTTTGCAGGCACCTATTTTCTGAGCAGAAATGCCGGCTCCATCTATATGCTCCTGATGGATTATACTTCGGCAGGTACGATGATATCCGCCTGCGCGCTTTTTATTTTCATAAAGAATATCAAATGGAAAGAATCGTCGTCACGCGTACTGAAGCTTTTTTCCAAAGCGAGCCTGGGGATCTATATCCTCCAAATGTTTCCGATCAATGAAATCTACAGACATTATCCGTCCCTGTGTACCATTCCGTTTATCATAGCGGAAACGGGGGCCGTTTACTTTCTGTGTTTTGCAGTTGTCGCCGCAGTGCAAAAGGTTCCGGGCCTCAGAAAAGTTTTTCCATGAGATCAGTAAAGATACAAGGTGATATCGATGAAATATTTTGAAATGACAGAGCCGTTTCTGGGATCGGCATATTATCCGGAAGACTGGGCTGACAGTGAAATGGCGGGGGACATCGAAACGATGCAAAAGGCCGGGATGAAAGCGGCGCGGATCGGTGAGTTTGCATGGCGTAAAATGGAGCCGGAAGAGGGCAAATTCGATTTTACATGGCTGCATGAGGCGGTGGACCGCCTTGCTGCGGCGGGGATCGCGGTCATATTAGGTACGCCTACGGCTACGCCGCCGATCTGGTTTCTGCGAAAAGCGCCGGATGCGGCGGTGATGGATGCACATGGGATCCGCACGAGCCACGGAGGCAGGCGCCATTGCTGCTCGAATCATGCGGCTTACCGGGAAGCTTCGGCTGCTATCGTACGCGCGATGGGAGCCGAGTTCGGCAAGGATCGCAACGTCATTGGCTGGCAGCTGGATAATGAAATCTATATGCCGGGCGCAGGTTGCTTCTGCCCGGTATGTACGCAAAAATTCCGGCAATATCTCGCGCAGAAATATAAAACGATAGAAGCGCTCAACAGCAGCTGGAACCTGAATCTTTTCAGCCAGGCTTACGATTGTTTCGAGGACGTCCCGGCGCCGGCAAACGCGTGGCATAACCCGCATATTTTACTGGAATGGAACTTGTTCCAGCAGCAATCCTGCATCTCCTTCCTGCACATGCAGCAGGCGATCCTGCGGGAATATACAGAGGCGCCGATCGGTACGGATATGATGCCGTTCGCAGGGCTTGACTATGAAAAAATGAACGAGCCGATGGATCTTGTCATGTTCAACCATTACAATGCAGAAGAAAATCTTTGGGAAGCCGGTTTCTGGTTCGATTTCCTGCGCGGGATCAAACAGCGTCCGTTCTGGAATACGGAGACGCAGACGGGTTGGAACGGCGCGGCTTCTGTAGTGCAGACCATGAAGCCGGAGGGGTTCTGCCGCGTCAATTCCTGGCTGCCGGTTGCGTTTGGCGGCGCTGCGAATCTGTATTGGCTCTGGCGGCAGCATTGGGCGGGGCACGAGCTGATGCATGGCTCCGTATTGTCCGCAGCGGGAAGGCCGCTGCATATGTTCGGAGAAATCCAACAGACTGCATCGGAGTTTGAAACGGCGTCTGCGTTTATGAAAGGAACGGAAGTGCGTACGGAAATTGCGCTGCATTTTACTTCGCTGAGCTGGAACATGTTTGCCAGCCAGCCCTGGATAGACGGCTTCCGATATCACGAGCGGCTGACGGCGGATTTCTATCGTCCGCTGACCGGTATGGGAGCGCGCGTGGACGTGATCGGAGCGGGAAAGGATTTGGCCACGTATAAAGTGCTGCTTTCCCCTTATATGATCACGCTTGAGGATGCGGATCTGCCGCAGCGGATCGAACAGTGGGTAAGAGATGGCGGCATCTGGATCGCGGGTCCTATGACCGATGAGAGAAATCAGATCGGCGCGCATTATACGGACAGGGCAATGGGATGCCTGGAACGCCTGACAGGAGCGCGTCTGGCGTTTTCCGCACCGGATAGAGGACAGTATATCCAGGCGCAATGGAATGACGGAACGCCCTTCTCAGGAAACGCGTGGTTTGAGATGTATGATGCCTGTCAAGAAAATACGCTTGTCACGGTAACGGGACTGCATTCCGCGATCAAGGGGAAAAGCCTGGTCCTGTCTTTCCCCGTGGGACGCGGTAAAATCATTCTTTTGGGGAGTATTCCTTCGGAGGCGGACCTGAAACGGATCCTGAAAATTGCTTTTGACGAGGCCGGTGTAAAGCTTCCGGAAATTACAGGTGAGCTTGCGGTGGTTCCGCGAAGCGGGACTGCAGGAAGCGGAATGATCCTGGCGGAAACGGGAAACCGGCCGGCGTCCGTGAAACTGGAACAGACGATGACGGATCTTCTGACGGGAAAAACATATGCGCCGGGAGTGCTTCAAGTATCGCCGTATGCAGTTCTAGTGCTGAAACGGGAAGAAAACCGTCCGTAAGATTTACAGCCGCATTTTCCGGCTTTTTCATCCTGAAAAGAAAACAGCTTGCGTTTTCCTCTTAAAAGAGCATATACCGGGACAATCCCGAATAAACTTTGTATAAGCAGTACATGGTGTATGCGAAATGCAAATAAGGAGGACGCGGGTATATGGAATCCAAAAGAGAATCCGGTTACACGGGGCTTACTGCGGCGGAAGCGGAACGCAGATTAGGCAAATATGGAAAAAATACATTGGAGCAGCATAAGAAAAAATCGCCGGTGTTATTGTTCCTGAGCCAATTCAAGGATATTATGACGATCATTTTGATCGTATGTACAGGAATTTCGGCTTTTATGCAGGACTGGACGGAAGCCGCCGTAATGATCGGCATCGTCGTAGTAAACGCATTTTTAGGATTTATCCAGGAGTATAAAACGGAGAAAACGATCGAGGCGCTCCGGTCGATGACGGCGCTGCATGCGAGGGCGCTGCGGGACGGCAGGCAGGTTGAAATCGCGGCGGAAGACATCGTCCCGGGCGACGTGGTCTTCGTGAAGGGCGGAGACATCATACCGGCGGACGGATTTATCATCACGTCTTCGGGGCTTATGGTAGATGAAGCGATGCTGACCGGCGAATCGGCGGCCGTTGAAAAGAGCGAACTGGCGGGATACGATTCCGCCGTATATTCCGGCACGCTGGCAATCAGCGGTTCCGCAACAATCGGTGTGACGGATACGGGAATGAATACAAAGATGGGGAAAATCTCCGGTATGATCCAGGAAGCGAAGGAAGAGGCAACCCCGCTCCAGAAACGGCTGGCAAAGCTTGGAAAATATATCGTTTTTGCCTGCCTCCTGATTTGTATTGCCGTATCTGTTGCAGGAATCCTGCGCGGGGAAGATATGATCAACATGCTGCTGACCGGTATCAGCCTGGCGGTCGCTGCTGTCCCGGAGGGGCTGCCTGCAATCGTAACGATTTCCTTGGCGCTTGGCGTCCAGCGGATGGCGGCGAATAAAGCGCTGGTACGGCGTTTGCCGGCTGTGGAAACATTGGGCGGTACGAATGTGATTTGTTCGGATAAAACGGGTACGCTGACACAGAATAAAATGTCTGTCCGGGAAACGTGCCTGCCTTCCGAAATTCTGAAGACAACGAACAAGGGGACGGCGGGCGCCGGGGACAGCCGGATGCTTACCAATATTTGCCGCGTCTGCAACAACTTGTCGGATGCTACGGAACAGGCGCTGAAAGACATCGGCGGCAGGGAAGCGGAAACCGCGGCGGCGGAATTCGTACGGATTGCGGAAATTCCGTTTGATTCCGTGCGGAAGTGCATGAGCGTAATCGCCAGGAGCAAACAGGGAGAGTTCTTCGTGATGACAAAGGGCGGCGCGGACGTAGTGCTCGGGAAAGCCGCATATTACATAGAAAACGGCAGAGTGAAGCGCCTCGATAAAACGGCGTTGGAGCGCTTCCGCAATTATAACGACTTTCTCGCGTCCAAAGCGCTGCGGGTGCTTGCGGCAGCGTACCGCGCGCTTCCGCAGACAGAAGCAGAGCAATATAAAAAGTCGAAGGATAAAACGAAAAATCTGCGTCTGGAATCCGGCCTCGTATTTGCCGGCTTTATCGGGCTCATGGACCGCCCGCGCGCGGAAGTACCCGCCGCCGTACAATTGTGCGCAGATGCGGGAATCCGTACGATCATGATTACAGGAGACCATAAAATCACTGCGGCGGCAATTGCGAAAGAGGTCAATATCCCGGCGGACCGCGTCCTCACGGGTGACGAAATCAGCCGGATGGACGATGCCGCATTTGAAGAGGCCGTAGACAGCGTCAACGTATATGCGCGCGTTTTACCGGAACATAAACTCAGAATCGTAAAAGCGCTGAAAAAGAAAAATAATACGGTCGCCATGACGGGGGACGGCGTGAATGATGCGCCCGCCATCAAAGAAGCGGATATCGGAATTTCAATGGGCGTGAACGGCACCGACGTTACGCGGGAAGCTTCCGATATGGTATTGATGGACGATAACTTTGCAACGATCGCAGAGGCTGTGAAACAAGGCCGCGGTATCTACGACAACATCCGGAAATTCATCCGATATATGCTGGCGTGCAATTTGGGAGAGGTAATCACGATGTTTGCAGGCGTGTTATTCGGGCTGCCGCTCCCTTTGTATCCGATCCAGATCCTGTGGGTCAATCTTGTGACCGACGGATTGCCGGGTATTGCGCTTGGCCTCGATCCTGTTACGGATGATATCATGAAACGAAAACCGGTACCGGCCGACAGCGGGCTTTTCCATGGCAGAATGCCGTTCCTGATTCTGTTTCGCGGCTTGCTGATCGGGTTGTGTACGCTCGGCGTATTTGCGAGCATCCAATATACGACGCAAAATACGGAGCTGGCGCGTACCGCGGCGTTCATGACGCTCGTTATGACGCAGATCGTACATTCTTTCGAATGCCGCAGCGAAACGAAGAGCTTATTGCAAAGCGGGATCCGCGATAATATGTGGCTGCTTGCGGCAGGCGCGCTTTCAATCCTGATGATGCTTGCCGTAATCTATATCCCTTCGCTGCAGGTCGTGTTCCGTACCGTGCCGCTTGAAATCGAGCAAATGGCGGTAGTGGCGGGCTTTACTGCGATCGGGCCGATTCTGGGCGCGCTGGCAAACGATTTATTAAGCCACAATCCATTTTCTTCGAAAGTAAAAAATAAGGGAAAGGCATGTTGATAAAACCCAGCCGACCGGCCAGGAACACCAGATCCCTGTGGCGCCCCAGATCGCGTAAAACAGATAGGAGAGCAGCACCCGGATCGCCAGGTCGGAAAATGTGGAGAGCATAAAACAGCGAATTGCGCCGGCGCCGCGCAAAATGCCGTCGGCGACTAATTTTACGGCGACCACAACATAAAAAGGCGATACGATTTGCAGGAACCGTATTCCGGTATGCATGGAAAGATCGCTGTTGCCGTCCATAAAGAGGCGCAGCGCAAAGGATCCTGCAAAAACGAAAACGAGTATGAACGGCAGAATGATGATTTCCGACATGATGCTTCCGGCTTTGAACGATTTCCGGACACGGTCGTAACGGCCTGCGCCGATATTCTGCGAAGCAAAAGCGGAGAGGCCGTTCGACATTGTCGTAAGGCATGTGATGGCAAACGTATTCAATTTGATGGCGGCGGAATACCCGGCAATTACCGATTTTCCGCCGTCGTTTACTAAATTCTGGATAAACATGTTCCCGACCGATACGAAGCTTTGCTGCAAAATGCTCGGTACGGCGATGACGGAAACCTCCTTGAGGATCGGAAAAGAAAACTTCCGGGCGCTGACGTTTTTTTCGATTTTCCGCAGCCGTTTCATAAGGACTGCGAGCGAAATGATACAGGCGGTTCCCTGTGCGATAAAGGTTGCCCAGGCGACGCCGGCTACATCGAGGTGAAAGCCGGCTACAAACAGCAAGTCCAGCAGAATATTCCCGACCGAGGAGCCGATCAGAAAATACAGCGGGGTATTCGTATCCCCCAGCGACTGGAATACCGCGGTTGCCGTGTTGTATAAAAATAAAAACAGGAAACCTGCAATATAAATATTCAGATAAAGTTTTCCGTCGGCAAATATTTCTTCCGGCGTCCGGATCAGGCGCATAAGGGGCGCGCTCGTCAGGAATCCGGTGACGGAAAGCGCGGCGGCAAGGATGGCGGAAGCAATCAATACCGTGGAGACGGCCGTTTTCATTTTCCGGTAATCTTTGGCGCCGAAGAAACGCGATATGACGACGGAACAGCCGATGTTGCTGCCGATTGCGATCGCCATGAAAATCATCGTGATGGGATAGGAAGCGCCCACCGCGGCCAATGCGCTTTCGCCGTCGGCGGAAAACTTTCCTGCGATCATGCTGTCGGCCATATTGTACATTTGCTGAAAAATAACGCTGATGAATAAAGGCAGCGAGAATTTTACCAGAACCGTTTCTGTTTTGCCTTCCGTGAGGTCTCTGATCATTAAGGAACCAGCTTTCCTGTAAAAAATTGGGGACAGGAGGTATTATAGATTCCCAGGCCGGATTTGTAAATATTTTACCGGTATGGTTGAAAAACATTTTATGCGGAATTATAATAACGGAATATTGGAGGCTGTGCGATGAACTTACGGTTTTATAATGGGAAAATTCTGACCGGCGGCGCGGATTCGCCTTTTGCGCTGGCGCAAGGCGAACTGCATATCCGCGGCAGCCGCATCGCGGCAATCGGCCCGCAGGCAGACACGGATGCGGTCTGGGACAGAGAAATCGATCTGCACGGCGATCTGGTGCTTCCGGGGTTCAAAAATGCGCATACGCATTCTGCGATGACGTTTTTACGCTCGAATGCCGACGACATGCCGCTTGAAAGCTGGCTGACGGAGCAGGTATTTCCATATGAAGCGAAACTGACGCCGGATGATATTTATATATTGTCCAAGCTTGCAATAGCGGAGTATCTTACGAGCGGAATCACAGCGAATTTCGATATGTATCTGATGCCCGAGCCTGCTGCCGCGGCTTCTGCGGCGTGCGGCTTCCGCACGGTGCTGACGGGAGCCGTGAATGATTTTACGCAATCGGTCCGGCAGCTGGAGGACTGGTATCATACCCTGAACCGTCTCGATCCTCTGATTTCTTTTCTGCCTGGGTTCCATGCGGAATATACTGCGGCTTACGCGCTTCTGAAAGAGCTTGGACAGCTGGCGCGCAGCCTGAAAGCGCCGTTTTACATGCATAATGCCGAGACGCCGCGGGAGGTTGCGGCGTGCAGAGAACGATACGGGAAAACGCCGTCTCTGCTGTTTGAAGAGCTCGGAATTTTCGATTACGGCGGCGGGGGATTCCACTGTATCTATTTGTCCGAACCGGATCTGGAGGTGTTTCAAAGGCACGATATTTCCGCCGTGACGTGCCCTGCCGCGAATCTGAAGCTTGCGAGCGGAATCGCGCCGGTCGGCAGCCTGCTTGCCCATGGAATCAACGTGGCGATCGGCACCGACGGACCTGCGGGAAATAATGCGCTCGATCTGTTCCGCGAAATGTATCTCATTTCCGTGCTGGCAAAGCACAGAAGTTTTGACGCAGCGGCGCTTGATGCGGAGCAGGTGCTTCGCATGGCATGTGCGGGCGGCGCAAAGGCGATGCGGCTTGCCGAGGCGGATTGCCTCGCGGAAGGAAAGCTTGCGGACCTGACGGTACTTTCTCTAAATGGGCCGAATATGCGGCCGGTGAATCATCCGCTGAAAAATATCGTATACGCCGGAAGCAAGCTGAATGTCCGCATGACGGTTGTAAACGGCCGGATTTTATATGAGGACGGCGAATTTTATATCGGAGAGGATATCGGGAAAATTTATGAGAATGCGGCGGCGGTGACAAAACGGCTCCTGCGCTGAATTTGCCGTTGCGTCCGGAGACGGGTTGTGTTATAATTTGCCGGTGCCGGAGGACGGTACACTGACATAATGAAATCTGCCCCCGTAGTTAAATGGATATAACAAGCCCCTCCTAAGGGCTAGTTATCAGTTCGATTCTGGTCGGGGGTGCCACCAGCAACGCTGAAAGCCTTGATTTTACAGGATTTTCGGCGTTCTTTATTTTTGCTCTTTTCGGGCTGTTTGCTAATTGCTAATCATCAGGCCCCGATTTCAGCGCTTAAACCGATTACTTCGTCAGCAAATTTACTGCCGCCTTTTTGCGCAATTCAGGATTCCTACAAATAGGGATACATTCCAAAAACTTTTTTCGAGCCGTTTGTTCTTCGTCTATATCATCTGCAATATAGAACTGATGGACGGTATATTCTAAAGCCACGCCACCCAGCGAATATAATAAAGTCTGATGATAGTAAGTATTTATATCGTACCAACAAGGACAGGAATCACATTGATTAAACAAATAAAATTCGTAATCATTTCGACTGTCCTCAGCAGAAATATTTTCCAGAGTAAATTCAGGCGCATACTTATAAAATTTTCTGCCGTCATCAGAATCTACCCAATCATAAGGCTGTTGTAAAAATAGATATGCTTGTTCAATTGCTGTGGCGTCAATGCCGAATCGCTTTTTCCAGAGCTTTTCTACAATATTTATATCTGCTGAGACATTTTTAGGCGTGTTGGTATCCATTATGCGGGAATAAATATTGTTAGCAAAAACGCCTTGATAAATTTCGGTCAGATGGCAGGGCGTATTCTGATCATTATGAATCACAATCACATCTATTGTTTTTCGAGCAATGGAAAGAGATTGAACATTAATACCAATGACAATAGCCAATATCGTGAAGCAAATCGGTTTTGTGGATGTGCCACTCTTTCTTAAAGTCCCAATATTCGCCCTCTTGCTTTCATGTGATTAGCTGTGAAATTTCATTCTTCAATGATTCACCATGCATACGCTTCCCTCTTATGACATCCTATCCGATTTTTTGGGAAATCAATATCCATCACTCAACAGAAAATCTGCCAAATGCACGAACTTAACGCCGTTGATATTTCCTGCGGCCAGTTCGTCCAGCGTTACCACATATTTCGGGTAGTGGTCTTTCATTTCAAGGAGATTGGCAATCTCCCGGTCGGATTCCTCCGGCAGTCTGCGGCAAACCTGAACATAAATACGCTCGTCACGACGTACTGCTACAAAATCTATTTCTTTCGTTTCCTTCTTGCCGATGTAAACATCATAACCTCTTCGCCGCAGTTCAAAGTAAACGATGTTTTCGAGCATAGCTGCAATAGACTTCGGATTAAAGCCCATGATACAGTATTTGAGAGAAGAATCGGCAAGATAGAATTTTTCCTGCGTTTTCAGTACGGATTTACCCTGCAAATCATATCGCGGGCACCGATAAATTACAAATGCCTTTTCCAGCCAGTTCAGATAGTTGTAAACCGCTTCAACAGACATGGAACGCCCCTCGCTTTTCAGAAATTTCACGATTGCGTTTGCGGAAAAGGTTTTGCCTACATTTTCAACGA
Organism: Clostridia bacterium; assembly: GCA_046952735.1. GTDB lineage: Bacteria > Bacillota > Clostridia > UBA1212 > UBA1255 > Egerieisoma. Next base: position 2,623 of record JBKUJR010000031.1, on the reverse strand, counting down.
TATAGCGAACGACACGGTTAAACAAATCAAAATTAGCGATGTTATGCCGTTTTGTAATATCGCTTGTTATGACGGAGTGATAAATTCCCTCTACGATCTGATAGGCGGAACGTTCGTCAAAGCTGCCGAGAGCGACGATAGGAAACCCGCCCATACGGATATATTCGTTCAAAAGCTCTCTCGGAGAAAAAACGCTTTGTTTTTTGAACTCCAAATACTCGGCAAAAGACAGGGTGTAGACCGGAATGGAAATATACCGCCCCGTCAGATAGGTTGAAATTTCACTGGACATCAGTTTGGAATTAGAGCCGGTGACATAAATATCGGCGTCCGTATTTTCAAGCAGGCTGTTCACAGCCTTTTCCCAGCCGTCGATTTCCTGCACTTCATCAAGGAGAAGATAATATCGTCCGTCGCCGGTCATTTGTTCCCTGATACCGTTATACATATCTTTATCGGTCATACCGTCGTCAAAATCTTCCGAAGTATAGCGCATACTGATGATGTGATCTGCGGCAACGCCGTTTTTCAACAGGTCGTCCCGCAGAATTTCTAAAATGGTGGATTTTCCGCAGTGGCGGATTCCGGCCAGTATTTTCACGAGCGGTACGTCACGATAGGTTTTCAGCATATCCATATATCGTGGTCTTATAACCATTATATCGCCTCCTTGTTCCTTATAAATAGTATAACCAAAATCCTTAAAAAAGGCAATGGTTCTTACCATAAAACCGTAAAAACCTTCTGTAAATTTAGACTTTTTCGTTTGGAGATAAATTCTGCTTGCATATCAAAAGCAGCACAAGTTATCCGTGGCGCTAAGGCGTTTTAGTGATCCGACTTTTTTCAGATAAAAAACAATTGGTATGCCCATACTCTCGAGCCGGAATTGCAGACTGAAAAATTTAGTCAGAATTTTGTGCCCCTTTTGTGTCTTTGATACAATCCCAAATAAAATCTACAAGAACAGCGCTATGTTTGAATGGAAAAAACGAACCATAGTCGAATCCTCCTTTTAAAGAACCCAACGGCAACTATTTCATAATTACCATAATTTTTTCTTGCTATTTGATGTTCCATATATCTCATTCTCCCTTCATATTGGGGGTTATGTACTGAGAACAAAAAAGTCGTCTGAGTTATCATGTTCAGAAAAGTACGATTTTTAAGTTGAATGCTCTTCCTATATTTTGTTCTTTTGCTAATAATTCTGTAATACGGCATAAAATTAGCAGGATATTAGCAGTTACGCCTATCGCTCAAAGAAGCTCAACATGTCTGAAAACTTTGATTTCATAGGTATTCAAAGATACTACAAGCAACATCGGAACATTAGATACAACTAGGCCTTATTAACTCATAGGGGCTAGATACTGGTTCGCGTCTAATCGGGGTATCAAAAAAACCGATAACAGAACGAATTTTAGCACTTTTTCTTACTCATGGATGGTAATTGTGGGCAGAATTTTTTGTGTTCATGTGTGCCGGAGAACAAGATGGTTTCGCTCAAAGCGCTATTTTATTTCATAAATATGCTATATTTAAGTTTCACTGCGTATCCAATAGCGGGAAGTCAACATCACAACACATTCCGCGGCAAATTCAGAGGTGATTTTTTTGATTTGCAAGAGTATAATACGACAAAGAGTATTTGTGAATCATATACTGCGCGTCATGATATCGAAAATCGCGGGCGGGAGGATAAAATGGATTTGTTAAAGAACTATATGCGCAATATGAACATCGCAGGCGCGGTCGGAGATATTCTCTCCGCTAATGAAACCGTTTGGGTGCAGCGGGTATTGGAGGATAATCCGCGGCTGTTCGATGCATTTTTGAATCCGGAAAATAACGATTTGTCAAAAGTGATGTGGCACGGCGAATTTCCGGGAAAGCTTTTATCAGGTGCGGCGCAGACATACTTGCTGCATAATGATCCGGAAACAAAAAAAGTGGGAGACCGAATGGTTATCCTGTTTCAGAAAGCACAAGGTGAAGATGGTTATCTGGGTCCCTGGAAAGAAGCCGTGCGTTTTAACAAAGATGTTTTGCAACAGTCCCTGGGAAAATGGGATACCTGGGGACAGTACCATTGCATTTACGGATTATATCGCTGGTATCAGGTTACCGGAAATAGGAACGCCCTCGATGTGGCGATCCGTGCGCTGGATGGGATCTATGCGTATTTTATTGCCGGCGGGCAGACCTTTGTCTCTCAGAACTGGGCCGAATGCAATCTTGCGATTGGACATGCGTTCGCGCTGCTCTATGAAGAAACAGGTAAAACGTCCTATCTGGAAACGGCGGAATACATTGTAAACGAAGAATGGAATCTGGAATATCCTGATTTTTATACGAAAAAGAGTCTCTCCTGCGGATGGATGAAAGCGGCGCTTGCGGGAAAGGCATTTTACGAATCCGGCCAGCCGCGCTGGGAAGGTCTGTATGCATTGTCGTCGCTGGCGGAACTCTATCGGGCAACGGGCGATGAAACCTATAACGCCGCGCTGGAATCTCTGTGGTGGGGGATCCTTAGAACAGACCGTCATAATACCGGAAGCTTTGGTACGGGCGAAGGCGCCAGCGGCGACCTTTACGGAAACGGAAGCGAAACGTGTAATAC
>JBKUJR010000030.1:0-27101 GCA_046952735.1 Clostridia bacterium | reverse complement strand
CCCGGCGCCGTCATGATCGGAGATCGGAAATTCGATATCCTGGCGGGGCAAAAAGTCGGATTGAAAACGTTCGGAGCCGGTTACGGATACGCACAGGGCGACGAACTCATACGGGCCGGCGCCGACATTATTGCCAAAACCCCTGCCGAAATCGGGGAGATCCTTTTACATGGGAAAAATTAAAAACAAAGCTTGACAGGATTCGATTTATTATTTATAATAATAAAGCAATTTGATGTTTTCAGCGCAAAGAGTGGGTTATCCCACTCTTTCGTTTTACAGGCTTATTTTGCGTCGGAGGTGGAAAACGGAAATGAAAGTGACTGAAACGGTTCGGACGATCGCAGAACCTGTGATCGAAAACCTGAATGCAGGGATCGAACTCATTGAAGTAGAATATGTCAAAGAAGGCGCGGACTGGTATCTCCGGCTTTACATCGACAAGCAAGGCGGCGTCACGCTGGACGATTGCCAGCTGGTAAGCGAAGCGCTGAACGACAGATTAGACGAAGCGGACCCAATCAAGGGAAAATATATTTTTGAAGTCTCTTCCCCGGGAATCGACAGGCCGCTCAAAACAGACGGGGACTTCGAACGATACCGCGGAGAAGACGTAGAAGTACATTTATACGCGCCCGTCGAAAACAGTAAAATTTTTACAGGAAAACTCATCGGCCGGGAGAACGGGGAAGTCATCATCGCGGAAAACGCCGCAGAGCGGCATTTTCCGGTGAAAGACGTATCACTCGTCAAAAGAACGATCATCTGGAATTGAAAATGGAGGTATTGACAAAAAAATGAGTGCGGAACTGCTGTATGCTCTTGACGAGCTGGAAAAAGATAAAGGGATCGATAAAGAAATCATTATTGCCGCCATCGAAGAGGCGCTGAACGCTTCCTATGGAAAATCGGAAACGGAAGGCAATACAAGGGTAGAATTCAACAAAGACACAGGGGACATCAAGGTGTACGCCCAGAAAGAAGTCGTAGAAGCAGTAGAAAACGACACCACGGAGCTTTCCCTGGAAGAAGCAAGAAAAATCGATCCGGAATTCGAGGTCGGCGACATCGCAGAATTCGAAATCACCCCCAAGAATTTTGGACGGCTCGCGGCGCAGAAAGCAAAACAGATCATCATCCAGAAGCTCAGAGAAGAAGAACGGACGCGCGTTTATGATCAGTTCCGCGCAAAAGAAAAAGATGTGGTAACCGGTACGATACAGAGAATCGAAATGCGGGAAAGCAGAGACGGCAAGAAAGAAAGAATCATCCATGTCGATCTCGGCCAGATCGAGGGAATCCTCCTGCCTGCGGAACAGGTGGAAACAGAGCAGTATAAAGTGTATGACAGGATCAAGGCATATGTACTGGAGGTCAAAGACAAAGGATATAAAAGCAAAGAACCGTGCGTCATGATATCGCGGAGCCATCCGAATCTCGTAAAACGTCTTTTTGAACTCGAAGTTCCGGAGATCCACGACGGCATTGTAGAAATTATGAATATCGCACGGGAACCCGGCTCGCGGACGAAAATATCGGTATATTCCCGCGACGAAAATATAGAACCTGTCGGCGCCTGCGTCGGACAGAAAGGCCTTCGGGTCCAGGTGATCGTAGACGAACTCCGAGGAGAACGGATCGACATCATCAAATGGAGCCCCTATGCCGACGACCTGATCGCAAGCAGCCTGAGTCCTGCAAAAGCGCTGCGAGTCTTTATCAATGAAGAAGACAAATCCGCAACGGCAATCGTCCCCGACAGCCAGCTTTCCTTAGCGATCGGGAGAGAAGGCCAGAACGTACGCCTTGCCGCGAAGCTGACGGGATGGAAGATCGACATCAAGAGTGAGGCGCAGGTACGCGCCAGCGTCGAGGAAGAATTGTTCAACGACAATGCGGAAGAGGATGCCGACGAAAATACTGACACAGAGGCGCCGATCGATCCGTACAACGAAGACGGGGAATTCGATCCGGATTTGTTATGATTTAAGGAAGTGAAGCAGTTTGAAACAAAAAAAGATTCCTATGCGCAGGTGTATCGGATGTTATGAATCGAAACCCAAAAAAGAACTGCTGCGTATCGTCAGAAACAATGAGGGGAAAATTGTTATGGACTTCAGCGGGAGAATGAACGGAAGAGGCGCTTATTTATGCGATAATGCCGAATGTTTTGAAAAAATGGCAAAAGGGAACAAGCTGAGCAGAGAATTCGAAGTACAGGTCGGAACAGAAACGTACGAAACGCTCAGAACGCAGTTTGAGAGAAGAATGGAAGCAGACAGCAGCAAATCAGGAGGTGGCGCGATTGGATAATAAAATCAGAGTGCATGAGCTTGCCAAACAGCTCAAATCCACGAGCAAGAGAATATTGGAAATGCTGAATGAAATGGGCATCGAAAACAAAAGCTATATGAGCGTACTGGAAGACGACGAATTACAGCGGTTTTACGAGCACACTGGATTTAAAACAGATAAAAATACGGAAAGCTCCGCAGATGATACGGCTGCAAAAAAAATAGCCGCCCAGAAGGAGCAGCAGGCACAGGGCAAGTCGTCCGGGGTGATCGTCAGGAGGATTATAGTAGATAACAGTTCCTCTGAGCCGGTTTCGGCCGCGCAGAAAACGCAGAGCGGAAATAAACCGCTTCCCCCCAAAAAACAGCAGCGCCAGAGCCGGGAAGCCGGTTCGGGCCTTCGTTCCGGATTCGAAGTCAGAACGGAATCCATCGAGGATCTGTATCGTTCGGATTTAGCGGAGGTCAAGAAAGAGGCGGAAACAAAAGCGCCGGAAGCGCAGCAGGAAAATGCGGAAACGGTAAAGGCGGTTCCTGCCGAACCGACCGTACGGCGCGTAAAGCGTGTGAAAAAAGAAGACCGGAATAAAGCGGAAGAGCCGCAGAAAGCGGAGGAAGCGGAATCTGTACCGGCAGCAAAAGAAGCGGCGGAGGCGGAAGCACCGGCGCTGCCGGCAGAAGATGAAACGTTTGTTTTCAAGCAATATGAATATTCCGAGACGATCCATATCGAATTGAAAGAAGAACCGGCGGAACCGATCGAAATTTTCAAAAAACCGGAGCCGGCTCCGGCTGCCCGTCCGGTACGCGAGCGCAGAGAAACGCCGCCAAGACGCGAATTCAGAGACAACAGGGAGAATAGGGAACCTTTTAAAAAGGCGGCTGTTCCCCCGATTCCGACTGTGGATCCGGCTGTGGCCGCACAGGAAACGAAGCGCGACTACGCCGGTAAAATGATCGGAAAGCAGCAGGAGCGCGAATCGGATAAATTTTCCAAAAAAGACGGCCGGAAGGATGCGCCGAAAAGCGTACAGGGTCCGCAGAAAGATAAATACAAGACGGCCAGGAAGCTCGTCGGAGAAAAAATCGGCGTTTCAGAAATCTACAACGATGAGTATAAGGTGTCGTATGATGTTGACCACAACGTTCCGAAAAAGGGCGCAAAGTCTAAAAAGGATTTCATGAAAAAAGCCAGGGATTTCGTCGCATCATCCCCGAAAACACAGCCGGTGATCGCCGTGCTTACGAATGTAACATTGCCGGAATCCATGACTGTTAAGGATTTTGCCGAGAAAATCAAGAAAACCTCCGCTGAAGTCATTAAAAAGCTGATGCTGATGGGTGTGATGGCGAACCAGAATCAGGTGATCGATTTTGATACCGCCGCATTGATTGCAAGCGAATTTAAAATTACCGCGGAGCAGGAAGTCGTCGTTACGGACGAAGATATTCTGTTTGACGATCAGGATGATGTCGAAAACGATGAGACGGCCGTGGAGCGGCCCCCCGTCGTCGTCGTTATGGGGCACGTCGACCATGGTAAAACATCTTTGCTGGATGCGATCCGTAAAACGAGCGTGACGACGGGAGAAGCCGGCGGAATTACGCAGCATATCGGCGCGTATATGGTCAGAATCAACGAGCGGAAGATTACTTTCTTAGATACGCCGGGACATGAAGCGTTTACCGCCATGCGCGCAAGAGGCGCGCAGGTGACGGATGTCGCGATCCTGGTCGTAGCAGCCGACGACGGCGTTATGCCGCAGACGATCGAGGCCATCAATCATGCCAAAGCGGCCAATGTATCGATTGTCGTAGCAGTGAATAAAATAGACAAACAGGGAGCCAATGTCGACCGGGTCATGCAGGAGCTTGCCGAGCATGAAGTCGTAGCGGAAGCATGGGGCGGAGACGTTCCGTTCGTGCCGGTATCTGCGAAAACGGGAGAGAATATCGAGCTGCTTTTGGAAACCGTCCTGTTGTCCGCCGATATCCTGCAGCTGAAAGCAAGTCCGGAGCGGCAGGCAAAGGGAACGATCATAGAAGCGAAGCTGGATAAAAACAAAGGTCCTGTCGCGACGCTTCTGGTACAGCGAGGCACGCTGAAGCCGGGAGATGCCATCGTTTCCGGCACGACATTCGGCAGAATCCGGACCATGACGGACGACAAAGGAAACGCGATCAAAAAAGCGCCGCCCTCCACCCCGGTGGAAATCACCGGACTTCCGGAAGTGCCGGAAGCAGGAGAATTATTTTACGCCGTGAAAGATGAGCGCGTGGCGAAACACCTCATCGATACGCGTAAAAACGAATTAAGAGAAAAAACGATGCAGACGCACGGCAAGGTCTCCCTCGACGATTTGTTCGCTCAGATCCAGGAGGGAAATGTAAAAGATCTGAATATCATTGTCAAAGCCGACGTAGTCGGCAGCGTGGAAGCCGTAAAGCAGTCCCTTGTAAAACTCAGCACCGAGGAAGTGCGGATCAAAATCGTACACGGCGCGGTAGGCGCGATTACGGAATCAGACGTACAGCTTGCCTCCGTATCGAATGCGATCATCATCGGCTTCAATGTCAGGCCGGGAACGAACGTCGCGGAGAACGCGGAAGCCGAAGGCGTCGATATCAGACTTTATAGGGTCATTTACGATGCGATCGACGATATCAAGGCCGCTATGGTCGGTATGCTGGAACCGGAATTCAAGGAAAATGTGATCGGCCATGTGGAAGTACGGCAGACATTTAAAGTGTCCGGCATCGGAACCATTGCAGGCTGCTATGTCACCAGCGGTAAAATCGTCCGAAATTCCGAAGCGCGAATCGTACGGGACGGAATCGTGATATTCGAGGGCAAGCTTGCTTCTCTGAAACGGTTCAAGGATGACGTGAAAGAAGTACAACAGGGATTTGAATGCGGTCTTTCCTTTGAAAAATTCAACGATATCAAAGAAGGCGACGTCGTGGAATGCTATGTAATGGAAGAGGTAAAAAGGAATGGACAGAACTGAACGGATAGCGGGAGAAATGCGCAGGGTATTGAGCGATATCATCAGAAATGACCTCAAGGATCCGCGTATCCCCCCTATAACGAGCATTACGAATATAAAGCTGGCAAAAGATTTAAAATATGCCAAAGTTTATATCAGTATCTACGGCACGGAAGAAGAGAAAAAAGCAGCGCTCGATGCTTTAAAAGGATCGGGCGGCTTTCTCCGAAAATCTCTCGGGCAGAAAATGATCATAAGAACCTTGCCCGATTTGACGTTTATACTGGATGAATCTATTGAATATGGCTCCTATATGAGCAAAAAGATAGACGAACTGACGAAAAAACCATAATTAAGGAAAAACGGGTGGATATATGCAGGACTGGAAGCAGATACAAAAGGCCATATCGGAAGCGGGAGATATCGTATTATTTACCCATATCCATGCAGACGGCGATTGTCTTGGCTCTGCTTTCGGCCTTGCATATTTTTTATGCGGACAAGGCAAAACCGTCCGAATTCTTACAGAAGAACAGCCTCCGGAAAATTTGTCGTTTTTATACGAATCGGGCAAGCTGCCGGACAATATGGAATTTTCCGTATGGGATCCGGAAAAACCGGGCGCTATCAAGTGTGATCTTGCGATCGCGGTAGATACGAGCGACGAAAAAAGGCTCGGCGGCAGAAAAGAACTGTTTTATCAGGCCGCCGTACAGCTCAGGATCGACCACCACATATCGGAAGATTCTTTTGCGCAGATCACGGTCTGCAACACGGGATGGGCCGCCACGGCGGAAGGAATCTGGGAATTGCTCCAGTCGTATGAAAATTATGCGGAAGCGCCCTATTTGAAAGAAATCGCAAAGTGCGTCTACACCGGAATCCTCACCGATACGGGCTGCTTCGCGTATGCGAACGTCACGCCCGAGACACACAGGATCGCAGCGGAGATCATGGATATCGCGGGGAATATGGCGTGGCAGTATACGGCAATTTATGAAAATCAGACCCGGAGCGAAATCGCGCTGAAAGCCGTCGCTTACCGCTCTGTGGAGTATTATGAAAATGGAAGGATCGCGTTTCTCCAGATTACCAGGGAGGAAATGGAAACCGTAGGGGCAACAGACGATGATCTGGAAAGCTTCGCGCCGTTTTTGCGGTGCATCGAAAACGTCAACGTCGGCATTTTTGTAAAACCGGGCAAAACGGCCGGCCATTTCCGGATCAGCCTGCGTTCCGACGAAATATGCGATGTGGCCGCGGTTGCCGCGCTGTTTGGCGGCGGCGGACATAAAAGAGCGGCGGGGCTCGCTTACAGCGAAGAAAACGGGGAACCGTTTGCAGGATTTAAAAAGCGTTTGATTGGTGAAATAACGAAATGGATGGCGTAATCAATATCTATAAACCGCCGGGAATGACTTCCTTTTCCTGTGTTTCCCGCGTCAGGAAACTGACGGGATCAGGCAAGGCCGGACATGCGGGGACGCTGGATCCGCAGGCCTCCGGCGTACTACCTGTCTGTCTGGGAAAGGCTACGAAATGTGCAGATTTATTTTTGAGTATGCCCAAAAGCTATCGGGGCGAAATTACATTCGGCTTGCAGACGGATACGTGCGATATCTGGGGGGAAGCGACCGCAAGACTGCCTGTTTCTGATGAAAAATTGCTGACTCTGGAGCAGCAAACCGTGTCCGAAGCCGTATCAAAATTTTCGGGAGAAATCGTCCAGATCCCGCCGGATTACGCAGCCGTCAAAATCGGCGGCGTTCCGGCTTATAAGCTGGCGAGGCAGGGGAAACAATTTGAGATGCGAAGCAGAACGGTGACGATTTATGAAATTCATGTCGTGCATTTTTCAAAAAAACCGGGATCGTATCCGAAGGCGGTTATCGACGTGACCTGCTCCCGCGGTACTTACATTCGTTCATTATTTCGGGATATCGGCGCATTTTTAGGAACCTATGCGTGTATGTCGGCCTTGGAACGTACGGCATACGGATTTATGAAGGCGGAGGAAGCAGTCAATCTGGAGAAAATCGAGTCGGCAGCCGAACTGCCGATTTATCCGATCGATTTTCTGCTGAAGGAATACCCGTACGTACTGTTGGAGGAGGAAGAAGAACGGCTGTACCGCAACGGCGTACGCGTCACGGTTCCGAACGCGCAAAAGCGGATTGCAGGCAGCTTTGCAGACGATGCGCTGTTACGGATCTATACCCGGGACAAGCGCCTGCTCGCAACGGCCAAAGCGATGGTGTGCGGGGAAGACGCCGTAGAATTGAAACCGGATAAATTTTTTGACTGCGGGGAGGTTCAGGATCTTGCGTAGCACAGTAAAATATGCGGTGATCATACCGGCTTATAATCCGGACGAAAAGTTTGTCTCATTTATTGAAGTTTTGCGGGAAAATGGAATTTTTACCATTGCGGTCGACGACGGGAGCGCGGCAGAATGCAGGCCGTATTTTACGAAAGCCGAGCAGAACGGATGTGTTGTTTTGCGTCATGAGAAAAATCAGGGAAAAGGGCAGGCGCTTCGAACCGGATTTTCAGAAATGATCCGCCTGAACGAGAAAGGCGCCGGTTTTGAATACGCGGTGACGGCCGACTGCGACGGACAGCATAGCTTCGAAGCGATCTCTGATGTTATCCGGGCGGCTGCGGAATCCGCCGCAAGCCCGGCGGGACCTGCGTTCATCATCGGAGGACGTTTTCAGGATACGGGCGAAAAGATTCCGCTGAAATCAAAAATCGGAAATAATTTTACGCGCGGATTATTCAAACTTGTTACGGGACTCACGATCCACGATACGCAGACGGGGCTGCGCGGCATTCCCAGTAAATTGTTCGGTGAAATGCTGGAAGTAAAGGGCGATCGCTATGAATATGAAATGAATATGCTGCTTTCGATCAAGAATTGGGGAATCCCGTATCGGGAAATACCGATCACTACGATTTATTTTGATAATAATGCGGGCTCCCATTTCCACCCGTTCCGGGATTCGGTTCTGGTGATTTCCAGGATCCTGAAATTTGCCTGTTCGTCGCTGCTCTCTTTCCTTGTGGATTATGTGCTGTTCCTGATTTTAGCGCGCTATATCGATTATGCGCTGGCATACGCCGTCGCAAGGGTGTCGAGCGGAATCCTGAATTATCTGCTGAATGCCAAAGTCGTATTCGGCAAAATGACGAAGGCTACGTTCCTGAAATACTTTGTCGTCTGGGGCCTGATCCTGGCGGTCGGCTCTCTGGGCGGCACGCTGATCCAGGATGTTTTGAAGCTTCCGAATCTGGTGTGTAAAATATTTGTAGATCTTCCGCTTTTCTGGGCAAGTTATTTTGTGCAGAAGCATTTTGTATTTAAAAATAAGTAGGTGACATGAAATGGAAACATGCGTATATATCTTTACGGGGCATTACGGCAGCGGTAAAACGGAGGCAGCGGTAAATTTTGCATTGAAGCTGAAAGCGATGGGGAAAAATGTGGCGCTGCTCGACCTCGATATCGTCAATCCGTTTTTCCGCTCCGCAGATGCGCGGGAATATCTGGAAGAAAAAGGGATCCGGGTTGAGGTCCCCTTGTATGCAAATACGAATGTAGATATCCCGGCCCTGACGGGCATTATGGGAGCGATCATTCGGGACGAATCTTACGATGTCGTGCTGGATGTCGGAGGAGACGATCTTGGCGCGAAAGCGGTGGGACGATACAGCGACGACATTCTTTCCCGGAAAAGCTACCGGCAATTTTTCGTCATGAATCCGAACAGGCCTTTTACAAAGGATCTTCGTTCGGCTTCGAAAATTTATGATGAAATCGAATCCGCCACGCAGCTGAGATGCAGCGCGATTGTCGGCAATACGAATCTGCTGGAGGAAACGACACCGGAAGTCGTTCTGCAGGGGCTTCCGCTCCTGCGTGAGCTTGCGGAAGAAAAAGGCGTCCCGGTAGCGCTGCATGCGGTTACAGCCGGCGCTGCGGATCGTCTGATCGCAGAACAGGGAGCGCTTTTTAACGAAAACAATGTCATTCGGATCAACAGGACGGTCAAGCGCCTGTTTTAAAAATAAAGGAGTTTATATGGCTGATAATCAAATGATATATGGAAATATTTCCGCAGTGCGCGCGACGCTTCTGGAACGGATGAAAGGATTTTTGGAAAATACGTATTCGCCGGGCAGCTTTATTCCGGAGGAAATCATGGCGATGATGACGGAAGCAACGTGTGAGACCAAGAAAGAAGTCGCAGTATTTTTAGACCGGAGAAACCGCGTCGCAGCAATCGCGGTGGGAGATGACAAAAGCGTACCGCTGCCGGAATTGGAAGGCAGAAAAAGCAGTTTGCGCCTGTCCGGAATCCGCTGCATCCACACGCATCCCAACGGTACGGTGCATCCGTCCGACGTCGATCTCCAGTCTTTGAGAAGCATGCGGTATGACGCTATGACTGTGATTGGCGTAGATCTGGAAAAACGGCGTCCGTGCGGGGCATCCGTCACACTGTTGGTAAGAGACGAGACCGGCATGCTGCGCAAGACGGAAACGCGCGGGCCGATCTCATCTTCGCGTATCGTATATTTTGACGGTATCTTTCAAGAGCTTCTGGAAACAGACCGCTCCGCCGCCGCATACAGCGATGCGGCGGAGCAGGTGGAAAACGAGCGGGAGCGCGCGATCCTCGTAGGCGTGATCCCTGAAAATACGCAAACCACGGGCAATCCGCTCGCGGAGCTCCAGGAGCTTGCGGAATCCGCCGGAGCGGAACCTGTCGGGCATTTTACGCAAAAACGGGAGGCGCCGGATGCCAGAACCTATATCGGGCGCGGCCTGGCGGAAGAAATTTCCCTCAAACGACAGGCTTTGAATGCCAGTCTCATTCTCTTCGACGACGAACTGTCCGCCTCGCAGATTCGGAACCTGGAGAATATAACGGGCGCGCGCGTGATCGACAGAACGGCTTTGATCTTAGACATCTTCGCTTCGCGCGCAAAATCACGGGAAGGGCGGCTGCAAGTCGAGCTTGCGCAGCAGAAATACAGGCTGCCCCGTTTGATGGGACAGGGCACGTCGCTTTCGCGTCTCGGCGGCGGGATCGGTACGAGGGGTCCGGGAGAAACACAGTTGGAGACGGATCGGCGCCATATCAAGCGTAAAATCAATTACCTTGAAATGCAGCTGCGAGAGGTGAAGGAACGCCGCGGCGTTTTACGCAAAGAACGAAAAAAGAAAGAGATTCCCGCAGTAGCGGTCGTCGGATATACGAATGCCGGAAAATCGACGCTCGTCAACGCATTATGCGATTCCGACGTATTCGTGGAAGACCGGTTGTTTGCGACGCTCGACACTTCCGTGCGCCGTCTGGTCACGCCGGAGCACAGGGATTTCCTTCTGATCGACACGGTCGGCTTCATCCGAAAATTGCCGCATGATTTGATCGAAGCATTTAAGTCGACATTGGAAGAGACGGTTCATGCGGATCTTCTGCTCCATGTGGCGGATTGCAGCGATCCCGAATTTGAAACGTATATCAGTACGGTTGAAAAAATATTACAGGAAATCGGCGCCGGAGACCGGCCGCGTTATCTCGTCCTCAATAAAACGGACCGCGCGCCCGGGGATATCGCCCCTTCTCCGCGCATTGCCGGGAACTATGGAAAGGTATTTGCAGTCTCCGCGCTGCAGGGAGGCGGCCTGGACGGATTAAAACAGGAGATCGTGAATTATTTCGTAAAAGTGGATCAGACATACGAGTGTATTCTTCCCTATGAGAAAGCCGGTATGGTTGCCTACCTGCATGAAAACGGAACGGTTGAAAGCGAAGAATACAGAGAGGATGGCATCTATATCAAAGGAAAGATGCCGCCGGAGCAGTATGGGAAGGTGAGCCAATATGAATACGGGAAAGGAAGAGAATGCAGCCGATGAAGGAAGTCCTGAAAACATTGAACGATCACGGAGTAGGAACATATGATGAAAAAAAGTCGCATTTTATCGCATGTTCGGCGCCGGTTTCTTCGGAAGAAGAAGCGACTGCGTTCGTCAGGGATATGCGGGGATGGTATAAAAAGGCGCATCATTACGTATATGCATACATCGTATATGACGAAGAAGGCTCTTTGATCAGCCGTTATACGGATGACCGCGAACCGCAGGGGACTGCGGGAATCCCGGTGCTCGGCGTTTTTCAGAATCAGAATATCGAAAATGCCGCCATCGTCGTCGCGCGGTATTACGGCGGGATTCCGCTTGGCGCTGCAGGTCTTACGCGGGCATACCGGAAGGTTGCCGGCATGGCGGTGCGCGGCAGCGGCACTGTTTATAAGGTTTTATATGACGAATTGTTTATCACGGTGGATTATCCCATGTACAATAATGTACGCTACCTCCTGCATAGCAATACGCGGGCGGATCTCATGATCTTGAAACATAAAATCATACAGGAAGAATTCAGCGACGAGATCCGGATACATATGTACACGGCGGTAGGGGATACAAAAAAGATGTGCGAGCTCCTGACGGAAGCGGCGCTCGGGCGGATTTCCATCCGGATAGAAGAAAAGAAAGGCAGGTATAGTATATGACGGATACGAAAACAAGGGCGTATATCAATATGTATGCGATTTTAGGCGCTTTGGAGGAGCTCTGCGGCATGGATGAAAACGCCGCCGCTCTGCTTCCGCAAGAAAAACAGGTCACGATCCTATTTGACGTGAAAAACGGTCCGGCTGCGACGTTTACGTTCGGCGGCGGGAAATGTACGATGCAAAAGGGAAGGGGCGACTGCGATATCCGCCTGCCCTTTTCTACTTGTGAAAAGTTCAATGCTATGATCGATGGAGTATCGACGCCGATTCCTTCGAAAGGCTTTACAAAAATCGGATTTTTGACAAAAAAATTTACAAAATTGACGGATATTCTCACGTCTTATCTGAAAGCGGATGAAAAAGCGCTGCAGGATTCCGCCTTTTTTCAAAAAAGTACGGAGCTTATGCTATATGTAATCGGCGGCGCGATCGCCCAGATCGGAAATTATGATCAGGTAGGCAAATTCAGCGCTTCCAATATCGTAGATGGGACGGTACTGCTTTCTATTAAAAATGGTCCCGGCGTTTCTATCATTGCAAAAGATCATTGCCTGGAGGCTGTAAAGACCCGTCTGCCTGATCCGCGCGCGATCATGGAGTTCGAAAGTACGGAGCTTGCCAGAAGGCTTTTTGATGGAAAAGAAAATGCAATGAATTGTATTGGAAAGAAAAAAATCGCCGTGTCGGGGATGATTTCGATGTTGGACAACGTCAACAGGATTCTCGACAGGGTAAGCATTTATCTTGCGTAATGCGCAGATACGGAGTATGAGGTGAAGAATATGGAATATAAAATAAATCAATATGAAAAAAGCAGAGAAATTTTCGAACGTGCCGTGAAAGTGATCCCGTCAGGGATTTACGGCCATCAGGGTCCCGCGGAAGGCTGTTTTATACCGGTGGACGCGTTCCCGTTTTATGCGCAGCAGGCAAAAGGCTCTTATTTCTGGGATGTGGACGGGAACCGGTTTATTGACTATATGTGCGCGTTCGGCCCGAATATTATGGGCTATAACGATGAAGAAATCGATGAAGCGGCCCGGAAGCAGGCTGAAAAGTGCGATTGTACGACAGTTCCATCCGCTGTCATGGTAGATTTTGCCGAACTCCTGACGGAAATGGTTGCCTGTGCGGATTGGTCTTTTTTTGCGAAAAACGGCAATGATGTGACTTCTCTTGCAGTGATGACCGCCAGAGCGTATACGAGGAGAAAAAAGATCGTTTTCTTTAAGGGATATTATCACGGCGTTTCCCCATGGACCCAGAAAATCGATTATTCCGGCGTCATAGAAGAAGAGGTCTGCAACAATATTTATGCGGACTGGAACGATTTTGACGGATTACAGAAAATCTTTGAAGAGAATAAAGGGCAGATCGCCGCAGTGATCTCACAGCCGTATATGCACGGCAATTTCTTCGATAACCAGCTGCCGGAAAAGGATTTCTGGCAGAAAACGCGGAAGCTCTGTACGCAGCAGGGAGCGGTTCTGATTATCGACGATGTGCGCGCGGGCTTCCGCCTCGATCTGGCGGGCTCCGACCACTATTTCGGCTTTGAGGCCGATCTGATCTGCTTCTGCAAGGCGATTGCAAACGGTTACAATGTGTCCGCCCTCTGCGGAAAAGAATTTTTGAAAAACACGGTCAGCGGAATCTCGTTTACCGGCAGCTACTGGATGAGCGCGGTGCCGTTTGCCGCGGGGATCGCCTGTCTCCGGAAAATGCAGCGTCTGGATCTTCCGAAGCTGCTGATCGAAAAGGGTACGCGTCTTTGCGACGGCCTCAAAAAGACTGCTGCAAAGCATGGATACGATCTCCATGTTTCCGGCGTGCCTTCGCTCTTCTATCTGCGGATTGCGAATGACGATTCCCTGATGCTGCATCAGAGATGGATTGCGGAAATGGTCAAAAGAGGCGTATTTCTGACGAATCATCATAATCATTTTCTCAATTATGCGCTTTCCGACGAAGATATAAAGGAGACGATTGAGATTGCAGACGAAGCGTTCCGTGTGCTATGATGAAAATGCGGAAAAAATTATAGATCTTTTACACGAAAACGGATACAAGGCATATTATGTGGGCGGTTGCGTGCGCGATGCGTTGATGGGGAAAAAGCCGCATGATTTCGATTTGGCTACGGATGCGCTTCCTGCGCAGACGGAAGAAATTTTTCGGAAGAAGGGATATTCTGTCGTCCAAAGCGGGATCCGGCACGGTACCGTTTCTGTGGTTCTGGATAAAATCCCCTATGAAATTACGACTTTCCGTACGGAGGGGGCGTATCGCGACCATCGCCGCCCGGAGGAAGTCCGGTTCGTCGGTTCGGTGAAAGACGACATGGCACGGCGCGATTTTACGATCAATGCGCTTGCGTATCAAAAAGCGGAAGGGCTTTTGGATTATTTTGCAGGGCGGGCGGATTTGGAACATCGGATCGTCCGCTGTGTAGGGGAGCCGGAAGTGCGGCTCCGGGAGGACGCCCTGCGGATTCTGCGGGCCCTGCGGTTTGCTGCCGTTCTGAATTTCACGATTGAAAAGCACACCGCGGCGGCGATCCACGCCTGCAAGGATCTGCTCCGCATGATCTCCGCAGAACGGATCTGGGCGGAATTTACCGGAATATTGACTGCGCAGCGGCCTTCCGGCTGCCTGCGGGAGTATATCGACGTATTCGGCGTCTTCCTTCCGGAGCTTCTGCCTTCCGTGGGTTTTCAGCAAAATAACCCGTGGCATATCTATGATGTGTTTGAACATACGATGACGGCGCTGGACCATACGCCGTGCGACCTTACGCTGCGCCTTGCGGTATTGTTCCATGATATCGGCAAACCGTACGCATATACGCAGGACAGCGCCGGCGTAGGCCATTTTAAGGGCCATGCCGCTATAAGCGCGACGCTCGCAGAGCAGATTTTGACGCGTCTGCACTGCGACAAGCATACGCAAAAAAGCGTTTGCCTGCTGATCCGGCATCACGACGACCGAATCCCTGCCGAGACGGCCGCGGTTAAAAAGCTGATTCGCAGAATGGGTGCGGAAAATGCGCTGCGCGCCGTTCAGGTAGAGCTTGCGGATAAATTTGCGCAAAATCCGGAGCGGGGAAAGGACCGCCGGCAGGAGCTGGATTCTATTTCTGCAATGGTGGAGGCGCTGATGCAGCCCGGGGCGGCTTGCATCACATATGCGGACCTCGCTGTAAACGGCGATGATCTCCTGGCGGCCGGAATCCCACAGGGCGCGCGGATTGGAAAAATCTTGAAGCTGCTGCTGGAATTGGTGACAGAAGAAAAGCTTCCCAATGAACGGGAAGCCCTGCTGCAATTTGTCCGGGATCAGAAAGACGGTTTATAACTCGTTTTGCGCTTCTGCCGCAGCGCCGCCTTCTTTTGTTTTTAGAAGATCGCGGATTTCCGTGAGAAGCTGATCCGTAGGGCTGATTTCCGGCGCGGCCGGTTCTTCGGAAGCCACTTCTTCCTCCTGCTTTTTCAGCAGCAGATTTTTGGCCTCTTCCGCCCTTCTGCGGATAGAGCCGATGATACGGATCACGAGGAATATGGAAAATGCGATAATCAGAAAATCGATGATATTTTGCAGGAAGGATCCATATGTCAAAGCGTTTTCCGGTTTTACCACCGTCACGCCGTCCTCCGCCAATTCCGCGGCCCGCAATACGAATTTTTTATCCGCCAGGCTCGTACCTCCGGTGATCATGCCGATGAGCGGCGTGATGATATCTGAAACGAGAGACGTAACGATTTTACCGAATGCGCCGCCGATGACGACGCCGACCGCCATGTCGATCACATTGCCTTTCGTGGCGAACGCTTTAAAGTCTTTAAAGAATTGTTTCATATCAGCTCAAATCCTCCTAATATTCTTTTATTTTTCCATTTTATCACAGCGCGGAATATTTTACTACTTATGCACATAAAATATTGTAAGTGAAATATAGGCGAGGTACATAAAAATGGGTTTTTTCAGCAGAATAAAAGCACTTTTCAGCGGATTTCTTGGAAATACGGCGGATAAAATCGAGGCGAAGAATCCGCAGCTTCTGATCAATGATGCGGAACAAAAAATTCAAAAGAGCAGGAAAGAAGCGCAGAAGCAGCTGGTAGATATCCAGACATGGGCGGAAATGGTCCGTATGGATATGAAAGAAGCCGAAATCCGCCTTTCCGACGTGCGGATCAAAATCGATATGGCGGCGAAAGAGCGCGATAAAAAACTGCTTACGGAGCTTTTTATCATGGAAGAGGAACTTTCCGCAGAGCTGGAGGAGAAAAGAAGGCTCCATAACAACGCCGTAGAGGAAGCGATTCGTATCCGGGATAATTATAAACGCTTTGAATCTGAAATGAACAGCCGTCTGCGTGAGCTCGCCGCAATTAAATCGCAGAGTGAGATCGTCGCCATGCGGGAGAAGATTGCCGATATCGATTACCATTATGGGAGCCGCCAGGACGACAATATCAACACGATCCGCCGCTCCCTGAACGAACGCTGCGCACGCGTAACGGCGATGCAGCAGCTCAAAGAGGAGAGCCTCGAATCCGGAATCCAGCGCATCACAGATAAAATGACGATAGAACGCGCGGAAGCGAAGGCGATTGCCCTCCTGACGGAATGCGAAGCGGAAGAATGATTTTTATTCCGCAAGGATAACCGCAAAAGCCACCGCCGCAGAATCGGAATGGGAGAGACTGATATCGGCGCTGATGCCTTTTAAAACCTCCATATAATAATCATGCGTATTGCCGTGCAATAAGATGCACGGCTTTCCGCGTTCGTCGTTGCGGATTTCGATTTCGAGGAGTCTCGCCTCCGGAGAGATTCCGGTGCCGAACGCTTTGGCAACGGCTTCTTTTGCCGCGAAACGCGCCGCATAGCTTTCATATTTTTTGTTTCCGCGGCTTTCACAGTAGGAAATTTCATCTTCCGTATAGATTTTTTTTAGAAAAGGCGGCCCAATCCTTTCCACGGAATCCCGTATTCTTTCGATTTCTATGATGTCTGTCCCCGTGAGAATCCGCATATTTCAGCCTTCTTTCTCCAGGCGCTGCAAATAAGGGAGCAGCTCCGTAATGCTTGCGCCGGTAAAATCCGTGCCGGTTTTCAGAAGCGTTTCTGCGGAAAAGGTCGTCGTAACGCCAAAGCATTTCATTCCGGCGGCTTTGGCCGCCTGTATCCCGCTGATCGCATCTTCTGCTACGATACACGCGCAGGGCGGCAGACCGAGCCGCCGCGCTGCGGTGAGAAAAATTTCGGGATCCGGTTTCCGTTTGCTTACGTCCGAGCCGGAAACGATGCTGTCGAGGGCTTCCGGCGAAATCCGGCCTGCCAGGATATTGACGGTTAGCTTTCGCTTATTGGCGCTTGAGGCAACGGCCGTTTTATAGCCCATTGTATGGATCCGGAGCACGGTTTCCGCAGCGCCTGCAAACGAAATGACGTGCTCCGGAGCGGTTTCGCAGTATATATCGTAAATTCGGTCGCTTAACGCTTCCGAATACGTTCCGCCATATTTTTGTACGACACAGCCGAAGTACGTTTTTTCATCGGTGCCCAGATATGGCGTAAAATCATCCGCCGATGCGCGGATCCCATATTCCGCCATGCCTTCTACGGCAGCGCGTGCCATGGCCGGCTCAGAATCCACCAGCACGCCGTCCATATCGAATATAACGCCTTTGATTTCTGTAAAATCGATGTGCAATGCGATTCTCCTTTTTCTGTTTATAATCGGAGGATCACGGCTCCAAGCGCCGGAATTTCCGTGGAAACCGACAGTCTGTCCCCGGGCAGTATTTCCGCCGGGATTTCTTGCCAGGCTCCCTTTGTCGGGTCCATAGATTCCACCGCCCTTGGAGCATACGTTTCATCCGGTTCCCGCAGATCCGAAACGATGGTAACGGCTTTTGGGGTTTCGGAAATATTCACGGCGAGATACGATATTTTACCGGCACTGCGATCTTCCTTTGCAAGCGCGATTACCTGGCCGTCATCGCCGGTAAGCTCGATATCGGGCGGTAAAATATAACGCAGGCTTTGCAGCGCGTCGCTTTCGGAGCGCGCATTCGTCACGTTTTCACTGGAAAGCAGGCGGATCACGGCGTTGCTTCCGGCTTCTGCATCCGTACCGAGCACCGTCACGGCCGGGGATAGGTCGTTGACGATTACGGGAATCCCGCAGTCCGCGCATTTCTGAAAAAGTCCGAGCGCGGTGATCGTTACTGCTGCAAGTTTCGGTACGAGAAGCGCATGATAACAAGTATCGGAGGCGTTGTTTCTGACGCAGCAGCTTTCTTGTAAAATATCGGCGCCGTCCAGGACGTTTTCATCTGCGCAGTCAAACATATAGTGGTTTCTGAGCAGCGCGTCGATGGCAGCGCGCCAGCTTTCTTCGCAGGCAAGCGCTTCCGCGTCGTACGGCCTGTCTCCCAACTGGCAGTCGGAGCCCTTTATAGATGCCTGCGCGGATTCGATCGGGTAATAGAGGATAACGTCCGCCAAGGAGGATTTTCCGGCGAATTCTCCACATACTGTTGCGACGGTATCGCACAGAAGCTTGTTTTCTTCCATTGTGAGGGCGCCGTCGTCAAAATAGGAATTAAAAATATCTACGCCGAGCACGAACTGTAACAGCTGCGCGCAGACGATGTCGCGGATATCGAACGGAATGCCGAAGGCATTTTCCGTATGGCCTGAAATCTCGGACATTACGTGCTCTCTTCCGTACCAGGCGGCGACGGAGGAAAGGAGCTTCGGCGTTTCCGCAAACCGCATGACGTTTTCCGGCTTGGCATACAGCATGTCGATGCCCGGAATCTGCATATGACGCGCCAGATTGAAAAAATTGCCTTCAAAGATCACGTGGTGGAGCAGATTTTCTTCCAAAAGCAGATGCCCGGAGAATGCGATCCCGCGCGCTGCGCAGAATTCGGAAATCTGGCGGTAATAGGCGTCTTCATATAGATCGGAGAGCAGCGCGTAAAATTGATATCGCGTAATTTTTGCCTGCCGGCTGTCGTTTTCGAATAGGAAATGCAGGCAAGGCGCGAGATCTTCGCCATATTTCTTCCGGTATAATCCGAGAAGATCCTTTTCCCATGCCACAATAGGATAAAGGGGCATCTCCGGGTCGAACGGATCGTCTACCTGCGCGGGATCGAGGCCTTTATTGAGATAGCATGCCTGCAGAGACGGTTCGTCCGTGAAAAATGCCTGGATGCTGCCTTCCGGAAGGTCTAATCCTTCGAGAGGGTCCGTATAGGCCTGATACGTATTCCGGATGAACGCGGCGACGGCCTCCGGATCCGTGAGGCTGACGTATCGTCTGGAAGCGAAAACATTATGCTGCGCATGCGTGCCTTCGTATAATTTTTTCGTGACAAAATAATAAATTTCACAGTCGCACGACGGCTTGCAATGCAGAGTGCCTGCCGGCGTCAAGTGCTCTGTAAGATCCTTCCGGTTCCCTTGGCGGTCGATCAGATAAACGGCCTGGACGTCCAGATGGCCGCGCGGTTTTTCAATCGTGATTTCTTCGCCGGCACAAGCGCTTCGCTTGACCAGAGCAAGCCCTTTGCATTCGTAATCGGGATTTTCCCGGAGGGTGAGCCCTCCCGCGCTGCCGCTCGGATAACCCTTCTCATCGTAGATCCAGAGCTTCATCCCGTATTTCCGGGCGGCATATTGCAAGGCGTACCTGAAAAGCTCCCAGCTTTGGGCATCCTGCAAATAATTGCGTTCCGTATCGACGTTCGTCACGATCCCGCCGTAGCCCTTTTCATGCAGATCATTGATCCTGCTTTCGATAATGCGTTTTTTCGCCGGAAAATCGTTTTCCGCATCTCCGAATGCGTAGCCGTGCAGCATTTTCAGGGGTCTGTAATTTTCCATATTTGTATTCGTCCTTTCTTTATTGCCTTATGTCGTATATCTTGACTTCTCCCTGCGCAAAGATCACAGGGAAGTGCGCTTCGAAATAGTTTTCGATCAGCCCGGCGTAATTGCTTCTTTCATATGCGGAAAGATAAATATAGTCGAACCCGTATTCGGCCCGGTATTTTTCGAATGCCTCCGGATCCGTAAAGCTTTGCTTCAGGATTTCTGCTCTTCCGTTATAATCGACGCCGTGCGAATACAAAAACGTCCCGGAACCCGTGAAAATGTTTCTGCCCGTCAGGCAGGAGACGGTATTATTGTGATTGTTATACGATAAAAATAATGCATCCGGTTCCGTATGTTCTCTGATAAATGCTGCGCTGTCTACGTAATCTTTATTATACAGCATATAATTGCTGCCTTCCCGCCCGGAGTTCCATTCCCGGACCATCGTGAAAAATGCGGAGGCGCAGCAGACGACGGCCAGCATCACGGCAACGGCGTTGCGGGCGGCGTTCATTCCGCGCATTTTATCGTAGCAATCCACGAGGAAATCGGCGACGAGCAGCGCGGCAAATAAATACCACATGAGATATAATTTATTATTGTCATAGGCGTGCGTCTGAAACACGATAAACTCGCAGGTGATGAAAATCAGCGCGCCTGCGGCATGTACGATTTTGAGCCTTCTGCTTGCGTTGAGAAAAGCAGGCAGCAGCAGAACAAATACGATTCCGACATTTTTCACCCAGAACCACAGCCAGTTGTCCGTAGCGTTATATGCGTTGAACTGAAAACGCAGGAAGCGTTCTTCGCTGACGGCGCTGAAAATCCAGATGCAAAACTGCGGAATGGCCAGCAGTACCGCGGGAATCCCGAATTTGAGCCACTGCAGCAGGGTTTCCTTCCGGAAGCGGTTTTTGACGCAGCTGTGTATGAGCCAGACGAAGGCCGTGATGCCAAGCGTAAAATACGAATAGGTCTGTATCATGGGGAGCAGGCCGCCGAGAATTCCTGCTGCCAGAAATAATTCGTTTCTGTCTTCAAAAACGGCGTGATACAATAAATAAAGGACCAGGAACAATACCATCCAGCCGAACAGCGTGGCGCGCTGCGGAAGCATCATATCTACGACGGTATTCGTCCAGCAGATGTTTGAAAGACGCGTGCCGCTGTTCACATAATTGGTAGGCGTTTCATAATATGCGGTAAAAATCCGCTTGAAATTTTCCGCGCCGCCTTCGGCCCGCAGCCCGTCGAGAAAATAGACCAGCCCGAACCCGCCGTTGAAGAAAAACAGAATAAATGCCGTGAGCGCTTTGCTTACGCGTTTGAGCACTGCGTACGCCAGATTCCACATGCCGGCGAATGTCAGACAGAATGCGAAGATCATGGGCAGCATATAGGAAGCTTTCAGGCTGCATCCAAACAAATACAGCGAAGAAGAGACGGAGTTGGACAGAAAATAATAGTCGAGCCTCTGCCCGGGGAAAATATTGTATTCCGGCGGAAAGGTTCCTTGTTCTTTGATACTTGTAATAATGCCTAAATGAAAATTCATGTCTCCGTATGTACATTGTCCCGTGTAATATGCGCCGTCTATTTCGTAGAGCGTATGGCTGACAAGACAGACAATGCAGTACAGGCTCATGATTCCTACGGCTATGAGCATACAAAGTTCCTCTTTATCCGGCTTGCGGAATTTTCCGGATAATCGGCCGATCCCTGGGCTTTGCCTGATTTTTAGGATATAGAATACGGCGGTCCATAACAGCGCTGCGGTCAGGCCGAGGATATGGGAGAGGATCCCGAAGCCGAACAGAAAAGAGAACGGCACGTGCGACCACATCAGGAATACGAGTCCGATGACGCCTCCGGCCCAGCAAATTTTTGTGGGTTTCTCTCTGCCAAGCAAGAGATGTGCGTTCATTACGCCAAGTATGATATAAAATAAAAACAGGACATACCCCATCGCTTCGACCTCCGGTTTGATCTTTTGCTAATATAGCATGTATTTTTTTGTTTGACAAGAAATTCCGTCATACGTGGAAATGATTTTCAAAGTATGTTAAAATGTACCGGTATGATTTTGCCCGGGGAGGTTTTTATGCGGGTTCTTGTTGCGATGAGCGGCGGCGTGGACAGCACGGTGGCCGCAAAAATGCTGATGGATGAAGGATGGGAGGTCGGCGGCGCGTATATGCGGATGCTGCCTCCTGCGCTGCCTGGCTCTGACGATGGCAGCGATGCGGAAGCGGCCGCCGCGCGGCTTGGGATCCCTTTTTATATATTCGATATGGTTTCCGCTTTTCGGGAAAACGTATTGGATTATTTCTGCGGAACATATCTTGCGGGCAGCACGCCGAATCCGTGCATCGTATGTAACCGTACGATCAAGTTCGGGGCGTTTTACCGGGAAGCGGAGAAGCTGGGATACGAGCGGATCGCAACGGGGCATTATGCGCGTTTGCTGCATAAAGACGGGGAGACGCTGCTGCTTCGCTCTGCCAACCGGAAGAAGGACCAATCGTATTTCTTGCACGGACTCAGCCGGCTTCAGTTAGAGCACGCGGTGTTTCCGTTGGAAAATTCCGAGAAAGAGCGCGTGCGTGCGGCTGCTGCGTCTTTTGGCTTTGAAAATGCCGCTAAGAAGGACAGCCAGGATATCTGTTTCGTGAAAACGGGCCCGGGTGCTTATGTGGAGTTTATCGAATCATACGCGGGAAACCGGATGGAGCGCGGAAATTTTACCGATCCCGCCGGAACGGTGATCGGCATGCATGAGGGGATTGCGCGTTATACGATCGGTCAGCGCAAGGGAGTGCGCACGGCGTTTGGGAAACCGCTTTATGTGATTTCTAAAAATGCTTCTGACGGGACGGTCGTGATGGGGGAGGATGCGCTGTTATATTCCGATACCGTTCGCGTTCGGAATTTTAATTTGTTGTATCGGGATTTTGATCCTGCGCATCTGACGGCGAAACACAGATACGGACAGGCGGATGTGCCTGCCGCCCTTTCTCTTGAAGGCGGCAATGCCGTGATCCGTTTTGAAAAACCCCAGCGTGCCGTTACGCCGGGGCAATATGCCGTCGTTTATGATGGGGAAATTGTCGTAGGCGGCGGAGAAATTTACTGACCGCTTATTTTTATGCTTCTTCCCAGTTGTGCCATACTTCCATGACGTCGTCGTTGTCTTCGAGGGCGTCGATCAGACGTTCGATCTGTTCCAGTTGCTTCTCGTCCGTAAGCGTGACATAATTCTGGGGAATCATGCTGACTGCCGCTTCCAGAAACGCATATCCTTTGGCTTCCAGCGCATTCCGTACGTTTGAGAACTCTGCCGGATCCGTCGTGATCTCGAACGCATCTTCATCTGCCGTAAAGTCTTCCGCTCCGCATTCCAGCGCGTCCATCATCAGCTTTTCTTCTTCGATATCTCCGTCGTTTTCGATGAGGATCAGTCCTTTTTTGTCAAACATGAAAGATACGCAGCCCGAGGATCCGAGATTTCCGCCGAATTTATCGAAAATATGGCGGATGTCTGCGGCTGTCCTGTTCCTGTTGTCTGTGACTGTTTCCACAATAATCGCAACGCCGGCCGGGCCGTAGCCTTCGTACGTAATTTCTTCCATGATCTCATTTACACTGTCGCCGGAGGCTCTTTTGATACTTCTCGTGATATTGTCATTCGGCATATTTGCCGCTTTTGCTTTCGCGATGACATCTTTCAGCTTGCTGTTGGACTCGGGATCAGGGCCGCCCGATTTTACGGCAATCTGCAGTTCTCTGCCGATTTTCGTAAACACTTTTGCTTTCTGTGCGTCTGATTTTCCCTTTTTATGCTTGATATTCGCCCATTTTGAATGACCTGACATGTAAAAAACCTCCGTTTATATTCATTTTGCACAATTTAGAAGTATACATGGTTTTCTTGTAAAATACAACCCTTTCCGCCCGGCACCTCTTTTCCTGTGAGGCATAGAAGCGGATTCGAATAAAAAAGGGGAGAAATTGTACGAAACGGGGGGTGAGAGAAAGGGGGCAGATAGGAAGAACTGTAAAAAAAGGAAAAAGCAGGAGAGAAAACAGCGCGTAAGAAGTAAGAAAAAGCCCTGTTTTACCAGAGCGGGCGACAGAAGGGCATGGGAAAGCCCGGCAGCGCTTTTTGAAGCTGCCGGATTTGGGGAAGACATTTAATAAGGCGTGACAATCGCGTCCGGGAGGGCGCCCAGGGAAATTTTGAGGAGGATCCGGCGCAACTTGCCGTAATCGAGACGCGTTCTGGGACGGCCGTTTTCATCGGGGTAATCGGTCATGTCGATGACGACCAGAGGAATACCGAGCTTTTGGGCAAGGCGGCGTTTCTGGCGGAGACGGTCTTCGTAAGCGGGATCTGCGCGGAGGCCGGCGATTTCGAGCCAGGTGGAGCGGCCGCCGGCATGGAGCCTGAAGTCGGCGCGCCAGGGTGAGCCGGGGTAAGCGGGCTCAAGGTCGTAGCTGATACCGCAGTCGTGGATACAGCGGGCGGCGATCACTTCGTTTTTAGAGAACTGGCGCTCGCCGCAGTCATTGAAGATTTCGCTGCGGAATTGGGCAGACAGGCGGGCGTCGGGGCCGCAGCCTAAAAGATGGTCGAGGGCGGCGGCAAGGCGGGTGTGCTCGTCAGAGGCGGAGAAATCGGAGGAAGCCTCAGCCAAAGCTCTTTTAAAGAGAATGCGCGGGATCTGTTTCGATTTGACGGCATTGAGGAAACGGCAGCGCGACCTGGCGGAACAGGTGTAAAATTTCAAAGCTGCCTTGGCATCCATGCGGAGCTTCAGACGTTCCATCAAAATCAGATGGTTGTCGGGATCGTCGGGGTTGTTCAGATCGCGCCCCTGCAGGCCGGAAGGGTAAGGGTGCTTTTTGCTGACATAATATTTTTTGCGATCGATATATAAGAACGGGTTGGTGTATTGGTATTCGGTCACGGAACCGTCTTTCGCAGTATACTTTTTGACGGGGCTGCTGTAGATAACGGTGCCGCGGGGCACATGGCGCAGGTCGAGATGGGCAAGCACGGCGGCGGCCAGGGCGGCTTGCCTGAGATCGGCGTAAAATTTCTGCAGCTCGTCGAAATAGACGTCTTCGCGAAATATCGTATTCATTGTGAATCACTCTCCCGCCTGATTTTACCCCGGCCCCAACGTCCTTTCCTGTCGAATATCGTCGAACAGGACGTTCTTTTTCAAAGAGCGGAGAATTGACAAAGATACGACGCTTTGTTATTATTAAAAATGTTGTTTTACGCCGTATTTATTGGAGGAAAACATTTATCAGCGACACCGAAAGGAGCAGTACATATATGTATCAGGAAGAAGAAAACAAAAAGGGAAAAAGAAAGTCCCCGAAGACATTGGTGATGATGGGAAGCGATTCCGATTACACGGTCATGAAGGACTGCATCGCCCTTTTGAAAAAATTTGAAATAGAATATGACTGCGTTGTTTGCTCTGCCCACCGCACTCCTGAAAAATCGCGGGAACTTGCAAAAAATGCAAAAAAGAAAGGGTATGACTGTATTATCGCAGCGGCAGGCAAAGCAGCGCACCTGCCCGGCGTTATAGCGGCATATACGATTTTACCTGTGATCGGAGTACCGATCAAAAGCGATGCGCTCGATGGGATGGATGCGCTTTTATCCATCGCCCAGATGCCTCCCGGAATTCCCGTCGCCACCGTAGCGGTAAACGGAAGCGTAAACGCCGCGGTTCTGGCAGCGCAAATCATGGCGGTAAAACATAAACCGCTGGAAGAAAAGCTGAAGGCTTATAAACAGGAACTGGCAGAGAAAGTAGAAAAGAAAAACGCGCAGCTCCAGGAGGTAATACAGAATGGCTAATTATAAAGACGCCGGCGTCGATGTAGAAGCGGGCTATGAAGCGGTCCGCTTGATGAAGGAATATGTAGGCAAAACCTTCCGAAAAGAAGTGCTTACCGGGCTCGGCGGATTCGGCTCTTTATTCGAGCTGGACCTGAGCAAATTCGAACAGCCCGTATTGATCTCGGGGACCGACGGCGTAGGAACAAAACTAAAAATCGCTTTTTTAACGGATCGATACGACACGGTAGGCATCGACTGCGTGGCGATGTGCGTCAACGACATCGTGTGCAGCGGCGCCGAACCGCTGTTTTTTCTTGACTACATTGCAGTAGGCAAAAATCTCCCCGAAAAAGTCGCCACAATCGTAAAAGGCGTTGCAGAAGGCTGCCTGCAGGCAGGCTGTTCTCTCGTAGGGGGAGAAACCGCGGAAATGCCCGGATTTTACAATATCGACGAATTCGATATTGCCGGCTTCGCAGTTGGCGCCGTATCAAAGAATAAAATTATAAACGGCGGCGAAATCCGAAACGGCGACGTCCTGCTGGGGCTCCCGTCTTCCGGAATCCACAGCAACGGCTATTCACTTGTGCGTAAAATCATCAATCCTTCGGCAGAACGTCTTGGCGAATTCGTACAGGGCTTTGGCTGCACGATGGGAGAAGAACTTCTAAAGCCAACGCGGATCTATGTAAAAACGGTGCTCGGCTTAATCGACACATTCAAAATCAAGGGGATCGCTCATATTACCGGCGGCGGATTTTATGAAAACATCCCGAGAATGGGCCGCGACGGCCTGCACTATATCATACAAAAGGGCAGCTGGCCGGTACTCCCGATATTTGAATTGCTGATGAAATTAGGGCATGTCGAAGAAATCGACATGTACAACACCTTCAATATGGGGATTGGAATGGTTCTTGCAGTCAACCCGCAGGATGCGGACGCAATCGTGGAATATCTCGGAGAGCAAGGCGAGAAAGCTTATAAAATCGGTTTCGTATCGGACAAGCAGCCCGAAGGCGGCATGTGCAGAGGCACGCTCACGGTAAAATAAACGGAGGAATCGTATCATGTTTCGAATCGGCGTTCTGGTTTCCGGCGGCGGCACTAATTTGCAGGCGATCATCGATCGCATAGAAGATGGATATCTGGAAAATTGCGTTATTACCTCGGTCGTATCGAGCAAAGAAGGCGCATATGCGCTGGAGCGCGCCAGAAAGCACGGGATCCCGGCCGTCTGTATGGCAAGGAAATCTTACGGAGACATAGATATATACAGCAAAGCGCTTGCGGAACATTTTCAGGCCGAGCAAGTTGACCTGATCGTACTTGCAGGGTTTATGACCGTGCTAAGCGAAGCGTTTCTCAAAAAATTTGAAAATAAAGTCATCAACGTACACCCGTCGCTGATCCCTTCCTTTTGCGGAAAAGGCTTCTACGGCCTCGTTCCGCCCAAAGCGGCGCTCGATTACGGCGTAA
>JBKUJR010000029.1:0-27200 GCA_046952735.1 Clostridia bacterium | reverse complement strand
CCTTTTGTATCGCAGCTTGCAGACAGAAAGAAAAACAAACAGGCGTTTCGGAACAAACGCCGTCCGCTCCCTCTCTTGGAGAAAGTATCGCCGGCACGGCGCAGTCCCCGTCCGGCCGCCCCTCCCCCTCTCCCGCTGCTACCGGCGGCAGTACCGCTGCGAACGGTACATCCGGCAAAACGCCGTCTGCGGGGAACGGGAATGAAGGCAAGCCTACAGGATCCTACGTAATTCGGGATCCTGAAGACAACGATCCGGCAGGACCCATTCTCTCGCCGGATCCCGGAGAACCGACGGTTACGTTTTCCGTACAAGGCGGCTGTTATGAAGCTGCATTTCCCCTGACGCTTTCCGCCGGAGAGGGCTATACGATTTATTATACGACAAACGGAACGGATCCCAAAAAATATGGGAAGAAATACGAAGCGCCGATTCAAATCGAGCGAAGCAGCGGAAGCGTCGGGGCGCTTACCAAAAGCATAGCCGACTCCTTTCATTATGCGCCGCCTGCTTCCCAGATCGTCGGAACCGTCGTAAAGGCATATGCAAAAAAAGGCACGTCCGTTTCCGATACCGTGACGAACACTTACGTCGTATCTTCCAAGTTTTCCGCCAGATATCAGCTCCCCTGCGTTTCCCTGTCGCTCGCGCCGAATGATTTTGCGACGAAGAGCGGAATTTATGTCAGCGTTATGGATCATCCGTTCGATACGAAAGAGCGGAAGATCGCATTCTGCGAAATGTTCGACAGAAACGGCCGCAAAGTTTCCGGACAGTTTGTGGAGCTGAGTATGAACGGGAACGGCTCTCTTGCATCCCTGCAAAAATCGATGCGGATTTATTTTAAAAAGGATGCGGATCCCAGCGCTGCGAACAATCCCGGCAAATTAAAATACGATATTTTTGAGGGAAGGGCGAAAAATGCGAACGGAGATACGATTACTTCGTATAAAAGGCTCGTTCTCCGAAATTCCGGAAACGACAGCACCTCCTCCATGCTGCGCGATGCGCTGATGCATCGTCTCAGCAAAGGTTTAAATTTCGACATTTTGGAAGCGCAGCCCGCGATGGTTTTTATCAACGGGGAATTCTGGGGCTTATATAATATTCGCGAACGGTATGATAAAAAATACTTTCTGGCGCATTACGGCATCGCGGAAGAAAATTTCGTGATGCTGGAAGCTCCCTCCCCGCATCTCACCGGGAACGGCAGTTCGCCGTATGTGCTGAACGACGGAGAAGCGGGAGATGAAATCCCTTTCCATAATTTAGTCAATTATGCGAAATCCCACAATCTTTCCGCAAAATCATATTATGACCATGTCGCCTCTCAGCTGGATATTGAAAATCTGATCGATTATTACATTGCCAATCAATATTTCTGCAATCTCGACTGGCCTACGAACAATATCAAAGTGTGGCGGAATAAAAATGCCGCAGATCCCAGCGGCTTTGATACGAAGTGGCGTTTCGTGCTCGTAGATATGGATATGGGCTGTGGATTTGCTGGTCAGGTTTCCGAGGATATGATGGGCCGGATCGATTGCGGAACGGTGCTGTCCGACCTGTTCAACGCGTTGATGGCAAATGAAGGGTTCCGGGAACAATATATCAGCAGATTCCTGTATGTGATCGATCACGTCTATTCCTCCGACAAAACGATACCGGTCCTCGAGGCAATGGCGAAAGAAATCGATCTGGCAGAGCGCCTGAATATTCTGCGTTGGCAGGCTTCCGGACATACTGTCAGCCAATGGAGCCAGCAGATTGGCGTAATCCGGAATTTCCTGCAAAACAGAAGCGCATATGCGAAAGAAGATCTTTATCAGTATTTCAATATCGTTCCGAATGACGTGAGCATTTCATATACGGAAGGCGTGTCTTCTTTTAAAATCAATTCGAAAGAAGTCGCTTCGGGGAGTACTTTGCAGTATGATTCCGGCACAAGGCTGAAGCTGCAGGTTTCCGTTAAAAACGGTTATACTTTTGCAGGGATCGCGGTTACCACGAAAGACGGAAAACAAACTGTCTACAAAAATGCCGATGTGGATCTCACCATTTCCGTAAAAACGACCGTTACGGTTCTCACGCGCAAAAATGGTTTTCAGACGCAAGAGGCGCTCATCGCCGGCTCCCGGGATTTATTTTACCTGAAATCCAACGGCGATCTATATGCCTGGGGCGCCAGCGAATACGGTCAGTGCGGGATTCTCTCCGGCAGTACGCCGCTGCGCGTGTCCATCATCATGACTTCGGTAAAAAAGGTCGCTACCTCCCAGGGCGGGAATGTCGGAGATGCGCCGCATACGATACTGCTTACCGCAGATAATAAGCTGTATGCTGTCGGAAACAATACGTATCTGCAAACAGGCTGCCCGGGAACCGATTATTATACGATCAAACCGGTCAAGGGCGTACCCTCCGGTACGATTGCGGACATCAGCGCAGGCTTTGACCACACGTTGATTCTGATGGAGAACGGCGATCTTTACGGAATCGGAAACAACGCTTATGGGCAGCTCGGCCCCAAAAATCTTGGCGGGACCGCCGGTTCTTTTGTAAAAATCGCTTCCGGCGTTTCTTCCATGGCTGCCGGCCGCCGGCATTCCCTTTACGTGTCAGGCGGAAAATTATATGCGCTCGGCGACAACCGCTGGAACAAGCTGACGGCTGACGCTGCGGATAAATACACGGCCCCCGTTTTGATTTTTTCCGGCATTACGCGCGTTTTCGCAGGGGAGCATTCCTCCTTCTGCATCGACAGCGGCGGCGATCTTTATTACTTTGGCTGGAGAAGCGCGTCGACTTTCAACACAGGAGAAAGCGACGGAAGGCTGCATAAGATTCTGTCCGGCGCGGTATCGGTCAGCATGCAGGACGAACACGCGGTTATCGTCTCCGCTGATGGTAAAATCTACGGCTGGGGAATGAATTCCTATAACCAGATCGCTTCCGGGAGTACGGCTGCCCG
This sequence comes from Clostridia bacterium, assembly GCA_046952735.1. Classification (GTDB taxonomy): domain Bacteria; phylum Bacillota; class Clostridia; order UBA1212; family UBA1255; genus Egerieisoma. The sequence continues at coordinate 24,229 of JBKUJR010000029.1, read as the reverse complement.
GCCTTCTCCCGTCCAGATCAGCGCTTCGGCGCGTGCAGGAGCCGCCGGTTCCTGGTTTAGCGCAATCCTAAATCCAGACGGCAGTATCACCGTATGGGGGAAAAATACTTCCGGCATTTCCGGAACGGGGACGACATCGGAAAAAATCGGAAAAACGACGATCGCGGCTTCAAATTTCAATATCGTTTCACCTTGAAGCCGCCAAAAGGGTATCTATCGATATGCAGAAAAAGATAAAGATCGATCATGGAAGAGCCTTTGACTGGGGGCGTACTTCGTCGGATTATGCAAAATACAGAGACATCTATCCAAAAGCATTTTATCAAAAATTGCTGGATCACGGACTTTGCGTAAAGGGACAGTCTGTATTGGATCTGGGAACTGGTACGGGAGTCCTTCCCCGCAGCCTCTGCGCACACGGCGCGGAGTTTACCGGCGTAGATATCTCCCAAAATCAGATCGAGCACGCAGTGGCTCTGGCGCGCAAAGAACATTTGAACATACGTTTTCAATGCAGCCCGGCGGAACAATGTCATTTCCCGGACGGGAGCTTTGACGTTGTGACCGCCTGCCAATGTTTTACGTATTTTCACCAGGAAGCCCTTGCCCCCCGCTTATATCGATTTCTGAAACCAAGTGGAAAATTTGCCGTTTTATATATGGCGTGGCTGCCTCTTGAAGATGAAATTGCCCGCAAAAGCGAAGAACTCATCTTAAAATACAATCCGGTCTGGACTGGTTGCGGCGAAAAGCGGCATCCGATTCGTGTGCCGGAAATATATCAGCAGTACTTTTCCGTCGAAAGTGAAGAAGTTTTCGATCTTCATGTTCCTTTTACCAGAGACGGCTGGCATGGAAGGATCCTAACCTGCCGGGGAGTCGAAGCCTCGCTGTCCGCGCAGGAAATCGAGCGGTTCGACTGTGAGCACAGAGCGCTGCTGAACGAAATTGCACCGCAATCGTTTGAAATCCTGCATTACGCCGCAATCACGATTCTGGCGAAATCCGGAACGCACCGTCAGGAACTAATTTGAAAAAAGGCGGACTTTTATATTTTGTCCGCCTCTCTTACACAGCGCATAACGCGCCCTTCCCGTTTTCGGATATTCATTTACTGCCGTATCGCGGACTTTCTGTCTTATGAAAGCAGCGTTTTTAGTTCGTTGACCTGCTTTAGGAATTCGCCGTCTGCGCCGCTTCTTTCCCGCGCCCAGGTGAGCAGAGAATCTTCCGAATCCGTCACGGCATTTTCCCACGCGTTATAATTTGTAGTTGCCTGCCACTGCCATTTTCCAAAATCTTTTGAGAGATAATTCTTCATTTCCTCTTTTAAAGGCGCGGCAGAATCCGTGATCAGAGCTTCCAGCGCCTCCGGCGTCCAGATCTCTGTTGCAAGCCGGTTGCAATAATCATAAAACTGCGCGGCAAATCCGCTGTTTTTCATGCAAAAATAGAACAAGCCCTGGATATATAAGGAATCGGGATATGAATTGTCCGCCACGGCAGGATATCCCTCAGCATTCTCAAAATCGAGATAACCGCAAAGCATCAGGCGTATATTCTTACTGTCCGCCTTGGTATATAATTCAATCGGGAAGCCTTCGTACATGCCGCAAACATAACGTCCGAGCCCCACATCCGTATCTTTTATCATAAAACGCCAGCGGCCGTCCGTCACAGAAGCATCCGCAAACTCTCCGGCGTAGCTCCCGGCATAGCGCCATACTCGTACGTTGTTGTGCGGCCAGTCGGTATTGCAAACAAACAGATTGATTGCGCAGTATTTCATAAAATTATCCATGTCAATGCGGCTTGCCGCTTCTTCATACGTGTATTTTCCTCCGAATACGATATCGTTCAGCAGAGACGAAAACGCATTGAGCTCTCCCGTTGGCCCATCGTCCTGATCGTAATAAAACCACGTCCCATCGTAGCGTTCTCCGTTGTTGGAATCCATCTCTGTGGAAATAACCGTAACGCCGTCTTTGTCGTCGATCCCATAAACGTTTTGAATGTATTTATTGTTCTCGTATTCGCGCATATTCATGATTCCATAATATTCGCCGTTCAGAAATACGAGGACAGGGCGATATGCCATTGCATCGACCTCCGGCGCCGCTTTCTGCGCAATTTGCGCGGCCAGGCCGTCCCGCAGCAGGGAAATACGGGAGGAATCCTCATTTACAAAGATCGAGTCGTTTCCGCCGTTTCTTAAAATAATGCTGTCATACGCTTCTAAAAGCGCTCCGTCGCTTTTCAGCCGGTCCGGAAACAACGCATATTTGAATTTGCCCGCGCCGTCATATTTTTCCGTATTAAAATAGTCCGCTTTCCGCGCCGTGATGCGGAAGGATTTCTGCGGCAGCCCCCTTGTGCTGTTTCCATACAGACGGATCCCCGCATCCTGCGTCAGCGCCAGCCTGCCGTCCGCTTCGAAAAACGTAAAATTGACCGGGCGTTCCCATTCCGAGCCTTTTTGGGAAATGTTTTCAAAAATGCCGGTTTGCGGATCCGAGAGGTTTCTCTCATCCGTTACCAGAGAGATGACCGGCATATCGAACCGGCTCTCATCGATCGCGCCGTCCTTTTTCGGCAGCTTGACATACGTTGCCGTAGCGATCTGCCCAAGCAGATTTCCTTCCCCGTCGAAGCATGCTGCGCGGAGGACCGTCACGGACAAATTTTCGTCATTGCGGTCAAAATCCGTTTTAACGCATCCCGCATCCGGTAAAATGAGATCGCTGCCGTCATAATTCTGACTGTTCGGATCGGGTTCGCTGCCGTCAAATGTAATTTTGAGGGAAGCCGCCGTTTTTTGAAATGCCTGCGGCACGGTGATTCGAACCGCCATTTTATCGCAATAAAACCCGCCCCGGTCTGAAAAAACAGGCTGCAGCAATTCGGAATTTTTCACATCGTACGTTTTATTGCTCGTTCCTGTGCCGACCGGCTCCTCCGCTTCCGTTCCCGAACAGCCGCAGAAAAAACAAAGCAGCAGCGCGGTCAGTACGTTGACCGCCAAGATCCATTTGAGATACCTTCTTTTCATAACCATCCTCCGCTATTACTCTTCTATAATATAGCTCATAGTATACTAAACACGCGGAAATAGCGCAATGATTTTTTACAAAAAATAATGGTATCGCGCAAGATTCATACTGCTCTTAATAATTTATTTGATTCCGCGCGAAGAATTATATTTCCGTTCTGAGCAAAATATTTTACAACTTAAATCAAATTTGCACTTGCCGTTCTTTGCCTGCGGAATCCCGATAGCAAAAATAACCGTTTTTTATTTTAAATCCGCTGTTATAATCGCTGCAAACCGCTGCTTCCGTGATTTGTCCGTCTTGCGGGTTATATTGCATGAGTTTGACAGTTCCGTCACGCCGCGTTATATAATATAACTGTTTATCGTGTTCATAAAGTGAAAATTCATCGATACCAGAATCATTGTCGATCAATACGCTTTCCCCATTCCGATAGCGATATAATCCATCCGGATTGCGTTTATAGTAATACAGGATATCATCGGCAATGATGAAATTTTTATAGAGATTTTTCCATTCTTCTTTGTTATCGCCGTTTATTTCCGATTGCAATACGGCTTTTGGTGCATCGTCATGAACATCCATTTTATAAATCGTCGCTTCTCTGCCGGAAAAATAAATGTCATTTCCCATAATGCCAATACGGCGGGCATCATAATAAATTTCATCTGTTTTTTGGGACTGTAAATCATAACGATAAAGTGCAAAACTCATTTGAATAAAAAGGAGATTATCTACAATATGTAAACTAAGCACCGGTTCTTCAGCATGCCCTTGTAACGATTTGCAGTTCAGGACGATTGCAGAATCTCCACCGTCTTTCGTAACCCGGCAAATATTCTGATCTGCCGCGACATAATAGAGCCAATTATCAAAAAGTATCAAATTCGATATAAGATTTTCACGCCGGAGCAGAGTCTTTTTATGATCCTTTTTACTTTGCCGATAAAGTTCATATCCCGAAGACGTTTCCTCGTAATAATATCCGTTTTCATTATCTTCGCATAAATAATCAATGAATGATTCGGAAGGGGACATCTGTTGTTTTGATGAAATCTCGGAAGTTATCGTTGAACTATCGATACAGCCTGTCATAAATACGGTCAATAAAACTAAACAAGATAATATTTTTTTCATTTGATCACCTTTCTATCTTTCTATATCCCAACTCCAATCATTTCCTATAGGAAGCTGCGAGATATGAACTGATTTTTAATAGTATCACTTATTCCCAAAAAGAAGTATAACAATTACAGAAGCTGCAGCCAAAACCCACGATTTCCCAAATTGTTGCCACGAATACCTATCTTTGACTATTCCTGTAGACCTCATATAGATTATCAATAAACGTCAGCCTCTGATTTTCCGGCGTTTCTTTGTTTCCTTTTACCTGTTTACACGTATTTAGCACTTATTGCGCTTCTTATAAGTCTGTTATCGGCTTTATTACCTCCTGTATAAATATTTATATCTTAACAAGAAATCAATCCTTTCTATCGGTAATTGTTACAATCCGCTTTTCATGATCGACGTCAACTGTAGCTCTTAGCCCCATTAAATAGAAAGCGCTGCTCATTGTCCCATCTGATAGAATTAATTCCTTCTCCATAGCTTTATGGCAGCTATACCCTCCCGGCGGCGTTAAAACAAGATTAATGTCATCTCCTTTTTCAATTAAAGTAATTTCTGTCAAATCCAAAACGTATTGTTTTTCTTCAAATATAACATCTGCAGTGTAATTATCACGCCATATAACTCGAATTCCCAGGCGTTCTAATACCTTTACAAGCGGCAATTCAGCATATTTTGAATGAATGGTTACAGGATCATCCATGAGAATACCATTTATAATTAATACGCCCTCTTTTGCGTTATCTTTTTCTTATGACATTTAAACATAAAAACACCTCCTATTCCAATGATCAGTAAAAGGATACAAATAGCGAAAAAAACAATCCGTTTTTTCATAAATGAGCCCTTCTCATCTTTCGATTTAATCTGATATTAAGTAGCACGCAAAGGACCTCTTTCCGCATTTTCACCCATGCATCGGATATTTTTATGATACCATCAATAACTGCATATCGCACAACCACATTAGGTTCAGGACTAATCCGCCGACCGAACTCAGGATTGTAATAACGGCTGGTTAAATCATAATATCCCGTTTCGGCTGGTTAAGCGACTGCACCGAAAATAACTGCTGTCTACCAGCAAGCATCGCCGCCCGGATACCACGGCCCTTGTCAGGATTCTCCTGAAACCTCTTCAAAGGATTGGATTGTCCCAACGGTCTGCCCTTTGTCCCGAAAAGGCGATACTTGCCGGCATAATTTATTTATCGTGCCAAACCGCTAATACTTTACCAGTTTTCATTTCTATTAGTAAGTAAGGTACACCTCCAGCCCTATTGAGAGGTAGTGTTCCCTGAATCATCCATATTTCATTTTTTGAATCAAAAAACACTTGATATGGTTTTTTCTTTTTTATGTTGTTACCATACAGTTCTAACCATAAATCCTCAGCTTTCTTTTTTGCAGCCTCGGAATCCATAACACTTCCCAAAATTTTTTCGGAAGAAAAATTATTAATATAATACTGATAATCGCTGATTTCAAAAGCCTTAACTTCAGGCTCGCTAGTTTGTTGAACCACCATTAAAATTATTCCCCCTATAAGTACTATTACTACAAATAAAACCAAAACTACTCTTTTAGACATTGTTACCTCCCCGGATGATTTCTATCAAATAGAATATCATCAAATAAAACTATATCTGTGCCCTTTGATGGATCATACTTGCGCAAAGTTCCCAAAGGAGTTGCTACGTAAATTGGCATACCCCTTTGCAACGCCAACTTCTTATCAGTTGAAGAAAAATTATCATTTGCGTAATGAGAATCATATGCTGCATGAGTATGCAAAAGTGCAACTTGATTATGTATTCCGAACCAATTAGTTGGTATAGTAGAACTACTTTTCGTTCCTTTTTTTGGTTCCCTATATGTATACTTTGTAACTTTAACTCTCGTTGTAACTGTTTTTGTTGTACCACCTCCAAAAATCGCATTCCATAACCATGAAAAAGGATTACATCCAAAAATGTTTGGATTAATATATGTCGTAGTTCTCGTTTTAGTTACTGTTTTGTAAAGAAATATATGAAGCATATTCCCTATTATTTGAGATTGAAGTTGCATTAATATAGTTCGCAAAATCTTTTGCCTCTTCATCCATTGTGTCAAATAGATCCCCTGGCTTATTACCGCTATAATCAATTTTGTTCACCGGATTATTTAGGCAGTATACGAACATATTGTAACCCAATATGCCAAGAGAAGTATTTAATTGTGAATCCGCATTAATAAACCGACCGAATTCAGGATTGTAATAACGGCTGGTTAAATAATAATATCCCGTCTCACTGTCATAGTAGTATCCCCGGTACCGGATCGGATTGATCGCCGCCACATGCGTTGAACTTTCCGAATCCGGAATGGCCGTCCCGTCCGCGCTTCTGAGATTCAGCAGCTTGCCACATGCGTCATATTCATATGTCGCGATCAAGGCTCCGTTTCACGCCACACTCACGCAACGATTAGAATCGGTTCAAAAACTCAGGTCTAACATAATAACAATCCATTACCCTCCCCTATCCATTCCGTTGAACATTTTACAACCCGCCTGACCCTGACCGAACTGTTTGTGTTACGGTTTTGGCACACGAAATACAATTTTGGTTTTCTAAGTTACAGAAATTTTTTCAACCAACAATTTCTCACATTCTATTTCTAAGAACGCTGGTGTAGAAAAAAAGAACACCACTTTGAAAAGCTTTTCTGTTTTTTCCAGGCAAATATTGTAGGATTGCTCCCAAATACGAATGTTTTTTCGAATATTGTTATTTTTGTAAATTCCATGTTGGTTAAGCTCTTCCATTTCTTCTTTTGTTAATAAAGTGTCAGCTAACGTACCATATGGATAACTTGGTAATGAATACCACGAATTAATAGACTTTCCAAGTAGATTTGTGTGATTTTCTCCAGTAAATATACAAGAAGTCACCCCCGAAAAAACAAATAGAATTTCTTTTTCTGATGTCCACTCAGAATTTGCCTTGAAAGTATAACGATATTTTCCATCGATAAATTTTGTCTCGATCGAATAGAAACAAGCATCGTGAATATCTAGCTCATTACCGTTAATAAAACCTCGATTTTCATATGTAATAACCATTTTATCTAACTCCTCCCAGGAAAATATACAGAAGCATATGGCTCAGGAATAACATTCCCGGATAATAATGAACGTCGCTTCCATGTATATGGCAGTGCGGCCCCTTGGGCTTAGTCGTATTTACAACCCACCTAAATACTTCCGTATTTGTTATCGGATCCATCCATGAGATTAAGGGTCCGTTAAATGTTCCCTTTTGTAGAACCGGTGTCAATCCTATGGGATTAAAGTTTACCGGGTTTTTAGGAAAAACCAGCGGATCTTTTTTGGATTTATTTGTCTCAGCAGCGATTATACTTATAGTTCCCGTTGCTTCAGATTCTCTTTCTTTTAAATGTGGTGTAGCTCGTGGAACTGGCGCCGGAGCTGCTTCAGGTACCGGTATTGCAACAGACTGATGGGGGACATATGTGCTTGAGGCTCTTTCAATAATCATTCCACCTGCAATAGCAATTCCTATTCCCACTGCCATTAAACCAAGAGGACTTGCTACGCCTATCAAGTATCCTATAACACTCTCACCCATATTACCATTGGAATCAAATAAATTCACCGGATTATTCCCGCAATACGCAAACATATTATTCCCAATAATTTCCTGACCCGTGGAAACATACCCATCCGCATTAATAAATCGGCCGAACTCAGGATTATAATAACGACTGGTTAAATAATAATATCCCGTCTCGCTGTCATAGTAGTACCCCCGGTACCGGATCGGGTTCACCAGTCCGACATGGTTCTTGTCGGTAATCTCATTCGCTCCGTCCGTTACGTGCAGCAGTTTTCCCCACACGTCGTAGAAATACCTTGCCACGATCGTTCCATTGCTGTCCGCGATTCCCACCACGTCGTTCTGCACGTTCTTCAGATAGTAGTATTCTTCGTTGTTATACCGGAAACCGAAGATTTGCCCGTTATCGTCATAGTAGAATACGAGCGTTTTGCCGTCGTCGAAAATCTGTCCCGCAAGTATTCCTCCATTATAGAAATATCGCGTCGTAACCGTTTCGCCGCTTTCTCCTGTGATACTTTGGCGGATCCGCTGTCCCTGTTCATTATAGCCGTAAACGATGTTCGTCGTGTAGGTTATATGGCAGACGCTCATCGATTGCAGCTGCCTGCCGATCCACTCGAATTCCCGCCGCGTCGTCCCAAAATATCCGTACGATGTCGGATTCCCGATCGTATCATATTCCAGCGGCTGTCCGTTCCAAAGTGTTAACAAATCCCTCCATTCTTCTTTTTCGTATTTCCACTCGATGACGTTCTGCGGCGTTCCCCGCGCTGACCGTTCTCCCATATCAGCTGATTCAGTCTATATATTGTCTCTATTATACTGCTTCCCCGTCACAAAATCAAGCCTGTCGTAGGTATAATCGATATAATCCCCGGTTCCGTAGGTCTGCCGGTCCACAAGCCCGCTTGCATTGTACGTTCTTCCGGAAAGCGTCCGGTATTGTGTTTCCTCATAAAAAAGCAAAAATCAGCTCACACTTTTGAATGTTCACAAAATATTTACATGCTGTGATGTGTAACTGCTGTCTACCAGCAAGCATCGCCGCCCGAATACCACGGCTGTCAGGAGTATTCCTGAAACTTTTAAGGGGTGGGTTATCCCAATAGTCTGTCTTTTATCCCCAAAAGGCGATACTTGCTGGTACAGTTCAAAAGTATCAGTTATTTTCTCTTCAACATTTCCAAATTACTCTCCCAAACATCATCGTCCAATGCTTTCGCATATTTAAGACAAGTATTAAATGCTAAATTATAAGAAGGCTCATCTGCATATTTTTGCAGTCTGTCGAGTATGCAAAAAGCTCCCGGCCAATTTAAATCTTGCAACCATTCTAACAATTCAACTAAATATGGGGACAACTCCTCATCAGTTCTCTTGGATAGAATTTTTGCACAATTGTCCCAAACATTTTTATTGTAGTTTTTATTACAAGGTTGCAGAAACACATTAATATTTTCAATATCTTCGGCTATTTTGATTCCTTCCGCTTGCTCGTCTATGCTTTTGTTCCAATCGATCAAGCTCATAATATAATCAATATCAATCAATTTAATTTCCTCCATCCCATTTAATTACAACCGATTTTACAGCAGCTGTCCACACTGATAATGAACCAGCATTTATCCAATCATCTATTGTTCCACCAATAGGCCTTACACTAACATGTGTTGCCCCATCTCGAACAGCATATACAAGTCCAGTCGCATTTAAAGCTTCTATCGTAGTCATAGCTGCACCTGGCTTTGGCACTGTAGAGAAGGACAAACCAGTATATTTATCTTTGGCTTTAGGTGTTAGATTTCCTGGGTTAGTACCATTATACCTATAAATAACAGTAGGAGAAGGCGGTGGAACTGTAATATCCTTTTCTTTTTCTTCAACTTTTGGAATAGATATGGATGGTGCTTTTGCTGCTTGATAGATCCCATAGCCAACAGCTCCAATTGTTAGTGCCGCCGCCCCAATAAAACCAATAGCATCGCCAATTGGAAGAGGACCATCGGCTACTGCGACTCCACCACAGCCTGCATATGCCGGAGACACAGCACCTATTGCTTTACCAATTTCAGATACAGCCGTTTTAGTAAACTCCCAAATTTCGCTCCAAAAATGTCCTATAGGATCAAACCTATTCACCGGATTATTCCCGCAATACGCAAACATATTATTCCCAATAATTCCCTGGCCCGTGGAAACATACCCATCCGCATTAATAAATCGGCCGAACTCAGGATTGTAATAACGGCTGTTTAAATAATAATATCCCGTCTCGCTGTCATAGTAGTACCCCCGGTACCGGATCGGGTTCACCAGTCCGACATGGTTCTTGTCTGTGATCTCATTCGCTCCGTCCGTTACGTGCAGCAGTTTTCCCCACACGTCGTAAAAATACCTTGCCACGATCGTTCCGCTGCTGTCCGCGATTCCCACCACGTCGTTCTGCGCGTTCTTCAGATAGTAGTATTCTTCGTTGTTATACCGGAAGCCGAAGATTTGCCCATTATCGTCATAGTAGAATACGAGCGTCTTGCCGTCGTCGGATATCTGCCCTGCCAGTATCTCTCCATTATAGAAGTATTGCGTCGTAACCGTTTCGCCGCTTTCCCCTGTGATACTTTGACGGATCCGTTGCCCCTGTGCATTATAGCCGTAAGCGATGTTCGTCGTGTAGGACACATGGCAGACGCTCATCGATTGCAGCTGCCTGCCGATCCACTCGAATTCCCGCCGCGTCGTCCCAAAATATCCGTACGATGTCGGATTCCCGATCGTATCATATTCCAGCGGCTGTCCGTTCCAAAGTGTTAACAAATCCCTCCATTCTTCTTTTTCGTATTTCCACTCGATGACGTTCTGCGGCGTTCCCCGTACCGCTCCCGTTGTATACGCGTATTCGTTCTTTTTTGTAATATTGCCGTTTTCATACTCGTATACATACGTCTTCCCCGCGCGCGGGTCGTTCTCCCGTACCAGCTGATTCAGGCTGTCGTATTCGTAGCTGTGCAGATACGCGCCATCCCAAAATTCTGTGATGTTGCCCAATGCATCATAGGTATATGCATATGTGCCCAATGCGTTTGTTACCGTTGCCACAAGCGCCGTCGTCTTGTTTCCCGGCCCGTCTAAATACGTATACGTATGATTTAGTGTCACGGCAGAAGAAGGCTTCATTTGCCTGGTCGTCAATCTTCCCAGGCCATCGTATACGTAACTTTGTTTTTCCGTCCCGTTCCACGTCACCCCGTAGATCTGATCCGGCATCTGTCCCTGCGACACATTGCCGTAACGGTATCCGATATTCTGCGTACCCAGCTCGCTGTAATGTTTTACCCCTGTCAGGTAATTCGTCTTATTTGCATACGTATAATCGATCGACGATTGCAGCGTATTCTGCGATACATCCGTACCGGCGTATTCCCGCACCGATACCGTTCTGCCCGCAAGGTCATAAACGTATTTCGTTTTTGTCCCCGCGATATAGTCGGTCATCTGCGATATGCTGCCGTTCGACCCGTACGCATATTCGGCCTTCTGCGCACTGTTCCCATTATACTGCTGCCCTGTCAGACGATCAAGATTATCGTAGGTATAATCGATATAATCCCCGTTTCCGTACGTTTGCCGGTCTATGAGCCCGCTTGCATTGTACGTTCTTCCGGAAAGCGTCCGGTATGTGGCGCCGTTTCCTAACTTTATCTCAGTCTGCCTTCCATACTGATCATAGAAAAATTTATAACGTACCGTATTATTCGCATTGATTTCCGTCAGAAAATCTTTGTCATACAGATAGGAAACCGAACTGCCTCCGGATGATACCTCCGTCAGTTTGTCGGTATTTTCATCATATGTATAGCTCGTTATGCGATTCAGGGGATCGGTGACAGATTTGAGCACGCCCTTGTTCTCATCATAATGATACCGCGTCGTATTGCCGCGTTCATCCGTTGTAGCGGAGACAAAATTGCCGTCTTCCGTATAGGTTGCGCTCGTATGGAACTCTTTCGTCTCCGTCGTCTCCACCGGGTAAAAATACCACAGCATGGAATCCTTCATGTCATTTTGATTGCAGGAGCGCTGCTGCAATAACGTGTACATGCCAACATCCGCTTCATTCGTATTCGGTTCGATAACTTTTACATAATCCGTTGCCCCTGTAAAAATGGCAAAGGTGTTGTCTTTCTTTTTTATAACTTTAAATTTCTGTCTTTTTTGTCCATTCTGCTCATTTATTGTGAAGCCGATTCCATCTGCGGCTGATACATTTAGTATATCCAGATAATAGTTATTATTCGGGAATCCTATCGATTTGAATCTGTATACGTTTGTTTCTCCGCTGATCGCTTCCAGTTTCCATCTGGAAAATGCATTTGTCGGATCATATTGTACTGTTTCGACATTTTCCGACGTACCCTTCCAATTACTTCTCATTGCCAACCCGGTCGCGGCGTTGACGATAAAGTATTCTTTTCCCGCTTCCAGCGTGACCGCCGGTTTGCGTGCCGATACCGCCGCATTGGTGATGTTGCCGTTGCTGTCGTACGTAAAACCATATTGCTGCCCGTCCGAAGATAATGCGTATGTCAGCTGCTTTTTTGTGTTATACGCATACAAATACCTGCTCCCGGAAGGATTCAGCAGCATACTCATCTGGTTTCCGTAATAGGAGAAGCTCGACTGCGTTTTTGCAAGATCTACGCTGCTAACCAGATTGCCCTTACTGTCATACGTATACGTCTGACCGTATTCTTCCTTGTAGCAGAACGCGCCTGTAAGATATGCGTTATTGACATTATGGTTATAAACCAGCTGAATCGCCAGACGGCTGTAATCTATGGGGATCACGGCTTCCTTTGTCACGAACTGCCACCGCTCCTTCAAATCCGGGTTGCAGTCCTGTTTGATGCAACCTTGCCAGGCTCCGGTGCTGTCGTAATAATGCAGACCGATCAGGAACGCAGGCTGATATGCGTCGTCGTCTTTCGTTCCATTTTTGATCGGCGCGGAGGAAGCTACTACCCACATACCAAAGCTGAATACGTCCCCTGCCTTGCCCGATACGGCCAGATTCTGAATGGCATCTTTATGAGGGCCCTCTACCGTCCCCGGGACTTTACCGCAGTTGTCGTATCCGGCAAGACCTCCGTAATTGAAGGTGACCGACGATCCGCTTTCTGATTCCCAACGCGACGAGGCTTTTAAAAACGTGGAGTTTTCTACCAGATTAAAGCTGCTTTCTCCCGTACCTTTCTCCACCTGCAAATCGTCGAACCACACCGAACCGTAGGCCTCCGGTTCGAATCCGGCGATGATCCGGAGATTTTGCCCCGCCGGGAGATCGAACGTCAGGCTCCTTCGCTCCCAGCCGTTTGTTTTTAAAGTTTCTTCTATATGTGCTACGGTTTTAAGCGCTCCTGTTTTGCCGTCGCGGAGTTCGACGCCCAGATACGCCCCGTTGCCCGGCAGCGTTACGCCATTCGTATGGATATATCCTGAAAGCGTATATCTGCCCACCGGAAGATCCACGTCCTGCAAAGCGAATACGCGCCCGCCATTGCTCTGCGATTTTACAATTTTCAAGGAAGCGTTCGTGAAATTCCCTCTGCTGTTGTCGATTGCGATGGTTCTGGTTCCCGCTGCGGTTTCTATGTACGTCTGGTATCCGTCGCTGAGCGCTCTGGTAAAACCGGGAGTTACCAGATAATTGGTGACGCTTTTGATTACCTTGGATTCCGAAAGCAGCTTGTTCGCTTTGCCGCTCGTGCTGTTTCCGGGGGATAACGCAAAGAACTGCGCCGTGCCGTCCTTGTCCGATACGATCCCCGTCGTCTGCCCATAATCGTTGAATTGGTACGTATAGCTTCGATTTTGTCGATCCGTAACGATCGTTGCGTTTTGTTTATAGGTGAAAGAATATCGTTCCAGCACGTTGCTGCCCGCACCGGCATCGATCCATGCGACGCGTTTCTGCGCCGAACCATCGTATCCGATTTTCACACGAGTGCCGTCGATCGCATCGATCTGCGTTAGAACGTAGCGGCTGTAATCATAAGTCATCCGGACAGCTTTACCGTCCGGGAACGTGATCCAGTTCAAGCGTCCCTGATAGTATTCAAAAGACGTCTTGCGGCCTGCCGGATCTGTAATAGACATGAGGAGCTGGGGATTCGACGTATTATAAGCGAACGAATACGTTCTGCCCGCTCCGTCCCGAATCGTTTTCATGCGCGGCGCTCCCGACACCGTTTCATACTGCACCGTTGCCGAGATTCCCGCGGCATTCATGATCTGGATCAGATTGCCGAATCCGTTAAAATACATTTTATTTTTGTCTTTATCCGTGATTGTGAATTTTGTATGCGTCGCGTCGCTGTCCGAAACAGAGGGGTTGACCTCCAGCGTATAGCCCAAGCCGTCTTCGTCTTTTCCGGAATTGGAATTCTCCTCGAAATAGAACCAATGCCGCGTCCCATCCGCATCGTTCAAGTAATATTTGAAACCATGTTCCGCTGTTGCGCTGTCATGGCGCACATAGATATGATAGTTCGTCTGCGTATTATACGCCAGGTGTCCGTGCGGCGCCAGCACGCCGTTTGCATTATAAATTACGGACAAATCAACCGGCATCAGGTTGCCGCCTGCATCTCCGGTGACCGGCTGGGAGAAGACGAGGTTTCCGTTATAGTTGTTGACGCTGGCGATGCCGGAACGTCCTGCCGCCAGATTCGTATACGACCAGTAATCCTCATACCCTGACATGTTCCGGTAATAAATCTGCAATACCGGCCGCACGACGGACGTCGTAGGATAGCCGCTCGATAAAAACCACGCCCGTGCATGCGTTCCGCCTGTTTCCGATTCCGAGCGCAGCAATATGCCGTTGTTCGCATATTCGCCGCTATACCAGCCCCGCACCAGATCCGTAATCTCAAAACGCTGCCACCTCGTCTTTCCCGCATCCGCATGTTCCATCGTCTGGATCAACTGATAATCGATAATCGTATTGCTGTATTTTACGTTGCTGTTCCAGCACACGGTGCTTTGATTCCACGGCGTGACTACCTGGTGCAGATCCACGCGCACATCGGGATAACATTCCGTCGCGTACAGAGCCAGTTCTGCGTGTATAACCTTATCCGCCACATGCAGCTCCGGCAGATTCGGTATTTTAACCAGAGCCCGGCATTGTCCTCTGTCATACGCTTTTCCTACATGGAGACTTCCCTCGTAATCCGATCCGCCTCTGCCGTAGCAGGCGTCCGGCGTTCCGGATGCGATATATGCGCTTTCACAGTTTGTCGTATCGTTCCAGCTCTGACTCGTTACCAATACCGGATCCACGACAACGGGATATCTCCGTGCGCCATCCTGCAGCCATGTCTCATCCAAGCTCATCTTTATATTGAATTTGCCGTTTTTCATTTCCGTAATCTCCAGCGTCACCCCTCCGCTGACCGCGCGGTTTGCATCTTCCATATACGGCGCACTGATTACGAATACTGTTTCCCCGTTTTTATTGTTTAAGAAAATCGTTTTTGCGTCCATTTGTACCGGCGTCAGTCCCGTACACTGATATCCCACCGTATAGTTCCCGTTCGCACGGCGGCTGTTCAAGATCAGATTTTCTTTCACCGTATTTCCGCTTAAAATATATTGCAGATCTACATCCCGGTAAATATCGTTGTAGCGCACTTCGGCGCTGATCCGTTCCAGCGTAGCGGGATCGCCATCGTCTGCCGCGCAGGACACCTCGCCCGTCTGTTTCGCAGCGCCCGCATAATACCAGGACAGCTCGTATCCGTCCTTCTTTACCCGCACGAGCTTCTTTCCGTTCGTCTTTTTTGAAAGCCGCACCATCAGATCGGAAGCAGTCGTCTCCAGTTCCTCTTCATTCGCGGCGCGTAGCGTATTGTCATATTCCATCCATGTGCCGTCGGCTTCGTAATGTACTGCCTGCGGATACTGCAGCGCCTGAAAGCTGCCGTCGCTCATCCGGAAATACTTTGTATTTGCCGTTCTTTTATCCTCCAATTCGCCCAGGATCACCGCCTGGCCGTCGAAAAACGGCTCTTCCGCAAATTCTTCCTCCTGAACAGGCACCGGAAACGCCGGTGTTTCTTCCGCGGAAAAGGCATTTGCGATCAGCGCCCCGGCTGCTGCGTAGAAACGGTTCGGTACGATTTGTGTCACAAATAATACTGCCAAAAAGATTGCTACGCCTTTCAGAAAATACTTTGTCTTTTGCATCATAAAAAGCTCCTTACATTATAATCGTCTTTTTTATGTTATATTTTTGTATTTATTGTTATAATAAATAATATTTTTTGAATTGTCAATCTTTTTATATATTTATTTTATTTTTTATTGAACCTTACAAAAATTTTTTAGCAATGTATCGTATTCTCTTTCTGAAAGCAATAGCTTTGCAAACCTGCTTTCCCGTCAGTTCCTGTCTTTCCGGAGAGTCTCGCCAATGCCGGAAAAAGCCGGTTTCGACGCTTGTATATTTTGGGTAAGATAGACGTATTATTGGAAATTTGCGATAAGCACCATTAAAACAAAATGAATTCAGATGGAACGTAGATGTTCCGTTTCCTGGGAAGAAGACCATCTTTACAGTATTGCTTTGCCAGGTTCGCAGCCAATCGTGCCTGCCCGGCGACGTCCTGCTTCACAATCGCTTCCAGAATCGAGCTTGTGGCATATTGTTCATTCAGAGGAGCATTTTCAAATCCCAGACAGCGGATCTGCCCTTTTTTCCCCAACTTCATGATCGCTCCGCAGACATAAGGGGTATACCCGTCGGGTGAAAAAATACAATCAAACGGGAATCGCGCATAGATCGGCTGCAGCATCTGCGCCAGATGTGACGAAAAATCCTTTTCCCCTAAAAGGGGCGGGCTTGCCTGTTGGAATCGGTATTCTCCGGATCGACGAAGCTGTTCTGCAAACCCATATACCCGCCGGGTATGGTTGCTGGTTTCCCTGTAGGAAAGGATCAGTATATTTCCGGGAGAAGGATGTCTCCCGGCATAATATTCAGCCAATGCAATCCCGTCTTTTCTGGCATCGCTTCCGATAAAAAAGATCCGCTCCCCTGCAATTTCCCCGTCTTCGGAGAGCAGAAATACGGGAATCGTATGGGAAATATCTTGCACGGCCCGGAGAACAGGCGGCGTAAAGACGGCCGCCAGCAAAATACATTTTGCCTGGCAATTCCGGGCATGTTCCAGATATTTTATAATAAGGTATTCATTTTCCTGATTGGCTGTAATGGTGGAATATAGGTTGATTTTGTCTTGTGGGCCAAGGCATTCGTTTTTCAAGCGCGAAGCCATTTCCCGCCAGAAAAAAACAGGAGTATCCGGTAGAATGGCATAGATCCCAACCTCAGAAGGCGTTGGAACCGCTATCGAATGCTCGGAAAGATAGCGATACACCCGATAACGCTGACCGGCATCGACCCCGCTGCGATGATGCATGACTTTGGATACGACAGAGACGCTGACCTGGATCGCCTGGGCGATTTCTGTTACGGAATTGTACGACATGCCTAAAAATTCTCCCACAATTTTAGTTATGATGTGCATGAACAGAAAAAAATTTTTATTTATAATCATAATAAAAGTAGTATCTATTTTTGTCAAGATAAGGAGGAATCACGAAATGAAAAAAAGAAGATGGCTCGCCGGGCTTGTCACGATCGCGATCGGGGTATCTGCCTCTGCCATTCCTGTGAAAACATTGTCCGCCGCCGGAAAGGCATTCGAAGGATGGATCGTTGACGAAGCACAGTGGAAACGCTCGGAAGACGGAACTGTGATCACGTCAAAGGGCGGCGTTCTCAACGCAATGGAAGCCGATGGACCTGTCAATGCCAACCAGATCGAATTTTCCGTTGCGATACGGGAAGTACAAAGCAATGTGGATGGAAACGTAGGATTGTATTACGAATGTGAAAATGGGGAGCATTTCTTTTTTGAATACAATTCCGTTCTGCAATTTCTGCGGATCCGGAAACTCGTAGATGGCATTGCCGTTACGGAAAATCTCGTTCCCTATGTGATGGAACAGGGGGAATGGTATGATTGCCGTGTCCGCTTGCTGCCCTCCAGAATAGAATTTTACGTCAATAACACCTTGATGCTGAGTCAAACGGAGAACTATGGAAATATTTTCCAGAACGGAACCTGCCACGTGCAGGGATACAATACGATCCCATCTTTCCGCGATTGTACGTTCTCCGTGTACAATGAAGAAAAACCCGATGAAACAGATTGGATCTACAATGCAAATTGGACGTTGGTAGCAGATGGAGAAGTTACTTCCAACGGGACGGAAACAATCTGCAAAATTGAATCACGAGGCTCCGTCAACGTGAACAGCATTGAATTTTCCGCAAAAATCGAGGCTGTGCGCAGCGATGTGGACGGCAATATCGGCGTATATTACCAGTGCGGCAATGGAGAGGATGTTTTTTTCGAATATAATACGGTGCTGCATCTTGCAAGAATCCGCCGGTTTACGGGAGGCGCCGATCAGCAGGTGTCTGCGCAGGTCCCTTTAAATTTAACCACGGGGGAATGGCATGACTTTAAAGTCATACTCGACGAAGAGATCATTTTATTCTATATCGATGGAAAAAATGTCTGCTCTGCTCCGGGGGCGTATGGGGATATGTTTGCAGGAGGACGCTGCCGGATTCAAGGTTATAATACTACGATTTCCGTAAAATTGGAGAACCTCAAAAACGATATGGAGACCGTATACAAATACGATTTTGAATTCAGGAAGGCGTCTTCCGTCAATGGCTTTATCGCACAAAACGGTACCGTTTCCCAGCAGGACGGTTTGTTGATCTATACCATCTGCGGAAATGCTTCCACATTGGAAACACCCGTACTGCAGACCAGCGCGGGAGATCGGTATGCGGCGCTTTTCCCTTTGCGGAATACTGTTTTTCTGCGCATGAAGAACGGCACCAATGCGGAACGGCTAAAGGTCAGCGTCATCACTACGGACCAGACGCGATATTCTGACTCTACCACGAAAACCATCCCAATCCTCCCGAATTCGGAATTCCAGTCCTATTTCGTGAACCTTTCCGATCTGAACCTGAGCGGTTATCTGCGCCAGATCCGATTGGAAGCGGTCGGCGCGGAATCCGGAAGCATTGAGATAGATGCGATCTCGTTTGAACGGGAAACACCTGTTATCGCTTCCGCCGGGGAGATCCTAACGTGTACAGCCGACCGGGACACTATCACCATTACGGGAAAATTGCATGAAGCCTATCGAAACAAAAAGGTATCTTTATATGAAACTGCAATTAGCAATTATTCTGAAAGCCTTACGGGAACGCCTCTGATTTCGGCAGCGGCAGACGGCGTGGATTTTACCATCCAGATACCGCTGTATAGCGGCAACGTTTCACGTTTGTCATCCCAATTCTTGGTGGGCGTTGAAGGGGTAAAATGCGGCGGCAAATTTGCGGTTTCCAACTATCGGGATTTTCAGGACAACCCGTATGCGTTTTCCTTGCCTGCTCGGAGCGTCCGGGTTACGGATGCTCCCTTTTCGGCGAAAGGCGATGCTTTCACCGACGACACGGCAGCCATACAGGCGGCGATCGATACCATCCATAAGCAGGGCGGCGGAACGGTGATTTTACCGGGTGAACCTGAAAACCCTTATGGAAAGCGTTATATGGTGACGAATCTGCTGCTGAAAGACAACGTGGAGCTGCGCATTGAAACCGGAGCGGTAGTTTGGCAATCTCCCCGGCTGGAACAGTACCGATATGATGCTGTCTATGGGCACGATATCGTCATACCCGGTGTAAACTGGACCCATGCCTGCCTCTGTAAAAACCTGCCGCTGATCCAGGCGTATGAGTCCGCCAATATCCGGGTTACGGGCGGCGGCGCCATCCGTTCCATGGATTCCGGCAGCGAATGTAAAGACGGTGTGGATGGCAGTACTATCTGGACAGGATGCCCTTCCAGGATCCACGTCGTTCCGATTGGATTTTACGGCTGCAAAAATGTGGAAATTTCTGATATCACCCTGCTCCGTACCAACAATTATCACATTGTGACTTATGCTTGTGAAAATGTTTATGTGGGCAATGTCACTATGAAAGAAGTGACCTGTGCCAGTGGCGACGGCATTTCAATTTCCATGGGCACCCACGACGTCATGGTGAACCGCTGCTTCCTGTTCAGCAACGACGACAGCGTGGTGCTCTGTTCCAGCTACAACGATCCCCGCGGTCTCGTATGGTGGAAAGCAAAGCCGGAAAGCGATAATTCCGTGCAAAATATTACGGTCTGCCACAGTTATCTGGTGGGAGGACACGGCGTCACTTTTATTACCTGGGGGACAGACAATCCGGATTTGTCGAAAAATGAGATTAAAAACATCCATGTGTATGACAATGTACTGAATTGGATCGGCAGCTGGCCGGACAATCCCTATTACGGCAAACAGCCGTTTGACAACACAGAGGGCGATGATTATTCCCCTGTCAAACAGGTTCGGATCCTGAACAACAGGATTCTGACGGCTCCGGATATAGGCCCAATTCAGGCGACCGACTTCGTGACGGACACCATTCTTCACAGCAGCGAACAATTCCAAAACGGCAATTTCGAGCGGGAGGATCCGCTCCATCCGGACTGGGTTTCCGGCTTATCCAACTGGACGGTGCAGGAGAAAGGCGGGACCGTTTCCACAATAAAACAAGATACCGGATATTGCGCCATGGTTTCCGGAAAAACAATTCTGGCGCAGGGGCTGTACCAAAAAGAGGGCGGGCGCCGGTTTTCCGCAGACGTCAAGGTTGCCAGCGGCACTGTGCGGATGTTTGTATGCGATATTTTAACCGGTGAAATCCTGGCGGATAAATACGTTACCGCCAAAGAATTCGAAACCGTTTCCCTGACGTATTTTGGGACGAACCGCAATTTGTATTTAGGAATCGAGGTCACGACGGAGGACGGAATCGCTTATCTGGACAAT
The DNA here is from genome assembly GCA_046952735.1 of Clostridia bacterium. Classification (GTDB taxonomy): domain Bacteria; phylum Bacillota; class Clostridia; order UBA1212; family UBA1255; genus Egerieisoma. The sequence continues at coordinate 3,406 of JBKUJR010000029.1, read as the reverse complement.
GCAAAGGTAGAATCCATCCCTGATGCAGACGTTAAGTTAGAGAAGATTTCAGATGGTGAAGACCCGAAACCGGATGATCCGGCGCCGGAAGAACCCAAACCGGAAAATCCGAAAACCGGAAGGGCATTGCCGGATCTGTTTGCCCTTCTTTTATCCGTCCTGCTGCTTGGCTGCTGCGCTCTGCCGGTATTTCGGAAAAAGCGCAAAACAAGTATCCTTTGAAAAAGTCTGCGGCATCTTGAAAACTGCCGCAGGCGTATTTGATGGAACTACCTATCGTTTTTTAATCAGAAAGCGCGGCTCACCTTTTTGAGGAACCGCGCTTTCTCTTTGGCTGCTTTTTGCAGCGAATATTATTGTACTTCTACCAGGGTAATTTCACTGACCAGAAGATCAAACCCCGCAAGGATCTCGCCGACGATCATACCGGCATCCATGACGGCCCCATAAGGGCTGATGTAGATAAATGCATTTTCAAGGTCCGTTCCCGTTTTAAAAGTATACGTGATCGTTTGCCATTCTTCGCTTGCGCTTATTTTCACGGCAGGCACGCCTCCGATATTGCAGCCCAGTCCCATACAATCTCTCGGATCGCCGGGTTTCGGTACCGTATACTTCAAAGTGACCGTCAGCTTGTATGTTTTATTCTTTTCCAGCAGATCCATAATGCCGAACGTATTGCCGTTCACATGATAGCCCGTCGTGGAATCCGAAAAGAAATGGTAACAAATCCCTTCCGTACCGTCCGACAGCGTTGCTTCTACAAATTCCTGCTTTGCAAAATCCTCGCAGTCTCTTTTTTCATTTAAAGGACCAGCCCATTGCCCTTCGAGCGGAACCCAGGAGTCCCCTCCAAGGAGCGAAGGATCGTCGTCGATCGCATAATAAAGAAGATTTTTTTCCTTCGGCGCCTCTGTCGCCGGAGCGGTCGCGCTCCCGGGCGTCGTTTCGGGCGTTGCCGCCGCCGTAGGGGACGAGGTTTTTACCGGAGCAGTCGGAGACGCCGTTGCGCCGCCTTCCTCATCCTTCTTACAGCCCGTAAACAAAACCAGACAGGCGGCCGTAAGAATCAATATGGAAATAGTAATAAAAAGACGAAATCGTTTCATGATAAACCTCCGTTAATTGCTTGATTCGCTCCATAGGCCATACGGAGCGTACGAATAAAAATCATTTTACTTCTACAAGTGAAATGTGATCGATCAAAAGGTCGAAGCCCGCCTGGATCTCTCCGATAACGATGCTGTCATGCGGATGATCGATCGGACCCACATAAAAATAAACCAGTTCAAAACTGTCCCCAACTGTAAAATCATACGTTATCGTCTGCCAGTCCTTACTAGAATTGACCTTTACCGCAGGCGTATCTCCCACGTTGCAGCCGACCGCCATATTGTCTCTTTCCTCACCGGGTTCCGGCACCGTGTACTTCAGCGACACCGTCAGCCGATAAGTCTTATTAGCCGCAACGAGGTCGGTGATTCCCATCGTGTTGCCGACGATATGATAACCCGTCGTGCCTTCGGAATAAAAATGATAGCAGATGCCTTCCGTGCCGTCCGAACGCGTCTCTTCCACAAATTCCTGCATTGCAACCGATTCGCATTCGTCCCGTTTCTCCTGGAGCGGTCCGGCCCAGACTTCTTCTATGGGCGACCAGGAGTCGCCGCCAAGAAGCAGCGCATCCTCTGCGATTGCAAAATCAAGCAGATTTTTTTCATCCGACGTCGGCGAAGCCGGAGCCGCCGTTGCGTCCTGCGTCGGCTCTTGCGTCGGCGTCGAAGTCGGCGTAGCCGTGGCCGGCGCTTTGGTCGCCGTCGTTTTTGCCGTAGGCGACGGCGACGCGTCTGCATTGTCTTTTTGACAGCCTGCAAAAAGGGCAGCGCAGCAAACCGTAAGTACGAGCAGAGAAACAGTTAAAACCTTATTAATCCTTTTCATATATTTTCCTCCTGGAATGGTAATTTAACGCCCATATCATAAATGAATTCAAATGGCATTGCAACAATATATTTTGAATTTATATAAGATTTATGTTGTATTTTTTAAATTCCTCTTTCGCCGCAAGCAGGTCTTCCGGGGTCGGGATCCATTCTTTATGCGCCGGATCCGGATATCCCATCTGCACCGCCTTGGAGCTCCCATAAGCGTGATACGGCAGAAGCTGCACGCCGCGGCAATGGCGCAGACGCCTGGAAAGGGCTGCAACACGTTCATAATGCGCCGCATTCGTATTGACGCCCCGCACCAAAATACATCGCAGAAGCGTATTTGCCCCCGCGCGGTCCGCCGCGAATAAGTTCCGGAGGATCGGTTCATTTTCCGCCCCCGTATATTCCCTGTGCCGCCCGGGATCCGTATCCTTGATATCCCATAAAAACAAATCCGTATATTCCGCTGCCCGGTATACCGCTTCTTCTTCCGCATAGCCGCATGTTTCCACCGCGGTCCCGATGCCGTAATCTTTTGCCGCCTTCAATAAAGCAACGCACGTCCCGCCCTGTGTCAGAGGCTCGCCGCCAGATAACGTCATCCCGCCCGTCTCTCCGTAAAATGCTTCGTCTCTGCGGACATATTTTATAATTTCCTCCAGCGTAAAATATTTTACCGTATTTTCCAGAGCTCCCGATGGGCACGCTTCAGCGCAGAGCCCGCAGCCGCTGCATTTTACACGCGAAAGCAGATGGCCTTCCGCAGAAAAGACATGGACGTTCCGCGGGCAGACCGCGGCGCACGTTCCGCACCCAATACAGCGTGAATCGATATAAAAAAGATGATTTTCCCGCGTTTGCGCCTCCGGATTGTGGCACCATACGCAGCGCAGCGGGCAGCCAGGCAGAAATACGACGGTGCGGATCCCCGGTCCGTCGTGTGTGGAAAAGCGTTGTATCTCCGTGACTGCGATCGTTTGCCGCATCAAAATGCATGCTCCGTTTTCTCGATGATCATCTGCTGCCATTCCTTATCGAGCGTGATAAAACGCGCATTCCAGCCCGATACGCGTACGGAAAGAGAACGGTATGCCTCCGGATTTTCCTGGGCTTCCCGCAGCACCTTCGCATCCGTAATATCGATTTGCAGAAAGAATCCGCCAAGCCTGCAAAAACCATCCAATAAGGAGACCAGCGCCGTAATCCCGTTTGCGCCTTCTACTGCGCTGGGATGCAGGCGCAGATCCAGCGCCGCGCCGGTTCCCTGCAAAGTCAGGTCTGCTTTACAATAAGAGCGGATCACCGCAGTCGCCCCGGAGAAATCCGTACCGGGCGTCGGAGAAGCATTTGGCGCAAGGATCTCACCCATATGCGTTCCAAACGGCGCTGCGCCGCGGACGGAGCGCCATTCGATCTGGCGCCCGAACGTACTCACGCCGGGCGTAAAAATCACAGGCGTTTTTCCATTGAATTCC
>JBKUJR010000028.1:17265-27449 GCA_046952735.1 Clostridia bacterium | reverse complement strand
TCTCTCGGGATCGCATGCGCTGATAAACCATCGGGGAAGCTCACGTGTTCGCTCGATGTTTTTTCCTATCGTGATTCTTATTTAACGGGTACGCTCGATATTCGTTTTCCGCTTTGCAGAACCGGCGGCGCGCTTGGCGATTTGCTGCGGGATAGACTTTCCGCCTGCAATGTTTCCCTGCTTCATTTCCAGGCGTCCGCGCCGCATCACACGGATGCGGATTCTCTGCTGGTGCGTACGCTTTTAGCGGTGTATGAAGAAACGACGGGCCGGAAAGCGGAAGCGCTGGCAATCGGGGGCGGAACGTATGCGCACGGCATTCCCGGCGCAGCTGCGTTCGGACCGGAGCTGCCGGGCGCCGACAATCATATGCATGCAGAAGAGGAATTCATCAGCGTTTTCAACTTCAAACTGAATACGGAGTTGATTTACAAAGCGATTTCCCGTCTGGACGGCGTGCTTTCTTAATAATCTGATATCGTTAAAAGATCTTTCCTGAAATTTCATATTTTAAGGTTGACGATTCCACTGCTTGGTGTTACAATTTTACAGACTTGTGTTAGTTTTTAACATGCAGTTGTAAAAATGTATCAAACCAAGGAGGTTTTTGAATGGCGACACCAATTATCATGCCCCGGCAAGGGCAATCGGTTGAAAGCTGTATTATTTCTAATTGGGCCAAAAAAGTTGGAGACAAAGTTGCCGCAGGCGACACGTTATTTACTTATGAAACCGACAAGGCTACATTCGACGAAGAAGCAAAAGTTGAAGGTACCATGTTGGTTCATTTTTTTGAGGAAGGCGACGATGTCCCCTGTCTGACAAACGTTTGCGTCATCGGAAACGAAGGAGAAGATTTCTCCGCATTTTCACCTGACGGCGGGAATACGGAAGCCGCTTCCGCACCGTCCGCACCGCAGGCTCCCGAAACGCCGGCTGCTGCGCCCGCCCCTGCTTCTCCCGTGCCGTCCGCTCCGAAATCGAATGCAAATCCTGTGATCATGCCCCGCCAGGGACAGTCTGTTGAGAGCTGCATCATTTCCAAGTGGAACGTAAAGGTCGGCGACAAAGTGAAAGCCGGCGATCCGCTTTTTACGTATGAAACGGACAAAGCGACGTTCGATGAAGAATCAAAATTCGACGGCACCGTTCTTGCGGTCTTTTTCCAAGAGGGCGACGACGTCCCCTGTCTGACGAACGTCTGCGTCATCGGCGCGGAAGGCGACGGCTTCGCGGAATTCGATCCGAACGCGGCTGCCGCTCCTGCTATCGCAGAGGAAGTTTCCAAAGCGCCCGTTCAGAACGCAGCGCCCGTTTCGGAGGAAAAAACGGCTGTCGCTCCTGTAAAACGCGATGGGAATTACTTTATATCGCCCAGAGCGAAAAACTGCGCGGAAAGAGCAGGCGTCAATCCTGCTTTTGTAGCCGGTTCCGGTCCGTACGGAAGAATCGTGGAAAAGGACATCAAAGATTTTATCGCCGCAGGCGGAAATACGACTTACGCTGCCGGCGCATTTGCAAAAGACGGCATGGACGGCACCGGATTTGCCGGTAAAATATCGGTTTCCGATTTGCGTGCGCCTGCCGCTTCTCAGAAGAGCGCTGCCGCTCCGGCCGCACCTGCTGCTGCCGTACCTGCGGGAGCCGCCCAAGCGGAATATGAAGATGTGAAGATTCCGAACATCCGCAAAGTTATTTCGAAATCGATGCACACTTCCCTTTCTACGATGGCGCAGCTTACCTTGAATTCTTCCTTCGATGCTACGAATATTCTGGAATTCAGAAAGCAGCTGAAAGAAAACAAGGAAAAGCTCGGCCTCAACAATATCACGATCAACGACATTATTATCTTCGCAGTTTCCAGGACGATTCTGTCGCATAAGGATATCAATGCGAACTTTATAAACGACGGCACGACGATGCGGTATTTTAAAGATGCGCATATCGGCGTCGCGGTGGATACGCCCAGAGGCCTGATGGTCCCCACGCTACGCAGCGCCAATTTGAAATCCCTCAATGAGATTTCGATCGAAGCAAAGAAGCTTGCGACCGATGCGCAGGCAGGTACGATCAATCCGGATCTGCTCAAAGGCGGCACGTTTACGATCACGAATCTCGGCACGATGGGAATCGAGTCCTTTACGCCCGTCATCAATCCCCCGCAAACAGCAATTCTCGGCGTCAATACGCTTGAGACGCGCGTCAAAAATGTAAACGGCGAAATGAAGATGTATCAGGCGATGACGCTTTCGCTCACCTTCGATCACAGAGCGTTAGACGGCGCTCCTGCGGCCAGATTCCTTCAGGAGCTCTGCAAAAATCTCGAGAATTTTACAATGCTTTTGATTAAATAAGAAAGAGGTGTATTTGATATGGCATATGATTTAATCGTAATCGGCGGCGGCCCGGCCGGGTATCTCGCAGCAGAGCGCGCAGGCCACGCAGGACTCAATACAGTGCTGATCGAGAAAAGATTCATCGGCGGCGTTTGTCTGAACGAAGGCTGCATCCCTTCCAAAGCGCTTTTATATTCCGCAAAAATCTATGACGGCGCAGCGCACGGCGAAAAATACGGCGTTTCCGTGAAGGACATCCAACTCGATCATCCTTTCGTCGTAGAACGCAAAAACAAAGTGGTAAACACGCTTGTCAGCGGGATCAAATCCAAGCTTAAGAAAAATAAAGTGACCGTCGTAATGGCGGAAGCCAAAATCACCGGAAGAACCGCGGAAGGTTTTACCGTTTCTGCCGGAGATCAGACGTATACGGCGGCAAAGCTTTTGATCGCAACGGGCTCCGTACCGGTTACCCCGCCGATCCCGGGCGTCAAAGAAGGTCTGGAATCCGGTTTTGTTGTGACAAACCGCGAAATCCTTGATCTCAAAGAAGTGCCTGAGAAATTTACGATTATCGGCGGCGGCGTCATCGGCCTCGAGATGGCTTCTTATTTCAATACGGCAGGTTCCAAAGTGACCGTTATTGAAATGATGGATAAAATCGCGGGCCCCACAGATCGGGAAATTTCCGAAATCCTGCTGAAGAATTATCAGAAGAAAGGCATTACCTTCAACCTCGGATGCAAAGTGACCGGCGTGCAGCCTGGGAAAGTCATCTATGAATCCGAAGGAAAATCTTTTGAAGTACCTTCCGACAAAGTACTCCTGAGCATCGGACGCCGCGCGTTCACGGAAGGGCTGGGGCTGGAAACGATCGGTGTGGAAACAGAAAGAGGACGGATCAAAACGGACAACAGGGGCCGCACGAATATTGCCGGCGTATATGCGACAGGCGACGTCAACGGATATTCGATGCTCGCGCATACCGCATACCGTGAAACGGAAGTCGCAATCAACGACATTCTGGGGATTAAGGATACGATGCGCTATCATGCCATCCCTTCCGTAATTTACACGAATCCGGAAGTTGCCGGCGTCGGAGAGACGGAAGAAACAGCGAAAGCGAAAGGCATCGATTATGAAGTTGCGAAGCTTTCCATGATGTACTCCGGAAGATACGTTGCGGAAAATGAGGGCGGCGACGGCATTATCAAAATCCTGATCGACAAGAAATACAGAAATGTGATCGGCGTCCACATGATCGGGAATTATTCTTCCGAAATCATTTACGGAGCAGGCATCCTGATCGAAACGGAAATGCCGGTAAATGACGTCAAAAAGCTTGTGTTCCCGCATCCTTCCGTATGCGAAGTGATCCGGGAAGGTATTTTTGAATTTGAGTGATATAAGATTTTATAAAGAAAGAGGTAAATATTTATGCCAAAATCACAATTTATCGATCAAAAGACTGTAAGAAAAAGCGGCTGGATAAAATATCAGGACACGCCCGTAAACCAGTACAAAAAGACGATCGAGGAAGAAAAAGAAAATTATTCCACAGAAGACTTTTTACGGATTTACCGGGATATGTTCATCATCCGGGAATTCGAAATGATGATCAACAGCATCAAAACGACCAGCGAATATAATGGGATCAAGTACAGCCACCCCGGACCGGCGCATCTTTCGATCGGCCAGGAGGCTTCCGCAGTTGGTCAGGCGTATCTGCTCGATACGAACGACTGGATTTTCGGCTCTCACAGAAGCCACGGTGAAATTCTTGCAAAAGGACTTTCCGCAATCGAAAAACTCAGCGATAAAGAGCTGATGGAGATCATGGAAAATTATTTTGACGGCAGCGTTCTGAAAGTCGTACAAAAAGACCAGACATCCGTAAAAGAGCTGGCGGTCGATTTTCTGATCTATGGTACGCTTGCTGAAATTTTCGCAAGAGAAACCGGCTTCCATAAAGGCCTCGGCGGTTCGATGCACGCATTTTTCTGCCCCTTCGGGATTTATCCAAACAATGCGATCGTCGGCGGCAGCGCAACGATCGCTACGGGCAGCGCGTTATTTAAGAAAGTAAACAGAAAGCCGGGTATCGTAATTGCCAATATCGGCGACGGTTCCCTTGGCCGCGGCCCTGTTTGGGAAGCAATCTGTTTTGCTACCATGGACCAGTATAAAAAGCTCTGGGAAGGCGACATGAAGGGCGGGCTTCCGCTGATCTTCAACTTCTATAACAACCAGTATGCAATGGGCGGACAGACGAACGGAGAAACGATGGGTTACGAAATCCTTGCGAGAATGGGCGCAGGCGTCAATCCGGAGCAAATGCATTCCGAACGCGTCGACGGATACAACCCGCTGGCCGTAATCGATGCGATCCGCAGAAAGAAAGAGATCCTCGCACAGAAGAAGGGTCCGGTCCTTCTGGATACGCTGACGTACAGAACGACAGGCCATTCCCCTTCCGATGCTTCCAGCTACAGGACAAAAGAAGAAATCGATATGTGGTTCGAGGGAAATTCCGTCACGGAATTCAAGAACAAATTGCTTAAAGCAAAGGTCGCTGCGAAAAAGAAGTTTGACGAAATCGACAAGAGCTGCGTAGAACTCATTACGAAGATTTGTGCGATGGCGGTAGATACGGAAATTTCACCGCGTATGGATTTCCTCAAAAATCCCCGCCAGCTCGAAGATCTCATGTTCTCCAATCAAAAAATTGCGAAAATGGAAGACCGCAAGCCGGATGTTCTCATGCCGAAGGAAGAAAATCCCCGCGTACAGCAGATCGCCAGGAAAGAAGGTTGCATTTGACGCCAGAAACCCTTCTTAAGCTGAAAACATTTAACTACCGCGATGCGATTTTCGAACCGATCATCGACAAATTCTACGAAGATCCCACGCTTGTCGCATATGGCGAAGAGAATAGAGATTGGGGCGGCGCGTTCGCTGTTTACAGAGGCCTCACCGAAGCCCTTCCCTATCACAGATTGTTCAATTCCCCGATTTCTGAAGCTGCAATCGTCGGCACAGGCGTCGGTTACGCGATGAGCGGCGGCCGCGCGATCGTAGAGCTGATGTACTGCGACTTCCTCGGCTGCGCCGGAGATGAAATTTTCAACCAGATGGCGAAATGGCAATCCATGAGCGCCGGCGTTTTGAAAATGCCGCTCGTTCTGCGGGTATCCGTCGGTTCCAAATACGGCGCGCAGCATTCTCAGGACTGGACTTCTCTCTGCGCACATATCCCCGGACTGAAGGTTTGCTTCCCTGCTACGCCGTATGACGCAAAAGGACTCATGACCACGGCGCTGAACGGCACGGACCCTGTTATTTTCTTTGAAAGCCAGAGAATTTACGACAAAGGCGAGGAATTCCATGCAGGCGGCGTTCCGGCGGAAAGTTATGAAATCGAAATCGGCGAACCGGACATCAAGAAAGAAGGGAAAGATATCACGATCCTGACGATCGGCGTTACGCTTTACAAAGCGCTCGAGGCTGCAAAGATTTTGGAAGAAAAATACGGTATCTCCGCAGAAGTGATCGACGCGCGTTCCCTCGTGCCGTTCAATTACGATAAAGTGATCGAATCCGTCAAGAAAACAGGCAAAATCGTACTTGCAAGCGACGCTTGCCAGCGCGGTTCTTTCCTGAACGACCTTGCGGAAAATATTACGGAAATGGCGTTCGATTATTTGGATGCGCCTCCGGTGATCGTAGGCGCGAAGAACTGGATTACCCCGGCGTATGAATTCGATCATGAATTTTTCCCGCAGGCTTCCTGGTTCCTGGATGCAATCAACGAGAAAATCATGCCTTTAAAAGGCCACGTCAATACGCCGAACGTCAATTATACGACGAACGAACGCCTGCGTATTTCCAAGAAAGGTGTATAAACAATGCTGGATGAGAGAAGAAAATCTATATTATCCATTATAGATGAATATGGAGAAATCTCTCTTGCGGAATTATGTTCTTTATTTCCCGACGTGTCGTCCATGACGATACGCCGGGATTTATCCGAATTGGAAAGCCGCGGCAGTATCATCCGTACCAGGGGCGGCGCGTTGAGCGTTCGCAAAATCAATCCCGCGCTTTCTCTGAAAAACGAAGAAAACGAATATTCTCTGCGTGCCAGGGAAAACATTCTCCAGAAAAAGGCAATTGCCAAAAAAGCGCTGCCGTTCGTCCAAAAGGGCCGTTCCATTTATTTTGACGCCGGCTCAACGATCATGGCGCTTGCGGAGCTCGTTCCGAACGATAATATGACGATCATCACGAACGGGATCAATGTCGCGCAGGCGCTCGTTTCCAACTCCAACATCAATGTGATGGTGCCTGCCGGAAGCGTCAACCGCAATACGCTCTCCGTCTCCGGTTCCGATTCTCTGCATTTTATCGATAAAATCAATATTGAGCTCGCATTCATGTCCGCCTCCGCATTTTCGCCCGAGGCCGGCTTTACCGTTTCCAATATCAACGAAGCGGAGCTCAAAAGAAAAGTCATCTCCCGCGCCAAGAAAACGATTATGCTGCTGGACAAAAGTAAAATCGGCAAAGATCTTTTATTTACCCTTGCCGACATTAGTGAGATTCATGTTCTGATTACCGACGGACCGCTTTCCGCCGAGCTTCAGCTTTTTGCCGAAAAAAACGGAGTAACCGTTATCTCATGAAAAGCTGTACGATAATTTTACCATAAATCGGGCTCGTATATACGCCGATTCCCGTCTTCGTAAAATCTCCGTTCGTGATATTCGTTTTATGGCTGTCTGAATTCATCCATGCGTAAAATGCGCCGTCTATCGTCTGATTTCCCGCGATATTTTCCGCAGCTGCAGTAAACGACAAACCGTATGCTTTCATCATTTCAAATGGCGTTCCGAAACTCGGCGATTGATGGGAAAAATAATTATTCGTCACCATATCCCGCGCTTTATCATACGCGACTTTGCTGAGCTCTTCGCTGTACTCGATCTTGCCTGCGCCTTTTTCCTGTCTGACATTATTGACCAGGCTCAGCAGACGCTGTGCATCATCGCTGATATTCTCAGGATTCGATACGTTTTCCGATACGTTGGGCGCTTCTTCGTCAGGAACCTTGGGGTCATTTTTGGAATCCTCGGAAACCGTAGTGATATAATTGCCGTTTACAAATCCAACCTGATTGGAATTATAATCGTATACGGCATACCACTCTCCCACTTGTCCCAGGATTTTGACCGCCTGCGATTTTCCGATCGAGGCAAGCGACGAAAAATCCGTTCCCGGACCGGACCGAAGGTTCAAGCCGGAAACATTTACCGTCGCATTTCCAGTCTTATATACGAACGTATCCTGTCCGTCGTCAGATGCTCCCGCAGGAGCCGTAACCATTGCCACGATCATTGCGAATACGATCATGAGCACGCAGCATTTTGCTTTTTTATTCATAACCGATAACCTCCATTCATTTTTATGGCAATGGATATTATTACCGATTCGATAAAAATTATTCGTAAGCAGGAGTTGCGCGGATCGTAAAATCCGGCAGAATTTCTTTCAGGTTTGGATCTATGCTGCGCGGTACGATGGCGCATGCCCATAATGCTTGATATTTATAGGGAAATTTCTTATTTACCTCGTTAGCTCCATATTTACCGTCTCCCAGGATCGGATGGCCCAAAAAGGCCAAATGCGCGCGAATCTGGTGCGTTCTGCCCGTTATTAAATTGATTTCGACTGTAGAGGTATTCTCAGCGGGATGATACTGGGCCGATTTGATTTCCGTGAGAATTTCCTTTGTATACTTTTTCTTTTCGGAATAGAGATATACCCGGTTCTTCGCGCTGTCTTTAAAATGCCATGCCCTCTGCAAGCCGGTGACAGCGCGTGCATCCCCAAAGACGATGCACTGATACATTTTGTCAAAGCATCTTTGATTCAAAGCCTCTTTGATCATTGGCGTATATGCTTTCCTTTTGGAAAAAATAACGATTCCCCCGGTATTGCGGTCGATCCTGTGGCAAAGCTCATAAGCAGCGCAGAAATCCCGGTTTACTCTCTCGATCAACGAAAGTTCACAGTTCCGGTCTGCGGCGACAGGTATGCCCTGCTTCTTATTTACGATCAGCACATATGGATTTTGATATAATACCGTATAAGCGGTATTTGCCTCGTTTTTATACGCGATATACGCTTCTATCACGTCGCATTCCCGTAAAACGACATTTTCTGAAATCCGCTTTCCGTTAAGCTTGATGTCTTTTTTGCGGAGCGCTTTATAAAATCCGTTCCTTTCGATTGTAAAATGCGAAAGCAGGACCCTTTCCAAAGTTTTTCCCGCATCTTTTTTTGGTACGATATATTTGATCATAAAAATATTTTATGTAAAAATGGCGATCTAGAACAGACCGCCATTTCAATCGTGTCGTAATCTCGTTGGAAACTTTTATTTTTCTGTTTCCCAGCCCAGCATCCGGAAGTCGTTGAGCATTGTTTCCATCGTTTCATAATATGTATCCCACGAAGCCTTTTCGGTTTCCAGCGTAATGAGGTAAAAGCCTTCTTTGCCTACCGTTACCAGCATTGTTCCCATCCAGTCCACGCCGTCCTGCGTGAAGGTGTAAGCAAGCTTCTGAAAACTGATTTTATTGTAAGAGGCCTCTGTTTTTTTAATGCTTTCCGTCGTGTCTTCGATGTCTTCCGCCCACACGAACGCATCTCTGGGCGTATGCTCTTCATTATCGATAAACAGATTATTAAATTCGAATTTATAGCCATTCTTGCCCAGCAGCCCGATCAGAATATCGCCCTGCGTCGCCCGCATAAAGGTGCCTTTCAGGGTGTAAATACTGTATTTGACCTTCTGTGCATCATTCTGCGGTGAAAACTGTGCTACCAAGCCGCAGTCGGTGAAAGTCATTGGGGATCCATCCGCATATTCGTCAATTTGTTTTAAATAGTACGCCTCTTCCGTATCCGCCTTCACGGTCCAATCATCGGGATACCCTTGCTTACAATAATATCTGCCATTGTCATATTGTTTGTTAAAAATAAACGTATCTACCGGCAACGTCTCATTTCCTTCCTTACATCCTGTGAAAGACAAAATCGAAAGAACCGCCAGACCGCCTAACAAGCATCTTGTCATAAAATTTTTCGAGCGCATAAAACCCCTCCGTTAATAGAAATAATTAAATAACTGACTTTAGTTGCAGTATATCAGAACGTGTTCATAAATACAACGAATCCTTCGGTAAAATTATTATGAAAGAATTGTAAATACTGAATATACTCACGTTTTTTTCTTCTCGATGATATTCGTAATCAAAGGAATCACATCTTTTTTCCGGGACATAATGGAGTCGTATGTAAAATTCTCTCCATGGTCCACTCCTCCCAGGTCTGCCGCTACTTCTTCCGCAAGACTTCCGGAAAAGTGGAGCGTAGTGCTTCTCGCGACAAGATCAACGAAAATCACCGTCAGCAAATCGTATGCTCCTGCCGCCGCCATCTGCTCCATATAGGCATAGATGTCGTCATGGATTTCCGAAATACTCGCCATCCCCATGACGGTGATCTGGCTGATCCCTACGGTATATCCCTGTACCGACACCGTTTTAAAATCCTGTACGAACGCTTCTTCCGCCGATTTTCCAAGCAGAGACGTACCGGCCTTAAACATCATTTCCGAAAAGTCGTCGATATCGATTCCCGCCATATCCGCCAGGCGTTCGGCTGTGCTCCTGTCGTAGTCCGTAGCTGTCGGCGACTGGAATTTCAAGGTGTCCGACAAGATTGCCGCGCACAAAATGCCGGCAATTGCCTGCGTCGGCCGCCTCCCTTTTTCCGTGTAAAGGT
>JBKUJR010000028.1:0-17255 GCA_046952735.1 Clostridia bacterium | reverse complement strand
GGTTTGCAATGATCGTCGCCGTGCTGCCGACCGGTTCATTTTTGAATAGGATCGGGCTTGCCGTCGTCAGATCACCCACTTTATGATGGTCGATGATTTCCAGTATTTCGGCTTCTTCGATGCCCTTTACGGTCTGCCCCTTTTCATTGTGATCCAGAAGGATAACCTTTTTCTTCCGATGGGAAATCAAATGATAGCGGGAAATAAAGCCGAGCACCACGCCGGTTTTGTCTAAGATCGGATAGCTCCGGTAGCGGTTTTTCGTCATGCTTTCACGGATGTCCTCAATATAATCGTCGATACAAAATTTTACGATATTGTGATCCTGATCCGCCGTCATGATCGAACTTACCGGGATGCTCTGATTGATCAGCCTCACTGTAGTATATGTATCATAAGCCGTACTTATGATCAAAGCGCCTAAACTTTCCGCTTTTTCTCTGACCGCCTCTTCCGGTTTGAACCCGCAGGTAATGATGATCGTGTTTGCGCCGAGCTCGAGCGCCTTCAGCTGGGAATCGCCGCGGTTTCCAACGATGACGATGTCCCCTTTTTCAATGTAATCTCCATAACTATCCGGCAGGCATGCCGCCACGACGACTTTGCCCATGGATTGGAAATCATGCCGGTTTCCCGCCGCGATTTCTCCATTGATCGTTTCCAGGATATTGTCGATTTTTGTACCGCAATTTGAAATACTCGTATAATCGAACGCATCCATATATTTATCGGTAATATTCGTCAGAGAAACGAGGCCCAGAAGCTTTTGGGCGTCATCTACGATCGGCAGCGTGCGGATATTCGATTTTTCCATAATATGCCACGCGATTTTAATCGATACGTCAGGAGACAATTTATCTACTATATCCAGGTCCAGGTCGCTCACCTGCCTGCGCACATTCGATATTTTCTGCGGTACCGGTACTTTGAAATAATCGAGTACGAACCGCGTTTCATCGTTGAGCTCCCCCAACCGGCATGCTTCTGCGCGATATCCCAGCTTTCTTTTTAGCTCCGCATATCCGATCGCCGCACAAATCGAATCCGTATCGGGATTCTTATGTCCGAATATATAAATCGTATCCCTGTCCATCTATAAAAATTCCCCCTTGTCTACTTCAGGATATCCCGGTGTTCCGTAAACACGGGATATCCTTTCTTTTTAAACAGCGCCGCCAGTTCGTTCGTCAGCGCTACGCTTCTGTGTTTGCCGCCTGTGCAGCCAATCCCGATTTCTAAAATTTCTTTTCCCTCAGAACGGTATAGCGGCAGTAAAAAGGCGATCATATCTTCTAATTTACCGAGAAATTCCCGGCAGTTTGCAGACTGCATTACATAATTCCGAACCGCCTCGTCATTTCCCGTCAGATTTTTCAGCTCCGCAACATAATACGGATTGTCCAGGAAACGTACGTCGAATATGAGGTCGCACGTCTGCGGAAGACCGTGCTTATAACCGAAAGAAAGGATATTGACTTTGATCCCGTTCTCATCGTCGGCCGTTCCGAACAATTTAACGATATTTTTTTTGAGTTCCCAAACGGAATAAGCGCTCGTATCGATAATGACGTCGGAAAGCTCTTTCAAATGCGCGAGTTTGATTCGTTCTTCTTCGATTGCGTTCACATTGTTTCCGTCCTCGGCCAGCGGATGCAGCCGCTTATTTTCTTTGTAACGGTTCAAAATCACGCTGTCGCTGCAATCGATAAAGACTACGCGGACTTGTTCGCCGATCTTTTTCATGTCCTCGATAAAATGATAGAGATCGGAAAAATTGTCTCCGCTTCGCACGTCTGTCACCAAAGCCGTTTTCTTGCTTGTAAATTCGCTTCGTTTATACATTTCTCCGAATTTGGAAAAAAGCTTCAGCGGCATGTTGTCAATACAAAAATAACCGATATCTTCTAAAAATTTTGTCGCCTGCGATTTCCCGGCTCCGGACATTCCGGTCAATATCAAAAAGCCCATGCTATGATCCCTCTATTATCTTGATTTCTGTTTCAAGCATTACCCCTTTCTGCTCAAAAACTGTTTTTCGTACGTATTCTATCACATGCAGCACATCCTCACAAGTTGCGCCGCCCGTATTTATAATAAATCCGCAATGTTTTTCTGAAACCATAGCCCCGCCGCGCGCATAACCGCGCAGTCCGCATTCGTCGATCAGTCTGGCGGCATAGTTTCCGGGCGGCCGTTTGAATGCGCTGCCTGCGCTTGGATATTCGAGCGGCTGTTTGGCGCTCCTTCTGGCATTCAGATCTTTCATTTTACGCAGGATCTCCGTTTTTTCTCCTCGTTGCAGGCGGAAATCCGCACACAATATGATCTTTTGATCCGCCTGATAAGAAGAATACCGGTATGCAAATGCATGCTCTGCATACTTCTTCCTGGCAATCGAAAGATGTTTCGGATCGAGGCAGGTGCTTTCCCATACGACTTGCGAAATTTCCCCGTCATATGCGCCTGCATTCATTAAAAGCGCGCCGCCGACGCTGCCCGGAATTCCGGCGGCGAATTCCAGCCCGGTAAGCCCCGCCTCATAGGCGGCATGGGAAACCTTGCTGAGAAGCGTGCCTGCTTTTACATGTAAAACCGCGGAACCGCCGCATTCCTCCTGGCACTCGATTCCGCTGAAGCCGCCGCCAAGCTTTATGACGATGCCGCGAAAGCCTTCGTCGGGAAATAAAAGATTGCTTCCGTTGCCGATTACAACGTACCGGTATCCGTTACCGCGGATATAGGAAAGCAATGCCGAAAGTTCCGCATCTTCCCGCGGCAGAACCAATACGTCGGCAGGCCCGCCGATTTTAAACGTTGTATGACGGCGCAGCGGTTCCTGAAGGCAGATGCACTCCCGCGGAAGGATTTTTTCCAGTTCTTCGTACATATGATATTCTCCTTTATTTTTCAATAAAACAGATCGCCGTCGAAGCTGCCGCCTTTTAGTTCTCCTTTGTTTGCAAAAACGCGTCTGTTGAGCTCTTTTGCCGCGTTATATCCCATCATTTTCTGCCGGTTGTTCATTGCGGCCACTTCTATGATGATCGCAAGGTTGCGGCCGGGCATGACGGGAATTTTGACAGACGGGATCTGGATTCCCAGAATTTCCGTAAAATGATCTTCTATACCGACCCGATCGTATTCCTTACCGTCCACCCACCGTTCCAGATCGACGATGAGTTGAATATTTTCGGTCATCTTCACGGCGCCGACTCCATAAAGCCGTTTGACATCTAAAAAGCCGATCCCGCGGATTTCCAGCATATGGCGTATGATTTCCGGTGCGGAACCGACGAGCGTTTTATTGGAAACGCGGCGGATTTCGACAATATCGTCTGCGACGAGGCGGTGGCCGCGTTTGACGAGTTCGAGCGCCGTTTCGCTTTTTCCGACGCCGCTGTTGCCCGTAATGAGCACGCCTTCTCCGTATACTTCGATGAAACACGCATGTTTCGTCGTTCTCGGAGCCAATTGCACACAGAGATATCTGTTGAGTTCGCTGTAAAACGCAGTCGTCGTTTCTTCCGTGCGTAAAATCGGGATGTTGTATTTTACCGCGATATCTATCATGTTGTCTCACGGCGCCAGATTACGCGCGATGATCATACAGGGAAATCCGATCTGAAAGAGCGGCTCCATTCTTTGGATGCGTTCCTTTGCCGGAAGCGCGTACAGATATTGCATCTCTACGTTTCCTAAAAGCTGGATCCTGTCGTTCGCGAAATTATCCGCATATCCTGCGAGCTCCAGGCCGGGGCGGTTGATATCGGGGCCGTCTAAAAAAATATCTTTGATTTTATCTGCGCAGCACAATACTTCCAGCTGCTGGTCTTTTACGATCTTTGAAAGGCAGACGTTATATGTTTCTTCCATCCGGAATCACCTCTAACAGAAAAATTACAGTTGTTTGAAGCGGTAGCCCGCGCCCCATACGGTTTCGATATACTGCGGTTTTGACATGTCTTTTTCGATTTTCTCCCGCAATTTATTAATATGTACCGTTACCGTAGATGTTTCGCCAAAGGAATCGACGCCCCAGATTCTGTCGAAGAGCTGATCCCTGCTGAAAACCACGTTCGGATTGGAGGCCAGGAAAAGCAGGAGGTCGAATTCTTTATTGGAAAGTATCATTTCCTTTCCATCTACGTAGACTCTGCGCGCGAGCTTTTCGATTCGCAGGCCGCCCGTTTCCACGACTTCATTTTTCTCCGGTACGCCTTCGCCGCTTTTTGAAACGAGCCGTTCATAGCGGTTGATATGCGCCGTGACTCTTGCGACCAGCTCGCTTGGACTGAACGGCTTCACGATATAATCATCCGCACCGAGACCCAGGCCGCGGATTTTGTCGATTTCTTCTTTTTTCGCCGTTGCGATAATGAGGGGAACGTCTTTTTCTTTGCGAATCCGTCTGCAAATTTCAAAGCCGTCCATTCCCGGCAGCATAATATCTACGATTACACAGGAAAAATCCTCGTTCAGAGCAGCTTTCAGGCCGTCCAGCCCGTTCAGCTCCGTCCTTGTTTCATAACCGTTTGCTTCGAGATAATCGCGTTCCAATGCGGAAATATTTTCATCATCTTCTATAATCAGTATTTTCTTCTCCTGCATCTTTCCCATCGTTCCTTTCATCGATAATCGTTTCGTCAGCCGGAAGGCTGATATAAATGGTAAGGCCTTCTCCGATATTGCTTTCCGCCCAGATTCTGCCGCCATGGCTCGTTACGATCTGCTTTGCAATCGAAAGACCGAGCCCGCTGCCTTTCACCGGGTTCGTGCGCGCCGGATCGTTGCGGTAGAAGGAATCAAATATTTTACCGGTAAGGCTCGAATCGATTCCCTCGCCGTCATCTTTCAAAGCGATCAATACTTCCCCGTTTTCTTCCGTAACCGCAACATAAAAGCTTCCAATTTCATTTTTCTTATATTTCGCGCTGTTTTCCGCAATATTTACAAGCACGCGCGCAAACTGGTCCCGGTCCAGCATGACGTATACGGGATTTTTACATAAATTCGCAAACGCAAGGCTCATTTTTTTCTTTTCCATGGAAAATTTAATCTCTTCGCAGCACTGGGAAATATAATTTCCGATTTCCACATGCTCGAAATCGAATGGAATTTTGTCGAGATCCAATTTGGAAAACAGGAATAGATCGTCTACCAGTTTATCCATTTCGACCGCCGTATTGTAGACCGTCGTCAGATATTTCTGCTGTTTTTCAGGTGAATCCGCAATCCCGTCGAGCAGGCCGGACACATATCCTTTGATAGATGTAAGCGGCGTACGCAAATCGTGTGAAATTCCCGCGATCATCTCTTTGCGGTCTTCTTCATACGCTTTTTGTGTTTCATTCGATTCCACGAGCTTTTCCCGCATCTGTTCAAATTTCTGCAGGACGTCCGTAATTTCGTCGTCGCCAGTATAATCGATTTCAAAATCCAGATTCCCCTCGCTGATTTTCTGCGTCGCTTCTTTCAGTTTATTCAGCGGTCCCATGATACTGTTGGAGAGCGCTACGATCAGGACGAAATTGATGATGATAATGATAATGGAACCCAGAATCGTAATGGAACGGACGGCATCGTTGATATTGCTTGCCGCGTCCTGCCAGTATCTGCTGTTTTCATTCCGAAACTCCATCGTTCCGATATGGTCATTGTACAAAAGGAGCTCCGCTTCGTCTCCCGTATCGTCCAGATATACGTTCGTAGAATACAAAAAGCTGTCGGAATCGGAATACAGGATCGTTTTTTTATTTTGCGCGATCGTATCGTTGAGTAAAATCGCACCCGCATAAATATCGTTCGCGTTATCTCCGCCGTTTAAATAGACCGGGGTGCCGTTGAGCAGGATATAGGCCCGGGAACCCGTTTTCGTAATATATTCATCGATTTGGGTAAAATCCGCATGGCTTTTCACATCATACGGCGCTTCATTTGCCATATCGATCATACCATCGAATAAAATCTGCAGCTCGTATACTGAAATCGTATTTTCATGATATTCCGGTATTTCGAGGCTTTTCACATCATTTTTGATATAAGTCATTAAAAAAATCCGCATGATATAGAAGGACAGAATCATCACCAACGCAAGCAGGAAAAGCAGCATTATGACATTTGAGAATAAAATTCTTTTTTTAACGCTCATATCGCAGTTCCTTTCCGCGGGTTACAGGAAGATAAATAGAAGCAGGAGAATCGCATCGAAAACGAAAATTCCGATTCCCACTCTTTTGATCCCGTTCATATCTTCCCAGACAGGATTCTCATCATCCGGTTTTTTGTACAGAATATGCCAGAGTTCTTCAGCTTTCCCGATCACGACCCCTCCCGTTACGGCAAGCACGGCTACGGCAAGCGCCTGCCAGATTGTAATGATCGGATCTTCGCCATAAATCATGGAAATAAATACCTTCTCCGTGAAACGCGCATACGGCGTCCCTGTCTTCTGCGCCTCCTCGACGTCTTCCACATATTTCCATTCCACCGCGGCATTTTGTTTGTTTGTCCCCCGGACAATATAATAATATGCGTATGGTTCTGTTAAATAGTCCTGCAACGTTTCATCATAAGCTTCCCGGATGAAAAGATACAGCTCGTATCCTTGTTCCGTAGTTGTCAGCGTTCCGGTCATTACGGTCTCATCCGTAAAATAAAATTCGTAATTTTTGACGTTGTTGGAAGAGCTTTTTAAAATATAGCGCACATTGTCCACGACGCCGGTATGATTTTCCATTTTTGTCCGGGTCAGGAACGTCAGCATCCCTAAAAGCAGCAAACAACATAATAGGATCATAATATTCCGGCCTTTGTTCATCTCTGTTTGTGCTCCTTTGCATCGCTGATATATAATTTCTGTGCTGTTTCCGGGCTGTCTTCTCCTGCTTTGTTCTTAATCGGCGCAAATTCCCGTTCCCGTTCTACGCGCAGGATCCCCATCTCGTCGTAAAAGGCAAATGCGTCGAAAATAAACGCTTCGAATTTATAGGCATTCGGCTGCTCCGGTACGGTTTTATTGCCTGAATCCTCTATAAACGCCGCCTTTTTATATGCGGCATGGTATGGAAGCCCCTCTGCTCCCATCTTTTCAAAGACGCTGATTTGAAACAGATTGCACAAAATATGGGCGTCGCCATATACGTATTCGCCCGCCTCGTTCGTTTGCTCCGCCATTTCCGGTGAGATCTCCGTATATTCGATCACAAAAGGTTTTTGATTTTTTTTGCAGAAAACGCCGGCTTTTTCAAAAGCATCTCTTTTGAGAATCGACTTGCCGCCAAGCGCATATCCGTTTTCTGCCAGATAGCCGAGAAAGCAGGGATCTGCGGGACGTACCAAAATATTATCGATGCCTCCTGTGAAAATCCACTCTACGCCGCGCCGTCTCATGTCTGCGATCACGCCGCGTTTTAGCATCGCTTTGAAAATACCGCCGTGACCATCCGCGCCTTCTCTGATTTTATATTTTTCTTCTAAAATAAGTTTTCCGTCCGGAGTCAGCATCGGAAGCATATATTGGCGGAAAAACAGAACGGATTCCTTCGGATATCCGAAATAATCGTTTTCCCGGAAAAACCGTTTCGTTGCTTCGTCATTTTCTTCACTCGTCATAATATACCAGGGGATTGTTCGGCCGCATTCTTCTGCACGCGCTTTCAATCTTCCGCATTGAATTTCAAATAGAGATTTCTGTTCCGGGACGCAGACCACAAAGGTGCCTTTCGGACCGTTATGCCCCAGACGGGTGCCCTGACCGCCCGCCATCGTTACCGCAGCATATTTGCCCTGGCGCATGATTTCGATTCCCCTGCGATAATATTTCTGTCTCTGCGCATTTGTCCAGGAGGATTCCACGGCACAGGGAATCGGCGTGATCCGTGACGGTTTTTCTTCTTCCTTTGCGCATATTTGACGATATAAGCCTTCAATGGCTTTAAAATCTATTTTTTCAATTTGATTTTCGAGAATTTCTTTTTCCGCATCGCTCAGCTGTTCATAAAATCTAAGAATATGTGCTTGTCCGTACCGATCGAGCTCTTCGCGCTTTTCTTCCGATATCATAAATAGGAACTCCTTGAATCAATATAATAATATCGTTATTCTACTCTAAAATCAAAGTGTTGGCAATATCTAAGCGTTTCTGAGGATTCCGCTGAAATATCCGCCCAGCTCGCTTTCCGGACAATTCAGTTCGATACAATAGTCTTTTCCCTTTCCGGATCGGAATACCGTTTCCTCCGTAGACGGATCGCATAGCATTTCACCGGCATCAGAAAGCTTGTAATACTTGCCTTCTCCTTCGAAGGCAAAATGGACCGCCGTCAGGTCGAACGATGCATTCAATAATGTTTTTTCCGTCCGCATCGCGTTGAGATATTCCCGATAAGATACAAACACCGGATTATTTTCCGTATTTTTTTCTCCCTTTGGCGTAAAACCAGAGCAGACGGCAGCGCCCGTTTCGAACGGGCTGAAAAAGATGGGGGCTTTGACCTCTGTTATAAATTTCCGAAACGCCGCTCCATCGCAGTTGACGTTAAATTCTTTCTGCTTTTCGAACTGTCTCCCTGCCATTGTCACGAATGCGTATACTTTCCGTTCCAGCAATTCCGGCGCCGTTTCGACCAGTTCCGCAAGATTGTTGAGCATACCGATCGTAATAAAGATGACGCTGTCGTCTTCCGCCGCTTGAAGCGCTTCTTTATATAATTTCAAAGCGTTTTCCGGTTTTTTCTCTCCTACGGGGAAATATTGTGTGTGGAATCGTTCGGATATCAGCCGATTGTAATATCGGGTATCCGGACCGTCCCAAAAATGGCGCCGTCCGGTAATGCCGATTGGGATTTCCGCAGCGCCGCAATACCGGTTGACGACGTCGATTGCGCCGCATCCGTAAGGATTCGAAGTGCAGTTGCAAATTGCAGAAATCGTTATCTGATATTTCCGCGCCAGGTCATGCAGCACTACCAGCGCGCCTACGTCGTCGCAGTCCGGCCCGATATCCGTATCCAATAAAACACTTCTTTTCACACGCTTCAATGGTTCAAATTTCATCGGCAGTCTCCTTTCATCCGTCGATCTCGCTCTTTCTTTTTTTGCCTTCTGCAAATAAGGCTTGCAGCGCCGGCAGATCGTCCTTTTCCAGTGCGGTTTTATATTTTTCCAGTTCCCGAAGGAGCGTTTCCAGCTCAAAAATTACATTTTCCTTATTTTCCATGCAGAGTTCCGACCACATGGTTTCATTCAGCCACGCTACGCGCGTAAGATCTTTATAGCTGCCCGCGGAAAAGCCTTTATGCGCTTTTGCGGAAGGGCTTTTGACGTATGCGTTTGACACGATATGCGCAAGCTGCGACGTAAAGGCGATGATTTGATCGTGTTTTTCCGCGCTGGTTACGGAATAGTGACCGAAACCCGCAGGAGACAGCGCCGTTTTAACTGTATCGAGCAGCTCCATATCGTCGTATACCGGCGGCACAAGGATCATATAGGCGCCTTTAAAAAGCCCTGCTTTGCTATATTTGAATCCGGAATATTGCGTGCCTGCCATGGGATGGCCGCCGATAAACGTAAAACCATACCTCTGGGCAATTAAAAAACAGGTTTTGCACACCTTCCGTTTCGTTCCGCAGCAATCGATCACGAGGGTCTCCGGAGAAAGATGCGGCGCCGCTTCCTGCAGATACGCTATTGCTGCATCGGGATAAACACATAGAAGAAGCAGTTCGCAGCTCTGTATATTCCGGAAATCGAGCCTTTCATCGACAGCTCCGTCCAGCAATGCGAAATCCAGCATTTTCCGGTCGGTATCGAAACCATATACCGTGTGCGCCCCGGCGCTTTTATACGCTTTGGCGAACGATCCGCCGATCAATCCAAGTCCGACGATGCCAACGTTCATTCCTGGATCACCTCACGGATCTTTCTGATTTTATCCGCGACATCCGCAAATTGTACCGGCGTCAGAGATTGCGCGCCGTCGCAGAGGGCATTTACCGGATCATTATGAACTTCGATCATGATGCCGTCCGCGCCCCGCAGCGGCAGCCATTGCTAAAGGTTTTACGAGCCTGGCAATTCCGGAGGCGTGGCTGGGATCGACGACGACAGGAAGATGCGTGAGTTCCCGGAGCATCGGTACTGCGGAAAGATCCAGCGTATTTCTTGTGTACGTTTCAAACGTGCGGATCCCGCGTTCGCAGAGGATGATATTTTCATTGCCGCCTGCCATAATATATTCCGCGCTCATTAAAAGCTCTTTCAGGTTGTTGGCGAGCCCCCGTTTTAACAATATCGGCTTTTTTGTGTGTCCCAGTTCTTTTAGCAAGTCGAAATTCTGCATATTTCTTGCGCCGACCTGAATGATATCGATTTCTTCAAAAAGCGGAAGATGGTTTGCATTCATGATTTCCGTTATGATCGGCATACCCGTGATTTTTTTCGCTTCCAGAAGGTATTCGATTCCGTCTGCTTTCAGTCCCTGGAAGTCGTATGGAGACGTCCGCGGCTTGAAAGCGCCGCCGCGTAAAATCGATGCGCCCGCCTCTTTGACTTTTTGCGCGATTTCTACGATTTGCTCCGGTGATTCTACGGAGCACGGACCGGCGATGATCGCAAAATGCCCGCCGCCGATTTGGGTTCCGTTGATATTGACGATCGTATCATCCGGATGGAATTTCCGATTTGCATTTTTGAATGGTTCGCTGATCCGTTTGACGGCTTCTACGATATCCAGGCTTTCGAGCAGCTCCGTATCGATCTGTTTCGTATCGCCGATCAGTCCGATGATCGTCTGGTATTTTCCCTTCGAAACGTGTACGTCCAGACCTCTTGACCGGAACCACCGGCAAAGATTTTCAATTTGTTCTTCCGTTACGCCAGGTTTTAGAACTGTTACCATTTCAGGTTCCTCCTTCTGCAAAAAAATACCGTACAGGCGTTTCTGCCGTACGGTATCATGTTGGATGATTTTTCTGGTGGTCTCGAAACCCACACTTTACGCAGCAGAAACTTCTCTTACTTTATCAAAAAAAGAATAAAAGTAAAAGTAAAAAAAGTAATATGCTTTTGTAAAAAGCGTTGATTTCAAGGAAACCCTCCGAATATTTACTTAACGAGATCCATTTTAATATAGGAATCGAAATCTGTCAACCGAAAAAACGATCGATCAGCGTATACCCTTTTTCGATATAAATTCCCGTTTGCGCCGCATCTTTTTCATGATATCGTGCGGAGGCATTCCGAATCCGGCGCTCTCCTCCTTCATAAATCATATAAGGCACGGGATCATGCGTATGCGTCATCAGAGAGAGCGGCGTAGGATGATCGGGCATTACCAAAATCCGATACGGCTCTGCGCCGCTTTCAAAGTAACGCCATATTTTACCGAGAATTTTTTGATCGATATTTTCGATGGCCTTTACTTTATTCTGAATTTCATTCCTGTGCCCGCATTCGTCCGGCGCTTCTACATGGAGATACACGAAATCTCCTCCGTTTTCGTAAAATGCGATTGCCGCGTCGGCTTTGCCTTCGTAATTCGTGTCGATATTTCCAGTAGCCCCCGGCACCTCCGGAGTCTCCATCCCGGCGCAGATCCCCAAGCCTTTCACGAGATCTACCGCTGAAATCACGGCGCCTTTCACGCGATGCTTTTCGTAAAAAGGATCAAAAGAAGGGCGGCGGCCATGACCCCACAGCCATATGGAGGAGGCAGGCCGCAAGCCGTTTTCAATTCGCTTCCGGTTTATCGGATGATCGCGCAGAA
This sequence comes from Clostridia bacterium, assembly GCA_046952735.1. Taxonomy (GTDB): domain Bacteria; phylum Bacillota; class Clostridia; order UBA1212; family UBA1255; genus Egerieisoma. The sequence goes on along the minus strand of JBKUJR010000028.1, from coordinate 5,488 downwards.
GTTCGCGGCTCTTTTTCATGAGTTCAAAGAGGTTCCCGAGGGCGCGCCCCTCGGGGAGATACGATTTGATTTTTTTCCCGGAAATATCGTGCGGCGGGGTAAAATGCAGATCCGCTTCTTTCTGATGCTTCAATATGACGCAATGACGGTAACTCACGCCGGGATAGAAACGAATTTGATCGTTTCCCAGCCTTTCGTCCAGGAACCGGATCAATACGGCAGACTCCGCCGTCGTGATTTCATCGGAGCTGTAATCTACCATTGTCGTATCTTCGTAATTTTTTTCTTCGGAAAGCGTTACGAGATTACAGCGGATGGCGATATCGTCGTCTGCCAGTTCGATTCCCATACTCACGGCTTCCAGCGGAGATCTCCCGGTGTAGTAACGGTCGGGGTCGTATCCGAGAACGGACATGTTTGCAATATCGCTGCCCGGCGGGTTTAAATGGTCCGGTACGGTTTTTACGAGGCCCAGCTCCGCATACGGCGCCATCCGGTCCATGTTCGGTTTTTCCGCCTTTTGCAGCGGCGTGAGATTTCCGAGTTCTTCTACCGGATAATCCGCCATTCCGTCTCCTAATAATACCAAATATTTCATTGCCGCATATCCTTTCCCCTGGAAATTACTTTTAATATTATATTATTCCGTTATCCTGTCCAGGATCTTCGCAGAACGCTCGATGAATTGCGTCATCGCATCCGCCTCCATCGGCTGATGCGCCAGCTTCGCAAGGTCATAAATCTGAGAACATACGAGATTCGTATCTTCCGCGTTGTCCCCGTTTTCTTTCAATTGCCGCAGTTTTTGAACCGTTTTGTTGGATGCGTTCAGTACGAGCGTAACGTCGTTCTCCATCGGGAAGCCGAGAGAGCCGTACATTTTCGCCATATCCTGCATTCTTCTGGCTTCTTCCGACAACAGCAGAATTGCCGGCATCGGAGATTTCATCGCTTCCGCTTTTACTGTCAGCTTCTCATTGCCGGAAATTTTTTGAAAGTCCTCCGCGCAAAGCGTTGCAAGCGTTTCGAGATATTCTTTGGAAATTTCGCTGGAAGCGTCTTTCATGTTGTCCGTTACGTCTGCATCCACGCGAATGAATTTGACCTTTCCGGGATTCTTATATTCCAGGAAATTGACGAAATGGCGGTCGAGCGGCCCGTCCAATACAGCGATCTTTATGCCGCTGTCCTGATACATTTTCACATACTGTGCCTGCTGTACCTGGTCGTCGATGTAATGGATCGCATTCTGGTCTCCCATTTCTTCCAGCGTAAGATATTCGCCGTCCGTCGTTTTGAATACGATCGCCTCTTTCACCTTATCGAAGAACTTTTCATCTTTCAGGCAGCCGAATTTCACAAACGGATTGATATCGTCCCAGTATTTGCAATACGTTTCCTTTTCCGTATTGAACATTCCCGTAAGCTTGTCCGCCACTTTTTTTGTAATATGTGAGGCGATTTTATTTACATAACCGTCGTTTTGCAAAAAACTCCTGGAAACATTCAGAGGAAGATCGGGGCAATCGATAGCGCCCTTTAAAAGCATGAGAAACTCAGGAAGAATTTCTTTCACGTTATCCGCTACAAAGACCTGATTGTAGTATACCTTGATGACGCCTTCCAATGAATCGTACTGGCTCTTTAATTTCGGAAAATAAAGAATTCCTTTTAAATTAAACGGATAATCGATATTCAGGTGGATCCAGAAAAGCGGTTCGTTGAAATCATGGAACAGCGTTCTGTAAAATTCCTTATATTCTTCGTCCGTGCAGTCTTTGACAGGTTTTGCCCAAAGCGGCGTAGTCGTATTGATCGGTTTCGGCGCTTCCGGCTCCTTTGGAGCATCTTCCGCTTCTTTCGCGTCCTCTTTCTGCTCTGCTTTCTCCGCCTCCGCGGCTTTTTTCTGTTCTTCTTCTACGTCGGTAAAATACAGGTTGATCGGCAGGAATGAGAAATATTTCTGTAAGGTTTCCCGCAATTTGAATGCATCCAGATATTCCTTACTGTCTTCTGCGATATGAAGGGTAATATAAGTACCGCGTTCTTCCGTCTCTGAGGGCGTAATCGAATAATCCATCCCGCTGCTGCTTTCCCAATGGACTGCCTCCGCGCCCTCCACGTAAGATTTCGTATCGATCTCTACTTTGTCGGATACCATGAAGACAGAATAAAAGCCCAGTCCGAAATGCCCGATGATCTGCGCGTCGTCCGTCTTTCCCTGATATTTTTCCAGAAAATCTTTTGCGCCCGAGAAAGCGATCTGATTGATATATTTAACGACTTCTTCCTGCGTCATGCCGATCCCATTATCGAAAATTGTGATCGTACCGGCTTCTTTATCGAGGGAAACCTCTATCTTCCATTCCTTTTCATCAAGGTGCGCTTCGCCTACCGAAATTAATTTTTTCAGCTTGCTGATCGCATCGCTTGCATTCGACACGACTTCCCTCAGAAAAATGTCTTTCTCCGAATAAAGCCATTTTTTTATAATAGGAAAAATATTCTCCGTACTGATTGATACGGAGCCCTGCATGTTTTCCATACCAAAACCTCCTGTAAATAAATATAATATAAAATGAGAACGGCTACAATTTTAATATTATTTTCAGAATTGTCAAGTATACAAGGCATGCAGGGATTTCATTTCTGCCGTTATCCTCCCAGCATAGCGATCAGGATGCCGGAAGCTACGGCCGAGCCGATGACGCCCGCCACATTCGGCCCCATCGCATGCATGAGAAGATAATTGTCCGGATCTTCTTCTCTGCCGACCTTCTGTGCGATCCGGGCCGCCATCGGAACTGCGGAAACACCGGCGGCGCCGATCAGAGGATTGACTTTTCCTTTCGTAACAAGACACATGAGCTTTCCAAATAAAACGCCGGAAGCAGTCCCCATCGCGAAGGCGAACATTCCCAAAGCGAGAATCATGAGCGTTTTCGTATTCAGGAAATTTTCTGCGCTTGCAGTAGCGCCGACAGAAATTCCTAAAAAAATCGTGACGATGTTCATCAATTCATTTTCCGCTGTTTTTGCAAGGCGCTGTGTGACGCCGCATTCCCGGATCAGATTGCCCAGCATGAGCATACCGACCAAAGTAGCCGCCGAGGGCAGGAGCAAAGAGACTACGAGCGTTACGAGAATCGGAAATATGATTTTTTCTTTTTTACTGACCTCCCGCAACTGCGTCATTCTGACTGCGCGTTCTTTTTTTGTCGTAAGGAGGCGCATGATGGGCGGCTGGATGACCGGCACGAGCGCCATATACGAGTATGCCGCGATCGCGATAGAGGGCGTTAAATGCCCCGCCAGCGCCTGCGCCGTGAAAATCGCCGTCGGTCCGTCCGCACCGCCGATGATGGCGACCGCACCGGCTTCCGCAAGCGTAAAGCCCAGCAGCGTCGCGCCGATAAACGTTATAAAAATTCCGATTTGCGCGGCGGCTCCTAAAAGAAGGCTCTTCGGATTCGCGATCAGCGGGCCGAAATCCGTCATGACGCCGATCCCAAGAAAGATCAGGGGCGGATAAATTTTCAGGCCGACGCCCTGATATAAATAATATAGTAATCCGCCTTCATCCGCAGCAGACAAACCGGCAAGCGGAAGATTTGCAAGCAGCATCCCAAATGCGATAGGAAGCAGCAGAAGCGGTTCGAATTTTTTGACGACGGCAAGATAGATCAGCACCAGAGACAGCAGAAGCATTACCACTGTCTGCCAGCCCCCGTCTAAAAAATTTTTGATAATATATGCGAAGCCGGAATTTTTCAGCAAATCCCCGATCGTTTCAAAAAAAGCGCTCATAACATCCTCCTCATTTCATTTCTCTGCGAGGCGTTTTGCGAAAAGCAACCACTTTGAAACGATTCGGGTCCGATTCTTCTCCTTCCGCGCTCCGATAGGCCGCCACCGCGGCGGTCAATACGGAAATCAGGGACAAGTCCTCCGGTTCCGCCTGCTTTTCGGCGCTCTTACGGCCGCTCGTTTCTTGCTGAAGCGCTGCGGTTTCTTTTCTGGATTTCCCGCCCGCCGCTTTTTGAAACAGCATAAGCAGAAATGTCAGCAGCACAAGTATTAAAAATACGAGTACGATGCCGATAATTACAACTTTTGCAACCTCCATACAGTCACCTTCTCTATGCAGATTTATGATTCATTTTATATCCGTAATACCTATAAAACGCACGTTATTTAGCTTAACACTATTTTTGTAAAAGGTCAATCCGTTCTATGGAATTTCATAATTGCTTTGCACACGCAGAAATGCTATAATAAGATACGTTGTTTTTTTATATATAACAATATATGGTAGTATTCTACACTTTATTATACTTAATAAGGAGTCTTTTTTTATGCAGCCTGCCTTTAACAACGAACTTTATATCGAGAAGCAAACGAAACACATCAAAGAACGGATCAGTCAGTTCGGCGACAAACTCTATCTGGAATTCGGCGGTAAAATTTTCGACGATTATCATGCCGCCCGCGTTTTACCTGGTTTTGCACCTGATAATAAAATCAAACTCCTCCTGGAATTCAAAGACATTTGTGAAATCCTTTTTTGTATCAACGCTGCGGATATCGAAAAAAATAAGATCCGCGCGGATCTGGGAATCACATATGACCTGGAAATCCTCAGACTGATCGACTCCATAAGAGGGCTCGGTTTATTAGTCAATAATATAGTAATTACCCAATACAGCGGACAGTATGCCGCCGACGTATTTCGCAGCAAGCTTGAAAAACGCGGTATCAATACATATATCCATTATCCGATTCCCGGTTACCCCGGAAACGTCGATTTGATCGTCAGCGACGAAGGCTACGGAAAGAATGAATTTGTAGAAACGACGCGTCCTCTCGTCGTCGTTACCGCGCCCGGTCCCTGCAGCGGAAAAATGGCGACTTGTCTTTCCCAGCTTTATCACGAGCATAAACGGGGGGTACAGGCGGGCTATGCAAAATTCGAAACGTTTCCGATCTGGAATCTGCCGTTGAAGCATCCTGTAAATCTGGCTTATGAAGCGGCGACCGCAGATCTGAAAGACGTCAATATGATCGATCCGTATCATTTGGAGGCATATAATATCAGAACCGTAAACTATAACAGGGATATCGAAGTTTTCCCGGTCGTAAAGACTATTTTAAAGAAAATTTTAGGAAAAAACGTTTATCTCTCCCCTACGGATATGGGTGTGAATATGGCCGGTTATGCAATCGAAGAGGATGCGACGGTCAGAGCTGCCGCAAACGAGGAAATCATCCGCAGGTATTTTAAAATCCGCTGCGACTATATCCAGGGGCTGGTTGATGCGGAAACTGTTGAAAAAATCGAACTGATCATGAATCAGGCGGACTTAAAGCCGTCGGACCGGGACGTCGTTTCCTATGCGATTGAAAAGTCGCAAGCTAAAAACGCTCCGGCGATGGCGCTCAAGCTGCCTTCCGGTAAAATTGTCACCGGACGAAATACGAACCTTATGAC
>JBKUJR010000027.1:0-29013 GCA_046952735.1 Clostridia bacterium | reverse complement strand
GATTTACGTACCGGGAGGTACGGCGCGGTACCCGTCAACCGTTCTGATGAACTGCATTCCGGCAAAAATTGCAGGCGTAGAAAAGATCATGATATCGACGCCGCCTGACCGCGACGGAAACGTACCGCCGCAGATCCTGGCAGCCGCACATATCGCCGGCGCAGATTACATTATAAAAGCTGGCGGCGCGCAAGCAATCGCCGCCTTGGCATACGGAACGGAAACCATTCCGCGCGCCGACAAGATCGTGGGACCGGGCAACGCTTATGTCGCGGAAGCAAAACGTCAGGTACAGGGAATCGTGGATACGGACATGATCGCAGGGCCAAGCGAAATCCTGATCGTTGCGGACAACAAAAATAACCCGGATATCACCGCGATGGACATGCTTTCCCAAGCGGAACACGACAGAATGGCAACGGCGGTTCTGATTACCGACAGCGAGGAATTCGCACGGCAGGTAGCCGCGGCATTGGAACGCCTCATTCCGTCACTGCCGCGGAAAGACATTGCGCGCGCTTCTATTGACAGGAATGGTAAAATAATCGTAACGTCTTCGATCCGCAAAGCGATCGAGGCGGCAAACGAAATCGCTCCGGAACATCTGGAGCTCTGCGTGGACCAGCCCTTCGATTATCTGAGCCTTATCCGGAATGCAGGCTCGGTCTTTCTGGGACGGAACTGCCCCGAGGCGCTGGGCGACTATTACGCCGGCCCCAATCATACGCTCCCAACCGGCGGCACGGCGCGGTTCTCCAGCCCGCTTTCCGTGGAAGATTTCGTGAAGAAGTCCGCGTATACGTATTATACGGCGGAAGCGCTCGGAAAAGCGTGCAAAGATATCGTAACCATTGCGGAAGAAGAAGGGCTGTACGCCCATGGGCGGTCCGTAAGCTTACGATGCGGACTTTTTGGAGATACTAAATAAATATAGAATAGTGCGAAAGGGCACGGTGAACGCTTCCATGAGCAAATTTCTGAATAAAAAATACGGCATGCTCGAAACTTATCAGCCGGGAGAACAGCCGCAGGACAGAAGCTATATCAAATTGAACACGAACGAATCTCCGTATCCGCCCTCGGAAGGCGTTTTAAAAGCGCTGGACCGGGAAGCGGTATCGCGGCTCAATCTGTATCCGGATCCGGATTGTACGGAACTTCGCAGGGAAATCGCCGCCTATTACGGGAAAAAACCGGAAAATATTTTTGTGGCGAATGGATCGGACGACATTCTCTCGTTTTCCTTCATGGCATTCTGCGGCAGAGATTCCGAAGCTGTTTTCCCCGATATCAGCTACGGATTTTATAAAGTTTATGCGGAGCTTTACGGCGTCCCCTACAAAGAAATCCCGCTTCTGGAGGATTTTACCGTACGTGCCGAGGACTATTGCGGAATCAATAAGAACGTCATTTTAGCCAATCCGAACGCCCCGACGGGGCTTACGGTTTCTTTGGAGGAAATTGCAAAAATCTGTGAAACGAACCAGGATAATATCGTGCTCATCGACGAAGCCTATGTGGATTTCGGCGGCGAAAGCAGCTTCCCTCTGACGCAGAAATATAAAAATCTGATCACCGTAATGACGTATTCGAAATCCCGTTCTATGGCGGGCGCAAGACTCGGCTTTGCAATCGCAGACGAAGCGCTGATTGCAGACCTGAATCGGATTAAATATGCGACGAATCCGTACAGCATCAATCGCCTCACGATGCGCGCCGGCGTGGCCGCGATACGCGACCGCGCATATTATGACGCAAACTGCCGGGAAATCATAAAGACGCGCGAGCATGCAAAGCAGGTTTTACAGGAAGAAGGATTTGTATTGACAGATTCAAAAAGCAACTTTCTGTTTGCGAAACACGATGCGATCGGAGGGGAAGCGCTCTATCGGGAATTGAAAGCGCGGGGAATCCTTGTGCGCCATTTTTCAAAAGAACGAATCAAAGAATATATCCGAATCACCGTCGGGACCGCGGCGCAGATGGAAGCGCTGTTTGGTACGCTGCGGGAGATTCTGACAGAGAAAGCGAGAGGATCGATATGAAAAAAGCGCGAACCGGTAAAATCGTCCGGAATACCGCAGAGACGCAGATCGAATTGGAGCTGTGCATCGACGGCAGGGGGGAATCCGATATCTATACGGGCTGCGGATTTCTGAATCATATGCTGATTTTATTCGCAAAACACGGAAAATTTGATCTCCGGATTTCCTGCAAGGGCGATACGGAGGTGGATTTTCACCATACGGCAGAGGATGTGGGAATCTGTCTGGGAAAGGCATTTGCCGAAGCGGCGGGAGAATTCCGCGGCGTCAGGCGGTATGCGCACGCAATTCTGCCTATGGATGAAGCGCTGCTATTGTGCGCCGTCGACCTTTCCGGAAGGAGCCATCTTGCCTGCGAATTACGGAATTTACCGCAGAAGGTTGGAGAGTTCGATACGGAACTGGCGCAGGAATTCCTGCTTGCCTTTGTCCGGAATTTTCCGATAACGCTCCATATCAGACAGCTCGCCGGAACGAACGGCCATCATATCATAGAATGTATGTTCAAAGCGTTTGCCAGAGCGCTTCGCGAAGCGCTGGAAACCGATCCGTCTGATCCGGAAGGAATTCCGTCGACGAAGGGAGTTTTGTAAAATGATTGCGATCATCAATTACGGAGTGGGCAATCTTTTCTCACTCTCTTCTTCGCTCGGCTACATCGGGCAGGAAGCCGTAGTGACCAATGACCGGCGTATGATCGCCAATGCGGAAAAATTGATTCTCCCCGGCGTGGGAGCTTTTTCCGATGCCGCGCGGGCGCTGCGTATGACGGGCTTATACGACGTAATGATCCGGGAAACGGCTAAAGGCAAACCGCTTCTGGGAATCTGTCTTGGGATGCAGATGCTTTTAACCAAAAGCTATGAATATGGGGAATACGAGGGGCTGAATCTGATTCCGGGGAACGTGAAGTCGCTGTCTCCTGTCATCGGCGCGGAACGAAAAGTGCCGCACATCGGCTGGAACGGTTTGCTTTTTCCGGAAGACAGGCCGAAAAGCAAATTGTTCCGATACGTGGAGCCGGGAGAGCACGTTTACTTCGTGCATTCCTATTACGCGGCGGACTGTACGCCGTTCGTCACAGCGTATGCGGAATACGGCGCGATGGTAACGGCATCAGTAGAAAATGAAATGGTTTACGGAACGCAGTTCCATCCGGAGAAAAGCGGACAGACAGGTCTGAAGATTTTGAGAGCGTTCTGCGAATTATAAGGAGGCAACCATATGATCTTATTTCCTGCAATCGATTTACACCATGGCTGCGCAGTACGCCTGCTGCGCGGCGATTATACTAAAATGACGGAATATTCCGATAAACCGGAAGAAACGGCGGCTCGCTTTGCCGCTGCGGGCGCCGCATATCTTCATATCGTGGATCTGGAAGGCGCAAAAACGGGGGAAACGGTCAATATTGCAGCGGTGCGGAATATCGTACGGGCGAGCGGCCTCAAAACGCAGCTCGGTGGCGGCATCCGTTCCATGGAGGTCATACGGCGATATCTGGATACCGGGGTGTCCCGCGTGATTCTGGGCACCGCCGCCCTGAAGGATCCGGCGTTTCTGGCGGCGGCCGTATCCGAATACGGCGCGGCTGTGGCCGTCGGCGTCGATATTCAGGACGGCAAGGTGGCGGTCAGCGGCTGGACGGAGATCTCCGATACGGACTTTCGGGAATTCTGCCGCCGGATGGAGGGGATCGGCGTACAGACGATCATCTGCACCGATATCAGCCGGGACGGCGCCATGCAGGGAACGAACCGTGCACTGTATGCGGAGCTGCAGGCCGAATTTCATATGGATATTGTCGCTTCCGGCGGAATTTCCTCTCTCGAGGATATCAAAGCGCTTGCAAATATGCATTTATACGGCGCCATCCTCGGAAAAGCGCTCTATACGGGTGCTGTGAAGCTCGAAGAAGCGCTGCGCGTGGCGGAAGGAGACAGCCTATGATTACCAAACGAATTATTCCCTGCCTCGACGTGAAAAATGGGCGCGTCGTGAAAGGCGTGAATTTTGCGGGGCTGCGCGACGTGGATTCTCCCGTGGAGCTTGCCGATTATTATAGCAGAAACGGCGCCGATGAGCTCGTATTTTACGACATCACAGCTTCTGCGGAGGGCAGGAGCCTGTTTACGGATATTTTGCGGAAGGTAGCGGAACGGATTTTCATACCGCTAACCGTAGGCGGCGCCATCAGCACGGTGGAAGATTTCGACCGCGTTTTAAAGTGCGGCGCTGATAAAGTATCGGTCAATTCCGGCGCAATCCGCAATCCGGAGCTCATAGAAGAGGCTGCAAAACGATACGGCAACCAATGCGTGGTGCTTTCCGCAGATATCAAGCGCGTAGACGGCGTTTTCCGGGTATTTGCAAAAGGCGGGAGAGAAAATACGGGCATGGAAGCCATCGAATGGCTCCGGCGCGGCGTTTCGATGGGCGCTGGTGAAATCGTAGTGAACAGTATGGATACGGATGGGGTAAAAACAGGCTTCGATCTGGAATTGCTGCGCGCGGTATGCGAGGCTGTTCCGGTTCCGGTGATCGCTTCTGGCGGCGCAGGCAGTATTGCCGATTTTATTACGCTGTTCCAGACGCTTCCTAAGGTGGACGCGGGACTCGCCGCCTCCGTATTCCACTTCGGGGAAATCAAAATCGGAGAACTGAAGGAATGCCTGTCTCAGGCGGGCATCAACGTAAGAACGATGTAAAAACGATATGATCAATCAGGATTGGATGGGAAATGGACATGAAATGTGATTTTAATTTGGATGCTTTGAAATTTGACGAAAACGGTTTGATCCCGGCAGCCGTTACGGAATCCGGCACGGGAAAGCTCCTGACGCTCGCGTATATGAACCGGGAAAGCCTGGAAATCAGCCTTCGGGAAGAAACGACCTGCTTCTGGTCGCGTTCGCGCCGGCAGCTCTGGCGGAAGGGAGAAACCTCCGGCAACCGCCAGCATATCGTACGGATTACTGCGGACTGCGACCTGGATGCGCTGCAAGTTATTGTGGAGAAGGACGGCCCTGCCTGCCATACGGGAGCCGATTCCTGTTTTCACCGGATCCTCTGCCAGAGCGACACGCGATCGGAGTTTACCGCAGAAGGCCTGATGGAATTGATTGCGGGGCGGAAGCTGGAGAAAAAGGAAGGCTCGTATACTACATATCTGTTTGAAAAAGGGATCGATAAAATTCTCAAAAAAGTCGGGGAAGAATGTACGGAGGTCATCATAGCAGGGAAGGCCGGCGACCGCAAAGAGACGATTTATGAGATCGCTGATCTTGCATACCATATCCTGGTGCTGATGACGGAAATGGGAATTTCCCTGGAAGACGTCAGAAGCGAGCTGGCTTCGCGCCATGTGATCGATAAAAAGATCAAACAGGAGAAAATGGTCTGAGGCCGAACGGCCTCGGCCTTGTCAGTCGTATTTTTTATCTTTTTGTTGATCGATCAGCGCGATCAGCGCGCGCAGTCCTGCGGTCAGATATTGCGCGGTTTGCCAGAGCGCAATCATATCGCTCTGCAAAGCGAGCGACGGGATCTCCACCGGCGATAAGCTGTGTTCTGTAAGCGCTTCCTTTACGAGCAGATCGGGAAGCACGGCGATGCCGAGGCCTGCTTTGGCTGCTTTTGTCAGCGCAAGGGAGTTGACGCTGCACCATACGGGACGGGCGACGTGGCCTGTCAAATACAATGCGCTGTCCAGCCTGTCGCGGATGGCGCTTCCTTTTTCGCGAAGCAATAATTTTTCTGCACAAAATTCTTCGACGGTGAGTATTTTGCCGGCAGCTTTATAATCCGGCGCACATACCGCATACAGCGTATAGGAAGCGAATGTGAGATTCTGAAACGGACCTGCGGGCTTTACGCCTTCGATCAGGGCAAGATCTGCCGCGCCGCTGCGCAGCGTTTCGACCGCTTGCGCGGCGGTAACGACCTCTACCTGTACGGGCAAATGTGGATGCAGGGTGTGAAATTCCTGCAATATTTGCGGCAGGCGGAAAGCGGCGATCGTGATGCTCGATACGATCCGGATCGGCGCCTGCTGCTCCAGATGTCCTATGCGCGCTTCCAGATTCCGGCAGGCCGACAGGATCGGCGCCGCCTCTTCCAATAGCAGCAGGCCGCATCTCGTGGGGCGAACGTTTTTGGAAAGCCTGTCGAACAAAGGCGTGCCGGCCTGCTGCTCTAACTCGCGCACGGCATGAGACACGGCGGACTGTGTGATATATAATTTTTCTGCCGCTTTTGTAAAACTTCCGGTTTCTGCGACGGCCTGCAATATTTTTAGATGCCGAAGCGTCATATGCTGCGCCTCCTGTCATGAATAAAAGTAATCGCTGTCAGCAAATCATATCATTTTACGTAATAATAAGCAAGCGATATAATAAAGAAGCAACAAGGAGGAATGGCATGAAACGCGTGAAATTATATTTCTGGCTGTTTGGAATCAATCTGTTTATCAGCACTTTTACCTTCGGCGGCGGATATGTGATCGTACCGATGATTCGAAAATATTATGTAGAACGAAAGGCTCTTTTTTCGGAAGAAGAATTATTGGATCTGGCGGCGGTCGCGCAGTCTGCGCCAGGGGCGATCGCAGTGAATTTATCTGCGCTGGCCGGATACCGCGCCGCGGGCGTTGCGGGAATTGCGCTCTGCAGCGCCGCTGCAATTCTCCCGCCGCTTGTGATTATGACGGCCGTATCGAAATGGTATGCGCTGTTTGCCGCGAATCAGATCGTTTCCGCTGTGCTCAGGGGGATGCAGGCAGGCGTTGCGGCAGTTGTCGTAGATTATATCGTCGATATGATACGCGTTATCACAAAAGAACGCTCCCTCCTGCTGCTTTTGCTTGTACCTGCCGTATTTGCGGCAAACTTTTTTCTGCACGTCCATGTGGCCTTTTTATTATTGGCCTGTTGCATCCTCTGCGTCGCAAGAGTCTGGTATTTTAAAAAGCGGGGGAAAAGCGAATGAACTTGTTGTGGAAGCTGTTTTTAACTTTTTTTCAGATCGGCCTGTTCAGTATCGGCGGGGGATACGCAGTGATTCCCATGATCCAGGCATATGTGGCGGAAAAAAACGCGTGGATTACCACAAAAGCTTTTACGGACATGATTACGATCTCACAGATGACGCCCGGTCCGATCGCCGTAAATACCTCAACGTTTACCGGACTGCAAATTGCGGGTATTCCGGGTGCGGTGATTGCGACGCTGGGCTGCGTCATTCCCGGAATCTGTATTTCCGCCGCGCTTTGCTGCTTCTTTCTGCGCCGCCGGAAGTCGCTTTACACGGCCGGCGCGCTGCTGGGCCTGAAATCGGCTTCCGCAGGACTGATCGCTTCTGCCGCGGCGACGATCCTGCTGCTGACCTTCACGGGCGAAAGCCGGCTGGAAGCGCTGCTGCGTCCGGACTGGATCGCCGTTGTTTTATTTGCCGCCGCTTTTTGCGTCTTGCGAAAATGGAAGCTCAATCCGATTCTCCTGATGGCAATTACGGGGGCGGCGGGAGGCACCGCGTACCTGCTGATCGGGTTTTTATAATTCTTTTGTGTATATTTGCGTATAAAGGAGCTGATTTCCGATCCGTTCCGATTTCATCAGGGAAATCCGGTCCACGGGCATGTTCACAGGAAGAACGTCGAGCTGGATTTCCTGTTTGGAAGAGATTTGGCGGGCAATGGTGATATGCGGCCTGAATTGTTTTGTTTCAATGAAAAATCCGTTTTCACGAAATTTATTGCGAAGACGCCGCGCTAGGATTTCGAGCGCCTGATTTTTCTCTACGCCGATCCACCACAGATCTCCGAAGCGTCCCGCGCCGCCGATCGTAAGGGAGAACGAACCGGAAACACTCTCATCGATGCATTTTCGGATCAGAGGGATATTGTCGCAGTCCCCAAGGAATACGAGCGTTAAATGCAAATTCTCCCATTTGGTAAAATTCCCGGAAGCACTTTGTTTTTTCAGCTGTCCGATCGCGTTTTTCAATGCTGTTTTAACTTCCTCTGTAAACTGAATGGCAATAAAAAGTCTCATAGTTTTATTCCGCTATCTTGAAATAATATGCGCGGCGACGACTTCTTTGATCGCTTTTACGGCATGTTCCGCAGTAGGAAAGAAAAAGAGCGCCGCGCAGATCAGAAACGCGTAACCGACAGCTACTTGAAACGGGAAGGAGAAAAGCGCGTTTTCTGGAATTAAAAACGGTAAAATCGCCATGGCGCCCGCCGGGGGAAAATAAAAATGAGCGGATTGCACGGCAAATACGAGTAACGCTGCCTGTACGAGTACTGCCAGCGTCAACGGCATCTGAAGAACAACACAGAAGCAATAACGAAGAACACAACCGGAAAGCGCGCAGGCGGCAGGAAAGAAAAAGGTCTTCAGAGGCTGCCCCCTGGCGGGGCATTCCGAATCGGAGAGCTCCGTAAAGGCAACGAGAAGCGGAGGCGCTGCCAGAAAACGCCAGCCGCTCGCTGCTGCGGCAGTCAGCAGAAGCCCGGCGATCAGAATTCGTTTGTAAAAAAAAGAAAATCTGCCGAATACCATACGAGCGGGTATTCGAACGGGATCAAAGGAAAGAGGGGCGCGCAACGCTGTTCTTTCCATTCCCATTTGTACGATCAGAATACATCCTGTCATTATTCCCGCGCTGATCGGATAAATCCACGAGGTGGTCCCAAGAAGCACGGGCAGAATGATTGCGCTGCACATGGGTGCAAAACTCGTACGGGAAATCGATAAAAACAGCTGGCTGAGGATCAGCGCAAGGAGCAGCTGGAGAATCAGCGGAATCCGGCAATACCGGACGATCAATACGCCGCAGACCGCACAAAGGAGAATGGATAAAAACAAGCGGAACTTGTTCGTGCGCCAGACTGTTTTGGGAGAGAGCCATGCGCCGATGGCAATTGCGGCGATTTCCGGAAATAAGATTTCCGGCTCATGAAGCCATTCGGAAACGCCGGCCATCGATCCGATGAAAAGAATTGCAAATATTGCCGGCAGTATACGATGTTTTTTCATAAGGGCATCCTCCTGGAAAAATAAACATTCCTTTTATTATAAAAGGAGACGAGTCTATATTCAAGAAGTATTTTGTACGGTTTGACATTTCCGGAATGTGCTTTATAATAGGAAAAGACAGGCTTTATGCGACACAAAAAGGAAAAGAAGGCGTAACATATGGCAGAAAAGGTTTGCCTGATTACCGGCGGCACGTCGGGAATTGGAAAATGCACCGCGCTTGCGATGAAATCAGCAGGCTATACGGTTTTCGAAATCAGCAGGAGACAGAACGGAATCGACGGGATTTTTCATATTTCCGCGGATGTTACAAACGAAACGGAAATTCAAAAGGCAGTGCAGAGCGTCGTTTTACAAGCCGGACGGATCGATGTGCTGATCAACAACGCCGGTTTTGGAATCTCCGGTGCGGTTGAATTTACGAAAACAGAAGATGCAATGCGCCAATTCGATGTGAATTTTTTCGGGATGGTCCGGATGGTCCGCGCCGTGCTTCCGATTATGCGCAAACAGCAAAGCGGAAGAATCCTCAATATCAGTTCGGTCGCGGCAATGGTTCCGATCCCTTTTCAGGCGTATTATTCTGCTGCAAAAGCGGCGATTAACAATTATAGCATGGCGCTTTCCAACGAAGTGCGCCCTTTTGGAATCCGGATATGCGCAATACAGCCTGGAGACATTAAAACGGGTTTTACTGCGGCACGGCAGAAATATTGCGAAGGCGACGCGCTTTATAACGGCCGCATCAGCCGGAGCGTATCTGTGATGGAGCGCGATGAGCAGAATGGTATGCTGCCGGAGGCGGCGGCGCTGTGTATCCTCCGGATTGCAGGGAAAAAGCGTGTCCGTCCGATCTGTACGCTCGGAATGCAGTACCGCATGATCTGCGCGGCTGCGAAAATTTTACCGGCCGGCGCGCTAAATCGCATCGTCGGTAAAATTTATGGTTAAAAGGATATTTTCTGCCGTATAAGAGTAGGACGGATCACCAATATGATTTGACCTTTCTGATAACGGGGCGGTATTACGATATTTTATATTGATTATAAGCCCTCAAAGCGTCTTATAGGTCTTTATACGTGTTCATAAGTTTTGCCGCAAGTGGCTAAAATCAAGGCTTTTCGCGTATCTTCTTATTTCTCGTCATAACTCCTTACAGCGTGGTTTTGAAAAGTCGGGCACCGTTTGGGCACCACGAGCTTTTGCAAAATATCTCTTAGCTATCATCTTCGTTCCATTCCTTTCTGCCCTTTTCAGTGTAACTTTTGGAATAGCAAGCATAGGAAGAGTGGCCACACTTCCGAAAAACAACTTATTGGGAAGTACCCCACCCTTTGTTTTTACTGCCTGTGAATGGGTCTCAAATGAAGTGGAATATTGGTTAAAAATAGTGTATAATCTTTTCAAAAGGAATCAAGCGAGATATGTAGGAAATTTATATTAGGAGGATAGGAATGATGGAAACAAATAAAAATGACATTATAGCCTATTTGAAAGAAAGGCAAGTTTTTAATTGTATAAAGTCTATTGAGCCTATAAATGTTGGTGCGAGTGGGGCAAAGCTTTATATTATTGATGATAACAATAAAAAATATGTATTAAAAACCGCTCAAATCTTATCCAATTCAGATAATAGTAATTGGGATTTATACAAAAAAGAATTGAAATTTTATACATTGAACAAAGAATTAAAGCTAACATATATTCCAAATACAGTGTATTCTGAAATACATGATAAATACGGTATTATTTTGGTTATGGATTACTACAAGCCTATTAAACATAATCAATGGGATATAAGACTCCAAAAGCAAGCTGTTGATTTATGCGCAAGGTTTAACAGCATCGGCATCGACGATATTTCACCATTAAACTTACAATGTAATAAATCTGTAATAGATAAACCGCTTACTCAAAAATCATATCTTGATTGGAAATTAGTTCTCAGTCAACATAAAGGACGCTTTGATGAATCTATACTTGACGAAATCTATGAAAAAATAGAAACTGTATGTCATGTGTTAAACAACGGGCCTCATTATATATGTCATGGTGATTTTCACCCTGAAAATATATTATATTCTAAAAACCAACTTTATTTATGTGATTTTCAAAATATTTGTATCGGAAAAGGTATAGGGGATATTTCATTTTTCATAAGCAGAGGTAATGGGTTTGGTTTAAATATGAATGCTGACGACTTAATAGAATATTATTGTGAAAGGCTGTCTAAATATAAAAAAACAAATATAGATAAAAAAATTTTATTAAAGGAGAAGCATGCATCAACAGTTTTAAACATTTTTTCATTTTGGTCATACTATTTAAGAGATTCACCTTATGAGAGAGTTGCGGCACAATACAATGAAATGGTATATTCCTATAAATGCTTGTTAAACTAATCGCACATTAAAAGCATAATCCTACATGGAAGTAGCAGGGGCAGCCGCCCTTGTAAACGATAAAATGAACGGCTGCGCGTCATTGACAAACCCGCCTGCCCCGCTTTCGCCCACTCTCTATAGTGAGAACGAAAGTCACGTAGTAGGAGCTAGTACTGCCTGATTTAAGCGGCTTTGCAGACGTAAAAATGAGGTAGGCAATGATTTTATACTTGATACCTTGAAAAAGGGCTTGCGTTGTGTGACAAAGTTTGTCAACCGCTTTAATAATTTTTTGCTGCGTTTCCGCAACATGATGGAAGTATTTCTTTACAACTTCCCGTAACTTCTTATATGTTTACGCAGAATGTGGGCACCATTTGGGCACCAAGGCGTCAAAATTTATGACTATTCTCACAGCGATAAAGTGCTGAAATCATAGTAATCATGCGGCCTTAAGCCATTTTACACCGCGTCATTCAGTATAGCCATTCCACTATTTTATATTATATATCATAAACAGAAAGGCGGATTATAATTGAAACGTGTAAAAGTATCGATCTTTGTTTGTACGCTCGTATCTTTGCTTCTCGTTGGTGTGGCATGCATCGGAATTTTTTATGGAAATTCCACAGAGGAACTGCTTGGGCCGTATTTATACTATGATATTATGCCAAAGACGATATACAGAATAAACGGGCAGATTTATGTCCCCCTTACGATCGATCCGGAATCCGGTAAAATGGCAGAGGACATTCCCTATTATATCGGATCGGTTTCGGAGGCGGTGCAAGAAATGGATTTTCGGACGATAATAGGGCAGGGAAGCGCCGTCGGTAAGGTGGAAGACGATTTTCTGGGAACGGAATATTACGATTATCATTCTGATGTCTACACGATCAGAACCGCTTCTGGGAGCAGCGAAGACCAGGAGATTCTTATGATGACCCCCGGAATCTATGTCGCGCGGCTTACGGCATTCTATTCTGATCATATACAAAACAACTGGGAAGCTTATGCAAGAGAATTGGACATTTTGTTCGATACGAAAACCCGACAGGAAATGGGAGATTCATATTATTTATTGAATACGAATTTTAAAAACTCTCGTTATTATTACGCTGTCGGCGATCCCAACTCCGTCAGCTGGCATAGCTTTCATAAACATTTATCCTTTTTTTATACGGATCTGAAAGAAATATTATAAAAGAAGCAGTCCATATGCTGCCCTAATCCAACGCTTGCGACAGGGTATATTGAAACTTGATTATGTCCTCTTGGCAGACGCTGCGCGTCGCGTTGACGCGCTTTGTAATTTAGTTGACGTTGACCTCCGATTTTCTGTATCTCGGGGGCCATTGCCTTTATGTCGCTATGGTCTACTTGAAAAAAGTACCTGTCGATTGCGATTTTCCGCAGATACGCCGCCATGGTGCGGCTGTCCCTGTATTCTTTTCTCGCGGCTTTTCTGGCAGCCCCGTTAGATATGTCTATACAGCTCATAGCATTAGCTTAAATAAATCCGATTATTGAGCGGCAGCCATTTATAACTTTTTTTGAAAACCTATTGACAAAAACTGATTTCGGACTTATAATGATACAAAATCCGAAATCAGTTTTTATAAAAAGATTGGAGGCCATAATGAAAAAAGAAGTTTACGAACAGTATGCCGCGCTAAATAAGCAGGAAAAGAAAACTAACGAACTATATCATCGTATCGCCATGAGGCTGGGTATTTCCGATTCTGTTTTTTGGACGCTGTATAACCTATATGAAACGGCGGAAGCCCTTACGCAAAATGACATTGCCGGAAATATGGGTTTTCCAAAGCAAACTATCCATTCGGCAATCAGAAGCCTTGTAAAAGACGGATATGTATATCTCTCACAAAAGGCGGTAGCGCGTAACAGCAAGACGGTACATCTATCTGATAAAGGGCGCGCCTTTTGCAAGAAATATATTCAGCCGGTAATGAATACAGAGGAAGCGGCGGCAGACAGATTAACAGAAGAAGAATTTAGATACTATCTTTCTATCGGTGAAAAGCTGAACTTGTGTTTGCAGCAGGAGCTTACTATGTTCCTGGAAGCAATGGGCGGTGAGACAAAATGAAAGAACAATGGATTTTATGCCCGATCTGTCAAAGCAAGACAAGGTTGAAAGTGCGGGAAAATACAGAACTTAAAAACTTCCCGCTTTTCTGTCCAAAATGCAGGTCGGAAACACTAATCGCTGTTAAACAATTTCATATATCCGTTATCAAAGAGCCGGACGCACAGACGCAGAGCCGATAACACGCAGATAAGAAATGCGGTTATCGGCTTTTTTATATAGAAAATAAATGTGGAGAGCTTATGAAAATACAAAATCAACAAATTATATACGCCGACTTGTTTTGGCTGTTTATAGCAGGCAGCCTGCTCGGCGTTCTGATTGAAGGCGTTTTTTGCGTGTTTCGTTACGGGCATTGGGAAACCCATACGGTGGCCGTGTGGGGGCCGTTTTGCATTATTTACGGCATTGGGGCGGTAGTGTTGTATATTGGAGCGGTTTTGCTGGAAGGTAAAAGCTATATTTTACAATTTGTTATTTTCACCTTTGCCGCAACCGTCATAGAATATCTTTGCGGTGCGCTTTTGAAATACGGACTGCATATGCGGGCATGGGATTACAGCAAAGAATTTTTGAATATCGACGGGATAATATCTCCGGCTTTTACAGTTGTATGGGGCCTTGCAGGGCTCGCCTTTTCCAAATGGTTCGTACCTGTGCTAAGAACGCTGTTTTCTAAAATGCACGGAATGGGATGGGAAATCGCTTGTATCTGCCTAAGCGTATTTATGGCGGTCAATTTACTCGTTACGTCGTTATGTATTTTTCGATGGTCGCAACGTCATCGGGGGATTGCGCCCCGTAATTCAATCGAACAGTACATAGATGAAACATGGAACGACAGCCGTATGCTAAGGCGGTTTTGCGAGTGGAGATTTATTGATTAAGCGCCGTTTTTTGGTATGGCGTTTCGTTGCCGTAATCACATCAAAAAAATGTTTTATCTGCTCTGTTTTATAATTAGGAGGATTCACATGGTTAAACTTTTACATTTTTTATCGCCGTATAAAAAGCGGGTAGCGTTTATGTTACTTCTGCTCTTTATACAGGTGCTGGGGACGTTGTATATTCCCACGCTTACAGCAAGCATTGTAAACAATGGCATTGTTACAGGCGATTTGGATTATGTTTGGAAAACAGGAGGGGTTATGCTCATAGTTGCCGTAGTTACGGCGATGATTTCCGTTCTCGGAACATACTCGTCCACTTATATATCGACCGCTATGGGACGGGATATGCGCTGCGCCCTGTTTCGCAAAGCGCAAAAGTTCTCTGCGAATGACTTTAACCAGTTTGGCGCGGCTTCTCTAATTACGCGAAGCACAAGTGATGTTACGCAAATACAGCAAGCCTTTTCCGCTATTGTTGAGATGCTGCTTCCGGCCCCCTTTATGACAATCGCAGGGCTTGTTCTGGCGTTTTCCAAAAATCGTGCTCTCTCCTTTCTGATATTGGGATTTATGCTGGTTATCTTTGTGTTGACGGTCGCCATCGGAAAAAAGATTATTCCAATCTTTGAAAAAATGCAAACGACGCTTGATAAAATCACCCGCACAGTCAGGGACAGCATTATCGGCGTTAGGGTAATTCGCGCCTTTAACCGCACACGGGACAGCAAAGAAAAAATAGATAAAACCTTTGATGATTATGCCGCTATCGCCATTAAGGCAAATCATATATTCGCTGCTCTTATGCCGCTTGTTATGCTTCTGATGAGCGTATGTGCCCTTGCGATCGTTTGGTTTGGCGGTAAACAGGTTGCGGCTGGTAATATGGAAATAGGCGATATTATGGCGATGATTGAATATGCCATGCTCACGATGATGTACTTAATTATGGGCGTTGCGGTGTTTCTTATGATTCCCCGCGCACAGACTTGCGCGAACCGTATCAATGCGGTTTTGGAGGTACGGCCGGAGTTTACAGACCCGATTGCGGAAAGCTGCAACCAATCGAAGCAGGGCGCAATGGTCGAGCTTAGAAATGTTACGTTTCGGTATGCAGACGCGGAAGAGGCTGTTTTACATGACATCAATTTTTCAGTAGACAGAGGGCAGACTACGGCAATCATCGGCAGCACAGGGTCTGGCAAATCTACGATTGCCAGCCTCGTTATGCGGCTTTACGATATTGAAAGCGGCAATGTTTTTGTGGACGGAAAAGATGTGCGAGATTACAAACAGGAAGAACTGCGGGATAAAATCGGCTATGTGCCGCAAAAGGCGTTTTTGTTCAGCGGGACGATTGCCGATAATCTCCGGCACGGCAAGAAAAACGCGACAATAGATGAAATGCGCCATGCGGCAAAAATTGCACAAATTGATGATTTTATTGAAGCGACGAAAAGCGGCTATGATTATCGCGTTTCACAGGGCGGCAGCAACTTCTCCGGCGGTCAAAAGCAGCGATTGTCTATCGCAAGGGCAATCATCAAAAAGCCGAATATTTATATTTTCGATGACAGCTTCTCGGCGTTGGACTTCAAAACGGACGCAAGGCTCAGGGCTGCGCTGAAAAACGAAGTTACCGAAAGCGCCGTAATTATTGTCGCACAGCGTATCAGTACCATTTTGGACGCCGACCAAATTATTGTTTTGGAAGAAGGGCGCATTGTGGGAAAGGGTACGCATAAGGAACTGATGAATAATTGCCCTGTTTATCAGCAAATCGCATATTCACAGCTTAGCGAGGAGGAATTAGCATGATTGACGAAAGTGAACTGGAAACACAAAACGCCACAGACTTTTTTGGCGATGAAATGTCGGCTGAACGCGCAAAAAACGCGAAAGGCACGACGAAGCGATTCTTTAAAGACCTGATGAAACAAAAAGGCAAAATCATCATTGCGTTTTTAAGTTTGATCGCTTCTACTGTGTGTACCGTTTTAAGCCCGATGGTACTCGGAGAAGCTACCAATCAGATTTATAACGGGGTCAAAAACGCGATGGCGCAAGGCACGACGTTTTCAGTAGACCTAAAGACAATGGGTAGTATTGTATTTGCGCTCCTTGCCCTGTTCCTGCTAGGTACGCTGTTTAACTATATCCCGCAACGGATTTTAGCGAGCGTATCTCAAAAGTTTACGCTTTCTTTGCGAAAGAACATAAGCGACAAACTGAATAAACTTCCCTTGCGCTATTTTGACACGCACAAAAAAGGGGATATTTTAAGCCGTATTACAAGCGACTTGGAAAAGGTCGCAGACACAATGCAAGAGGGATTATCACAGATGATAACCGCTGCAATCACCCTTGTCGGCGCTTTTATTATGCTGGTTATTATCAGCCCTATCCTAACGTTGATCACGCTTGGCATGGTTGTGGCAAGTATGGTGATTGCTGTAATTGTCGGCACGAGAACGAACCGCTATTATGCGGCAAATCAAGCCGCGCTTGGGGAGCTGAACGCAAATATTGAAGAAGCTTTTACCGGGAACAACATCATTAAAGCGTTCAATCTGCAAAACGATATGACGAAAACGAATGACGAATTGAATGAAAAGCTACGAAAGACCTCATCAAAAGCGCAATTTATTACCTATGCAATCAATCCGCTTGTGCGTTTGGTGGGACAAATCGGCTATGTTCTGATTGCAGTCCGGGGCGCGGTTTCCGTTATAAGCGGAAATCTCTCGATTGGCGACGTGCAGGCGGCTTTTCAGTACGTCAACCAAATATCGGAGCCGATCACACAGTTGTCCTATACGATGAATACCTTGCAGGCCGCCCTTGCTTCCGTTGAGCGGGTATATCAAATACAAGACGAGTTAGAGGAAATCCCCGACAGCACCGATGAAATCCTGTTGCCGCAGCCGAAAGGCAATGTTGTGTTTGAGCATATCCGCTTTGGTTACAGCAACAGCAATATTCTTATGCAGGATATTAACATCAATGTCCGGGCAGGCAGCAAAATCGCCGTTGTTGGTCCCACAGGTGCGGGCAAAACCACGCTTGTCAATCTGCTCATGCGCTTTTATGAAGTTCAGGGTGGAAAAATCAGTATTGACGGTGTGAATATCAATGAAATGAGCCGAAAGGAATTGCGCTCCATTCTTGGTATGGTATTGCAGGATACCTGGCTGTTTAACGGTACGGTTGCGGAGAATATCGCCTACGGGCGAAGCGGCGCCAGCATAGAGGAAATCAAAAAAGCGGCAAAGGCGGCGAGGATTGATCACTTTATCCGCACATTGCCGCAGGGATATCAAACTGTTTTAGATGATGAACTGATGGGCGTTTCCGTTGGGCAAAAGCAGCTTTTGACGATTGCAAGGGCGATACTTGCCGACCCGTCCATTTTAATCCTTGATGAAGCTACATCAAGCGTAGATACCCGAACGGAAATTGAAATACAAAAGGCAATGGATACTTTGATGAAAGGGCGCACAAGTTTTGTAATCGCACACAGGCTTTCGACCATTCGAGACGCAGATTTGATACTTGTTATGCGCGAGGGTACGATTGTCGAGCAGGGAACGCATGCGGAACTTATTAAGTTGAACGGGTTTTATGCAGACCTGTATAACAGTCAATTTGCGAAAATAGCGTCCTAACACATTGTTATTCGTTTTAGTTTCTACTACTTCAAGTTTGTGCGCGATAAAAAGCAAAAGGATGATAATCTTGACTTCTTCGATGACGATGAGCCGCAGATTGAAGAGGACGAGGAATCATACAAGGACGAAAGCGAGGAATAACGAAAAAGTCCCTCACGGCGAAAACCGTGAGGGACGCTCTTTACAGAAGCTCCTTCATCTTTCTTGCAAGATACAACGGCGTATTCGTAATCAATCCGTTTTTCAGATAGCCGCGCTTTGAGAAGCGAACGGCGTATTTCGGCTGCTTTTCCGAAACATAACGTTTGAACGACGGTGCGGATTTATCCTCACCGCCTTTCGCTTCGACAGGGATAATCTCCGTGCCGTGCTGGATAACGAAGTCGATTTCACCGCTCTTTTCGGAGTAATAGCGCGGCTCAACCTCAAACTGTCCGCGAAGCTGCTGCAAAACAAAGTTTTCGGTAAGCGGACCCTTGAATTGATAGTCGCTCTTTAAGAGAATCGCGCTGTTGTCAAGTCCCGCCATGTGTTTGAGCAGTCCGGTGTCGAACACAAAGAGCTTGAATTGATCCAGCTTGTCAAAAGCTGACAGCGGATGCTCCATTTTCGAGACATTGTAAATCCGATTCAGCATTCCTGCCGAGACAAGCCATTCGATCGCTTCTTCAAAGTCTCTCGCTCTGCCGCCTTCTCTGACCGCACCATACATAAACTTCTCGTTCGGCTTGGCAAGCTGGGAAACGATGCTTCTAAAAACCATGAGGATGCGTCCACTGTTGACCTTGCCGTTGTGCTTTGAAAAGTCGTTTTCATAAATCTCAATCAGCTCTCGCTGTATCTGCGAGACGCGCTGAGGATCTTTATAGCTCACCCAAGACGATACGCACTCCGGCATACCGCCGATAATGAGGTAATAGTTATACGCTTCAAGCAGCCGGTGGTGAAAGATTTCCTCAATCTGCTGCTCCTTTTGGATGCTGCTGTAATAGGCAAACAGCGGCTCGTCGGTCGCTTGCAGGAACTCGTCGAAGGTCAAGGGCTGTATATCAAGCAGATTGACCATACCGACCGGATAAGACTTCGGCTTGGCAAGCAAGGTTCCGAGAAGACTTCCTGCCGCTATCACATGGTATTCCTTCGCTTTCTCTTTGAAGTATTTGAGTGCGTTCAGAGCCTCCGGGCATTCCTGCACCTCGTCAAAGAGAATCAGCGTCGCTCCCGGCGTGATCTTCTCTCCGGCGATGAGGGATAAAAGCTCAATAATCCGGTGCGGGTTCTTATTCGCTTCAAATATGGATTTGAGTTCTTCTTCCTCGTCGAAGTTGAAGTAAACGAAGTTCTCGTAGTAGTTTTTCCCTAATTCCTTCATGAGCCATGTCTTGCCGACCTGGCGTGCGCCGCGCAGCACAAGCGGCTTTCTCTCTTCGTCGGATTTCCATTTTATCAAATCTTGAATAGCGTTGCGTTTCAAGTAAATCACCGTCCTTTCGTGTGGGCAGATATAGTATAACACATTTTTCCGAATTATTAGACGCACTTTTACACGTTTTTCCTATAAGGAGGTATTTCGATTGATTTTAGTCAAAGCAGGAAGAGTCTATCGTATTCCGAAGGCTCATCTTTTCACATTTCTGTTCATTGGCACAAGCCAGAGGAACGAAGCCGTCAACGCATGATGGCTTCGCTCAAAACATTAACAAAAATAATCGTGCAGAGGTCGTCCAATTTGAACCCGGTTCTGGCATAATAGGATCCCAGTTGACGGTAGGTGTCTCTGTTGCACGAAAAGGAGGTTTTATTTATGGTAGCAGGACATCTTCTTTAGAAGAATGGATATTATTATGCCGTACTTCACTACAATGATTCACTTGTTAACGCAAACCAAAATGGATTTCAAGCGGGCTTACAGTGAAGGGCAACAAGAAACGCGCCGAAGCAATTTTGACTGAAAAGCGTCGTTCTTTTCAGCCGGACGAGCCTGTGAAGGGAGACATCCTGTTTGCAGACTTCATGGGTATTCACAGGCGAAACGGAGGTAATACGGTATGACAAATACTTACGGATATGTGAGGGTATCAAGCACAGATCAGAACGAGGACAGGCAGATGATTGCGCTGTCGGCTTGTGAGATTCCGCAAAAGAACATCTATATAGATTTAGGTCTGTACTATGTTCTCCCCAAACGCAGGGGAGAACAGGTCGAAAAACGGTTCAGGGTGCGAATTTCAAGGAAAAGAAAGAAAGCCAGCAACCACACATGGCTACTGGCTTTCAGAATGGCGGAGTGGGTGGGATTCGAACCCACGGACGGTTGCCCGTCACCTGATTTCGAGTCAGGCCCGTTATGACCACTTCGATACCACTCCCCGGATATTGCAGCTTTTCCAAACGGTTTTGCGGATCCGAAACCGTTCCGGAAGAAACCAAGCCGTATTATAGCATGGAGAAAGAATTTGCGCAAGGGAGATTTTACGATCAGTTTTCGGCACGGAAAATGGGAACGCGCGATCTCCAGGTCATATAATAAAGGGAGGAGGTGAAGCTATTGTTTCATAAAAAGAAAGAAGAAACATTGCCCAATTATGCGAAATACGCCGCGAAACGCCGCCCGGACGCTTCTGCGGAGCTGAAGGGCACAGAAGCATACCCGGATCTGCGCGGAAAAATATCCTTCTACCAGGCAGGAAATAAGGTGGTTGTAACCGCGTCAGTAGAAGGATTCCCGAACGAAAATGGAAAATGCCTGTATCCCGTCTATGCAATGCATATCCATGCGGGATCTACCTGCACCGGAGGTCCGTCGGATCCGTTTGCGGATGCAGGGTCGCATTATAATCCGGCAGGCTGCGCACACCCGTACCATGCAGGAGACCTGCCGCCGCTTTTCTCGAATAAAGGAATCGCATGGTCGGCGTTCGTCACGGACCGTTTTACGGTAAAAGACATCAAAAATAAAACGGTGGTCATCCACGAAAAAGCGGATGACTTCAAAACACAGCCGTCCGGCGATTCCGGCAAGAAAATCGCCTGCGGCGTGATTTCTTAAAAATTATTGATTCGGATTGCCGAAGCTCGGGGGATTGGCCTTCGTATCGCCGAAGGAATTTCCCGGGGAGGGATTCGATAAATTGAAATAAAGCCGGGAATCTTCGGTAACGCCGAAGCTTTGATCGGAGCCGCTATCCTGAACCTTGTTGAAGGCCTCGCGGAACAGCGCGTTATGGGCTTCTTCACGGTTCAGGAGAAAATCGATCGTTTCCTGTACTTTTTTATCCTTGATCTGTCTGTACAGATATTCATAAACAACCTTTGCTCTCTGTTCCGAAGCGATATTGGACAAAAGGTCTGCGCACAGGTCGCCCGTTACCGTAACGTAGTCTGCCGTCCAGGAATAGCCGGATGCGTTGATGAGCCCGGGATTCAGGCCGAGCAGTACATGGGACTCTATTTCGCCCACGGATACGGAATCGTAATCAACCTGATGGCCGTTCAGCAGATTGATCGTCTCCGCCACCATTTCCATGTGGCCGAGCTCCTCTGCGGCAATATCCATAAATAAATCTTTGATCGCCGGATCCTTGATCCGGAAACTCTGGGACAGATACTGCATGGCAGATTTCATTTCGCCGTTGGCGCCTCCGAGCTGCTCCTGAAGCAGCGCCGCATACTGCGGATTCGGGCCGTCTACGGCAACCGGATGGAATAATTGCTTTTCATGCTTAAACATAATGAAATGCCTCCTGTTTCATAATTTTTACCTGATTATTATTGGCAGAACAGGAAATATTATTCGCAAGGAGGTGTTTGCAGTGAAAAATCATCTGGCCGATCAGACGAGCCCGTATCTCTTGCAGCATGCAGAAAACCCCGTCGAATGGTATCCTTGGGGAGAGGAAGCGTTTGAAAAAGCAAAACGGGAAAACAAGCCGGTCTTTTTAAGCATCGGTTACAGCGCATGCCACTGGTGCCACGTAATGGCAAAAGAATGTTTTGAAAATGAGGAAACGGCGGCGCTCCTCAATCGTTATTTTGTATCCGTGAAGGTAGACAGGGAAGAACGCCCGGATCTGGATCGCGTATATATGGATGCCTGCACATTGTTTACGGGGAGCGGCGGCTGGCCGGCAAGCATTTTTCTGACGCCGGAGGGGAAACCCTTTTTCGCGGGCACGTATTTTCCGAAGAAAACCACATACGGAATGACTGGATTCGACGATCTTCTGCGGCTGATCCACGAAAAATGGGAACAGGACAAAGAGGCGGTAGAGCATACGGGCGAATCGGCGCTCCGGCAGCTGCTGGAAAGCCAAAAGCAGGAGGAAGCGGAGCATGCGGAATTTCCGGATTTTCGCCTGATTAAAAAAGCGGTGCTATATCTCCGGAAAAGTTTCGATAAAACATACGGCGGTTTTGGAAACGCGCCGAAATTCCCGATGCCGCACAACTTGTTGTTTTTATTGGATTATTACGAGAAAAGCGGCGATGGGGAGATCCTGGGGATGATTGAAAAAACGCTGCTTCAGATGTACCGCGGAGGATTGTACGATCACATCGGCTCCGGATTCTCCCGGTATTCCACGGACCGTTATTTCCTTGCGCCGCATTTTGAAAAAATGCTGTATGACAACGCGCTTCTGATTATGGCCTATATCCGGGCATATTCCGTTACGGGCGATTTGCTGTACCGGGAGATCGCAGAAAAAACGGCGCGTTATATTTTACGGGAAATGACGGATGGAGAAGGCGGATTCTACAGCGCCCAGGATGCGGACAGCGAGGGAGAAGAAGGCAAATACTATCTATTGGGATACGATGAAATCCTCCGGCTGCTCGGAGAAGAAGCCGGAACGCGCTTCTGCCGGACGTACGGGATTACAGCGGCAGGGAATTTCAAAGGAAAAAACATTCCGAACCTTCTGGGAAATGACGCGTACCGTACGCTTCCGGAGGAACTTACGGAGCGCGTTTATCGGTACCGGAAAACACGCGCGGTATTGAATACCGACGATAAAATCCTGACTTCGTCCTGCGCGCTCATGATTGCTGCGCTTGCCTGTTTGTATCGGATCACCGGCACGGACAGCTATTTGGAGGCCGCGGTGCGGGCCGAACGTTTTTTAGAGAAAAACCATACGGACGGAGATGTCGTATTCGTCAGTACGCGGCAGGGACGCAGGGCGGGCAGAGGATTCCTGGAGGATTACGCATTTTACGCATATGCACTGTTATATCTTCATGAGGCGCAGCCTCTGGGCGGGTATCTGGAACGTGCGGCAGCCGTTTGCAAAGAAGCCGTCCGGCAATTCCGCGATCCTGTAAGAGGCGGTTTTTATCTGTATGGCGAAGCGGGGGAGCAGCTGATCACCAGGCCGAAAGAAACGTACGACGGGGCGCTGCCGTCGGGCAATTCTGCGATGGCATACGTACTTGTAAAATTATCGAATCTGTTACAGGAAGCGTTCTTTTTGGAAGAAGCGAAAAAACAGGTGCTTTTCTGCTGTAAAAGCTGCGGCGCCTATCCCGCAGGAAGCTGCTTTTTCCTGCCGGCGCTTATGCAGTATCTCGATCCTCCCGAGCATATCGCCTGCGTTACGGAGCAGCCGGAAGAACTCAGGGAACTGCCCTTGAGATTAAAACCGGGGGTGGACGTCGTCGTCTGCCGCCCTGACGGGAACCGCCCGCTTTTGAATGGCAAGACTACCTATTACGTTTGTAAGGGGCGCAAATGCGAACCGCCGGTAAATGAATTGGAGGAACTATCAATATAAAGAACGAATCTCGATGCTTTCGACCGGTTTCAGGCCGAAACGAGATAAAAACGACGTGGCATACGCGGCTGTTTCTGCAGCAAGCATCGCAGAAGGGGTATGGGCATCGCAGCCGAGCACGATCTCATTGCCGACTTTTGCAGCGATTCGGAAGAATCTTTCGGAGGGATAAATCCTGTGCCCCGTAATCCCGAGAAAATTCACTTCCAGCGGAATTTGCAGCTGCTTCGCCGTCTCGCAGAGCTGCGTCATATATTTTTCGTAAATCGCGGGATCTCCCGTATAATTCATCAAATCGGGATGCGCCAGATATGTGAATTTTCCGGTGGACAGTCCCGCCGCCACCTGCTCCGTGTAATGCCGCAGGTGGATTTCGTCGTCCGTCGGATTGAGACAGTATACGCCGTCCTCTTCGTTCCTTGTAAAATGCTGGCCCATCAGCAGATAATCAGGCTTATACGGCGCGATCAGGCGCAGCATGGCTTCAAAATACTTGGGATAATATTCTGCTTCGAATCCAATCAGGATTTTAATGCTCTCCTGATATTCCTCCCGCAGCGCGTTCAATACGGAGAAATAATCTTCCAGATCCCTTCGATATAAGCGGAACGAAGATTCGTGCCCGTCGGAAAAAGGGTAAGGGACGTGTTCTGAAAAGCCGAGCAGCTCCAGGCCGGTAGAAATCGCATTTTCGATATACTCCCGTTCGAAACCAGAAGCATGGTGACAGCGGAATGTATGGGTATGTAAATTGAAGCGCATTGAAAAAACCTTTCCTACATCATTTTTTACGCTTCAATATAGCACCGCTTTTCTAAAAATGTCAATGCCGCATTTTGAATATTTTTATGAACGGATCGCAACCCGATTGGGTTAGTCGTCTTCTGCGGCAAAACTTTCAAAGGATTCGATGTTCGGCAGGCGTGGCTTCGTGCCTTTCAATAAAAATTCGATCGGCTTTCCCAACACCTGTGCAAAATGTTTCAGCTCCGTGAGCGTAACGCGCCGTGTGCCGTTTTCGATATATAAAATGGTGTAATACGACATTTTAATGCCGCTTTTCGTCATTTTTTCTGCGAGCTCGTACTGAGAAATACTGTTATAGTCTTGCTCATATCTTGCATACCGGATCCAGGTGCCACAGATATTTTTTCGGTTTTTCATTGCGTTGTCGATTGCGGGCTCATATTCTTCCGCCAGCCCGTCGTACTGATCCGTCAGTCCCAGCAAGTAATTCAGCGGAACCTCCAGAACCTTTGCAAACCAAAATACTTCGATATCGAAAATGTCTCTGACGCCTGACTCAATGTCTGCGATGGTATCGCGCGAGATTTTACAATTGCTGGTACGAAACTTTATCGCAAGAGCTTCCTGTGAAATCGCCGCTTTTTTATCTCCCTTGCCCTTCCTGGCAAAAATTATCCGCTCGATACATGTTTTATCCCATAAAACATTCTTTTTAAGCATATTCTCACCTCCATTATTTTCCTAATTATCTATAAAATGGAAGATCACTTTGTGCTAAATTCTTACAATTGTAAAATTTAATTTATTCGCGCCGGCGATCATAAATGGGGCGGCGCACTCATATAAATGTATTGACAGTACGGAGGAAAGGAGTGCTTGGACATGGATATCAGAAAATTTCGATCCGAAATTACGGACAGGTTGGGAAGCGGACAGGCGGTAAACGCCCTGAACGCCGTGTTTGCAGCCGATCGGGAGCTGCTGCGCACCGCAGGCGAGATCCGCATACGGACAGGCCTGCCGCTCTGCGTAATCGGCGGGCTGCACAAAGAAAAGTATTTTCTTTCCGCAAACGGCAGAATCGTATCTGCGCCGAGCGCTTACTTAGCTCCCAAAGAAGAAGTGAACCGGATCTTTGCAAGCATTTGCAGAAGCTCGGTTTACGCTTATAAAGAAGATATCCGCAACGGGTTTATCACGCTGCGCGGCGGACACCGGGTGGGGATCGCCGGTAAAATGCTGCCGGACGGTTCCGTGTACGACGTTTCCAGCCTGAATATCCGGATCGCGCGTCAGGTCAAAGGCTGCGCCGCCGAACTGATCCGCCATATCATAAAAAAAGAGGACGAGATTTACAGCACGCTGATCATATCGCCGCCTGCCTGCGGAAAAACGACGATGATCCGCGATATCGCGCGGATCCTGGGGAGCGGGAGCAAATC
The DNA here is from genome assembly GCA_046952735.1 of Clostridia bacterium. Lineage (GTDB taxonomy): Bacteria > Bacillota > Clostridia > UBA1212 > UBA1255 > Egerieisoma. Next base: position 2,919 of record JBKUJR010000027.1, on the reverse strand, counting down.
GCCGTATTTTAAAGGGGCGAATGTGGGGATCATCGATGAGCGCTCCGAGATCGCGGCGTGCTATAACGGCATGCCGGCAAACGATGTGGGAATGATGACGGACGTGTACGATGCCTGCCCGAAAGAAAAAGGCATTCTGATGATGATTCGGAGCATGGCGCCGGAAATTATCATTACGGATGAAATCGGCGGTCCGGGCGATGCCGCCGCCGTGGAATCGGCGATGAACGCCGGGGTCAAAATCATCGCCACAGCGCACGGCAGCCGGCTTTCCGATCTGAAAGTACGGCGTGAAATCGCAGCGATGATCGGCGCCGGCGTATTTGAAAGGTACATAACATTAAGCAGTACAAATGGCCCGGCAACAATACAGGAAGTATCGGAGGCGGTAAAATGATCGATCTGGCGGTCAAAATCACAGGCTCGCTGCTCATTGCTGCGGGCGGTTTCCTAACGGGGCAGAAGATCAGAAAAGAATATAAAAAAAGGCGGGAAATGCTCAAAGCCTTTCAGGACGCGCTAAAATACGCCGACGACGCCATTGCGATTGAAAACACTCTGTTAGACGACGTCCTGCTGAATTGCGGCGCGAAATTTTTCCCTAAAGAAAAAGGCGGCGATTTGTTTACCAGCGCCGCCGGATATTTAAGGAGCGAATTCGGAAGCTTCGAAAACGCCTGGGCAAAGGCCTGCGAAGATTTTTTTTCGAATACCCCCTGTCTCAGGGAAAAAGACGTCGAATGTATTTCGGGCGTTGGGAAAGCGCTGGGCCTTGCCAATACGCAGCGCCAGTCGGCGCACATCCTGACGGTCCTCAAAAGGATGGCGGATCTGGAACAGGAAGCGGCGCAGAGCGAGGAAAAAGAAGGAAAAAACGCGGTTAAGATCGCAATTGCCGTTTCGGCGGCGATCATCGTGATATTGTTTTGAAACGGGTGAGATCGCATGGGGCTTGATTTGATATTCAAAATTGCGGGAATCGGGATCGTCGTTGCGGTATTGAACCCGATCCTTACAAAAGCCGGGAGAGAAGAGCAGGCGACGCTGGTAACGATCGCAGGCCTGATCATAGCTATGCTGGTGATATCAGGAGAGATCAAGGAACTTTTCGGGACGTTGAAGTCGTTATTCGGTTAACGGCGGTAAAGAGGCGGGACAAGATGGAGTATCTCATAAAAATCGCATTGACAGGCATCGTGATTTCCATACTGATATTGCTTCTCAAGGGATTCAAAAGCGACCTGGCGCCGGCGCTTGCGGTTGCCGGATCCGTAGTGCTCCTCGGCGCGGTGCTGATTATGGTAAGCGGCGCAGCGGATGCGGTGAAAGACCTGTTTCAAAGTTCCGAACTTGAGAGCGAGCATATGAAAAGCATATTAAAAATCATCGGCGCAGCGTACGTCGTCGATTTTTCCGCTTCGCTCTGCCGCGATATGGGAGAGGTTTCCATGGCTTCCAAAATTGAACTTGCAGGGCGGGTTTTCATTGTAATGCTCGCAGTCCCCTGGGCGCAGATGCTGATCGGCGCGGTAAAATCCTTAGGCGGGTGAAGCGGTATGTGGGATGAACTTTTCAATACCATATTAAAAGAAGCCGGAAATCAGCTCGGCGCAAGCGCGGGTATTTTGGCGATCATCGTATCCGTCGCGTATCTGAGCTCGATTTTTACAGCCACGGCAGACCTGGAAAGCAGCGGCAACAACGATATCATTTCTTTTGCGGTCATCTGCCTGCTCTCCGTACCGGTCATCAACAATATCCGTGAAGTCGTCGTACAGGCAGGCGATACGATCGCTGAAATCCGAACGATCATGCTGAGCTCGATTCCGGGATTGTGCGCGATGGACATCGGTACGGGAGCAGCGGGGGCAGCCGTTTTTATTACGATCACGCAAATCGTCGGAATCCTGCTGTCGAAAGTTTTTTTACCGATTGCCGTCGTTTATGCGGCAGTGGGAATTTGCGGATCCGTCGCGGAGCGGTTCAGCCTGGAAGGGGTAAAAGGCATGGTTCGCTTCCTGTTTACCTGGGGTCTTGGCATTATGATGATCGGCTTCTCCAGCGCAGGCGCGCTTTCCGGCGCGCTGACCGGCGCACGGACGAGCATGGCGGGACGAACGCTGAAATATACCGGAGCGATGGTTCCTGTTGTGGGACGTTATCTTGCGGAAAGCGCGGATATGGTTTTTGCCGGCGCATCCGTATTGAAAGGCACCGCCGGCGTTGCTGCCGTTGCGGCGATTCTTACGGCGGCCGCGGTTCCCTGCATCCGGATGGTGACGTACGTTCTGGTGTACCGTCTCGCAGGAATCCTGATCCGCCCGGTGGCAGACGAAAAAATTTCTAAAATGATCGCCACCGTGGGAGATGCGTTTACGATGATTACAGGCGTCACGATCCTGATGAGCGTCATGTGCGTGCTGAACATCGCGGTTCTCGTCACGCTGGTAAAAGGAGGAGGCTGAAAAACGGGATGTACGGATGGGTTCTGAAAATTGCGGCGGCTGCCGTTACATTGACGGCAATGGGATATATTTTACCAAAAGGAAATATCAAAAAGGCTGCGATGCTTGCCTTCTCCTTCTTATTTCTCACGGTGCTCCTGCTGCCGCTCAAAAATTTTACGTCCGGTCTGATTTTAGAAAAGACTTCTTTGCAAATCGAGAAAAATACGCTGCTTTCCCAAACGGAGGACAGCCTGGCGGAGAAGCAGGTGATCGAACGGTATAAAGAACGCATCGGGGAGGAGATCGTTTCGACGCTTGGTAAAATGTCGATCGCATGCAGCGACGTTACGATCGCCGTCGATGAAGATCTGAATTCCGAAACGTTTGGCTATGTGCTGTCGGTGGCATGCAGGATCTCGCGTCCGGAAGAAGCCTCTAAAAACGCGATCGGCAAGGTCAAGGTACCGGAAAT
>JBKUJR010000026.1:20839-31845 GCA_046952735.1 Clostridia bacterium | reverse complement strand
GCGGCGATTGCATCGGAAACGATTTCATGCCGCGTTTTGTCTCGATTTTAAAAGGAATATCTGTTTTTCCAGATTTTTGTCTGTCCTCTATGGCTTTGCGCGCCACTTCTTTGGCCAGCGCCGTAATGTCGGCATACGCGGAACGCGTAACGTATGCGGGGCTGACCGATACCAGGCCGAATACGCCGGACAACATTTCAATTGCCTTTTCGAAGTCAAAGCGCTCCCCCTCCGGTTCGACGTAATAACGTGACTGCGACCACCGTATGTTACAGGCCCCGCATCCGGAAAGCGCCGCGCGCATATTTCTTGCCAGCCGCTGTTCAAACGTGCAGCGGTTCAAGCCCTTCAATGCAATCTCTCCGATTCTTGCCAATATAACTTTTTCCATATGTACCGTTTCCTTTCTGTGTCAGGCCCTGTTCCCTTTGCGCCTTCCGTAAAGCTTTTTAACCTCCGCGCAGATCACTTTCGCCGCATATGCCGCCTGTTCTTCCGTATTTTGATACGAAAAACTGATTCGCACCGCGCCGTCGATCACGCCGGTCCCGTATCCCATTGCCAGTAGCGTCCGGCTCCTGTCTTTCTTATGGGAAGAACATGCCGAGCCTACGGAAAGGTATACCCCCTTCGTTTCAACGCTATGCTGGATCACTTCGGCACGCAGTCCCGGAAATGCTACGTTTAAAATATATGGAGAACAAATGTTTTCCGCGGAAATCACGACGCACGAACGGATCTCATCCTGCAATATTTTCCGGAAAATTCCGTTTAATTTTTCGACGTGCGCGTAATGTTCCTCCAGATGCCCGCACATCAGCTGCGCCGCCGCTGCGAACCCGGCGATTCCCGGCAGATTCTCCGTTCCCGAACGCATGCCGCGCTCCTGTCCTCCGCCATAAAGCAGCGGAGCCAGACGGATGCCGCTGCGGACGTATAAAAATCCAACGCCCCGCGGACCATGTATTTTATGGGCGCTGACACTGAGCAAATCGCATCCCAGCTGTTTTACAGACACGGGCAATTTACCGTAGCTCTGCACACAATCGGTATGGAGGACGGTATTGGGATTGCGCGATTTTATGAGGGAAGCGATTTCCGCTATCGGCTGCACCGCGCCTGTCTCGCTGTTTACATGTAAAACGGAAACGATTGCCGTATCTGCGCTTACCATTTTTTCCAGCGCTTCGAGATCCAGCAGGCCGTCCCCGCGAACGGGAATCAGCCGGACCTCGTAACCCGTTTTACCGAGAAATGCCGCCGTTTCGGAAACGGAAGGATGCTCCGACGCAGAAATCAACAGCTGTTTTCCGGCGCGCGGATTTCCCTGCAAATACCCGCGAAGCGCCCAGTTGTTGCTTTCCGTGGCACAAGACGTAAAATACAGCTCCTTTTCTGCGGCACCAATCGATTCGGCAAGCAGTCTCCGCGCAGCCGTCAGCTTCCGCTCCGCTTCCACACCCATATGGTGCAAAGAGGACGGATTGCCGTATAAAAGCTTTGCCGCGGCATTCATTTCCTCTGTAACCCGGCCGTCCTGCCGCGTCGTGGCGCTGTTGTCAAAATAGAAAGTTTCTTTATCCTGTTTTTGTTCTATATATTTTTCATACAAATCCGGCCGTTTTTGTCTTGTGCGTTCCTCCGCGGCACGGATCTTCCATTTTTCGATTTCATCATGTTTCCCGGAAAGCAGAATCTCGGGAATTTTCTTTCCTTCCATTTCCGCCGGACGCGTATACTGCGGATATTCCAGAAGCAATCCGGTATGCGATTCCTGCTCCGCAGATCCTTCCGCCAGCACGCCGGGAACAAGTCGCGCGACGCAGTCTGCCAGCGCCATAGCGGGGATTTCCCCTCCTGTCAGCACAAAATCGCCGAGAGAGATTTCCGTATCAATGAAAGCTTCTATGACCCTTTCATCGATTCCCTCATAATGGCCGCATAAAATCACAAGGTTTTCTTTTTGCGTCAATTCTTTTGCAATTTTCTGCGTGAAAGGACGTCCCTGAGGAGACATATAGACGATATAGGGCTTTTCCCCGGTACAGGCAGACGTTACGGCGCGGATACAATCCGCGATCGGCTGATATGCCATGACGAGGCCCGGACCGCCGCTGTAAGGATAATCATCCACTTTTCCCTGTCTGTTCGCCGTATAATTTCTGATCTGATGGCATTCGATTTCCAGCAATCCCTTAGAAACCGCGCGCGCTATAATACTTTCCTGAAACGCCGCTCCGACCATATCCGGAAACAGCGTTAAAATATCGATTCTTTTCAACACGTCATTCTTCGCCGCTTTCTGCTCCGCCGTTATCTTCGTATACTTCTTTCAATCCCGGCAGAAGAGAAACCGTTATTTCGCCTTTTTCCACATTTACCTCTTTGATGACGTCCGCAATCGCCGGAATCCATATTTTCTTGTTGTCTTCTCCCGTAATTTCATAAATATCATTGGCTCCCGTAGCCTGTACTTCCGTAAGGGTTCCGAGTAAATTCCCATCCGCTTCTCTGACGGCGCATCCGATCAGATCGCCGATAAAATAGCTGTCCTCCGGCAGGCGGACTGCTTTCTCACGCGGAATCTCCAAAAACATCCCGCGGAGCGCTTCGGCCTTGTTCCGGTCGTCGATCCCATATAGCTTGAGCAGGACGATATTCCCGGAAGGCGTTGCAGACAGAACCTTATACGCGCCTGCAGCAGCCGCGCCGCCTCTTTTCGGCACGAGCTCAACTTCCGCTAAAGAGCAAAACCGTATGGGATTATCGGTCAAAGGCAGCACTTTCAGTGCGCCCTTGACACCATGAACACTTACAATTTCACCGATTCTGATTCTATTCAGCAAAATTCAATGCCCTCCCGATTTCAAACGACTATTAAACAATGTCGACATACACCGACTTCGGTACGTTGCGTGAAGCGGCTTTTGTGATGGTACGGAGCGCTTTGGCGATCTTGCCGTCCTTACCGATCACTTTTCCCTTATCATCATCGGCAACCGAAACTTTCAGCGTAATACTCGTTTCAGATTCTTCCTCTTCGACAGAAACCTGCTCCGGATGATTTACCAGCTGCCGTACCACGATTTCTAAAAAATCTTTCATCGTAATGCTCCATTCCTCCGTTATTCTTCCGCTTTCGCTTCGCCTGCTTTTTTGAGCAGCGCCTTAACGGTATCAGTAGGCTGCGCGCCGTTCTTGATCCAATAATCCGCGCGTTCGGAATCGATTTTGATTTCCGCGGGCTCCACTAAAGGATTGTATGTTCCGATTTCTTCTATAAATCTGCCGTCCCTCGCGTATTTCGATTCTGCAACAACCACTCTGTAAAACGGTGCTTTCTTTGCGCCGATCCTTCTGAGTCTGATTTTTACCATGTCGTTTCACCTCCGGTTAATTTCCATAATTTATATTTACAGAAAAATATCAGGCATTTTACCGCCGAACATCTTTCTGCCAATACCTTTTTTGCCTTTTCCGCCGAATTTTTTCATCATCGCACGCATTTCTTCAAATTGCTTCATAAGACGATTGACGTCCTGCACCGTGGTGCCGCTTCCTGCGGCGATCCGTTTCCTGCGGCTCGCATTCAGCACATCCGGATTGCGCTTTTCCCGCTTCGTCATCGACTGTATGATCGCTTCTATCCTTACGAATTGCTTCTCGTCGATATCCTCGTCTTTGATCTGGCCTGCGCCCGGCAGCAGCTTCAGCAATCCCCCAATGCCGCCCATCTTCTTAATCTGCTGGAGCTGATCCAGAAAATCGTCAAGCGTAAACGTCTGTGTGGCAAGCTTCTTTTCAAGCTCTTCCGCTTTCTTCTCGTCATACAGCTCCACCGCTTTGTCGATCAGCGTAAGCACGTCTCCCATTCCGAGAATCCGGTCCGCCATCCGTTTCGGGTAGAAAATTTCGAAGTCGTTTACCTTTTCTCCGCTGGAGGCAAATTTAACCGGTTTCCCGGTAATCGCCCTTACGGACAGCGCCGCGCCGCCCCTCGTATCGCTGTCCAGTTTTGAAAGGATGATTCCGGTAACAGCCAGGCGTTCGTTGAAGGCTGCCGCCACATTTGCCGCCTCCTGGCCCGTCATCGCGTCGATCACGAGTAAAATTTCAGCCGGTTTTACCTCTGCTTTGATTTCATCGAGTTCGTCCATCAGCGCTTCATCGATCTGAAGCCGGCCCGCCGTATCGACGATCACGACATCATGCAAACTTCTGAGCGCGCTTTTCACAGCGTTCTTTGCGATCACAGCGGCTTTTGCGCCGGGCTCTTCCGTATATACGGGGATATCGATTTGTCTGCCGAGCACCTGCAGCTGCTGCACCGCCGCCGGCCGGTAAATATCGCAGGCCGCCAGCAGGGGTTTTCTGCCCTGTTTTCTCAGGTGGAGCGCCAGTTTCGCGCATGCCGTCGTTTTTCCCGTTCCCTGCAGTCCCACGAGTAAAATCACGTTCGGCGGGGTTTTGGATAAATCCAGCTTATAATCTTCTGCGCCAAGTAAAGCCGTCAGTTCGTCATCTACGATTTTGACGATCTGCTGTCCCGGCGACAGGCTTTCCAGCACGTCCTGCCCCACCGCTTTCTCAGAAACTTTTGCGATGAAATCTTTAACGACTTTATAATTGACGTCCGCCTCCAGAAGCGCAAGCCGGATCTCACGCATAAATTCCTTAACGTCCTTCTCCGTGACCCGCGTCTGTCCTTTCAATCGTTTTATCGTTGCCTGCAGCTTTTCCGATAAGCTTTCAAATGCCATAGTATCCCTCTTATATCTTTGTGATGACCTTGAAAAGGTTCTTGTCGATCTGGTCGAGCATATACAAATTTCCGCTCTGCATCCCGCTTCTGTCGATCAGCTGCAGATCCTCCTGAATCGTCTTGAGGCTTTGCCTGATTTCGCAAAACCGTTCCATCAATTTCAGCTTTTCCTCATATTCCGCCAGAGCCTTGCGCCCTCTTTTGATAAAGTCATGGGCGCCCTGCCTGCTGATTCCCAGTTCCTCTGCGATTTCGGATAAACTCAAATCCTGATTATAATACAGATCCATGCAGCGATACTGACTATCCGTAAGAAGCTGTCCGTAAAAATCGAGCAGCATACTGATTTCATATATGTCTTCGGCCATAATCCACTTCTCCAAAATTCAGCATCATACAGCATTTTCCATGTAAAGGAAATGCTCTTTACAGAGAATACAGGAAAGCAGAAAACTTGTCAATAGGAAAATCAAAATTTTACAGAAAAAAGACTCACCTGTTGATTTCGGGATTGTCGGTGAGCCCGAGAATATAATCCGTTGATACCTTGTAAAATAACGATAGTTTGATCAGTACGTCCGTTGGAATGTCCCGCTGCCCCAGTTCATAATTGCTGTAGACCTGCTGGGAACAATTGAGCTCTTTGGCGATCTGCTTTTGCGTCATATCATTATCTTCGCGTAAATCACGGATTCTACGGTACAAAAGCTCCACCTCGGCTCTCTATTTGATGTTATAATTATTATATGTGGAAAAAATAAAAAAAAATCAAATACCGCAAATTGCAGTATTGACAAGATCTGGAAAATACGCTATGATTTCGACAGGCGTTACAGGTATGATCCTGAACGAATGGAGAGAAAACCGGCTTTTGCCCCCGACAGGCCCGCCGGAGCTGCAATCAAAATACGGGGCAGTAAAAAAACAGCCCTGAAAGGAAGCACGGTTCATCAAAAAAGGTGAGCCGTGCTTCCTTTTGTCCGAAAATACAGATAGTCAAATCAAATATTTCTTTTTATGTATACCAAATAGAGACGCGGTATTTTTTCTGATCCCTCAGCAGAAAAATGGGATAGCGTTTAATCTTTATATCGGCCGTATTGCCTGTTGAATTTTCCATCAGCGGCACAAAGCAATCTACATCCGGTGCAGATTGCTTCCCATCATAAACTGCTACATATTCGTTACAGATTCCCATTTCTGTTCAAATAGGTACGTGTTGATTTGGGCAAAGATCTCTTCTACGCTTGTGTTCGGATCGTTGTTCATAAAATTGTTGATCATCATAAAACTTAGGTGCCGGCGTTTCCTGCAGAAGCCACAGAAAACGGAGATCTGTTTTACACAGTTTTTCTATTGTATGCACAGAGACATATCCATGCTCCATAAATGCGAATTGTATTACTTTTGTTTCAATCATCCTTTCTACATCCAGTGGTAATTTCAGTTGATATGGTTGTACAATATGTCTACGATATGTTCATGATAAATCAATCATATCACAAAGAAGGAGGAGCAGGCTCTTATTTTTTGAGCTTGCTCCTCCTTTTCTTTCAGGACTTTTTTACTGCCTCCTGCGGATTATCTCTATTACTGTTTAAATAAGAATATAATATTTCTCTTACCTGTTCAACCTGTTCCTTGTATGAAGAACCATATATGCTAATATTAGCCAGCATATCTTCCGACTTCCATGAACCTGCCGGGATACAACGATATACATGTATTTGATCTTCATCATATGCATATCCGATTTCTAATTCTTCTTTATTATTTCTGAATGCAACCGACGGCCATATATTATGTTCATTGTTGCGCCAAAAGAAATATCCATACTCTTTTAAAAAAGCAAAATCTTCGGCCAATTTACGATAATCTAATTTAGACATGCGATCGCTTCCATCCTTTCCGTGGGTAAATATTTAAAATAACATTTGACTTAATATTAACCGGTACTGATATCCGGCCCTATTTACATTGCCACTTTGTAAACTCGTGGTTTTCAAATGCCGGTTTGACGAGCAGGAGAAAGAAATCCAGAAGGGCCTTGACGATGGGATTGATCCTCCTGGCAAGAAAATGACGGTCTGCCAGTTCCCCATCGTACAGCCGTTTATTAAAAGCAGGGCGCTGCCATAATAACAGCGCCCTCTGCTTTACAAGTCAAAATTTAATATGAACTTCTATTCTTAAAAATATTATATAATAAAGAAAACGTTTAATCCGTCTATAAGCTTATTCCCGCGCATTATCTCGATTATTATTTAAATAAGAATATAATGCTTCTCTTACCAGGTAAATCTGTTCCTTGTATGAAGAACCACCTGTGTCAATATCAGCCAGCAAATCTTCCCCCTCCCGTGAACCTGCCGGCATATAACGATATGCATATATTCGATGTTCATCATATCTATATCCGATTTCTAATTCTTCTTTATTGTTTCTGAATGCAACCGACGGACATGCACGATGTTCATTTTTGCGCCAAAAGAAATATCCATACTCTTTTAAAAAAGCAAAATCTTCGGCCAATTTACGATAATCTAATTTAGACATACGATAGCTGCCATCCTTTCCTCGGGTAAATATTTAAATAACATTTGACTTAACATTAACCGGTACTGATATCCGGCCCTATTTAACAGTGCCACTTCTTTCCCATAAGAACCTGTTAGTGCTCCGCCGATATCGGCAATTACTCCTTTGTGTTTCATAACATTGCTTACATAGCGCCCTGCCGCGTCCCTGATAGGATCGTATCATGGCCGGCCGTACAACAGTTTCTTCGGAATATGTATCAGTATATTCTTTGCGGTTCAAATAGTCAATAGTCCGCACCAAATTTCCCTGTAAATCGTAATCATATTTCTGCCGCGCGATTACGCTACCGTTTGCGTCTTTAACGGTCTCCGATACGACATGACTGTCGTAGCAGATTTGATCTTCTTTAACTTACCGCTGTTCTTTCGGTACGTGTATTCGACCGGCGGTTTGCCCAGACCCGCAATGATAACGCTTGCCGGCTTGCGGAATTCGTTGTACGCTAATTCATACTTCATACTGACGGGCAATAACCACTTGTAAACTCGTGGTTTTCAAATGCCGGTTTGACGAGCAGGAGAAAGAAATCCGGAACGACCGTGACGGAGGATCGATCCTCTATGCAAGAAAATGACGGTCTGCCAATTCCCCATCGCACAGCCGCTTTACAAGTCAAAATTTAATATGAACTTCTATTCTTAAAAATATTATATCATAAAGAAAACGTTTAATCCGTCTTTAAATTTATCCCTGCGGATTATCTCTATTATTGTTTAAATAAGAATATAATACTTCTCTTACCTGTTCAACCTGTTCCTTGTATGAAGAACCATATATGCTAATATCAGCCAGCAAATCTTCCGACTGCCATGAATCTGCCGGGATACAACGATATACATATATTCGATCTTCATCATATGCATATCCGATTTCTAATTCTTCTTTATTATTTCTGAATGCAACCGACGGCCATATATTATGTTCATTGTTGCGCCAAAAGAAATATCCATACTCTTTTAAAAAAGCAAAATCTTCAGCCAATATACGATAATCTGATTTAGACATGCGATCGCTTCCATCCTTTCCTCGGGTAATATTTAAAATATCATTAATTTTAACCAGTGCTGATATCCGGCCCTATTTAACAGTGCCACTTCTTTCGCATAAGAACCTGTTAGTGCTCCGCCGAAATCGGCAATTACTCCCTTGTGTTTCATGACATTGCTTACAGAACGATAATTGCTTGCCCATCCAAGCCATTTTACCAGTTGGTTATATTACCAGAACTATCCGAATACACATTACCGAAGTTATGTACAATAGAGACCCCCCCCCCAACAAAATTAATTGTCTTTACATTTTTTGTCCACGCGTGAAAGTCATGATAAAAATTTTTGTGGCAAAATTGCTGAAATTATTGGCAGGGGAAAACCCACTTTAATTATTTTTATAATATTCTTATGCAGTAATGATCCTATTATCTTGCTTTAGCAATTCATAAAATTTTCGTGCTGCATATTCAATATCTCCATCAATGTCTTTATCTGATTTTGATCGATATTTCAATTCATCAGCAAATTCTTTATATGAATACATTGCAAAGTCGTCTGAATCGTAAACAAATATATGCATTGGTTTATCATCGGTATAATCAAATACGACTTTGATGTTTTTCTTGCCATTACTCCATATTACATACGGAAAGGAACCCTTTAAATATTTTTCAATTAGATTCATACCATATTCATCCGCCAAATATTTAAAATATTCTACTAATTTTTTTATTTTCAATCCCTCCTTTAAAATAACCACACATCATAAAAATATTTATATCCTTGTGTTAATGCAATTTCCTTCGCATAAGCCCCAGTTAGCAGTCCGCCAGTAGCATAAATAGCACCCCTAAAAAATTTCACACTATTTATTACAAATTTATTTTGAATCCAGCCAATCTTATCGGCAAAATTACGACCAAAATGTTTCGTTAAAAATGCATGAGATTTTAAACCTGGATAATGATATGTATTTGTCATCTTTGCTATTTCTTCAAATGTGCCGGTTTTACCAATTGTAATTCCTTGTCTTGCGATTCTTGCAATGTGGCAAAGATTTGAATTCAGTAGGATAAGGAGATTGCCACAACGGGCAATCTCGCCTACCCAAAGGTGGGAAACCCACCTTGGTATTTGATTAAGTTAATTCAAGCTCTGAATATTCTCATCAAATTTTTTTATAATATTTTTTCCGCAACTTGCGATGCGTCTTATAATATAACGAGGGGGTTATTATAAACGCACCATATTCCTCATTGAAATAGTGAATTTTATCTTGCCAAATTTTATACATCCAATTTAGGAAATCAAAGAATGTGTCAAAATTATAGTAAATCTCTTGATCCATTGACATGATAGAAAATGGGCGTTCATTTATCTCATTAAAAATGTTATAAATCAATTCTACCGCAGGAAAAAAACATACCAGCGCGCCAGAAATACAACAATAATCATATTCAATAGAATATTCTAAATATTTATTATATTTCTCTAATAAATTGACTATATTCTTTAATTGATTATATTTTATTTTTACATAGAAACTTTCAACTCCCATATAATCTCTCCCTCCTTACGAAACTAAATAAATATTAATAAACTTATATCCCAACCGTCTTAACGCTGCCACCCTATGATGTCCATTAGCGATTTGGAAAACGCCATCAGAAACTTTTTTCGCATAAATTTGTCCATATTTACCTGTTTCGGAAATTGATCTTATGTATCCCGATATTCCGCCATCTTTGGGTCCAATTGTAACAAATTCATCAGCTGGATTATTTATTAATGAGTTTAACTCTACTTTAACACCCATTTTCCCGGCAATTTGCAAAGCGTAATGAGAATACCCCCAAGCTCCACCAATTACAGCACCTATAACTGCGCCACCGAAAAATCCCCATTTTGTTCCGTCTAAAAAGCTCTCACAATTTGAAGTTGAAATAAGCCCTCCTATAACTGTTCCAGCACCAGCAAGTAAGACGCTTCCAACAAATGCTCCAGCAAATGTTGCCGCAGCCGCATTCACAGCCATGGTTGAAGTAAAAACAGCTAATATTGCTCCACCAGCAGCAGCGAAACCTCCTGCTGTTACAACAGTTAATACCGCACAAGCAACAATAATTGCGGCTCCTGCTACCCATTGCCAATTATTAGCAAACCAATTTCCAACGCCATTCCAGAAACTTTCCCAACTGTGACCTGTAGGATCGACATACATCACGGGATTATTCAAACAATATGAATATAGGTTCAGCCCGTCTATTGTTTCAGGATTCAGATAACTTATATCATCAGGCGAAATAAAGCGTCCTGTTTCGGGGTCGTAATAGCGTGAGGTTACTAGAAACAATCCCGTCTCGCTGTCGTAATAATACCCGCGGTACCCCGAACGGGTTGATGTCCGCAATCCCGTTTGTGTCGCTCAGGATCGTACATTTGCCCCACGCGTCGTACGAATAGTTTGCGCACGTCGTCTCGTTCTTGTCGATCACCGAAATGACGTCGCCCTGTAGGTTCCGCAGGAAGTTATATGCCTCCCCGTCATAGATCATTCCGTATACGCTGCCCGCCGCGTCGTACATCGGGATCAGCTCGTGGCTGCCCCAGCGTTCACTGACAATGACGGAGCCTTCCAGCACGTATGTGTG
>JBKUJR010000026.1:0-20794 GCA_046952735.1 Clostridia bacterium | reverse complement strand
AGCTGTCCCTTCGCGTCGTAGCCGTATTCCGTTACGTTCCCCGAATAATCGGTCACTTTCGTGATCCGTTCCTCTTTGTCATATTCATACGTAATCGCTTTGCCGTTCGTATACTCTATTCTGTTTACAAGGTTCGTAGATGCGTTTGCCTTGATGATGTTGTTGTCGCTGTGCTCCTGCGTCCGGCGCCCTGCCGCGTATGTGAAGTCCCGCTGCAGGTTGCCCCTTTCCAGTATGATGTTGTCTGATTTGATCCGCCCCAGGTCGTCTGCGGTTATACTGCTCTCATATGTTTTTGTTCCGCATACCAACTTTTGATGGACCGTTCGTTTCTTTTCCTGCTGCCGGCTCCAGATATAATTATATTCCTGGTTCCCCGACGGCGTATTGATATGTTTTCTCCGCAAACTGCCTTTGTTTACAAGTGGACCATATTCATAGCTGACCGCGTTCTGCCGCGTCCGTGATAGGATCGTATCATTGCCGTCCGCTGCGATATCATTCTCCGCCGTCCGTACAACAGTTCCTTCAGAATACGTATAAGTATATTCTTTGCGGTTCAAATAGTCAATCGTCCGCACCAAATTCCCCTGTAAATCGTAATCATATTTCTGCCGCGCGATTACGCTGCCGTTCGCGTCTTTAACACTCTCCGATACGACCTGCCCCAGGCTGTTGTACGTGACGTTTGCCGTCTCGCCGTTGGCGTACGTGACCTGCTTCAGCTTGCCGCTGTTCTTCCGGTACGTGTATTCGACCAGCGGTTTGCCCAGACCCGCAATGGTAACGCTTGCCGGCTTGCGGAATTCGTTGTACGCTAATTCATATTTCATGCCGTCCCCGCGCGTGATTCCCGTCAGGTTGTCGAAGTTGTCGTACGTATAGGAAGCTTCTCCTATCTTTGCGTTATCGGGGTTTCTGCCGGTCACTTTTTTCACCCGCCCGGCATCGTCGTACTCGTATGCATATATCGTTCCGCTGCGCTCCGTGATGCTGGTGGTGTTCGACGTTTCTTCCTCTACTGTCAGCTCCGTCAGATTGCCCATTTCGTCGGTGATTTTTATGAGGTCGTTTCCGTGATTGCCGTAGCCGAAGGAGCGGTACAGCGTCGCCGTACAGTCCTCCCCAAATATCGTCTCCGTGATTTGGTTTCCGTAACAGTCAAAATGCTCCTTAAAATCATCCGCTGCGGGGCTGCTGCTTTCTTCAAAATCTGCGACGTCGAAAAATTGTTCTTTTTCTCTGCGTACCAGCTGGATATCGCTGAAGCACACGGTCCCGCTGCCACTGTAATAACAATATACCGTGATATTGGAAACACCCGCATATTTTGTTTTACAAAACGCCTTCGTCTGGAACTGCCACCCGTTGGCTTCCCGGCTGAAGGCGATCCCGCAGCTGTCCCGTTCGCCATTCACATAGTTGATATCCGCGACAAGTAAAATCGATTCCTCGCTGCCTTTGTCTCCATAACAATAGGCCCAGCCGGACAGTGTGAATGTTTCCCGTGTGCTTGCGCTTTCCTCTACTTGTATCACTTGATGCGGATAATCCGTATAGCTCGCGGCTTTGAAGTCTCCGTTATAGTACATTGCCGGATGGCCGTTGATTTCCAGGCTGGTCGTCGTCCTTACGTTGTTTACGGAACCGTCCGCTTCCTTTGTATAGTCCCAGCGGTTCAGGCCTTTTGTGAACGAGCCGTTTTCGATCAGGTTATAGCTGTTTACCGTGCCGCTTTCTTCCAGCTGTGCCCCGTCTAGTATGGCCTGTCCGATTCCCCGTGCCAGGATACTGAATGTTAAATTCCTGATTTTATCGTTCTTAAACGGAACCCAGACTCGGGTGTACAGCGCTGTTATTTTATCCACGCGCTCACTTTCCGCAATCACATTGCCCTGCGTATCCGCGACTCGCAGGAATACGCCCCCATTCGTTTCATCAAAGGCTGTATCTACACGGATATATGCGGAAAACGTATATGTTCCTGCCTTTGCCTGAGATACGGTCTGCTGGACCCCGCTCTCGCTTCCGACGGATACGTTTTTTATCTGCAAGGCCCGATTTCCAAAGTACGATCCGTTACTGTTTTGTACCACATTGTTCCCGGATTTTATGCTCCTCCAGCCGCCGTCCTCCGTATCGATACTTCTTTCAAAGCTGTGGTTGACGAGTAAATTCCCGCACAGCTCTTCGATCTGCGGCGCCTTCCTTAAGTCTTCCGCCGTCCAGTAATGGCTGCTTACGAGATTGCCGCTGTCGTCGAATTTGTATTCAATTCTGACAGTGTCTTCGGTTTCCCCGTCCGTGGGCGCGGTGATTTTGACCTGCCGGATATTCTTCAAGCTCTGATTCAGGATTTCCGTGCTCCTGGCCAGTGTCCGCACGCCGTTCCTGACGCCGTACTCCCGCACATATTTGACAAAGCCGTATTCGTATTCGTATTCCACGGCATATACTTCGCTTCCGTTTGCAGATCTGAGAAGGATCACAGGGGCGCCGTTTTCATTGCGGAATACGGTTTTCCTGCCATCCGGGTATCTGATCGACGTCAGTTGTCCGTCCTGGTACGTATAGCTTACCGCGCTTTCATCCGGCGCCGTGATCGAGGTGAGGAAACCGTCCGCAGAATATGCGAACGAGAACATTCTGCCCGCGCCGTCCGTTACCGATGTGATCCTGCCGTTCGTATAAGTAATGCTGTTCCTGTTTCCGTATTGATCTTCGATTACTGCCAGCCGTCCGGCACTGTCGAAGTAATACTTCCCGGCTTGCCTGATAGAGAGGATCCTGGTATCGGAGTCATATTGGATGTCTTCCATCCCATATACATAGATAACATCTCTTTCCGGCTGCGGCGGGGGATTCGGTTCCGCCGGTTCCGGTTCACCGTTGCTCTCCTGTTCCTTCTTCCATTTGAGATATTTGCTGTACGGGATGAATTCCAGCTCCGCTCCGTTGGCCGCCGTGTACACATACGAGGTGCCGCCTTCTCCGTCGCTGACCGCTTTCATGCTCTGCATCATGTTCAGCTTCCAGCCTTTGCCGACCTTCATGCTGCTGAAATCCGCCGTATGTAGCTGCAATTCGCTGTTTTGGGTGTATTGATATTTCCCGAAGATGCCGTTGTATATATGACCGATCGACACCGGCATCCGATTGCCGCTCCAGGCGAAATCTTCCGCCGCAAACTGCAGGTTTCCTCTGAAAATGTCCACGGTGCCCATACCGTATCGTCCCAGCTCCTGCGTGGCCGCGTTCGAAGAGATGTTTACGGCATAGCTGATATCCTGTTCTCTGATTAGCTTTGGCGGATAGGCGCTTTCTTCCCCGAAGATTTCGACGCCGCAGTCATCGCCGCCGCTGGGGCAGCCGCCTGTGTCCGGATCGGGTTTGCCGCCGGAGCCTGTATCGTTTGGCAGCAGCCGCAGTTGGTACGACGTGTATTTCCCGTAGTATTTCGTAATATCAAAACGATATACGATAGTTCCGCAGCTGCACGTTATTTTACACGGCGTCAGGGTTGCGATGATACACGATGTCGTGTGGGAACAGCATGTTTCTTTGACATACAGTACGAGTTTTGCCGTCTGACACGGTGCTTTCTGGGTAAAATCCAGATAATGCCGGACGGGTTTATTCCCTGTGTCATCAGGTTTGATATCAACATCGATATTGCCTCCGCAGGAGCAATTGTTGCAGCAATCCTTGGAGCCGCCGCTGCTGTTTCCGCCCGTATTTCCTCCGGGCTTGCAGTCCCCGCTGCCTCCCGACGAACCGCCCGTATTGCCACCCGTATTGCCGCCTGTATTGCCGCCGGAACCGCTGCCGGAGCCGCCGTGCGGACAGCAGCAGGGAGAAGCCGTACGCCCCAGCGCGTAGGTCACACCGTTATTTGCCGTAAGACCGCGCACACTGATCAGGGAGCTTCCCGAGGCGTTGATCTGCGGATCGATTTTCACCGGGAACGCCCGGCCTTCTTCGTTGATCCATTCCGAATCCGCAAGTACCGTCAGCTGCACGCATTTGCCCGTGCCGCCTTCTGCCTGCACCTCAAAGAGCACGCCTTCCGAAACGGCGCCGTTTGCATCCGTCATAAAGGGAGCGGGAATCTGGAAAATTTCCTCGCCCGTTTCCGCGGATTGGAACACGATCCGGTTTTCCGCCTCAAGATGCTCCGGCACCAAGTTCTCACACGCCAGCGTAAAAGCATACCGGTAAGAAGGCCGTTTTTGATGGATGACGATATTCTCCTTGACGCCCTTTCTGTTGATGGAATACTCCAGATCCGTGTCCTTCGCATACTGCTCGAATACCATTTTGTCCGTGCCGTCCAGCGCCGCTGCGCCGCCTGCAAAAGGTTCGTCCATGGCTGCATCCGCGGCAAGGAACGCCTCCTTGCGCGGGCTGCACAGTCTCGGTTCCATCTTCTGCTCCGCGGCCTTTTTACTCCGTTTTGCCTTTACCGTGATCTTGTACATGCCTTTTTCCATCGTGAACAAGTCGTCAGTATCGGCCTCCTGGCTGAATTTCGCAGTAAAACGATGCCTGCCTGTTTTGCAACACGCCCCGCTTTCGTCTTCGGTGATGGAGCAATCGACTTCTTCATAGTTCCCGCTTTCCTCATTAAAGCAATGCAAGGGCACGGGGTAGTATTCCGTCCGCTGGAGACCGCCCGTCAGCTCGTATACCCTCGAGTCTGCCGTCCGCAGGCTCGGGATCTCGCCGATCACACGGCTTTGGCTTCGGTCTTTTTTACTTCCTTTATTGGCTGCCAGTATCTGTTCGATCTCCTTCGTCAGACCGCCCGGCAGCAGCGCGGCAGCGTCCGTCTCTGCCGCCTGCGGTTCTTCCGCGGGCGCGAGTACGAGGACCGGCTCTTCCGCTGGTTCTGTTCCTATTTCATTTTCTGTGAAATCTTCGCCGTATGATAACGGCGCTTCTTCATTGTTAAATGCTGTAAAATCTTTCATTTTGTTATTTTCTTTCCTTTTTTGTTTTTATTTTATTTCTCTATATTTAATTTTTACGATATTCAATTTTCTCTGCGCATTTTTACCTGTACCTGATTTCCAGGATCTGCGGGGCATAGAAGCTGTCTCCGGTAGAAACCACCGAGAAACCGCTGCCCCTGGATTTTGCCTTTATGATAAATCCGTCCGGCTGGCGCAGCCGCCCGGTTCTGCGATCCACCGCCAAATCCGTCAGATCGAAGTTTAGCCGGTATCCGCCTTTTACAGCGTCTGCAAATTTGCCCGCATCGCCGATTCTGCTGTTCCAGGTCGATCCGAAGCTGCAGAAGCGCCGCTCCACACGGAATGCGCACAGCTCCGGCCCGCTATTAAAGCGGTTCATATGCAGAACAACGCTGTCAATCAGCCTGCCCGCCAGCTCCGGCAGCTTACTGAAGTCCGGCCGCGTGTAAAGCCATTGTTCGCCGAACGCCGCCGTTTCGCCGACAAAAGCAGTTCCGCCGTATACGTTATTAACATCTGCATTTTTGCTTTCTACCGTCGTATCCTGAAATAACTTCTGTTCGTACCTGTTGATTTCAAAGACGACCGACTTCGCATACGGGCTTTGCGGCACAACCGAAATGAAATACCGGCCCGCGCTCTCCGGGCTGCATTCCAGAAATGCCGGCGCAATGATCCCGCCGCTTTCGTCAGCGCTGCCGATGCAGGATATCGTAACGGCAGGACAAAATTCTTCTCTCATCAGCGAGAAATATTTGCCGTTTCCTCTCGCTTCCCAGAATTCCTGGTCAACCGTAAAACGGAAACGGTATGCCCCGTTTTCGCAGCGCGCTTTCAAAACCAGCCCGTTTGCTGTGGGCGCAGCGTCGCAGCCGTTTCCATGCAGCACGGATCTGCCCGCGTAATCTACGTGGAATCCATTTTCCGGATCGATCCGGCACGTTCCGTCCGCACTTTTCATCGTAAAACCATCGCCTGCGATAATTTCGCAATTGCTGCCGTCCGCGCGATAACCCGACCCGCATCTGCGGAATTGCAGATCGAGCAGCCTGCCGTTTGCAGTATATATCGGAACTGCAAAGCAATACGCCGTTTTGCTGCCGTCTTCCTCAATCCCAACTACTTTATAGCGGTTCGCGTTCTTCTGGTCCGGAAACAGCGGCCTGTTTCCTCTAAGTTCTTTAATACTCTCTAATATCGGATTTCCCATCCTCTTTCACCTTCTTTCCGTCACGCAGTCCGGCCCAATTTCGTTTTCGCGCTTTGGACCGCAGCCGCATGATACTGTAAAATTTTCAGCAGGACGCCGTAACAGAACGTTCCGGATCGTCATGCAGCGGACGGATCTCGCCGTACATCATGCGGATCTTGTCGATTTCCTTGTCGATATGGTAATGCCCGCAATACCAAACGGTATATTCGATTTTTTCTTCCAGGCTGCCGAGCCATTCCTCCGTAGCCCGGTCGATGTCAGGTGTAAAAACCTTCTTTTTTTTGATTTTTCGAGGCTTGCGTTTCATTGCGGCGTTTTGCCTGGTAGACAGAAACATCTCCGTCGGCAGGTATTTCAGAGGACAAGTATGTGTCATCATACCGAAAATCTTATTGTTTTCTTCCGCAAGCCGCGCTTCCGCAGCCGCCCTGACAGACGCATCCGGCATTTCGTCCTCCCAGAACGGATCCCCTTCCGCAAGGCATTTCAATTTATCCACGCTGTGTGCGCCGCCAATGATCATGTACCTGCGTCCTTCAAAAATATATTCCTCGCCGTCAATTGCAAAAAGGAGGCTCGGGAACCGCGGTTCATAATAAGCTTTGCCGCCGCAAAAATTACGGATTCCATACGTGCCGACATTCTGCGGCCGGTTTTCCTTGTTCCCGTGCAGGCAGAAAAGCGTAATCGGCAAGGCCGCCATTTCGGCTTTTAACTCGTCGTCTCTTTCATCGTCATAATAATTGAACCCCGTATCGCCGAGAATAATCAATACGTCTTTTTTTCTTGTTTTCCTATCGCAGCAAAATTGCCGGACCTTTGTAAAATCCCGGTGCTTGTCCCCGGTAATGTAGAATTTCGGGGGCGTACCGTCGTCATAATATTCAACCCGCGGATGCTCTCTGCCCGTATTTTTTACGATAAAATAAAACAGTATTGTTGCGATAATGTACATCGCTACTATCGTTATTTCTGAAATCAGCAAAACCAGTAACTGCATCAAATCATCTCCTTTATATTTTTTCAATCCCGCCGTTTTCCAGTTCTTCGCGCGCCCTGAAGAAGCGTTCCGATTTATTGACGCGCGGTTTGCTGCGGATCGTACGGGACAGCTCCTCCATAAATTGTTCCGCAAGCTTGCGCCCGCCGCGCGGGAATTCCAATTCCAGCTCATGATCGGTACGGCCCAAATAGCTGCTGCGGTCCAGCATCAGGAAAAGCGTCTTCCGCAGAGGGATCTCGATCCGCTCCGTTACCAGTACCCCCTGCAGGACGGCAATCTCATTTTTATATGAGATCCGCTGCGGCAGCCGGGCGGCTGAAAAACTTTTCTCCCTGCTGCGCAGCGCCGTTCCGCCCGCCCCGTGCTTTTTGAGCGTGCCTTTCAGGGCGCCGCCCGCTTGCCGGACGCGCAGCGTCATCCCCTGTTCCCGGAAGAAAAACGACGGCGTGTCGTAGTAATAATTCAACTGTACAAAATTGCGCATTACGGTATAATAATTTGTCTCCGCCCATTGGCGGACCGTTTCGTATTCTTCTTCCGTCAGCATCATTTTGTATTCGTATTCATCGTTTTTGCCCATCTCTGATCACCTTTCCCGAAACATTTCTCGGCAGTTCTTCCATAAGCTCGATCACCGACGGAACTGCGTGCGGCGGCAGCGCCCGGCGGCATAGCTGCAAAACCTCATTTTTATTCCGAAAATCGCCGCTGATTTTCAAGCCGATTTTCTGGCCGCTCATCGCGTCCGCGATCCCGTATGCCAGCACGTCGCGCGTCCTGCCGTCCGCAAGCAGTGCGTTTTCGATCTCCTGCGGGTAAATATTCATACCCGCGCGGATGATCATGTTGTCCCGCCGGCATTTAATTTTGAGAAAACTGTTATCATGGATAGAAGCGACGTCCCCCGTATGGAGCCACCCGCCGGCGTCCAATACCTGCGCTGTCAGCTCTGGGTCACGATAATAGCCCAGCATCACGCTCTTCCCCTTGATGCAGAGCTCTCCTTCCGCCCCGCGCGGCAGTGTCTTGCCCGCGTCGTCAACGACCTTGACCTGCACCGAAGGCAGCGGCAGGCCGGCGTACTCCGGCAGCGCTTCGAAATACGCCGGCGGCAGGTACGCCACGCGCGGCGAAGCTTCCGTCAGACCGTATACATGGTAGATATACGCGTTATAAAACGTCTTCGCGATCATTTGGGCGCAAACCTTTCCCATGGGCTCGCCGCTCACCGCGATATGCCGGACCAGAGCGAAGCACCCGCTGACTCCGGCGAAACGGCAAATCATGCGCAGCAGAGACGGCGTGCCGCAGAACACGCTGATCTGCTCTTCCTTTAAAATTTTTAAAATATTTACCGGATCGAATTTCTCCGATGCAAAGAAAATATCGAGGCCTTTCACGAGCGATATGAGGAATTCGCCCGTCAGCACGGCGCAGTGGTACAGCGGCCTGCAGATCAGGATTCTGTCCGTTTTATTGATTTTAAAATATGTGCCGATATCCTCAAGATTCGTAAACAGGTTTTCTTCGCTCAACATAACGCCCTTCGGTTCCCCTGTCGTTCCGGAAGTGCACAAAATTACTGCCGGCCGCGGTTCTTCGGTCTCCCACGGCTCCGCCGCGGCGCAGAGGTTCAGGACATGCAGTTCGCCGCCGGCATCGGTAATCATCGCGTCGGGCCGGATCTTACGTAAAATATTTCTGCAGTGCGCATCGCCGTAACGGAAAGACAGGGGCACCGCTGTAACGCCGGCCGCGAAACAGCTCAGGATCGCAAGCGACGCGGCAAGCTCCGACTGGCACAGTATGGCGCAGCAAGGTACTTTTAATTTTTTACCGAATGTTTCCGCAAAAACCACCGCTTCTTCGTATGTAATATGAGCGCTGCCTTCTCTGATTTTACGGGAGGGGCGGGAAAGCATCTTGTCTTGTAAATATTCCCACAGCATTCAGACCCCCTCCTTTTCCAGCTTTTCTAAAAATTCTTCGAGCAGCGTCCGTTCCAATATCGTCGCTTCCCGCAGCCTGCTGCCGATCACCGGGATCAGCGCGTCGTTCCGTTTCAGCCGGTACCTCGCGTACAGCATCCGCATGAGATTGCTTTCCGACAGGACCGTTTCAAAACGGCCGCTGATATCCGGCGAAAATCCCAGTGCGGTTTCCACGGCGCGGATCCGTTCCAGCATGCAGTTTTTCTGTTCCCATACCATACGGAATACGCGCCGGTCGATCCGCTCGTACGGCACGAGCCCTTCTGAAATCCGTTCCAGATACATGCCGATATAATCCTGCACCAGAATTCCGTAAGCCCATCCGTCCACGTCAGGCGGATAATCCTGAAAGCTATATGACAGATACTCCCGGAGATTCTCCTTGATCCGCGCGGGACTGAGCTCCACCACAGCATCGGGAACGGCTTTCAGCGCGTTCAGATCTCCGTATACGCCTAGCGCGAACATTGCGGACATCCCGTTCATGAAACATCTCTGCGGCGTCTTGAATAAGCGGTAGACCCAGTTTTGATCATATGCCGAGATATAATACGTTTTATCCGAATCATCATATCCGCAAATCAGCCCGTCATGCGAAAAGTGGCGTTCGTGGTACCAGCTTTTCCCTTTTACGTAATAATCGTCGACCCCCCAAAATTCCACGTACCACCCCGCGCGCAGGAAATCTTTGATCAGTTTATGGATCCGTTTTGTAAAAAACCTGCTATTCACCGAAGATAACCGGATCCACGGGTTCTCGCTTGGACTGCTGTGCCATAAGCCGACCTCCGGCGAGGTGTAACCGCGCAGGAATTGTCTGCCGCAGCTCAACAGCATGCATTCGTTTAAGAACCAGTTCCGCAGCGTCGGATTTTCGCCGGCCACGATCCCGGCATTCGCCTGAAAATGATATGTGCTGTAAAACGGCTTGCAGACCGGAAGTAAAATATGCTCATCCATGTTGCGCCTCCTGTTCCTCGGCAAGATATTTTTCCGCCAGATCCGCGATATCGCCGGCAGTATGCAGCGCAAACGGATCCAGATCCGACGCGTCCAGTTCGATTCCAAATTCTTCTTCCAGCGCGATCAGCATCATAACCATCCCCAAGCTGTCTAAAGCAAGGTCTTCTTCCAGGGAAGAGGCCCGGCTGACCGTATCGCAGCCGCTGCAATTTTTCAATATTTTTACGACTCTTTCAAATGTTTTCATTTCTTTTCCTCCAAATAATGTTCTGTATAAGTGCGGAATACATCCGATTCCCGCACGAAATCCGCCGCTGTTTCGTCAGGAACAGATCGGCGCCGCTTTGCGCGAGGTATTCCGCCATCAGGGGCCGCCGCCGTTCGGACGTTTCCACGGGCGCACCTCCTTGCCACAGAACAGATCATAAAATTTAAACTGGACAAATATTATCCGGTTTAAAATAAAAATAAAAAACTGCGAACAGATCTTCCCTTTTCAGCGGCGATCCATTTCGCAGGTTTTTCTTGATTCTTTAACAAGTTTATCGCTTTTGAGCCTTTCGGCCTCAATATAATGTTATGTCTTCCATCGATTCTGCAGCGCACGCTTCCGCGCTCACGCTTGCCGTACTTTTTGAAGCGTTTCATCTCCGCAGGTATAAACGCAGATTCCGTTGTTTTCGACTTCTGACAGCTTCCGGCCTCTTCTTCCGGAATGCCGGATATGGCGGCTGATATAATGCCTAACGCAAAAAAACGTCACATCGCTTGTATTAAGCAAACTTTGCCGAACGGAAAAAGCATCTCGCCGACATCACCTGCGATGATGTGTAGGAGATCATTCATCGCGGCAGTATGCCGGAGCTATATGCCTATTCGGATTTTGACTGGCAAATGTTTTACGGCGCATATGTCCGCACTTATATCGAGCGAGACGTTCGTGAACTGTCTGAAATCGGAGACGAGGTTAAGTTTACACGCTTCATGACAGTTGTTGCTGCTTCCACCGGTCAGCTTCTTAATCTTGCATCGCTTTCGCGTGATGGCGGTATCAGCCAGCCCACAGCAGAGAGATGGCTGTCCATTCTTATTGCATCCAATCTTGTTTATCTGTTACAGCCGTATTTCAATAACATTACCAAACGGGCAATTAAAACGCCAAAACTGTATTTCCTTGATACCGGTCTTGCCGCTACCGATATCCTGAAAAACGGTGCAATGGCAGGTGCTTTTTTTGAGAGTTTTGTGGTTGCGGAAATTATTAAGAGCTATTACAACAAAGGAATTTTGGAGCTGCCATTATATTTTTACCGTGATAGGGACATGAATGAAATTGATCTTTTGATTGAAGACAACGGCGTTTTATATCCGCTTGAAATGAAGAAGCACGCTGATCCTCAAAAGAAAGATATGGATGCATTTGAAATACTCGATAAAATTCCAAACATGAAGCGAGGTCAGGGCGGCGTTATTTGTCTTTATGACAATCTGATTACGCTCAAAGGGAAGATCGGGTTATCCCTGTAAAATACTTGTAGACATGATTCAAGGGGTTGAAAAAAAGTCCGGAAAAAAAGAAGGAGCAGGCTCAAAAAATGAGAGGTTGCTCCTTCTTTGTGATATAATGGATCTGTTATGAAAATATCACAAACATGCGGTTCAGGAACGCAGGACAGGCCGCCCAAAATATGACAGCTGCAACCCGGTATTTTTAGTCTTTTTCTCCGGCCTTTGTACTGGTATGGCACGCAAGAAAGTATAGTATTATTTTTCCCCAATAAAATCGCGATCCAGGATTGCGTAAATATTTCCCGCAATGGTATCGGGCGGAATCACCATACCGCCGTAATTTCCGGTGACGCAGTTGAAAGTGTCGGGGAAACATCCGTCGAACAGGCCCGCAGCATACGCCGTATACGTTTCCGGCAGATTGTGCGGCATCCAGTTTTCTTTTTTATGATCTACGATCCAGCGAATTCCGGCGGAAGTGATGCCGCGGTGGAACAAATTCCAATCGATCGCAGGATCTTCCCGCGCCCAGTCGATTTTCCGGTCACAGGACATATGAAACACCTGCAGCACTTCCCACTGTACATGATCGCGCACCCAGTTTGCAAAATACCAGTCGCTAGAGCACAGGCAGGGTTTTGTATTATAAAGCATGGTAATATGCTCCGGCTGCCACAAATGGGTAAACGGCAGCAGGCAGCGGATCCAGTATACGGCTTTCAGCCGGTATGTTTCGCATAGGAACAGGCGGAATCCTTCATAAAAGGCAACTGCCGCCTGGCCTGCGGCCAGCAGATTCGGAGCATGCAGCGGCGTTTCCCAATAGTCTCCGCCTTCCGGACGCTCCAGCGGCATGCAATAATCCAGCGCCTTTCGCGCCGCGTCTAGAAACGCAGAGCGATCCGGTCCGTCAGGGAGGAGTTTTGAAAGATCCAGCAGTTCCAGCGCCGCCGTAACGCACATACTAAGAGCAGTATCCCCTGCCTGCCCCATAGGCTCCGCAAATTCGCGGGCTACGACAAAATCGTCCTTGCCTTTATGGCGTCCGTCCGGTTCGAATGCAAACGAACCGTCTTCCCGCTGCCAGGAAAGCAGCTTTCTGCCCCGTTTGACCTGCGCTGCCTGATCCGGCGCAGAGCCGGGCTTTTCCGCATTGCGGTCGCACCATTCTATTTGTGTTTTTAACGCATTGGAAAGCGCGCCCGGCCGTTCCCGCACATATCTCCGTAAAAAAGCCGGCACGCCCTTTCCAAACCCCTGCTGCGCATTTCCGAATCCCGCGCCGTCCTTCCATAAATTCGTATGATAATGGGCCGCGATTCTGTCCAGTACCGAACAATACCATTCTTTTGTATCTTCTTCCTCCGGAAGGCAAGGCAGTCCATGCCGCACGGTCCAGTCGCACACGGCATCCTGCGCATTGCCGGGGCAAAGGAAAATTTCACTTTCAAAACGTACCATTTGTCCGTAATGCATTTCCAGCGGCGGATCGGCATAAATCTGATTTTCATCGCGCTCATCGACCGCGGACGGCACCATCAATCCAAGCAAGCTGTTATCCATGCGGTCTACAAAATTCGGTACTGCGAAGACCGGCTGCGGAAAATGCTTCCGGCCGTTAAACCAGCGCGTCGCCCATTTTACCGGATTCCATCCCAGTCCGATCGCCATGCCGTCTTTTGACAGCGTCATGCACGGAATCGATACTTTATGCGGGACCGGCGCATATTTATGATACCATGGTTCCCGGAACCAATCGCTTCCGCTGGACCACTCTCTTCCCTTCAGCCATTCCACTCCCGGCAAAATTGCATCGTCTTTTTCCGTTCCAAACGCGCCTTCTCCCACTTTCAGCCATGGTCCGCGCAGGTATTTTACATACATATTCTGTTTTGCCGTCAGCTCGTGCGTCAGCAAAAGGACCGGACGATTTTTCTGCAGCGTAATCTTCACGCGGCCGCTCAGGCAGTCTTCGGTAAACGGATAATGCATCCAATTTGAAAACGACGTCCCGTCCAGCTTTCTCTGTACGTTCATGGATACCACATCCAGTACCAGCGACTGATCGCCGTTTTCTTCTGTTTGCAGCGTATATTCCTGGGCTTCCAGGCGCATGGGCAATTCCTGGTCGCGCACCAGTAATTCACCCAGATAGTCCAGCACGCCCATCAGACGGCCGGAGGCGCTGTATATCTCTCCGAAGCCCCATCCGCTGAGCCTTTTATAGAGTACGAATTCCATAGATTCATTTTTGAGAGAGATCGATTCCCCCGCATAACTGGCATTTTTATAATTCGGCATACCGTCAGCCTCCGCTCTTTCATTGTATTGCGTTACTGCGGGTGATTATATCATACGTCATTTTAAAGCACAATCTGCTTGAGAAAGAAAAGCGCGATATTTACCAAGGTTTGATCCGCGCGCCTTATATGATCCAAAGTACAGGAAAACAGAAAAACATCCGGAAACCATTGCAGTGACCGGATGTTACGACGTGATATCCATATTCTTCCTATTTACTTGCCATTCCAGCTGGAATGGCGGGCATTTCAGGTTGTTTTTTTCCGCTATTTGGAAAGTTCTTTTTCCAAACATATATAGTTATATATAATATTCCATTTCTGATACTATAATTTTAAATTTCATCTAAGCATAACGTTCCAGGCGTCGTCGCATTAGCGTAAAACAACATTCCGTAACGGCGGCAAATTCCGGCAAGTTATCCGGGATTGTTTCCCGCCTGTAAAATGTCACGGTTGTCATGCTTTTCTTTCCCGTCTAAATTTTTAAAATAATGATTGAGGACGGCGTTCAAATACGGATCGGCTTCCTGCTGCTTCTCCGCAAGCGGATGGTTCCAATTCTCTTTATCCTCATGAAAGGCTTCCAGCTTCGGAAGCAAGCTCATATCCCCGCCGGTAAAATCCAAGATCATATTCCACCACTTTTCTGCCAGCCGCATACCACGATCGCCTTCGGGCGGCTCGTCCTGCCGCTTCAAAGAAATCGCTTCTTCCAGAATTTCCTGATACGTTTCGTAAATTTTCAAACCCGCTTCCGCATTTTCCCCAAACCGGCTTTGTATATGGTCTTTCAACGTCCTGTCGAAGTGCTTCCAAACCCAATACCCCATATTACCTGCTCTCAGAAGCTCGATAATCTCTGCATATTTTGTAAAATCGACTTCCCGGATGGCCAAAACTTCGGCATGCAGCGAGCGGATCGCCTGCAGCGCTTCCCGCAGCTTTTCCATTTGTTTTTCTATCGCGTGTTCCTGATGTTGCAGCGCCTGTGCCACCTGCCGCGGGCTGTCAAGCGTAAACAGCCGGCTTTTGATTTCTTCCAGAGAAAAGCCCAAATATTTAAAGGATAAAATCTGATGGAGCTTCACGACGTCTTTTGCCGAATACAATCTGCGTCCGCCCTCGCTGAAAGAAGAAGGTTTCAGAATCCCTTCCCGATCGTAATATTGTAATGTCCGGACAGTCGTCCCCATAAGACGAGCCAATTCTCCGACGGTTAAAAATTCCTTTTGCATTCCCGGTCCGCCTCCCGCGTATTTACAGCAAATTTATGATACCGCATAAAAATAAAAAGCACAACATGCGAATAAAAATTCGCATGCTGCGCCTGGATGTGCCGATCTTCTCGTCACGATTCTCTGATATACATCAATGTCAGGAACTCTCCGTCATGACTGTCTTTCGGTTTATAAAGCAAGTGCTCTTGGAAAGCGAAAAATGTTGTAAGAAAATCGAGGCTGGAAAGCGCCATCCAGAGAAATAAACGATGGTAATTTTTTAAATGCGGCGGGATCTTTGTCTTACAATAGGCTGTCAGATCATCGGCAAGCGACACGAATTCCTGCTGCAGCTTTTCTGCGATCGGCTCAAAAACGGATTTTTCAAGGCGCTGATATTGTGCCGATGTAAAAACGCAGAAGTTGGGGGACGCTTTTCCGCCGCCTAACGTAACAAAACCTTTTTGCACGAGTTTGGCAAGAAGATAGTTTTGATTATCGTCAAACGCAAGAATATCGCCGTCGGAAGAAAGCAGCAGGCAAAGCAATTCTCGGAGCTGCCGATCCTCTTCCGTATAAGAATGTATGATATCCTCGATCTCAGATACGCCGAAATGATACAGACCAAACCACCAGAAATGGTCGCTGCACATACTTCCGTTCCAACCCCATCCGGAAGTGTCGATCACTTTCTCAATTTGATCATAATCCGTTCGCTCGAATCCCAATGGAAAATACTTGCCGCCATCCTGACGGACCGGAGGCTCTTCCCGGACATAGGGCGTCTGCTGACGCAAAAAATGGCAGAATCTGTAAATCAGCAGCCAAAGCAGCTTATCCCATTCCCGATCGCTGCCATAAAATCCCACATCCCGAATCTTTTCTTCCGCAGCTGTCAATTCCCGGACGATTGCATCGGGCAATGCCTTTTTATGTTTTAAATAAATAGCAAATTGCTCCTGTTCGTCTTCCGGCGACTCGATCATAAAGGAAGTTGCGTACTTTCCTTTTGTTTCTGTCATAAATTCCTTTTCGACGAGCCACCTCAGATCATATTCAAGATACGCCTTCGGGATTCCGAGGCATTCGGTCAGTTCATCCAGCGTCATCGGCTGCTGGTAGCAGGCAATGCAGAGATTCTGTTTTGTCAGGCTGTTCTCGATTCCGTTGATATCGGCATTCGGTGTAGACTCGCCGCTCACTGCCATATGCAATTGTCTGGGGCGGTATACAAAATCATTGTGTTCCATAGTCGTTATCTCCTTTTTTAATTTTTTTCTCGTATAAAAGAGGTGCCATTTGACGGTTGCTTCCCGAATCTGATAACGATCTGCAATCTGCCTGACGGAAGCGCCGTCGATATAAAATGAAATCATGATCTCCCGCTGGAGCGCATTCAATCGCACGAGCTTTTCACGCATACGCAGAATCAATTGCTTTTGAGATTCGTTTTCCATAAAATCCTCGATCAGATCGCGGTCCTCCCTGAGCTGCAGATCGTCGATCGGTACAGACAGCTTATAACGTGCATTCTGGCGCATGTATCGGCACCACGTGTAACGCGCAATTTTCCATACATAATTTTCCAAATTTACAACAGGGATACGATCAGAAGCGCTCTTCCGGATTCCGGAAAAGATCTGGAGAAGCACCTCCTGCGCCAAATCTTCCGCCTTCTCCCTGTCGCCGAGTTTTTTATAAGCCCAGTTTAAAAGGAGCAGCGAATACGCATCTGTTATATGATGAAAAATTTTCTCCGTTTCGTCCATCCCAACACCTCTTTGGCTGCAAGTTCGCCGGCCGGTTTTCTTGTTCCGTTTATATAGTAGCATGAAATAAAAAAGGTTAGAAAAATAATATAAGAAATATAACCTTATTTCCAAGCTCCGTCTTCTAATCCGCTTAAGATGCACCATACAAATTTTTATAAGGGATTTCTTCAAAGAGCAGTTTTATAGGAGATGATAACGTTAAAATGGTTTCTATGCAATAATAGCGATCGTTTTCGCCGCGTATGCCGGTTAGAATTCCGGATAGATTCGTTGCATTTTCCATTAAACGTATAGAATATTCCTTATTATACGACATTATACGACGCAACAGGGAAAGGAATTGCCAAATTGGGTTCATCGTATGGGCATTAAGATAGACTGGCAGTATACAAGATTTTTCACGTATACCCGTTCGGATTTTGAAGATGATACGCGAGAAGAAATGGTTCAGGCATTCACAAAGCATTTTGGGTTGTAAAACGGGATATTTACGGTATCTATGACACATAAAGATAATTGCAATCACTGTGAGAGAACAGGAAACCATTGCAAATGACGGTTATACATGTAATAAAAAAACCGCTCATATAAGCGGTTTTTTAGTGTTTGGTGGAGACGAGTGGGCTCGAACCACCGACCCCCTGCATGTCAAGCAGATACTCTGACCAACTGAGCTACGCCTCCAAAAGCAGATACAACAGGAAAGAATTATAATTTCTAATTATTGCTAAAACTTGTCTTTTTGTTTAACAATATACGCAATTTATCACTTCTTATTTTTTCTCCGGCAATACGGAAGCGGATATTTTTGATTGCCGGTATGATAAGAAATGCATTCAGCGCAATTTCCATATCTTATGCACGTTTTTTTCTTACAAATACATTTGACCGATCCGTTTTTCTCCATAGAAAACGCCTCCGGAAAAATTTGTTTGTCCGCCGCCATTATATCGTAAATAATACGTTTAATGCAATTTGTTAATTTTGGGAAACGTTTTAATCGTTTCGATGTCCATAGAAGTGAGCAAGGTTCCGGTAAGGAAGGAGGCGTTCGGTTGGACCAGGAATAAGCAAAAAGCAAGTGGAATACGTCTTCCAGGATGGTAAAATTTTGCTTTTTGAGGAAATACACGTCAATGGAATTTGTGCCGGAGAATCTATGATTTCGCAGCTGATGATCGAAGAAAAAAACACCGGGCGCCCTTTCAGAAGAAAGGCGCCCGGCGCTTCGCAGGCGATCGGTTATTTTTTCTTGCCGCCGCTGACGATACTGAAATATTCTCTGGAGGTGAGCAGATATACCGCCACATAAAAGAATGCAAACACAAGATAGCTGCCGATCATTACCAAAACGAACAATTTCGTGTCCGTCAGGCTGAACAGGCGCAGCATTTTCGAAATCATCGGAAACGCGAAAACCAGATGGACTCCCGCAGTCAAAAGCGGCAGGAAGAACACGGTCAGTACCTGAGAATTGATGCTCTTGCGAATTTCCGTTTTGGTCATGCCGACCTTCTGCATGATTTCAAACCGGCACTGGTCTTCGTACCCTTCCGTAATCTGTTTATAGTACATAATTAGTACCGCAGCGCAGATAAATACGATTCCGAGCAGCGTCCCCAAAAAGAACAGGCCCCCGGACAACGCGTAGAAATCAGCCCGGTCCTTTTCAGCACAATCCATTTTCATATGCGGGAAATGATTGTCGGCGATCTGAAATGCCCGAATCGATTGATAAATTTTTTCTCCGATGGCGATTTGTTTTTCGGCATCGCAATTCAAATCGAAGGCATAGTAATCGTGACGGAGCGAAGCATTTTTCTCCGATTTTACATGCTGTTCCCATACGCCGTCCAACGCGCTGAAATCAGGCACAAACAAAAACATCGATGGGATCACCTGCATACTGTCTATGCCGTTATCCACAAATTCCGGCACGACCTTTTTGACCGTTCTGGGCGCAAGATCCGCAAGCGTAATCGTATCATACGCATAATCGGTCTTTGTGCAGTAAAGCAGGATTTCATTGTCCGCAAGCGTTTCATTCTTGCCCATCAGCCGGTTGTAATCCTCCAGCGGCACCACAAACAGCTGCCAGGTATCGGAATAAAGGGAAAGGGAAAACTGGGATAGATTCGCCTTATCGAATACCACATGATCTTCCGCAACATAGGCGGCGGCTTCGAGATAACGGTAATGCAGAAGATTTTCCGCCTGCTCGCCGGAGGCGGCAAGCGCATCCTCGATGGCGCCGTGTACCGCGTTTACAGATTCCTCGTCCAGCGAATACGTATCTACAACGATATTTCTGGGATATCGGGAGCGCAGCATGTCTTCGGCTCCGATATATAAACACATCGTCGTAGAAAGCATTACTAAAACCATCGTGGAAAGGATACAGATGGAAGCAAGTCCCGCTCCGTTTCGTTTCATCCGATAGATCATGGAAGATACCGAGACGAAATGGTTCGTCTTATAATAATATCGTTTATTTTTCTGAAGTAGCTTGCAGTATACGACCGAACCGGCGATAAACAGGAAATAAGTAGCTACGATAACCATAATAACCGCCACAAAAAACCAGACCAGCGCGGAAATAGGATTTTCAATGCTGACGGAGAGATAATATGCCGACGCAAGAATCGCTGCGCCTAAGAAAGCCAGAATCCAATTTGCCTTAGGCGGTTTCTCCCCTACCGCGTCGCTGCGCAGCAGTTCCACAGGCTTCGAAGCGCGGATCTGACGAAGCGCATTGAGCAGGATCAGCACGAAAATTCCGGCAAACAGCGCCACTGTCTGCAGCAAGATCGCCCCGTCGACTGAAAAATGAAAAGAAACGTCGCCGTGCAGGATCCGCGTCATAACGAGCTCCGCAATTTTAGAAAACAAAATGCCGCAAAGCAATCCGCCCGCATAGGAAATCGCTGCGATAATCACGCTTTCCCAGAACAGGATCCTGGCCAGGTTCCCTTTCCCCATGCCGAGGATATTATAAAGGCCAAATTCCTTTTTACGCCTCCGGATCAGGAAAGAATTTGTATAAAATAAAAAGATCAGCGCAAATACGATCATCACGCCGCAGCCCATCGACAGCATCGCCTGTATGGTGCCCCCGCCCGGCATCGCGGCAATCGTATCGTTTTTCGATAAAAAAGAGATGATATAAAACATCATGATCATACCGGCGCACGTTAAAATATACGGTACGTATGTTTTCCGGTTTTTGGAAATGCCCGTCAGCGCCAGCTTCGGATAGAACCCCCGCTTCATAACGTCTCACCACCTGCCGCCAGCGTTGTAAGCGTATCGGAAATTTTCTGAAATTGCGACGAGCTGGAATTGCTCCCGCGGTAAATCTGGTGGAAAACCTCTCCGTCTTTAATAAAAAGTACGCGTCCCGCATGGCTCGCCGCCTTAACGGAATGCGTTACCATCAAAATCGTCTGCCCGTCCCGGTTGATCTCCGAAAACAGCCGTAACAGCTCGTCGGTCGATTTCGAATCGAGCGCTCCCGTCGGCTCATCGGCCAGGATCAGGCGCGGATTTGTGATCAAAGCGCGCGCCACGGCGGCTCTTTGTTTTTGTCCGCCGGAAACCTCATACGGATATTTTGCGAGCAGGTTCGCGATCCCCAGTTTCGCCGCAATCGGCGCCAGCCGCTTTTGCATGTCGCGATATTGTTTTCCTGCAAGTACCAGCGGCAGAAAAATATTGTCTTGCAGGGAAAAAGTATCCAGGAGGTTGAATTCCTGGAAAACAAAACCCAGATGATCCCTGCGGAATGCGGCGATTTCCGATTCTTTGATTTTATATAAATCATGTCCGTCCAGCAGCACGCTTCCCCCCGTAG
>JBKUJR010000025.1:0-33226 GCA_046952735.1 Clostridia bacterium | reverse complement strand
GTGATGAACGGCTACCTGGACAATCCGGAGGAAACGGCAAAAGTGCTTCGCGTCCATGAAGACGGCAGGACGTGGCTCCATACGGGCGACCTCGGTTCCATGGACGCCGACGGTTTCATCTATTTCAAATCGCGGCTCAAACGCATGGTAAAATGTTCCGGCTATTCCGTATATCCGTCCCAGATCGAAGAAATCATCAATTCGCACGAAGCCGTATCGATTTCGTGCGTGATCGGGATCCATGACGATTATAAAATGAACCGCCTGAAAGCTTTCATCGTTTTAAAAGACGGCTTTGCGGCGACACAGGAATTACAGGATTCCATTTGGCGCTACTGCGCAGAAAACATTGCGCGCTACGCTATGCCAAAGGAAATTGTTTACAGAGAAACGCTTCCTTTGACGAAAGTGGGAAAAGTGGCGTATACTGTACTCGAGCAAGAGGAGATGTCGAAAAATGTCTGAGAAAACAAAACAGAAGAAAATAAAAACGACGGAGGGCAAGAAGATTTGTTCCGTAGGCGGCCAAGCCCTGATGGAAGGTATCATGATGCTCGGACCGCACGGTATGGCGCAGGTCGTCCGCAATCCGGAAGGAGAGCTCGTCATCAGAAAAGAAGAAATCACGCCCTGGGTCCGGAAAAACAAATTTCTCGGGCTGCCGCTCGTGCGCGGAGGCGTCACGCTGGTAGATTCCATGCGGCGCGGGATGAAAGCGCTTTTCGATTCCGCAGAAATCGCGGCTTCGGAGGAGGATCCGGATTACAAGCCCTCCAAATTCGACGCCTGGGTGGAGAAAAAGCTCGGCAACAAAGCGATGGGGATCTTTATGACGATCTCTATGGTCCTCGCCGTCGCGTTTTCCGTAGGGCTGTTTTTTCTGCTGCCGAATCTGATTTCCTCTCTTTGTATCCCGAAATCGGCGCCGAAGATCATTTATAATCTCTGCGAGGGAATCATCCGTATGGCGATTTTCATGGGCTACATGATCCTCATCGCAAAAATGAAAGATATCAAGCGCGTTTATATGTATCACGGAGCGGAGCACAAGACGATCCACTGTTTTGAACATGAGGAGGAACTTACGGTGGAAAACGTCCGGAAGTTTTCCAAGCATCATCCGCGCTGCGGAACCGCATTTCTCTTTGTGGTCATGATCATCAGTATTTTGATTTATTCGGTCATTCCCCGTTTTTCCGTAATATGGCTCAATATCGGGATCCGCATTCTGCTGCTCCCGGTCATCGCGGGAATCAGCTATGAATTCAACCGGTTTGCCGGGAAGCACAACAACCGGCTGACGAAAATTCTGCGCGCCCCGGGAATGGCGATGCAGCGTTTTACCACAAAAGAGCCGGACGACGATATGATCGAAGTCGCCATCGTGGCGTTGAAAGAAGCTTTGAAATTTGAGGAAACGTATGAATCCGTTCCAAATTACAGCGCGCTCGGCGCCGCCTGCTGCGATTCTGCGGAAAATGCTTCCTCCGCCGGCACCTCCGATCATGAAGCTTTCTGAATGGCGTGCGTCCTCCGCACTGCCCGTCCGGGAAGCGGATCTTCTCATCGAACACGTTTGCGGGCTCGACAAAATACATATCGTGACGGAGGCGGCCTCTTTTGTACTTTCGCCGGAAATGCTGGAGGCCCTGGATCGTTTTCAGTTTCGCCGCCTGCGTGGCGAGCCGCTGCAATATCTGCTTGGCTGGGCGTACTTTATGGGACGTCGGTTTCTGGTGTGTCCGGATGTATTGATCCCGCGCCCCGATACGGAAATTCTCGTCGCCGAAGCCGTCCGCTGCTTCCGGGAAGCATATCCTGCCGGAGGCCGTATTTTGGATCTTTGTACCGGCAGCGGCTGTATCGGTATCAGTATATTGCTGGAGCTGGAGAAACAGGGCGTCGCCATGACGATGACGGATGTCTCTGCGCAGGCGCTCGCAGCGGCGCAGAAGAATTATCGCCGCCTTCTAAATAAGGAAGGCGCCGCCGCTTTTATAAAATCCGATTTTTTTGCCGGTCTGCGCGGCATGCGATTCGACATGATCGTTTCCAATCCTCCTTATATCAAAGACGCGGTTATCGATACGCTCGCTCCGGAAGTACGCGACTATGAGCCGCGGATCGCCCTGAGCGGCGGTTTTGACGGTTTAGAGGCGTACCGTGTCATTGCACGCGATGTAAAATCGTTTCTCAGGGAAAACGGCCATTTATTGCTCGAGGTCGGTTATGATCAGGCAGACGAAGTCCGCCGCCTCTTTGCGCCGTTGTTCACGCATGCGGATATCAAAAAAGATTTAAACGGGTTCGGACGCGTCCTTCACATGTATAACCTCTGATTTCCATGCCCATACTCCCGATGAAGGGATTTTTTATGGCGGCAACTATTATACTTTTGGTCATTCTGATTTTATTGCTCCTCGTGATCGCGTTATTCTCTTTGAATCTGAATATCGTGGTGTCCTTCTTTGCGTCGACGGAGGATGAAAAATTATATAAATTCGCGATATCGGTCCGCAACAGCGCCCCGGTCAAATTTTTTTCATTCGAATTTTTCCGCACATCGGACAGCGACCGCAAAAAAAAGAAGCCGCAAAAAAAGAAAAACAAAGGAACGCGCTTTTGGGAAAAATTCCGATCGAATTTAAAAAAATTCAAACCTTACCTTGAAATACACAACCTTTCCTTTGTCGGGCAGATATCCTTTGGCAGCGCCGATCATACGGCGCTTGCATCCGGAGCGCTGAATGCCGCGGCCGGCGCTTTTACGGCGCTGCTCGGATCTCTGGTTTCGAAAATTTATGTCAGCAGGATCGACATCCGCCCCGTTTACGACAATGAAATCAAATTGAATTTTCTATTCGAATGCATATTAAAATGCAATACAGGAAATATTATCATCACAACATTGAATATTTTGAAAGGAAGTAAAAAAAATGTCAAATCCTATAAACGACGTCATGTCGACGGCAATGAGCAGCATAAAAGAAATGGTAGATGTAAACACAGTGATCGGAGAAGCTGTGCAAACGCCTGACGGTTCCGTGATCATCCCCATCTGCAAAGTATGTTTCGGAATCGCCTCCGGAGGCGGAGAATATCAGGGAAGCGTCGATTTTTCGAATCCGATGCCCGGAAGCAATAAACCCCTTGACGATAAATTTGTCGTGCCAGTCAAATATCCGTTCGCTGGCGGCTGCGCCACAGGCGTCTCCATTACGCCTACGGCATTTATCAAATCCGGCGCCGGCGAGGTGCAGCTCGTTCCCATCGACAGCAGCAGCACGCTCGACAAGTTGGTAAATATGATCCCGG
Source organism: Clostridia bacterium (assembly GCA_046952735.1). GTDB lineage: Bacteria > Bacillota > Clostridia > UBA1212 > UBA1255 > Egerieisoma. Next base: position 29,911 of record JBKUJR010000025.1, on the reverse strand, counting down.
ATCTTTTTAATAAAATTATGAACCTGATTTCCGAAAAAACGAACCAGTCCCAATCGGAACGCAAAAATTCCTGCGGCGAAGACGATTCCGCGGCGGAGTACTATACGCCGGAAGAATAAATCAGCCGTTCATAAAATCATTGAATTCTTTATAAACCGCGGAGCGGATCTTTCCAAGCAAAAGAGGATCTTTTCCGCCTACAGGCTTGCCATCGATTTCTACAGCCTGTATACATAAAGTCGAAGAGCTCGACACCATCACTTCGTCCGCAGCCATCAGTTCTTCCAGGGTAAACGGCGTTTCTGCGACCGGAATTCCCAATTTGCCGCACATGTCGATCAGATGGCGTCTGGCGATTCCCGGTAAAATGTAACAGTCCGCCGGCGCAGTACGGAATACGCCGTTTTGTAAAATATGTATATTGCAGTGAGCACATTCCGTAACGCGGCTGCCTCTGTGGAACACCGCTTCGTCGCAGCCTGCTTTTCGGGCTTTCTCCGCCGCGATGACGCTCGGCAGCAGATTGATCGTCTTGATGTTGCAATGGAGATACCGCGTATCTTCCAGTGTAATCAATTTATACGCGGCGTCTTCTCCGGGCGTGGAGCCCGGTTTTACCATGATCATCAAATTTGCCTTGACGTTCGTTTCCGGAAAAACATGGTTGCGGATCGCCGTGCCACGCGATACCTGCCAGTATACGCTGACTTTTTCACATTCGGACTTTTCTGCGGCTTCCCGGAGGATCGCTTTCATTTCCTCTTTCGTATACGGGATTTCGATTTCGATCATGGAAGCGCTGCGGTAAAGACGATCCACATGTTCCTCCAACGCGAATATTTTACCGTTATATGCCAAAGAAAAATCATAGACGCCGTCCCCGAAATAACATGCTCTGTCGAGCATCGGGATCCGCATTTCCTCTAAAGGTCCAAAAGTGCCGTTATAATATCCAACTTCTTTCATGTCTGATCCATTCCTTCCTTTTCCTCCGCCTCTGTTCCGTCCGTTTCGGCCTCCGTAATGTCCGGCAGCTCGGCAAGATCGCTGATCCCGATACTTTTTAAGAACAATGCGGTTGTCCCGTATAACGTCGGTCTGCCGGGGCTGTCGGCTTTGCCGCGTTCTTCGACCAGGCCGCGTTCTACAAGCTTCGCAAGCACGCCGTCGCTGTTTACGCCCCGCACCATTTCAATGCCTGCGCGCGTCACCGGCTGATTGTAGGCAATGATCGTAAGCGTTTCCATGGCCGCCCTGCTGAGATTGCCTGCGGCCGACTCCTGAAAATATGCGCTGAGATCTTCATAATAATCAGGATTCGACGAGAGCTGCCAGCCGCCCTGCACCGTTCGCAGCACGATCCCGCCTCTGCGCGCCGCATATCTTGCCTCCAGGCGCCGCATGACTTCTTCCGCTTCTTGTTTTCTGACTTTTAATACAAGGCAGAGATCTTCCGGACGGACGACGCCGCCAGAAGCAAACAGCAGCGCTTCCGCAGCCGCCTCCCTTTTACTGTATCCGGTTTCATTCAAATACGGTTCCATTTTCAAAATCCCCATCCAAATCAGTGTCGCCTGTAAAATCGTAATCCTCATTTCCGATTTCTTCTCCAGGCAGAATTACGATTTCTCCAAAATTTTCGCGTTGCTCTGCGCGGACTCTTTTTCTCCGCTGCAATTCCAGAAGCGCGAGAAAGCCCGTAACAATTTCGGCTTTGCTGCTTTTTTTGAAAGAAAAGATTTCAGAGAACTTTGCTTTCGCCCGTCTGACGACGCTGGCTACGACCTGCTTCATTTTGTCCCGCAGGCTGACTTTCTCCACCTTCAAAATCCGTTCCATTTTCTCGCGGTTGTCATTTTTCCGTAAAAGATCCCGCAAACGCACTTCTGCATAACATGCGGCAAACTCCGCCCCGTCGATTTCCGGCGGCTCGTATTTTTTCGGAAATTCCAGCTGTTCTGGCATTTTATAGTACGACTTCGACCAGTACTGGTACCGCTGCGTGATTTCAGGCGTCACGTCCCTGTATTTCTTATATTGCGTCAAGCGGCGGATCAGCTCTTCTTCCGTAATTTCCTCTTCTTCCTTTTCCGGTTTCGGCAGGAGCTTTTTCGATTTTAAATGCAAAAGCCAGCTTGCCGTCACCAGAAATTCGGAGGCCGTTTCCATATCGAAATTTTCTTTGAGGATATCGAGATACTGATCCGCGATCAGGCTGATCCGGATATCGGTAATCTCTAATTTATTCCGCTCCAGAAGTGTAAGCAGCAAATCGAAGGGACCTTCGAATCCATCTAATTTGATATTGATTCCTGATTTCTGCTCTTCGGACAATGCGGAAGCCCCCAGTCGTAAAATTCATACCTGATCAGTATATCACGACTCGGTGAAAATTTCATCCGTTTTTTCCGGCATCATTTGCTTTTTCCCGGAGATAATGTTATACTTCATCTCGTTGTTTTATTGATTTTAATTTGAGAGGTTCTTATGTCTTTATCTGCTTTTGGGATGTCCGTCGAATATATCGTGAACCAGCTCATCGGAATCCCCGGTTTTATGTTGTTTCTCTGTTTCCGGGGTTTTTGCGAAGCGTGGACCGCGCTGAAATTAGGCGATAATACGGCTTACATGAACGGATATCTCACGATGAATCCGAAAAAGCATATCAATCCCATCGGATTCCTCTTTTTGATTGTATTCGGATTCGGTTTCAGCAATCCTGTTCCGACCAATTCCAGGAATTACAAAAATATCAAGTGCGACAACGCCATCCAGATCCTTTCCGCTCCCTTGAGCGGGCTCGTGCTCATGTTCCTTTCGACCTTCGCGCTTTTTTTATTCTGGTTCATCGGATATAAATTGAATTTGGTAATTTATTTCCCGGGCGCTTATTACGGATTCGGCTATGAAATTCTCCGGACCGCCGCCGCTGACGTCGGAACGATGGGCGTGCTTTATAATGCATTCCTTTGTATCCTGGCGCAAACCGCAACTGTTTCCATCTTCCTGGCCGTGTTCTTTCTGCTGCCGCTTCCCGGCTTCGACGGCTACCGCCTGATCGCAAACTTTCTGCCGTATAAATATTATTCCGTACTCTATAAATTAGAAAAATACAACTTTTATATTTTTATCGTATTTATTCTGCTGCTGCGATTCATCCCCGGTTTGTACAGTATCGTCGCCGTTCCGGCAAACGCCGCGTTGAATGGGGCAAACTGGATTTTTACAAAAATACTGACGCTTCTGCTTTGATTTTCTGTTAAATTTTACCTGTATAGATATCCGCCGCACAGCGAATATTATAAATGCCGAGAAAAAGGCAATTATTTTAAGTGTGGTGAATTTTTATGTCTAAGAAAAGCAGTGCATTCGACCAAATGAAATATGAAGTTGCAAATGAAATGGGCGTACAGCTCAATCACGGTTATAACGGTGATAAAACTGCAAGAGAAAACGGTTCTATAGGCGGCAGAATTACTCAGAAGGTTTTTGAGCAATATACCGGAAACAACTATAGCAAAAAAAATTCCAAATAATGAAAACGTCTGCCCCGCTTTTTTCAGACTGCGAGGCAGGCGCAGTACATGACTTCTGCCCGTACCGGTTTACGATTTGTAACTACCCTAACTTCTCTTTAATCGCTAAAATCCCCGCGATCGTTTTGGCGTCGCGGATCTGGCCGTTCATGACCATTTTATACGCAATGTCATAGGGAACCTTTACGACGTGTAAAAATTCTTCTTCATCTCTGTGGATCCGCCCTGCTTTTAAGTCGTCTGCAAAAAAGATATGCAGCTGTTCCGAGCAATAACCAGGCGTCGGATACATCGAAAACAAAAATTGTACCGTTCCTGCTTTACAGCCTGTTTCTTCTTCCAATTCCCGCACTGCGCACGAAAGCGGTTCTTCCCCTGCTTCCAGCTTGCCCGCAGGAATTTCCAAAAGTTCCGTGCCGGCCGCAATGCGGAATTGTTTTACGAGCAAAATATTTTTTTGCGCGTCTACCGCGGCGATTGCCGCCCCGCCGTTATGCCGGATGATTTCACGGCCCGCCGTCTTGCCGTCGGGGAGTTCCACCTCCGACACTTCGACGCGGAACACTCTGCCGCTGAAAACGGTTTCCGTTTTTAGAATCGTTTCCGCCAGCTCCCCCTGATATTCCCGGTCTCTTACCGCGGCCTCTTCTGCATGCTCCTTTTTTTTAAAAGCCGCTGCCGCAGCTACCGCAAGCGCATCGCAGCGGTTATTGTATTCGTTATCGGCATGGCCCTTGACCTTGACCCATTTTACCTGATGATACATGCACAATTCATATAGCTCCCGGATCAGTTCGGGATTCTTAAGCGGTCCGTCTTTCCGTTTCCAGCCGTTCTTCTTCCAGGAGTGGACCCAGCCCTTTACAAAAGAATCGACGACATAAGAGCTGTCAGAATAAATCTCTACGTCGCATTTTTCCTTTAACAGCCGGAGCGCCTCGATCGGACCGCGCAGTTCCATACGGTTATTCGTCGTTTCGGGTTCTCCGCCCGAAATTTCTTTCTGTACGCCGTCGCACATCAGAATCGCGCCATACCCGCCCGGACCGGGATTGCCGGAACAGGCGCCGTCCGTATAAATAATGACCTTTTTCATGAAATCCTGCCCTCTGCTTTTCTCTCGCAAGCTTCCATCGCATCAAGAATCGCGCTGCGCAGCCCGCTCCGTTCCAGCGAAACGACGGCTTCGATCGTCGTCCCGGCCGGAGAGCAGACCTGGTCTTTCAGGACCGACGGCAGCATACCCGTTTCCAGAAGGTATTTTGCGGTCCCATACACCGTTTGCTCCGCCATGAGATACGCATCTGCGCGGGAAAAACCGGCGCGTACCGCTCCGTCTGCGAGGGCATCGATCAGCAGGCAAATATATGCCGGGCTGCTTGACGTCACCGAGATCAGTTTGTCAACGGCGCTTTCGGAAGGAAGCACGGCAGTTTTGCCAAACGCGTCAATCTCTTTGATCTGCGTTCTGCATACGGCATACGAATCTGCGTCCATATGATAATAATAAATGCCGGTAAATCCTTCCCGGACCATTGCCGGAAGATTCGGCATGGCCCGCACCATGGAAATCTCGCCGAGCGTCTTCGTAAACGATTCGATCGGAACGCCTGCTGCGATCGATACGTATATCTTCGAATCGTAGCCCGGGCACGCCGCGATTTCCTGAAGCAGCGCGCCGATATGGACGGGCTTCACCGCAAGAAACACGACTTCCGCAAAATCGAGCAGTTCTCCAACGGAAGATGCGATGCGGCAGCCTGTCTCTTCCGCCGCCTGTTTTGCTTTCTCCGCTGCTTTTTCATACACTGCAAGTTCAAAGGCGCCCTTTCCCGCTATCGCGCGCAGGATCGCCCCTCCCATATTGCCGGCTCCCAAAAAACCTATTTTCATAATCAACTTTCGTCTCCTCTTTATTCTGTAAAATACGCCACGCCCGAAGCGAATATCTTTTGATCCTTCACGCCCGGCACATTTTTGCCGATCCAATTCCCGTAGCGTTCCGAATGCGCCATTTTACCGAAAATTCTGCCGTCCGGACTCGTGATGCCCTCAATTGCGCAGACGCTTCCGTTCGGGTTCCATTCCGGATCCTCGGCCGGGATCCCGTTGGGATCCACATACTGCGTAGCGATCTGGCGATTGCGGATCAATTCCTCCAGAACGTGCTTTTCCGCGTAAAATCTTCCTTCTCCGTGCGAAATGGGCACCGCGTGCAATTCGCCCGGCACCGTATGCATCAGCCATGGCGAGCGGTTGGAAACCACACGCGTATAGACGTAACGCGAAATATGCCTGCCGATGGTGTTGAAGGTAAGCGTCGGCGAATCCGGAGACAACGCGCGTATTTCGCCATACGGCACCAGGCCGAGCTTGATCAGCGCCTGAAAACCGTTGCAGATGCCAAGCATAAGTCCGTCTCTTTGCTGCAAAAGCGTTTCCACCGCTTCCCGGATATAAGGATTGCGGAACGCCGTAGCGATGAATTTGCCGGATCCGTCCGGCTCGTCGCCGCCGCTGAAGCCGCCAGGGATCATAATGATCTGCGCGTTGTCGATCAATCGCTTCATTTCCGTAACGGAATCTTCAATATCCTTGGCACTCAGATTTTTAAAGATGAACGGCGTTGCAATGGCGCCTTCTCTTTCGAACGCTTTTATGGTGTCATACTCGCAGTTCGTGCCGGGAAATACGGGAATAAAAACGCGCGGCCGTGCAATTTTAACCTTGCAGGAAGTTCTCTGCGTTTCCGTATCCAGCGGAATCCGTACCATTTCCGTTCCCGTTGGTTTCGCCTTTTCCGGGAAAACGCCGTCCAGCGCCCCGCGCCATACGGCCAGGATTTCTTCTACGGAAATCTGCGTGTCTCCGTACGTAATGTTTCCGTCTTCCGTCACCGTACCAAGCGGCAGCAGCCTTTCCCCGAAACCCGCCGGTGATCCGGCTCCCGGAGCAAGCTCCAGAAGCAGCGACCCATACATCTTTTCAAACAGATCCATTTCCTCTAACGCAGAAGTATATTCGAATTTGAAGCCGTAGCGATTGCCGAAGCACATGCAGCTGACGGCCTCCGCAATTCCCCCGAAGCCCACTGCTTTTGCAGATATCACGGCGCCGGTTTCGATCAGGCGGTGGATCGATCCGTACATTTCCTTCAAATCCGTGAAATCCGGAATACCGCCTTCTTTCACAGGCATCCGGTAGAGCAGCACCTTGCTCCCCGGAGATTTGAATTCCTGAGAAGTCATCGTTTCAATCTTTTCCGGCGCCACCGCAAACGATACGAGCGTAGGCGGCACATGGAGATTTTCAAAAGTACCGGACATGGAGTCTTTGCCGCCGATCGCTGCCGTTTCCATTTCGATTTGCGCCCGGATCGCCCCCAGAAGCGCGGCAAACGGGATCCCCCATTTTACGGGATCGCTTCCGAGCCGCTCAAAATATTCCTGGAAGGTCAGACGGCATTTGCGGAAGTCTCCTCCCATCGCCGTCAGCTTTGCAAGAGAAGACACTACGGAGTACATGGCGCCTGTAAACGGATTCTGCTCCATCAGGTACGGATCGAAACCATACGTCATGATCGTGCCGGTCTGCGTATCCCCCTGCTCCACCGGGATTTTTGCCGCCATGCCGTCCGCGGGCGTGAGCTGATATTTTCCCCCGTACGGTAAAATCACCGTATTGTCTCCGATCGTGCTATCGAATCGCTCCTCCAATCCTTTCTGTGAACACGTATTGAGATTGCCCATCGCAGCCAGCCAGCGGTCTTTCATGCCCTTGCGCGACTCGCAGGCGCAGACGTGCCCGTTTTCCGTTCCGTTCGCAGAACGCAGGACGTCCACATAAATATCGGCATTCTGCCGGACGCCGTTCGTATCTAAAAATCCGCGGGCAACGTCAACGATGCAATGTCCGTTCCAGAACATTCTGAGACGCCCGCTCGCAGTAATATCCGCTACCTTCACTGCCTCCAGATTCTCGCTGTGCGCAAGGGAAATAAAGCGCTCGGCGTCCTTTGCGGCAACGACGACCGCCATTCTTTCCTGCGATTCGGAAATCGCAAGCTCCGTCCCGTCCAGCCCTTCATATTTTTTCGGCACCTTGTCCAGATCGATATCAAGAGCAGGCGCAAGCTCGCCGATCGCCACGCAGACGCCGCCCGCGCCGAAATCATTGCAGCGTTTTATCAATTTGCTTGCCGCCGCATTCCGGAAAAGCCTTTGCAGCTTCCGTTCCGTCGGCGGATTGCCCTTTTGTACCTCCGAACCGCACGTCGTCACCGATTCTACGGTGTGTTCCTTGGAAGAACCGGTAGCGCCGCCGATTCCGTCGCGTCCCGTTCTGCCGCCAAGTAAAATCACGACGTCGCCTTCTATGGGACGTTCTCTTACGACGTTTTCCGCCGGCGCAGCAGCGATGACCGCTCCGATCTCCATCCGTTTTGCCATGTATCCCTTATGATAAATTTCGCGCACATGGCCTGTCGCCAGACCGATCTGATTTCCGTACGAGGAATACCCCGCAGCCGCGCCGGTCGTGATTTTTCTCTGGGAAAGCTTTCCCCGGAGCGTCTGAGAGACAGGCGCCGTAGGATCCGCACACCCCGTCACGCGCATAGCCTGATATACATAGGACCGCCCGGAAAGCGGATCGCGGATCGCGCCCCCCAGACACGTCGCAGCGCCGCCGAACGGTTCGATTTCCGTGGGATGGTTGTGCGTTTCATTCTTGAACATCAATAGCCAGTCCTGCGTTTCCCCGTCTACGTCTGCTTTTATCCGGACGCTGCACGCGTTGATTTCCTCCGACTCGTCCAGATCTTCTAATTTTCCGGCCTTTTTGAGATATTTTGCAGCGATGGTCGCGGCATCCATCAAAGTGATGTCGCGCGCCGCAGCCTGATCTCCATATACTTGTTTCCGCGTTTCCAAATATTGTTCAAAAGCCTCCCTGACCTGTTCGTTCGCGACGCCCTCCGCAAATTCGATGCGGTTCAGCTTCGTAAGAAAGGTCGTATGACGGCAGTGGTCAGACCAATATGTATCGATCACCCGGATTTCCGTAATCGTCGGATCGCGTTTTTCCGTTTCTTTAAAATAATCCCGGCAAAACAGCAGATCCTCCGCGGACATCGCAAGTCCCATATCGCTTCGCATTTGTTTGATTGCATCATCGGAAAGCGCCGTAAAACCGCATAAAGTTTTCACGCGTTCCGGAATTTCGAGCCGCATGCGGAGCGTTTCAGGCTTGTCCGGCGACGCCTCCCGCGATTCGACCGGATTGATGCAGTACTGTTTGATTTTGGAAACGTCCTCCTCCGTCAGCGCGCCTTCCAGCACATATACCTGCGCGGCGCGTACCTCCGGGCGCTCCTTTTGCGTAAGAATCTGAATACACTGCGCGGCGGAATCCGCCCTCTGGTCGTATTGTCCCGGTAAATATTCTACGGCGAACATTTTACAATCTGCCGGGCATGCAAACTCCTCATCATAAATCAGATCGACGTTCGGTTCCGAAAATACGAGGCTTTTAGCAGCCTCGTATTCTTCGTCGCTGATACCCTCGACGTCATACCTGTTCAAAATTCTTACCTGTTTCAGCCCAGAAATGCCGAGATGGTTTTTAAGGTCCGCAGCAGCGGCCTGCGCCGCAACATCCATTCCGGCAATCTTTTCCACAAAAATACGTCGCACGTTCATTCTCTCTTACCAATCCTTTATTTTAATTTTTCGTGTCAAATTCCTTTTAAGGCATTCTCGATATCCGATAAGATATCGCCCGCATATTCGATACCGACCGAGAACCGGATCAGATCCGGGGATACCCCTGCCGCCGCCAGCTCCGCATCGTTCATCTGCCGGTGGGTAGAGCTTGCCGGATGGAGCACGCACGTCCTGGCATCCGCAACATGTGTTACGATCGCCGCAAGTTTCAGTCCCTCCATAAATTTCACAGCGCCCTCTCTGCCGCCTCTGACGCCAAAGGAAATAACGCCGCAGGTACCGTTCGGCATGTATTTCTTCGTAAGTTCATAATATTTGCTGCCGGGAAGCGACGGATAATTCACCCATGTGATGCTGCCGTCCTTTTCCCGCTCCTTCAAATACGCGGCAACCTGTTCCGCGTTAGAAACATGGCGTTCAATCCGGAGGAATAGCGTCTCTAAGCCGAGATTCGCGTAAAAGGCGTTCTGCGGGCTTGCCATGGCTCCGATATCGCGCATTAAATGCGTGCGCATTTTCGTAATATATGCGGCGCGGCCGAACTCCTTCGTATAAACGACGCCGTGATAGCTTTCATCCGGTGTGGTAAGCGCAGGGAATTTTCCGTTCTCCCAATTGAAATTGCCGCTGTCTACGACGATGCCGCCGATCGCGCAGGCATGGCCGTCGATATATTTCGTGGTGGAATGCGTTACGATGTCCGCGCCAAATTCGATCGGCCTGCAATTGACCGGCGTTGCAAACGTGTTGTCGATAATAAACGGAACGCCGTGCGCATGCGCGACCCTCGCGAACAGTTCGATATCGACCACATCAAGAGAAGGATTCGAAATCGTCTCTGCAAACACGCACTTCGTATTCTCGCGAAAAGCCAGGTGAAGTTCCTCCTCTGAAGCGTCAGGCTTCACAAAGGTAAAATCGATTCCCATTTCACGCATCGTTTTGTGGAACAGGTTATACGTCCCTCCATAGATTGCGCTGGAACAGACCACATGGCCGCCCGCCCCGCAGATGTTGAACACGGAGTAAAAAGACGCCGCCTGACCCGACGAAGTCATAACCGCGCCGACACCGCCTTCCAAATCCGCAATTTTTTTCTCAACCGCATCGACCGTAGGATTGGCAAGCCGCGTATAAAAAAAGCCTGCGGCTTTCAGGTCGAATAAATCTCCCATATCTTTGGCAGTATCGTACTTGAACGTAGTGCTCTGTGTGATTGGAACGACTCTCGGTTCCCCGTTTTTCGGTTCATATCCTGATTGAACGCATTTTGTATTGATGTGCATATTGTTCGGCTCCTTTTTGATTCGTCTCTTTATTCTTCCTCTTCTTCATCCGCTTCCGCCCGCGACGCGTATTCGTTCAGCACTGCCTGGGCAAGCGCCTGATCGTCCACGAACGAAAAAACGGGTTCGTTTCCTTCGAAAATCGTCTCCATGATTACAATACCATCTTCCTCGTCGGCATCGTCCGGAGAAGATGGTATCAAAACGGCATAAAGTCTTTCCTCCAAATCTACGAAATCCAGAAGTTCAAATTCATATTCGTTGCCCTCATCGTCCGTAAGCGTAAACGTATTGACGCCGTCTTCCAAAAAATCATCGTTTCTATCGCTGCTCATTCCGTTCCTCCTTGCTGTTTGCATTCCTTTTATCTAAATACCCCTGTAAAATAATCATAGCGGCCAGCTTGTCGCTCTCCCCTTTTTGCTTTTGATGCTTTCCGGATTCGAGCATGAGCCTGTCCGCATATTTCGTCGTAAGACGTTCGTCTTCAAATACGATCGTAAGATCCGGCGCCGCTTCCGCAAGTACTCTCGCAAACTTTTCCGTTCTGACGACACGGTCTCCCCGTGTGCCGTCCATATTTGCCGGAAGTCCGATCACCATCGTTTGCGCGCCGTATGTTTCTCTCAATTTCAGCAACTCGGAGACGGCATATCCGCGCCCTTTCGAAGCATCCACCACACAGATGCCAAACGCCAGCCGGCCTCCCTCGTCGCTCACGGCAACGCCGATTCTGCTGTCGCCGTAATCGATTCCCAATATACGCATACGTTCCTTTCCCTTCGTTTATTCGGAAGGAGCTTCCGGGCCGTCTTTCTCGAGATGCTCGGAAATATAGAAAGAAAACAATTCCTCTATGATTTCGTCCCGCTCGAGCCGCGTGATCAGAGAACGTGCGTTTTTGTAGTTCGTAATATAAGTCGGATCCCCCGACATAACGTATCCCACCAGCTGGCTCAGAGGATTGTATCCTTTCTCCTTCAGAGCTTTATATACTTCGCTCATCACCTGGCTCATTTCCGATTGCTTCTCATTGGGCACAACGAAAAGCATTGTGTTTTTATCGTCCAATTTGCGTCACCCTTTTTATTTATTTCGACGTTACAAACGACGCGATTTTCTGCAGGAAGGCTTCGCACGCAGTGTCGTCGTCACAGTGGATATCGAGCTCGATGGGCTTCGATAAATCGAGGGAAAAGATTCCCATGATGGATTTTGCGTCTACCGTATATCTTCCCGACACCAGATCCGCGTCGCAGGGAAGCATATTTATTTCATTTACAAACACCTTTACGTCATCGATGGAGCTCAAAGTGATAAATACCTTTTTCATAAATCAGCATCTCCTTTATAATTGATAAAGCCCTGAAAATCCCTTTACAATGGGCATAAGGGCATATGTTTATAGTACCGTTTAAACAGTCTCATGTCAAGCCGTTTTACACATAAAATTCTCCGAATAAAGAGTCCGCGGGGATTTCAAAACCTTCTTTTCCAAGAAAGGCCCGAAGCGCTTCCGGCGGGATGATCCCGGCAAGCCGGTTCTGATCCTGTTCGCCGGCAGCCGCGGCCATTTCCAGTATTTTCTGTTTGAGATATGCGATTTCATACTCGTGGGAAGAGTTGAAAAATACGTCCGTATACGGGATCAGCGGTTCCATATAATTCTTTTCGCCGCGCCGCACGCCGCCCCACATATCCATCGTTTTGCCAAGAGGAGACGCCCGGTGCGCGCCGTCGCGGATCGCGCGCCGCAGGAACCGGATCTGATGCGGCTCTATCAGGTATGCTTTCCCTTCATATTCCGAAACATAACTGTCGAACGGACAGATATAAATTTTGAGGCTGGTGCTGAAATCGAGTCCCTCGGTCAGGATCGGATTGAACGCGTGGATTCCTTCCACGATGATCATGTCTTTTTTCGTAGATTCTATCACTTTACTGCCGTGTACGCGCTTCCCGACGGTAAAATCGAATTTCGGCAGCCGGATGGAGTGCCCCGCCGTATATTCTTTCATCTGCTGCCGGAAATATTGCACATCGATCGCTTCGATCGTTTCGTAATCGAATTCCGTACTTCCTTCCGGCACCATCCCCTTCTCGATCTGGATCCTGTGCGTCGTCTCGATATCGTAATAATAGTTGTCGAGCGAGATTACGGTGCAGTTATAGCCGTCCTCCGAGAGATATTTCGCCAGAAGATGCGCAGTCGTCGTTTTCCCGGACGACGAAGGTCCCGTCACCATTAAAAGATCCGTCAGCGCTTCCTGGTTCGGCGCATCTTTGACGCGAATCAATTTCAAAAGCGTTTCAAACTGCAAACGGATTTTTTCTTCCGAAATGCGGATCAGTTCGCTGAAGCGCCCCTCCGTAATATATTTATTTACATTTTTATAATCGTATATCATATGATAACCTTATTACACCTTTCACAAGTAATTTGTAATATATTATAATACGGAAAATGAATTTCAGCAAATCTCGGGCCGGCGTCCGGCGGAATCTGATTTTTTACATATCTTGTTGTTACGGGTATTGACAACAACAAGATATTGTATTATAGTGCGTGTCATAGATCAGAATACGGAGGCGGTAGCGACTTGGAAATAGCTGGAATACAGAAACTGACCTTGCTGGATTATCCGGGGTTCGTTGCCTGTACCGTATTCACGAGCGGGTGTAATTTCAGATGCCCGTTTTGCCATAATGCAGAGCTCGTCATCGGCTGCAGAGAGCGGGATCCGCAGGCGGAGGACGTATTTTGGAAATTGCTGGAACAGCGCCGCGGAATTTTGGAAGGCGTGGTGATTTCGGGCGGAGAGCCGCTGCTGCAGCACGATCTCGAAGCATTTATTTTCAGCGTCAAAGAAAAAGGATACCGGGTGAAGCTGGATACGAACGGTTCCCTTCCGGAGCGGCTGCGGGCTTTGATTTCCGGAAACCTCGTCGATTTCGTAGCAATGGACGTCAAAAACAGTCCACAGAAGTATGCGCTTACCTCCGGGGTGGCGGCGGATGTGGAATCTGTCGGCAGAAGCATCGCATTGCTTCTGGAAGGGAACGTTCCGTATGAATTTCGGACGACCGCCGTCAAGGGATTGCACACCGCGGAAGATTTTTCGGAAATCGGCCGATGGATCGAGGGCGCCGAACATTATTATATCCAGTGTTTTCAGGATTCAGGAGGTTTGATTTCCCAGGGATGGGAGAAACCCTCCGCGCAGGATCTGGCCGCCTTTCTGGCTGCCGCCAAAGAATACGTGCCGCGCGCCGTTCTCCGCGGAGTATCATAGAATTTTACCAGTATTATAAACTAAAGGAGAGAATATCATGTATCAGGTTCAGAAAAGAAATGGGAAAATCATCGATTTCGATCTTTCAAAAATCGTAAATGCCATCAAGCTTGCGTTCGAAGCGCAGGAGAAACAGTATAACGATTCCGTCATCGATTTCCTGGCGTTGAAGGTCACGGCGGATTTCGAGCCGAAAATCAAAGACGGCAAAGTGAGCGTGGAGGATATCCAGGACAGCGTCGAGGCGGTCCTCGTCCAGGCCGGATACGCCGACGTAGCAAAAGCATATATCCTGTACCGCCGCCAGCGGGAAAAACTCCGCAGCATGAAATCGACGATCCTCGACTACAAAGAAATCGTAGACGATTATGTAAAAGTCAACGACTGGCGCGTCAAGGAAAACTCCACCGTCACCTATTCCGTGGGAGGGCTGATTCTATCCAATTCCGGAGCGATCACGGCAAATTACTGGCTTTCGGAGATATACGACGACGAAATCTCAAAAGCGCATCGGAATGCGGATCTCCATATTCACGATCTTTCCATGCTGACGGGGTATTGCGCAGGCTGGTCGCTCAGGCAGCTGATCAAAGAAGGTCTGGGCGGGATTCCCGGTAAAATCACCTCTGCGCCCGCAAAGCATCTTGCGACGCTCTGCAATCAAATGGTCAATTTCCTGGGCATCATGCAGAACGAATGGGCCGGCGCGCAGGCGTTTTCTTCCTTCGACACCTATCTTGCGCCCTTCGTTAAGGCGGACGCGTTGTGCTACGGCCAGGTAAAAAAATGTATCGAATCCTTTATTTTCGGCGTAAACACCCCGTCCCGCTGGGGTACGCAGGCGCCGTTTTCCAACATTACGCTCGACTGGACCGTTCCGGACGATCTGGCGGAACAAAATGCGATCGTCGGCGGGAAAGAGATGCCTTTTAAATATAAAGATTGTAAAAAAGAAATGGATATGGTAAACCGAGCCTTTATCGAAACCATGATCGAAGGGGATGCGGAAGGGCGCGGCTTCCAATATCCGATTCCCACGTATTCCATTACGCGCGATTTCGACTGGTCCGATACGGAAAACAACCGCCTGCTGTTTGAGATGACTGCAAAGTACGGCACGCCGTATTTTTCGAATTATATCAACAGCGATATGGAGCCGAGCGACGTCCGCAGCATGTGCTGCAGGCTGCGCCTCGATCTGCGCGAGCTGCGCAAAAAGACGGGCGGCTTTTTCGGCAGCGGCGAAAGCACCGGCTCCGTAGGAGTCGTCACGATCAATATGCCCCGGATCGCATATCTCTCTGAAAACGAAAAAGAATTTTACCATCGCCTCGACCATCTGATGGATATCGCGGCGCGTTCTTTGAAAATCAAGCGCGAGATCATTACGAAGCTGATGGACGAGGGCCTGTATCCGTATACGAAGCGGTATCTCGGTACGTTCGAAAACCATTTTTCCACCATCGGCCTGATCGGGATGAATGAAGCCGGCCTGAACGCCGCGTGGCTCCGCAAGGACATGACGCATCCTGAAACGCAGGAATTTACAAAGAACGTACTGAATCATATGCGGGAACGCCTCGCTGATTATCAGGAGCAATACGGCGATCTGTACAACCTGGAAGCAACGCCTGCCGAATCCACCTCCTACCGGCTGGCAAAGCACGACGTCAAACAGTATCCCGACATCATTACGGCTTCCGAGGATAAGGGCGTGCCCTATTATACGAACAGCTCGCATCTGCCTGTCGGTTATACGGACGATCTGTTCTCCGCGATGGATATCCAGGACGATCTGCAGACATTGTATACGTCCGGCACCGTTTTCCATGCGTTCCTCGGGGAGAAGCTCCCGGACTGGCATGCGGCGGCGAAGTTGGTGCGCAAGATCGCTGAAAATTATAAGCTCCCCTATTATACGCTTTCTCCCACGTATTCGATCTGCAGGGATCACGGTTATCTGTCGGGGGAACAGTATGAGTGTCCCACCTGTCATAACAAAACGGAGGTATACAGCAGGATTACCGGCTATTACCGCCCTGTGCAGAATTGGAACGACGGAAAAACACAGGAATTCAAGCAGCGCCGCGTGTACGACGTCGGAGGGCTCACGGATGCTAAGCAGCCCGCAGAGCGGCGGCAGGAAGAACTTTTACTCTTTACGACGAAAAAATGTCCGAATTGCAAGGTTGCCAAAAGCATGCTCGATAAGGCGGGCATCGCTTATACCGTAATCGACGCGGAAGAGCGGCCGGAGCTTGCCATGCGTTATCAAATCAGCCAGGCGCCGACCCTGCTCGAACCGGGAAAAACCGGGAACGACGAAAAAATAACGGGCGTTTCCCAGATCCGGCGTTATATCGATTCGAAGGAGGCCGCTTCGCATGCATGATACGATCGTCGTCGGCGCAGGCCCGGCAGGAATGACGGCCGCTTTATATTTACTGCGTTCCGGCAGAAAGGTCCTGCTCGTGGAATCCGATTCTTTTGGAGGCCAGATTGCCGCTTCCCCAAAGATCGAGAATTATCCGGGAATGCCCCGGATGAGCGGCAGCGATTTTGCGGATGCGCTTCTTACGCAGGTTACGGATTTGGGGGCGGAAATCGAGGTTGCACGCGTTACCGGGCTTCAAAAAAGCGGAGATCATTTCGAAGTATTGGCGGAGAGCGGGATGTTTTCCGGTAAAACGGTGATCCTTGCGACAGGCGTACGCCATAAAAAATTAGAACTTCCGGAGGAAAATTTTTATATCGGACGCGGGATCTCCTTTTGCGCCGTGTGCGACGGACCTTTTCACAAAGGTAAAACGGTTGCTGTCGTAGGCGGCGGGAACGCTGCCTTGCAGGAAGCGCTTTATCTTTCCGAGCTTTGCGCTTCCGTTTTTCTGATCCACAGACGGAGCACATTCCGCGGAGAAGCGCCGCTGCTCCGCGCGTTGGAACGGAAGCAGAACGTCACCGTTTATACCGATACGATTATCACGGGATTTTCCGGATCGCATACTCTTGAAAGAATATCCGTACTAAACCTGAAATCCCGGGAGGCGGCGGAAATTCCCGTTTCCGCTTTATTTGAAGCGGTCGGGCGCATTCCGGAAAACGAAGCTTTCCGGAATATGGTGGCTTTGGATGAAAACGGATATATCCGCGCCAGCGAAGATTGCATCACTTCCTGCCCCGGAATCTTCGCCGCAGGAGACTGCCGGGCTAAAACGATCCGGCAGCTTACTACCGCCGCGGCGGACGGCACGGTGGACGCACTTGCCGCAGCGGAATATTTAAAATAAAGAAAACTGCCTAGAAACGTTTGGAGCAAATACGCAAACCGAATCGGCAGACATCGAATACCGCGAAGAGAATCCACTCTCTGGCAATAGCCGCGGCGGGTTTATGTTTGGGCATCGTGATAAAGTTACTCGATATCTGCACGACAAATCTCGGTAATATTTTTTCCCGGCTTTCCATCTGGATCTTGCTCTGCGCTGCCATCGCAGTATTTAGCAGCACGCCGAAACGCGCCGGAATAAATGTCTTGCTCTTTTGCGTGACGATGATAGGCGCCTATTATCTGACTGCCGATTTCACCGATTCTGTTTATTCCAGGAACTTTGTATTCGGATGGACTGCTTTTTCACTCTGTTCCCCTTTTTTTGCTTATTTCACATGGTATGCGAAAGGAAGCGGATGGATTCCCAGGCTGCTCACAGCCGGGATTATTTTGGTGATGCTCGTAAGCACAGCGGTGCTGTTTGATCAAATCAGGATTTCCGACTGGAGTATTGCCGTATTTACCGCAGTAATGCTCCTGACGCGGCGAAAGGAAAGGAAGCACGAAAAAGCGGCCGAATGCGGCAGAGAACACTTTTCCGAATAATCTTGAAGCGAAAGACTATCGATTAAAATTCTTTCTATAAGCACATATATGCCAGAGTGCCATAAAGCTGCGCTGAATATCTAACCATTAGATTCGCCGATCTTTTTATTAGATGACCTGCCCATACGCTGAAAATATCGTGGGGCAAGTAATGATACCCTAATGAATAATGGAACGATATCTGCCGAATTTCCAGGGTAATAAATATGGTGAGAACAACGTGTGCCCTCACCATATTTATGATAAGTCTATTCGTTTTCCGCGGGCGGGACGCCTACCTTTGTTTCAGAGCAGCCTGCGCTGCAGCAAGGCGTGCGATGGGCACGCGGAACGGAGAACAGGAAACATAATTGAGGCCAATGTTATGACAGAATTCAACTGTCGAAGGATCGCCGCCATGTTCGCCGCAGATACCGAGCTTGATGTCCGGACGCGTGGATCTTCCGAGATCCGCAGCAATTTTAACGAGCTTGCCGACGCCGGTCTGATCGAGCTTTGCAAACGGGTCGTTTTCATAGATCTTCTTTTCGTAATAAGATCCTAAAAATGCGCCGGCATCGTCGCGGCTGAACCCGAATGTCATCTGCGTCAGATCGTTCGTACCAAAGCTGAAGAATTCCGCTTCTTTGGCAATCTCGTCCGCGGTAATCGCAGCTCTGGGGATCTCGATCATCGTACCGACTTTATAATGGATATCGGATTTCTGTTCCGAGATGATCCGGTCCGCAGTGGACGTAACGATCCCTTTGACATAGGCAAGCTCTTTCACCTCCCCTACGAGCGGGATCATGATTTCCGGTTCGACTTTCCAGTCGGAATGACGTTTCTGTACATTGATCGCAGCTTCGATAACGGCCGTTGTCTGCATTTCCGCAATTTCCGGATAAGAAACGGCGAGGCGGCAGCCGCGATGGCCCATCATCGGGTTGAATTCGTGCAGAGACGTGATGACTGCTTTCAAATCTGCGATATCCATTCCCATCTCCGCCGCGAGAGCTACGATATCCTCTTCCGCGCTGGGAAGGAATTCGTGCAGCGGAGGATCGAGGAAGCGGATCGTGACCGGTCTGCCCTCCATCGCCTCATAAAGCGCTTCAAAATCTCCTCTTTGCATTGGAAGCAGTTTATGCAAAGCCGCTTTTCTCTGCTCCACTGTCTTGGATACGATCATTTCCCGCATTGCCGCGATTCTGTCGGCGTCGAAGAACATGTGTTCCGTACGGCAGAGTCCGATGCCTTCCGCACCGAAGGAAAAGGCTTGTTTTGCATCCTTGGGGGTATCCGCGTTCGTTCTGACTTTGAGCGTCCTGAAGCTGTCCGCCCACTTCATGATGCGTTCGAAATCACCGGAAATCGAAGCATCTACCGTCGGAATGGCTTCCCCGTATATTTTACCTGTAGAACCGTCAAGGGAAATATAATCGCCTTCATGGAAGGTTTTTCCGCCAAGGGAAAATACTTTCTGATCTTCATCGATTTTGATTGCGCCGCAGCCGGATACGCAGCAGGTGCCCATTCCTCTTGCAACGACTGCCGCATGGCTCGTCATACCGCCGCGGACCGTGAGGATTCCCTGCGCGTAATGCATGCCTTCGATATCTTCCGGAGATGTTTCGAGGCGAACCAGTACGACCTTTTCCTGTTTCTTGACAGCCCATTCGGTGGCATCTTCTGCGGTGAACACGACTTTGCCGCAGGCCGCTCCCGGAGACGCGGGAAGCGCTTCGCCGATCGGAACCGCTTTTTTGAGTGCGGCAGCCTCGAACTGCGGATGGAGGAGCGCATCCAGTTGTCTGGGATCGATCATGAGCACTGCCTGTTCGGGAGTAATCATCCCCTCGTCAACGAGATCGCAGGCAATTTTCAAAGCGGCAGCGGCTGTTCTTTTGCCGTTTCTCGTCTGCAGCATATAGAGCTTGCCGTCTTCGATGGTAAATTCCATATCCTGCATATCTTTATAATGATTTTCGAGCTTATATACGATATCGTAAAATTGTTTGTATACTTCAGGATTTTCCGATTTGAGCTGATCGATCGTCTGCGGCGTTCTGACGCCCGCTACGACGTCTTCCCCCTGTGCGTTCATCAGATATTCCCCGTACAGCTTTTTCTCACCCGTTGCAGGGTTTCTGGAAAACGCAACGCCCGTACCGGACGTATTGCCCATGTTTCCGAATACCATCATCTGTACGTTTACTGCCGTGCCCCAGCTGGAGGGGATGTCGTTCATCCTTCTGTAATAGATCGCACGGGGGTTGTCCCACGAACGGAAAACGGCTTTGATTGCGCCCATTAGCTGTTTGATCGGGTCGCTCGGGAAATCCTCTCCGATTTTATCCTTGTATTCCGCCTTGAAAAGCTGCGCGAGCTTTTTGAGGTCGTCGGCGTCGAGCTCGGTGTCGAGCTTTACGCCCTTTTCTTCTTTCATTTCGTCGATGAGCTTCTCAAAATATTTCTTGCCGACTTCCATTACGACGTCAGAATACATCTGGATGAACCGGCGGTAGGAATCGTATGCAAAGCGCGGATTGCCCGTTTTCTTTGCGAAGCTTTCTACAACCTGATCGTTCAATCCCAAATTCAGGATCGTATCCATCATTCCCGGCATGGAAGCGCGCGCGCCGGAGTGTACGGAAACCAGCAGCGGATTCTCCAGGTCGCCGAACTTTTTACCGGACAGCACTTCGAGGGCTTTGATATGTTCCATAACCTCCGCCATGATTTCATCGTTGATTTTTTCGCCGTCGGCATAATACTGCGTACAAGCTTCGGTGGTAATGGTAAAGCCCTGCGGAACGGGCATACCGAGATTCGTCATTTCTGCAAGGTTGGCGCCTTTGCCGCCCAGCAGCTCTCGCATGCTGCCGTTCCCTTCTTTGAAGTCGTAAACGTACTTCTTACTCATTTTGTATAAACCTCCTAAAATTTATATCTGCAGCAGAATGAATCTTATCGGATTAAAATTCAAGCTGCTTTGAAAGCCATTCTTCCAGGCCGCTGATCGGCAGCCGGATCTGTTCCATCGAATCGCGGAACCGAACGGTAACCGCATCGTCGCCGGGGACGCCTTCTTCGCCTTTTGTCTGAAAATCATATGTGATGCAGAACGGCGTACCGATTTCATCCTGGCGTCTGTATCTTCTGCCGATTGCGCCCGCCTCATCGAATTCGCACACAAAATTTTTACTGAGTCGTTCATAAAGCGCATAGGCATCGTCCGAAAGTTTTTTGACGAGCGGCAGAACCGCCACCTTAACCGGCGCAATCGCAGGATGGAAGCGCAGCACCGTTCTGCTGTCCGTTTTCCCGTCCGTACTGAGATCTTCTTCGTCGTATGCCTCGCACAAGAACGCCAGCGTTACGCGGTCTGCGCCAAGAGACGGCTCGATACAGTAAGGGACGTATTTTTCATTCGTCGTCGGATCGAAATAGGAAAGATCGTCCTTTGAATATTCGATATGCTGTTTTAAATCGTAATCCGTTCTGTCCGCAATACCCCACAGCTCTCCCCATCCGAACGGGAATAAATATTCGAAGTCCGTGGTCGCTTTGCTGTAAAAGGCCAGCTCTTCTTTCGCATGGTCGCGCAGCCGTAAATTTTCTGCTTTGATTCCGAGGGCAAGCAGCCAGTTATGGCAGAAAGTCCTCCAGTAATCGAACCATTCGAGATCCGTACCCGGTTTACAGAAAAATTCCAGTTCCATCTGTTCGAATTCCCGGGTGCGGAACGTAAAGTTGCCGGGCGTGATTTCATTCCGGAAAGATTTGCCGATCTGCGCGATTCCAAAAGGAATCTTCTTCCGACTCGTCCTCTGTACTTTTTAAAATTCACAAAGAGGCCCTGTGCGGTTTCCGGGCGCAGATAGAGTTCGGACTGGGAATCTTCCGTAACGCCCTGGAAGGTTTTGAACATCATGTTGAATTTCCGGATATCCGTCCACTCGCAGCTGCCGCATACGGGACAAGGGATATCATGTTCTTTCATATATTCGGTCAGCTTTTCATTGGGCCACCCGTCCACCGGAGTATCGATCCCGTTCTTTTGATTCCAGTCTTCTGCGATTTTGTCTGCCCGATGCCTGCTTTTGCACTTTTTGCAGTCGATCAGCGGATCATTGAAGCCTGCCACATGACCTGAGGCTACCCATACGCGCGGATTCATCAGGATCGCACAATCTACGCCTACGTTATACGCGCTTTCCTGTACGAACTTCTTCCACCAGGCTTTTTTTACATTGTTTTTCAGTTCTACGCCCAACGGGCCGTAATCCCAGCTATTTGCAAGGCCGCCGTAAATCTGGGAACCGGGATATACAAAACCGCGGTTTGTGGCGAGGGCTACAATTTTCTCCATTGTTTTCATACTTATTTAATACCCTCTTTCGTTCTTTCATAAGTTACCTTGCCCTCGCTGATTTCGTTGACCGCAATCGTAACAGGCTTATGGCTTTCGCACATAATTCTGCTTTCCGAGCCGGCGGTAATCTGCCGCGCTCTCTTTGCGATCTCCATAACAAGCGTATATCTGTTGTCCACGTTCTCCAATAGTTGGGAAATAGCCGGATAAATCATATTTGTTCTCCTTTCAGATTCAATTCGTCGAGTATGCCTTTATTTCTTTTATATTTCAATCTTTCGGCAGCGATGACCGCCAAAAGATGATCTCTCGTGTCATTTAAAACATCGTTCACCAGCACGTAGTCAAAATTTCCGAGCTGCGGAATTTCATTTTGAAGGGCATTCGTCACGCGCTCACAGATCTGTGCTTCCGTTTCCCGCAGCCGGTATTGAAGTCTCGTCCGCAGTTCTTCGATCGACGGCGGTAAAATAAAAACGGTCACCGCATCGTCCGGGAATTCTTTTTTGACCGCAAGCGCTCCGGAAATCGTAAGGTCTAAGATCAAATCCATCCCGGCCTCGATCTTGGCGGAAATTTCGCTTTTGAGCGTTCCGTAGCGATTGCCGCAGAATTCATCCCACTCCAGAATTTCCCCCGTATGGATCAAGCGCTCAAATTCTTCTTTCGTCTTATAATAATAATTTACCCCTTCGGCCTCCCCTGCGCGGATCTCCCGCGTTGTTGCGGAGGTCACATAAGAAAGAAACGGATTTTTCTCTGCCGCCGCCTTTATAATACTGTTTTTTCCACATCCCGACGGTCCTGAAATAACGGTTATGATTCCTCTTCTTGCCATTATGACATCCCCCCGGACGGCTCCTCATCTGAATCGTCCGCTCTGCCCGCCACGGTCTCCGGCTGGATTGCGGAGAGGACCACATGGTCGCTGTCCATAATAATGACGGAACGCGTCCTTCTGCCGTAGGTGGCATCGATACACATCGAACGGTCTTTGCTTTCCTGTATGATTCGTTTGACCGGAGCCGAATCCGGACTTACGATCGCAATGATTTTTTCTGCCTGCACCAAATTTCCGAAACCAATATTCAACAGCTTCATAAAATCCCACTTTACTCCAAATTTTGTATCTGTTCTCTCAGTTTTTCTATTTCGCTTTTCAAAGCGATCACATGATTGGTAATTGTGATATCGTTCGCCTTCGATCCCATCGTGTTGACTTCACGGTTCATCTCCTGGACGAGAAAATCCAGTCTTCTTCCAACGGCGCCGCCGGCCTCCAGCGTATCGAAAAATTGCCGGAAATGACTTTCCAGGCGTGCAATTTCTTCGTCGATACTGGCTTTATCCGCAAAGAGGGCCGCTTCGGCGGCAATGCGCTGTTCGTCCACAGGGACGTTTTCCAGTAATTCCTGCAGCCGTGCTTTTAATTTTTCTTTATATTCCAGAGGTACGAGCGGACTTCTTTCCTGAATGGCATAAAAATACGCCTCGGAATTCCGTAAAATATCTTCCAGTTCCGTTTTTAATTTTGCGCCTTCTCTTTCACGCATCTGCAGCAGGCGTTCTCCCGCTGCGCGCAGCGCTTGCTGCAAAACCGCCCATATAGCTTCCTGGTCCGGTTCTTCCTTCATCTGCACAAAAACGTCCGGAATTTTAAAAAGCATGGACATTTCCGGTTCGAACCGGTAGCCGAGACGCTCCGACGCCTCCTCCATGGCATGAAAATACGCGCCCGCAGTACCTTCGTCAACGATCACCTTTTTAAAAGACTGCGATAAATCGGTGTATGTGATAAAAACATCGGCCTTTCCACGCTGCAAAAACTGCTGCAGCTCTTTCCGGATCCTGTCCTCGAGCGGAAAGAGGTCTCTGGGCATTTTGATGGTAAAATCAGAATATCTGTGATTTACGGTTTTCATTTCAACGATACATTGTATATTATCTGTTTTCCATTCTCCGCGGCCGAAGCCCGTCATACTTCTGATCACAAATATCCACCTTTATAAATAAATTCAGTTACAGTACGCACTGTATCTAATGTATTATAGTAGATTCAAATAGAAATTTCAATATAAAATATAAATTCCAAGCAAATTTTGGTAAAAGCCGTTCAGGGTTTCGTTTCATCCGCTGTCAGGCTATGGGAAATCGACAGGCTGTTTTCTCCGCTCGTGAGGACATGGCGCAAAGCGGTTGAGCCGAGTAAAGCTCCCCCTTTATATTTTCCGTCGCATGTAATAAAATAAATGCATCGCTTTAAAGAAACTTTCATTTTTCGCAGGAGGTCGTGCGTAATCGTACTGTATCTGCGCGCTTCGAGAATCCGCTTCGCATACGTGATGCCAATGCCTGGGACGCGGAGGAGCGTTTCGTAGTCCGCCCGGTTTACCTCCACCGGGTAAAGATCGATATGGCGCAATGCCCATGCCGCCTTTGGATCGAGATCCCGATGCAAAAACGGATCTGTTTCCGGGGTAACGTCGTCCGGCGAAAAACCGTAAAGCTGTATCAGACGGTCGGCCTGATACAGCCGCGCCATCCGCCAATAAGGCGTTTGCTTAAACGCGAGATTCTCCGACTCATACCCCCTGGCGGGATGCTGATAGCGGAACGGCGTATAGTATACGCGTTTCAAACGGTATTTACGATAAAGGGCAGCCGAGAGCGTCATGATGGCGCGGTCGTTTTCGTCCGTGCTGCCGGCCATCAGCTGTGTCGTCTGGCTTACGGCAAAACAGCGGCCTTCTTCTTTTGCCTGCCGGATCTGCTGAGAAATCTGCCCCATCGGTTTGAGAATATTTTCTTTATTTTTCTGTTTTGCAATTTTATCATAGCCCGTGCTGTGCGCCACTTCGATATTGATGCTCAGCCTGCTGGCATACCGTCCGGTTCTTGCAATAAGCTCCGGATCAGCTCCCGGCATAACTTTAACATGCAAAAAACCGTTGTATCCCAAATCTTCCCGCATGATCCGGGCGCTTTCCGCCAGCAGTTCCTGGGTATAATCCGGATTTCGGAAAATTGCGGAAGACAGAAAGACGCCATAGTGGTTTTCCTGCGCGGAAGCAACCGCCATCCTCGCCAGTTCCTCCGGTGTATTCCGATAGTTCTGCCGTTCCTCCCTGCTGCAGCGGCAGCCGCAGTACGCGCAGTTAAAAATACAATTGCTTGCCAAAAATAGCTTTGGAATTTTTGGCGGCGCCGTTCTTCCTGTTATTTCTGCAGCGCATGTTATGGCCGTATGTTCCGCATCACGGTCGCTTCCGATTTCATATTTGGCATCCTCCTGCATCAAGGTCAATTTTTCTTCTGATTCCAAGCTTTTGGAAAGTATAATATTTGACATATCGATACAACCCCTGTGACAAATCAGTATAATGCGAACGATCGTTCGTATTATACTATTTTCACTTTTAAAAGTAAAGGGCGCACAAAAAAAATTTCCCTGCAGCAGAATTACTGCAGAGAAATGAAAGAATCCTCACGATATGTTACTCGTAGCATTCCTGAAAACGCACTTCTTCGTATTTCGCTTCCACATCACCGATTGCGGCGGCGTTTTGCCGCATTTTACAATGGAAAAATACGATATCCTTTACGCGGTACGGGTCTTCCGCATTCTGCCACGCTTCATTTCCGCTTCCGATATGGATGAAAACTTCATCTTCATTATCAAATGTAAAACTGCAATTACTGAATAGGACGCGATTCGTAACAGGGCCCTCCCAGGGCGCTTCCACATTGAGCCACATCCGGGTTACGTGCAGCTTGCTGTCGGCAATATAAATGGGCGAACGGAATCGGAAGGTTCCGCGGAAATCGCAATTCCGGATTATCGCGCCTGGCGCGGCAAGCGAATCGACAACGGCTTTACAGGATTCCCGCGCCTCGATCCCATCCAAAGGTTCTTCGAGCGCGATCTTGACGGCCGTATCCGAGGGAACGGCTTTTTTGACGGTTCCTGTTCCGATCAGCTCTCCCGATGCGGTATCGAAGAAACTGATCGTATCTCCTTTCCGGATATGGCGATACGCGCTTCCGGTCTCCTGCCAATATAAATGGATCATCTCTCCGTCAACAGCCTGTACCTGCAGCATGGAAGCCGAAATATTGAAAATATCATCATATAAATATTCCGCGCTGCAATTTTCCCAAATGAGCTGCGCCCTGTTTTCTTTACAGTGGAACCCGTCCCGCCAGCCGACGATATGAGAATTTTCCTCTCCGGGAGCCGGCGTAATATGTACGTTTTGAAATTTGACGACGCCCTCGTTGCCATTCAGGAAGAACATAAATTTGGCGGCGCTCCAGATATTGCAATCCTTCATCGTAACGTCTTCGTTGCCAATCACTGTAAAGCCCTGTTCTATGGCCTGGCCGACATTCGGCATAGGGACGATGAATTTATAATCGTCTTCCAGCATCATCTGTATCCGTTTGTCCCGGCCGGTAAAAACCTCGTTACAGCGTACCTCATAAAGATATTCATTGGAATCCACGACTTTGATGCTGGAAATTCCAATATGATATCGGCTGTCCTGCCGGTCTACCAAACCGAAATAATCCGGCGTAGGCTGCTGATAAGTCCCCCGGATATTTAAAGAGCGATCCGTCTTGATATGGATTATGCCGTTGCCCCTGTCCGCGACGACCTCGGCAATCGCATACGGTTTCGTTTTATAATCAAAGTTGATCCCCTCGACCACGACATTCCGGCAATTCTGGATCAGGCACAGCCCCATGATGGGCTTCGCCAGAATCGTCGTATTGTCACCGTGAATCGTTACGTCTTTCAGGTTTTGCAGCAATAATGCGTAATCGCCGCTCGAGATATAATATGTCGTATCCGGTTCGAATACGAGACTGCTGCCTGCCTCCGTTTTTTTCAAAGCAGTCAGCGCTTTTCGGATCGGCGAACCGTCATTGTTGATGCCGTCTCCTTTTGCCCCGAAATCTTTCACATATAAAGTCTTTGCTCTGTCGCCCGGTTCCCGCGCCGGATCCGCGCCGGATCCGCGAATCTCCCCCACTGCAAGCTCTTGCCGCACCGTATCGTCAGGAATTTTTTGCTGCTGCACATTTGTCACTCCCGTTTCCTTCCCTGCAGAGCCGGTATCCCGCTCTCCCGGGTTTTTCGCACTGCCACAGCCTGCAGTATGAAACAGCATGATTGCCGCCATAAATATAACAACCCATTTCCTTGTCATTTTTAGCACTTTCTTATTTATTATTCATCACTTTTTTCAAGATACCGCAATAATTCTAAACACAGATTTTCTTTTTGTCAATCGGCATTCCGCGCATTCCATATTATTTTATTATTATTCATAATAAAGTAATACTAAATTACAAATTACTGCAGATTGCGTTTGCATCATAACAGATGCTGCGCATTTCGTTGATCGTATATCCCCTGTTTATGCGGAGACGGACGTTGCTTTTGATTTCCATGATATATTTCACCATGCTTTTCTGGACTTTCTGGGATGGAGGGGCATACCCCGCATCCGTCAGCATTGCGAATATTTCGTTGATCCCGCGCTCTTCTCTGCAGGCGCGGCAGAGCTCTTTCAGAAGGCACGTAAGTTCTGTTTTATATTTTCCGAACGTATCGCAAAGAAAATCTGTAAATTCAGCAATATAGGCATTTGTTTCACAGGAGCCCGGCAGCTCATAATCTAATAAAGTCCGGACGCTCAGATCCGTATAGAACGGTTTGTCCCCTTGTTTGCTGATCAGCTCATAATAGGCCGGCAAAGGGGAAATCCGTCTGACGCCGCTGCGGAGCCTGACGTCCAGATATTCCGCCGCAACGAAATTTTTCTGGTATGCTACGATGCCGCATTCTTCCCGGAATTCCGTAAAGCGTACCGCCGTTTCCACAAAAGTTCCGTAATCCACATTTTGATGGATGACCGCGATCTCCCGAAAAATGTCGTACGCTTTCGCATAGGAGACTGTGCCGTATAAATTCGTCATCGCGCAAACCGCGCTGTTGATGAAAGAGCAGGCGCCGATTTTTGCAAGAAGCGCGTCGCCGCCTTCCCGTAAAAAGCGCAGCAGTTCATCCGTAGCGAAGGCGTGTTCGCATCCTTCTCGATCGGAAACAATCGAAATCAAACCCGTACCGTCCCAATACGGTTCTTTGCCGACGTATTCGCCGATTCCGCCGGAATCGTAAATATAGCCCAGATACGCAGATTCGCCGGCACGCAAATCAGAGACGATGCAATTTAGGATTTCTTTCTGCTGCATTGCCGATACGATCCAGTCGATCCGCGATTCTTTCTTAGCGCTTTCACATGCGGCGAGCCGAATATTCCGCAGCGCCGCGTAACCTTTTACTCTCCGGTACAGTCTCTCCAGGCAGTCTTTTTCTTTTGCGCAAAGTTCTTCTTTCAACACAGACATTGCAAGCTACCGTTCCTTTCCCTAACTAAGATACGAATAATTTTTGCAATGCTGCGGTTTCCTGTTGTATAACGCAAAAATCAGTGGGGATATCATATAATAAATCCACTGATTTTGCAAATGGTTTTTCCTATTTCCCGGGAAATACCGCCTCTTAATAAACGCCTTTTAGTACGACGTCATCGAGCGTATATCCGGTAATCTCACATGCGGAGGTGGCGATCGCAGATGCCTCGCTGCCATCTAAAGAATCCGCCTGCACCGTTATGTATACGCTGTCGTTTTCTATGATGACGAATACGTCGTCGTACCCTCTCGATTTGACCGCGGTTTCCAGATCCGTTTCCATTTTTGTAGTCTTCTTGAGCGTTTCCATCTGGGCAACGGCGTCCGCCACATTGGATTCGCTGGCAGTTTCGCTGTCTATGATTTCATTGCAGCTTTCTTCGGTTTCGCTTCTTGAATTGAGCCGGTTTAACCGAATCGTAGCAAAATATTCTTCCGTATCGTTGACTTTGATCACGCCTTTGCCGACATCTGAGGCGTCGTTTCCATTGGTGGCGTCGTTGCTGCCGTCTTTATCGTTAGGATTCCCAACGCTGACATTTACATTGTCTCCGCCCGTTTTATTGCCGGCTTCTCCCTTGTTCGTTTTCACGTTTTGTATGATCGCAACCGCCAGAAGCGATACGCATACTACCAACGCAATAATGCGTTTTGTTCTCATAGACATATTTTTAATTTTGTTTAAAATATCAAGTTTCATGAACGAACATCTCCTTTTGCATTTTGTACTATTTATATATGCAGCACTTTATCCCGTTATGCTGATTTTACTTGCAGGAATATCATATAAAGCCATCAGCGCCATTTTGATTTTTTCCTGTACGGCGGCAGATGCCCCGCCTTTGACACATACGGCGATTCCGGCGATTTCAGGCGCGGTTTGAGAAACGTACACCACCGTTTCGTTTCCGTCCGCGTCCTTGAGAATAACGACGTTTTTATCTTTGACGTCCTTTTCCTCTTCTCTCGTTCCGCCCTGGGAATCCTTCTCCGTCGTTATGGAATTGTCGGTATTGCTGTTTTCCGCTAAAATTCCGGATCCTTCCGATCTGACATAAACTACGGCCGTTACTTCCCTGACGCCTTCGATATCTTTCAGCAGTTTTTCGATTTGTGCGGCGTAATATTCGGAATATCCCGCAGCCTTGCCCGCAGACAAAGCGGAGGATTCCGACGCAGGAGGATTCTTTCCGGGTGTTTTCTCCGTCTCTTCGCCCGCCGTGCCGAGCAGGTTTCCGATCAGCATCAATACCATTCCCGTCAAAACAATTGCTGTTTCTATTTTGTAAAATCTGAATTTTCCGGTTTTCACTGGCATTTTCATGTTTCTTCACTCCATTTTACATTAATACGGTCTTCCTC
>JBKUJR010000024.1:33857-35701 GCA_046952735.1 Clostridia bacterium | reverse complement strand
ATAACGCCGGACATAAAAAAGATGGTAAAATAAAAATAGAAAAAAGGAGAAAGAGGAGGCGTTTTCTATGACAAAAATGCTGTCGGAAATAAAAGAACAACCGGAGATCCTGAAGAAATTAGAAGAGGTCAATCGTGACGCTCTGCGGACGCTGACCGGCGAATTGAAGACCAAAAATATAAAGCGCGTGCTTTTTGCGGCACGGGGCACTTCGTATCATGCCTGTATCTACGGGCAATATCTGCTTGCAATCAAAAGCGGAATCGTATCTGCACAGGCGATGCCGTCCTGTATTACCGTTTACGGAGGCAGCCTCCTGACAGAAAAGGACGTCGTAATCGGCGTTTCCCAATCCGGCAAGGCCGCGGATGCGCTTGCCGTGCTGGAAGATGCGAAGAAGCATGGCGCGCTCACCGTAGCGATTACGAACGATCCCGACAGTCCGATGGCAAAATTTGCCGATTACCATCTCTTTTGCGGCGCGGGGCCGGAGATTTCGGTCGCGGCCACAAAGACTTTTACGGCCCAGATGGGACTGCTTTTCCTGCTGTGCGCATATTGGAATGATGACGCGCCGCTTTTGAAAGCGTTTGCCGATTTGCCGCAGGCGGCGGCGGAGACGCTTGCGGTGTGCGAACGGGACATTCCGGCGCTTGCGGTCAGATACCGGTATATGCAGCAGGGTTTCGTGCTGTCCCGCGGCCTGACGTATCCCATCGCGCTGGAAGCTACGCTGAAAACGCAGGAAACGTGCTATGTAAAAATGAAGGGCTATTCCGTTTCCGATTTCTATCACGGACCGCTTGCGCAGGTAGACGCGGAAATGCCCGTGCTCCTGTTCGCACCGCGCGGCGCTTCGCAGAAAGACAATGTGCAAATGGCGGAGCGCCTGCGGGAAATCGACGCGCAGCCGCTGACCGTAACGGACGACAGCGTGCTTGCGGCGGCGGAACCGCTGGCTTTCCTGCTGCCTGATACGGGAAATGAATTTACCTCTCCGTTTGTATTTGCCATATTCGCACAGTGCTTTGCGGAAAAGCTCTGCGCGCTGAAGGGGCTGAACCCGGATCAGCCGCGCAATTTGAAGAAAGTGACGATTACGAAATAGAAATGCCGGAAAGGATGTGCTTGCTATGAATTTTAACAATGAAAATGCAGAACTCTATATCCCCGACGGAGCGGACGAAGACGCGGCGCTTTCCCGCACCACGGATTTGTGTATTGCGGCGCATCAGGACGATATCGAAATCATGGCGTTCGCGCCGGCCGCCGCATGTTACGGAAAACAAAACAGATGGTTTACGGGCGTCGTGCTGACGGATGGCGCCGGTTCTCCGCGGACCGGTATTTATGCGGATTATACGGATGCGGAAATGAAACGGGTCCGGATCGGCGAACAGAAGCGCGCCGCGGCAGTAGGCGGTTACTCCGCCCAGTTTCTGCTGGGCTATCCGAGCGCCGCGCTGAAAACTTCCGGCGCGCCTGCCAGGGCGGCAGTGGAGGAGCTTGCTGCGATTATAGAACGATGCGCGCCGGAAACGTTATATATCCATAATTTTGCGGATAAGCACGACACGCATGTTGCCGCTGCGCTGCGTGCGGCGGAAGCGGTGCGCAGCCTGCCGCAGGAAAAGCGTCCTGCGAAAGTCTATGGGCTCGAGGTGTGGAGAAGCCTGGATTGGCTTTGTGACGAGGATAAAGCCTGCTTCGACACGTCGGCGCATCCGAATCTTGCCGCCGCCCTGCTTGGCGTTTACGACAGCCAGATCGCAGGCGGAAAACGTTACGACAGCGCCGCAATCGGCCGACGGCTTGCAAATGCGACTTTTTATGCGAGCCATGAT
>JBKUJR010000024.1:0-33847 GCA_046952735.1 Clostridia bacterium | reverse complement strand
GCCATGATACGGACCGTTTCGAAAGCTGTTCTTACGGAGTGGATCTTACGCCGTTTTTCGACAGCGATCTGAAACCGGAGGAGTTTATCTGCGCGTATATCCAGAAATTTGAAAAGGAAGTAAGGAGCAGAATCGGGAGGCTTTCATAATGCTTTTACATGGGATTGAAGTCGATATTAAAAATCATCCGTCCGCAGATCCGGGCTTCCTCCCCCTTGGGCTGTATATGGATGCGTTTTTAAAAACGGCGTCGAAACCCGTTTCGATCGCAGTGGAACGGGAAAACGGCAACATCTGCGTCTTTGATACGTTCCTGCACGGCGATGCGGCGCATTCCGCCGCAGATCTCATCTATCTCGAACGAATCGTAAAATTTCTGCTCTGGAGCAGGGGCGGCTGGCGTATTTTTATCTGCGGAGACGAAGCCGGCGCTTCTTACATCAAAACGCTTTATACGGAGACGGGCGCGCGCGCTTTCGATAAACGCACGATGGAAACCATTTATGAAAAGCAGTTTGAAGTCGTGTCGCTGCCGCTTGCGGAAGCGCCCCGCGCGGCGGAAGAGACGACGCCTGTGGGCGGGTTCCTGGACGGATGCCGAATCGGCCTCGACGTGGGCGGCAGCAGCCGGAAGGTATGCGCCCTGATCGATGGGAAGACGGTATATAACGTTACGGAACCCTGGCGCCCTTTGGAACATGCGGATCCGGAGTATCATATCGCCGCGCTGACCGAATCTCTTTGCAGGGCGGCCGCCGCGCTGCCGCGCGTCGATGCGGTCGGAATCAGTACCGCGGGGATTTATGTGAATCATAGAACGCGGATCGCATCGATTTTTCGAAGCGTCCCGAAAGAGGCGTTCGATGCGAAAATTACCGGAATCTATCCGGCAGTCTGCAAAGCGCTTGGGGCAGAGATTCCGTTTGCCGTTGCAAACGACGGTGATGCGGCGGCTCTGGCCGGCAGCATTTCCCGCAGAGCGCGGAATGTGGTTGGCATTTCGATGGGTACGAGTGAAGCGGGAGGTTATGTGGATGAAAACGGCAGGATTACGGGCCGTCTGAACGAATTTGCGTTTCTTCCGCTTGACCTTCGCCAAACGGCGCGCGATCCCTGGTCGGGCGATTTCGGGTGCGGCGTTACGTATCTTTCTTCAGAGGCGGTCGTCCGTCTGGCAAAAGAGGGCGGGATTGCGTTCCGGAGCGGCGCGCAGGCCATGCAGGATCAGGTGCGGGAGGTTCAGCGTCTGGTGCAGTCCGGGGATCCTGCGGCGATTGCGGTATTTGACACGATCGGCTGCTATCTGGCCCATGCGATTTATACATATCAGAAATTTTATCGCATGGAGCATGTTATCGTGATGGGCGGGATCTCGGCGGGACCGGGAGGCGCGGTATTGCTGCGGCGCTGCCGCCGCGTCCTTGCAAAGGAATATCCGGACCTGAAAGCGGAGCTCATTTTACCGGAAGAAGACGAACGCGCAGGCGGGCAAAGCTTTGCGGCTGCGACGCTTGTAAAATTATAGTTTCTGTCCTGCATCACTGTAGATCATACTGCCGCGTCAAAACAACGACGCGGCAGTTTTTGTATTGAAAATTGCGATTGCCGAACAGTCTGGAGCTTTCATAGTAACGATATAAGCATAAGGAGACCCGTGTGCTCAGAATCATGATGTTTTGGATCATTATAAGGCAGTACGATTCAGTTTAAAATATTTGTTTTATAGATATTTATCTTAGTCAGCATTTTAATAAAAATGAATTTTGACAAAACAAAATTTGAAATATATAATAGAAACACATTATTTATTAAACGAATTTTGAATTATATTGTTTTGTAACCGATTCAAATTCAAATAGCAGGTGGAATTATGAAAACTATAGCGCTGCTGTTTCATATCTTCAAAAACTATATGGCAAGAAGCAAAAATATCTTTATAATTTTTATTATATCATACATCTTGCTGTCATTCGTGATTATCTTTTTTTATGGCGCGTTTTTTCCTTATATTACGCAGAGAAAAAGCCAGGAATTAACGGAATGCCGTTATATTATCAATTTTAACAATAAAATTCCTTACGAGCAGCTCGATTTTTTTTATGAAAACGAATATATCAAGAACAACAGACATTTTGAAGTGGAAACGTATCTGGAGGGAGAGGAGCCGTTTCATATTTATTCCGTTTTCAGCCCAGGCTATGATGTGATCTTAATGGAGAAGCAAAGCGGCCGCCTGCATTTTACAGAAGAGGAAATCGAAGCCGCTGAAAAAGTCGCCATCGTTACGCCGGATATGGGAGAATTAGGAGATACGATCACGGTAGATCCGATTGGGGAGCTGAAAATTATCGGCGTTATGAATACCCTAAGAGTAGGAGGGGTTTATATTCCCTGCAGCCTATTCAGAAAATGCGGGCTTCCCGTTTTTACAATGAAATTTGTCGTACAGAACAGGCTCGATCTGTATGAAATCAAAGAATTAGAGGATTCTATATATGCAAATGAAAACGTTGCATACGTCCAGGGACCGGCTCCTACCATGAATACGATTATAAATAATACCGCCGGATGGCTGATCTCCTTTTTTATATTACTGCTCATCGTATTTATTATGTTTTTATTTTTTGCGCAATATATGTCGGAAAAAAACAAAAAAATCTATGCTGCGTTTGGAGTGCTGGGCGAAAACAAAGCGAATATCCTGTTTTTGCTGATACTGGAACGGGGAATCACCATACTGCTGTCAATGGGTATTGCCGCAATCCTTCACCTGCTGGTGCGGGGAAAGCTGCACAGCATATTACATCTTGCGGCCTGCAACATGTTGATAAGCGATTATCTCGTTGTAATATTGCTGTCGTTTTTTGCGGCAATTTTGATTGCGATTCCATATGCGATAACGTTTTTGTTCCGCAGGTATACGATTTTGCTGAAGCAAAGCGAATAATTCAGGAGGATGCCGTATGATTCGGAAAAATGTTTTTCTTATATTCAAATTTTTCAAGGATATCGAGGTATCGGCGTTTCTACTACTGATTGTTTTATGTATGGCACAATTCAGCATGCTCTGCTTATTTGGTGAATATCAGAGCGGTATGTATTATAAACGGTGCTTTGACGCGATTCCGGGCATAGAGAGAAGCATCTATTTTGGATATGGGATGACGGATCTGGAAAGCGATACTGCCGATTTGACGGAATATCAGGAGCTCCTGGATAAAACTGTGCAGACAGATTGTGTGGAGCGTGTTATCACCACGGTCCACTTAGGCGCAGTAAACAATCGGGGCAGAACAATCCCCGTCATCGCTTTTGATTCGGACACCCTCTTGAACAGCGCAGGCCTGCATGCGGATCAAAGTGATATTTCGAAAACGGGAATCGACAAAGACGGCAATTTGCAAATCTTTTTACCTCCTGATGTTTTTTCGGAATATAAAACCAGAAATCGTTTCTGTTTAAAAATTGAGCTTAATGAAAGCGTGCTCGATCTCACGGCAGTTGTATCCGGGCGATATAAAACGGCTCCCAGCCTGCCGCGTTTTGATACATACAGCAATGCAACCGATTTCTACAAGATTATATCGGAGTATCAAAATGCGATATTTATCATGAAAACACCGGAAACTGAGAAACTGCTCTTAAAAAACAATATATATGAAAGCAGAATAGGATTTTTTGTTTTTTCGGAAAATTCTTCGGAAAAGGAACGCAATAAGCTTCTGGAGGAACTAAAGACACATCATTTTAGTTGCCATACATATGATGAGATTGTTGCAAATTCCAAAACCGTAACGGATCAAATGCTTGAAAATGCGCTTCCGCTTCCGATTTTGACGTTTACGTTATCATTGTTATTTTCATTGACCATGATCGTATTGATTTTAGATAAAAAAATGCAAATGTACTCTGTTTGCTATTTATACGGCTTGAATAAAAGAAAGAGTTACTTTTTGATTCTTGGCAGTATCGGATTTCTGGAATTCCTGTCCATGCTTGCCAATGCTGCCGTGAGCGTTTTTTATATCTATAATCCGCAGCGGAAGCCGGAGCTGATCCATGACGTTTTCTTTTCCTGGGAAAGCTTATACCTGATCCTCGCGCAGGCAATCTTCCTGTTAGGAACCGTCCTGCTGGAGATCTATATTTTGTATCGCAAGAAGTCTTTTATTGAAATCAAACATATGGAAACAAAATAGGAGGCGTTTCAAACATGAGTATGATAGAATTACAGGGGATCGATAAAACATATCCGATCGGCAAAGACAAATTCCAGGCATTAAAAGACGTTTCGCTCACGATCGAAAAAGGTGCGATGCTCTCTATTATGGGCGCTTCCGGTTCCGGTAAAACAACGCTGCTCAATATCCTCGGACTTGTGGATCGATTTGACAGCGGGACATACCTTTTTGAAGGGGAGGATGTTTCCAGGCTTGGAGACAGAAAATCCGCAAAAATCCGCAATCAGGAAATCGGCTTTGTTTTTCAGGACTTCTGCCTGCTTCAAAATGAATCCGCCCTTTTCAACGTTATGCTCCCGCTTTATTTCAGCAGCGTCCCGTACCGTAAAATGAAACGGAAAGCAATCGAAGCGCTGCAGCATGTGGGCCTGCCGGAAAATCAATATAAAAAGCAGGTCAAGCTGCTTTCCGGAGGGCAGAAGCAACGCGTCGCGATTGCGCGGGCTATCATAAATGAACCGCAGGTGATCCTTGCGGACGAACCTTCTGGCGCTCTCGACAGCGAAAGCTCGGCGCAAATCATGGAACTTTTCACAAGATTGAATCAGGAGGGCAGAACAATCATTGTTGTTACGCACGATAAGACGGTTTCCGGTTATTGCAAACAGGAAATCCATATTAAGGACGGAAGGATTTATGAGGATTTATAATATCATCATAATTCCGATGACAGAGCCGTAAAGGGATATTCATTTTCTCTTGCGCCAATACGGCGTAATCGCTGTAAATAAAAATTTCGTATGAATTCTTTATCGAATTTTTATGTTTAGACAGACACAGACAAAGATACCGCCGTCATATATTGCCAGTGAAGGGTAATATTGACGGTGGGTATCATGGGTTATTCGCACAGCAGCAATCTTTTTCCCAAACCGCTTGAAGCGGAGGAAGAAGCGGAATATATCGAGGCATTTTACAAGGGAGACGAAAAACAAAAAGAGGAGGCGCGCAACGTCCTGATCGAACGTAATCTCAGGCTTGTGGCGCATATTGCCAAGAAGTACGCATCGGCGTCGATGCCGGCGGACGACCTTATCTCAGTGGGTACGATCGGTCTGATCAAGGCGATCTCAACGTTCAAAGCCGAGAAAGGAAACAGGCTGGGCACGTATGCGGTACGCTGCATCGAAAATGAAATGCTCATGTATATGCGGAGCAGCAAAAAATACAGCAACGAGGTATCGATCAACGATCCTGTCGGCACGGATAAAGAAGGCAATGAAATCGTCATCCTGGATCTGCTGTGCGATGACGATAACGCAATGATCGAGGATATCGACACCAGGCTGCAGGCCGCGCGGCTCTACACCGTCATGTCGCGCGTGCTGACGCCGCGGGAAATAGAGATTCTCACATTGCGCTACGGCCTCAGCGAACCGGGGACAACACGCGCGGAGCTGACGCAGCGGGAGGTGGGTAAAATATTGAACTGCTCCCGCTCCTATATCTCGCGCCTGGAGAAACGCGCGATCGAGAAACTAAGAAACACGATGGGGGAATAGCGGTTCAGCCCAGCGCGTATTTTTCAACGTAATATTCATAATCTGTGCAGAACTCCTGATTTTCATTGCTTTTGATGCTGTTCAGGTATGCGTGCGTGCCGAAGCTCCTGTGATCGAGCTCGATAATGGCAACGGCAATGTTGGAGCAGTGGTCGGAAACACGCTCGTAATTATTCAGGAGATCGGAGAGGATAAAGCCTGTTTCAATCGTACATTCCCCATTTTGAAGGCGCGTCACGTGCCTGGACTTGATCTCCGAGGTGATAAAGTCGATGGCCTGCTCGAGCGGCTCGACCTTTTTCGCGACCTCCACGTCGTCTTTCTCAAACGCCTCCGTCGTCAGATTGAGGATTTCTTCCAGCGCTTTTGTCAAAATGGAAAGTTCTTTCCGCGCCTCGGGAGAGAACGTGATCCCTTTGCTGTGGATTTCTTCGGCGGATTTGATCATATTGGCCGCATGGTCGCCGATCCGTTCAAAATCACCGATACAGTGCAGCAGCTTCGAAGTCGTGCGGCTGTCCGCATCCGAAAGCTCTTTCCCCGATAATTTTACGAGAAAAGAGCCGAGCTTATCCTCGTAATTATCGAGGTCGGCCTCTGTTTTCATTACCGTATCGATCTGTTTTTTATCGTAATTCTGCAGCATATGTATGGTAAGCAGGATATTGTCGCGCGCCATATACGCCATTTTAACAGTCAGGTTGTTGCACTCCGACGCCGCAAACGAAGGCGTGTTCAGAAGACGCTCGTCCAGAAAAACCGGCCCCTTTTTGAGCTTTTTGCTTTTGGAATCGCCGCGGATGACGAAATTCGCAATTTTTTCAAGCTGTTTTGTAAACGGCAGCAGAAGCAGCGTAGTAAAGACGTTGAAAATGCTGTGGGAAACGGCGACGCCGACAGGGCTGATCGTCTCTTTCAAAAGCTCCAGCGGAAACAGCAGATTGACGCTGTAAATCAGAATCAGGCCGATCAGAGTCCCGATCAGATTGAACGAAACATGGATGACGGACACTTTGCGCGCATTTTTGTTGACGCCGATGCTCGAAAGCAGCGCCGTCACGCACGTACCGATATTCTGCCCCATGATGATCGGGATCGCCATGCCGTACGTAATGCCGCCCGTCAAGGAGAGCGCCTGTAAAATCCCCACGGAAGCCGCGGAGCTCTGTATGATTCCCGTCAGCACTGCGCCGACGATCACGCCGAGGATCGGATTGCGGAACGCAGTCATTGCAGAGATGAAACCGGGCTTGTCCGCAAGCGGGGCCACGGCGCCGCTCATCATGCTCATACCCGTCATCAGCACCGCGAAGCCGATACAGATACTGCCCGCGTCTTTCTTTTTGTTTTGTTTGGAAAGCATAATCAATAAAATTCCAACCAATGCGATAATCGGCGAAAGGTTGGAAGGATTCAGCAAATTGACGAAAGGGTTTCCGCTTTTGATGCCGGAAAGGCTGAGCAGCCAGGAGGTAAGCGTCGTACCGATGTTGGAGCCCATGATGACCCCAATGGTTTGTCCGATCTCCATCAGCCCAGAATTGACGAGCCCTACGAGCATGACCGTCACCGCGGAGGAAGACTGCACCGCTACCGTAATACCGAGTCCGAGTAAAAAGCTTTTGAAAGCATTGGACGTCATCTTCTTTAAAATCTGCTCCAGCCGCCCGCCTGCCAGCCGCTCGAGGCCGGAGGACATGACGTGCATCCCGAAGAGGAAAAACGCCAGGCCGCCGAGCAGAGTGATCACCATAGTCCAGATATCCATTCTTTTCCCTTAAACCCCTTATTATTACAGAATAGCCATTTTCAGGCTTCTTTTGGGAATTGTATAACAAAACAGGACCCTTTGTCAATTTCACTTTCCACAAATATTTCAGCGTTGTGAAGGCGCGCGCCGTGTTTTACGATTGAAAGGCCGAGCCCCGTTCCGCCGACCGCTTTCGAATGGCTTTTGTCTACGCGGTAGAACCTTTCGAAGATCCGGTCGCGCTCCGCCGGGGGAATGCCGATCCCCGTATCCCGGATGGTAACTGCCGCGTATTGCCGGCCGCCTTCGCACACATTCGAAACGCAAACGGAAATTTTACCGCCATCCTTATTATATTTGATGGCGTTGTCACATAGATTGTATATCATTTCTGTTAAAATTGGGCGAATGCCCGGAACGACGGCTTTCTCCGTGCGGAGCTCGGAAGAAATGCCGCGCTTCGCCGCCGCGGCGCGCAGGGATTCCCAAACCTCGCCGGCAATGGCGGACAGGTCGATAGGCTGCTTCGTGATTTCGCCGCCGCCCTCGTCGAGCGTGGATAATTTTATGATATCGTTTACTAAGGTAATCAGCCTGCCTGCTTCCTTATAAATATTTTCCGCAAAGTGCGGAATGTCTTCCGGCTTTACGATGCCGTTTTTGAGGATTTCCGCATTGCCGGAAATAGAAGTCAGCGGCGTTTTCAGCTCGTGAGAGACATTGGCGGTAAATTCGCGCCGGAGCCGCTCCCGTTCTACTTTCTCCGTGATGTCCAGTATGATCAGGGCGGCGCCGATTACGCTTTCCGAGTCGGCTTCCCGCACGGGGCTGGCAAGCAGGCGATACGTCTTTCCGGCAAGTTCCATATCCTTCTCCGCCGTTTGCCCGGCGAGGGCGCTGCTTACGGAGCTCCGAAAGACCTCGCTGCGGTTCAGCGTGAGTACGTTCTGCTTATGCGGCACTTTCTCCGCGTTCAGGATTTTGAGCGCGCTTGCGTTGCAGGTAAGGACTTCCGCCCTGCGGCCGACGATCACGAGCCCCTCCGCCATATTTTCCGTAATGGAATCGAATTCGCGGCGGCGGCTCCGGAGTTCTTCCATCTGTCTTGCGATTTGCCTGTTCTGCATGTCGATTTTTTCGAGAAACGGCGCGAGCTCATCGTACGTTTCGGCGGCTTCGGGATGCTCTAAGTCGATTTTGTTGATCGGCTTCAGAATCGTTTTGGAAATCCGGCTTGCAAACACGGCGGCAAGAATCAGAGAAACAATCAGAATCAGCATGATCGGGGAGAGCATTACGATCAGAACGGACAGCAGCGTATATTGCGTGTCCGAAACGCGGAGCACGCTGCCGTCTTTTAATTTTACGGCGTAATACATGATTTTCTCTGTTTGCGTGCTGGAATAGCGGACGCTTTCTCCGGAGCCGCTTTCCAGCGCTTCCCTGATTTCTTGCCGGTCTGCATGGTTTTCAAGTTCCGCCGCGTTTTTATAGTTGTCATAAAGCACCGTTCCGTCTGCTGCGACCCAGGTGATCCGCACATCCTCGCTGTGCCTGCGCGCCGACGCGGAAAGCTCCTCCAGGTAGGCGCCGCCCGCAGTTTCGATACCCTGCGCGATAAAAATCGCCTCATTGCGGAATTCCTCCTGGTTTTTATTATTGAAGTAATAATAGAGCGCGCCTAAAATGCACACGATACAGGCGAGCCATACCGTAAGCGCAACCGCAAATATTCCTTTGAAAATCTTTTTGCTCATTTTTATTCTCCGATTTTGTAGCCGATCCCGCGCACCGTTTCTATGACCTCGCCCGCAGGGCCGAGCTTCTGCCGTAGCGTACGGATGTGGACGTCAACCGTCCTGCTTTCTCCGTCGAAGCTGTAGCCCCATATCTGATTCAGAATGGCGTCGCGTGTCAAAACGATGCCCCTGTTTTGCAGCAGGAGACACAGGAGATCGAATTCTTTCAGCGTCAGGCTGACGTCTTCTGCGTCTACGCGCACGATATGCTTGGCAGGACACACAT
Source organism: Clostridia bacterium (assembly GCA_046952735.1). Taxonomy (GTDB): domain Bacteria; phylum Bacillota; class Clostridia; order UBA1212; family UBA1255; genus Egerieisoma. The sequence continues at coordinate 24,329 of JBKUJR010000024.1, read as the reverse complement.
ATAATTTCCCGAGCGCGTATTCGGGGCTGCGTGTTACGTGATTTTCCGTGCGGCGAAGCAGCGCCCTGATTCTGGCGACGAGCTCCATCATTCCGAACGGCTTTGCCAGGTAATCGTCTGCGCCTCCGTTCAAACCCACGACTTTATCGTATTCGCTGCTTTTGGCGGTCAGCATCATCACAGGCAGTTTCTTCAGGGATGATGCCCGTATCTTGCGGAGCATTTCCAGGCCGTCCTCCTCCGGCAGCATGATATCGAGCAAAATCAAATCAGGCGTTTCCGTTTTCAGAGCGCTCCAGAACTCAGAGGGCCGGGCAAATCCGCGCGCTTCCAGGCCGACGCTGTTGAGGGTATAGATTACCAGCTCCCGGATGCTGTCGTCGTCCTCTGTAAAATATATCATTTCTCATCTACTCCTGTTCTAATTTCACACTGTAAAATCAATTATAGCAGTTTCTGTCCCGTAATGGAATATTCGACCCATTCCGTGATGTTGACCGCATGGTCGCCGATCCGTTCGAGATATTTTGCGATCATCAGCAGATCCAGGCAACTGACGTCGCCCTCCTTGATCAATGCGAGCAGTTCGTCTTTTACTTTGAGGAACAGGCCGTCTACGACGTCGTCGTATGCGGCTACGGCTTTGGCAAGCTCCAGATCCTTCTTTACAAAAGAGTCGATGCTGCCCGTGACCATTTTGATCGCTGCTGCGGCCATGTCGCTGATATGCACCTTGCTTTTCAGATTTTCAAAGTGGATATGCATGGTGATATCGGAAATGTCCGAGGCCTGGTCTCCGATCCGCTCCATATCCGAAATCATTTTTAGGGCGGAAGAGATTTGGCGCAGGTCGCCGGCCACAGGCTGCTGCTGGAGCAGGAGTTTCATGCAAAGCGTTTCGATATCGCGTTCTTTCTGATCGATTTCCCGTTCGGTTTCATGCACTTTGTTGAACTGCGCCCTGTCCTCGTCGTTGCCGGAAAGCAGGGCGCCGATGGCGATCGTGATCGCCTGCTCGCAGAGCGCGCCCATCGTGATGAGCTCCGCGTTTAGTTTTTCCAATTGTTCGTCGAACCGGTTCCGCATTATCCAAACCTCCCTGTAATATAATCTTCGGTGCGTTTATCGCAAGGCATCGAAAACAGCTTTTCCGTAGAGCTGTATTCCACGATTTCCCCCAGCAGGAAAAATGCGGTTCCGTCGGAAATCCGCGCGGCCTGCTGCATATTGTGCGTCACCATGACGATGGTGTATTGATTTTTCAAAGCGACGGCGAGATCTTCTATTTTAGAAGTGGAGATCGGATCCAGCGCGCTGGTGGGCTCATCCATCAGGAGCACTTCCGGCTTGACGGCAAGTGCCCGCGCAATACAGAGCCGCTGCTGCTGGCCGCCGGAAAGGCCCAGCGCGCTTTTTTTGAGACGGTCTTTGATCTCATCCCAGATTGCCGCAGCGCGCAGCGATTCTTCGACGATCTGGTCTAATTTGACTTTGGAACGGATCCCATGCGTGCGCGGGCCGTACGCGATGTTGTCGTAAACCGTCATCGGAAATGGATTGGGCTTCTGAAACACCATACCGACGCGTTTCCGAAGCATATTTATATCCATGTCGCCGTATATATCTTCCTGATCCAGCAGGATTTTTCCCGTAATACGGCAGCCTTCTACCAGATCGTTCATGCGGTTGAGCGTTTTCAGCAGCGTCGATTTGCCGCAGCCAGAGGGCCCGATAAACGCCGTGATTTGCTTTTCCGGCAGACTGATATTGATGTTTTTGAGCGCCTGGAACGTTCCGTAATGGAGATCCAGATTTTCTATGAGAAATTTATCCAAAAAACGTCAGCCTCCTTTTGCTGTGATTTTACGTGAAAGAAATGCGGAGAGGGCATTAATCAGAACGACCATGGCCAGCAATACGACCGCCGTTGCATATGCCTGCTCCATATAAAGCCCTTCGTTTAAGAGTGCGTACATGTGTACGGAAAGCGTCCTCCCCGAACGCATGAGGCTATCCGGAATGCCGGCTACGGTTCCCGCGGTATAGATGAGCGCCGCCGTTTCGCCGGCAACTCTGCCGATTGCCAGGATGACGCCTGTCAGGATTCCGGGAATCGCAGAAGGGAGCACGATCCGGAAAACGGTTCTGAGACGCCCTGCGCCGAGCCCGAAGCTGCCCTCCCGATACGCGTCGGGGACAGAAAGGAGGGCTTCTTCGGTGGTGCGCATAATCGTAGGCAATATCATAATCGACATGGTCAGCGCGCCGGCAAGCATGGAATAATCGAACCCGCAGGCCAGCACGAATAAAAGCTGGCCGAACAGGCCGTATACGATCGACGGGATTCCGGCAAGCGTTTCGGTTGTCGTCCGCACGAGTCCGACCAGCTTATTCCCTTTCCTGGCGTACTCGGTCATATAGATTGCGGAAAATATACCGAGCGGTCCCGCAATGAGCAGCGAAAGCAGCGTCATAATAACGGTGTTGATGATTGCCGGCATCATGGAGGAATTTTCCGTCGTGTATTTCCAGGCAAACAAATCCGGCTTCAGATGTGGGATGCCTTTTACCAGAATATATACGACCAGCGAGACGACGAGCGCCGCGGTGACGAGCGCCGATAAAGATACGAGTATGAATAAGATCAGAGATCCCGGCCTTTTTTTGTAAGAGAGCCATTTCTGGCGGAACGTCCTTCGATTCGCCATGGTTATCGATCCTTTCTTTTGATCAGTGAAAACATCAGATTTATAATCGTAATGAATACGAACAGTACGACGGCTGTCGCCAGCAGCACTTCCCGATGCAAATCCTGCGCATATCCCATTTCCATCACGATATTCGTCGTAAGGGTACGCACGCCTGTGAAAATACTGTCTGGAATCACCGCCTGGTTTCCCGCAACCATCATAACTGCCATCGTTTCTCCGATTGCCCGCCCGACCCCCAGGATTACGCCTGCGGTAATTCCGGATTTGGCGGCAGGCACGACCGTCCGGAACACGCTCCGCTCATGGGTCGCGCCGAGCGCCAGCGCGCCTTCGTAATAGCTTCTCGGCACGGCGCGGATTGCAGACTCGGCTACGCCGATGATCGTAGGCAGGATCATGATTCCCAGTAAAATACTTGCGGTCAGCACGCTTTTGCCGCTGCCTCCGAACAAATTCTGCATGATCGGCACGAGCACGACGAGTCCGAAGAATCCGTATACGATCGACGGAATGCCGGCCATCAGTTCGACGGCTGGTTTTACTATTTTATAAAGTTTTTTGGGACAGAATTCCGCCAGAAATACGGCGCACAGAATCCCGATCGGTACGCCGATGAGGATTGCGCCGGCTGTTACGTAAATACTTCCGATGATCATCGGAAAAATTCCGAACTTATTATTGAGCGGTTTCCAGTCTGTGCCAAGCAGAAATTTGAGCGGCCCGACTTCCGCGATCGCGGGTAGTCCGTTGGCAAACAGAAAAATACAGATGAGCGCGACCGCCAGGATAGAGGTGCAGGCGGCGGTCAAGAATAAAAGTTTCATTCCTGTTTCTTTGATGTTCTTCATATTGCTTCTCCTGCTGTTAACAGCGTATTAACTGCATTTTAACGGTGCGGATCTGAAAATAGCCGCCCGCCGCGGGAGGGGGCAGCTCGTGGAGATTACGCGCATTATTTCGTAAGTTCCGACCATTTCGTGATTTTTCCGGTATAGATATCCTTTACCTGTTCGCTGGTCATCGTGGTGACGCCGCATTCTTTATTCACGATCACTGCGATTCCGTCGGTTGCGATTACCGCAGGCGACGCGCCTTTTTCGATTTCGCTGGACTTGAGCTCTCTCGAAGCCATCCCGATGTCGCACGTTCCGTCGATAGCCGCGTTGATTCCGGAGGTGGAATCATTTTGCTGCAATTCTATTTTGAGGGAGGTATTGATCTTAGCATACGCTTCCGTTAATTTCTCCATGAGCGGCGATACGGAGGAGGAACCTGCGATTTTGAGCGTTCCGGAGGGATTTGTACCTGCAAACGGGCCTTTGTTGCCTGTGCTGATATATCCGGCGGCTTCCACGACGCTCTGGCCTTCTTCACTCATGATATAATTGATAAAATCCTGCGCCGCTTCGCTGATATCTCCTTTGGTTACGATATTGAACGGCCTCGAAACTTTATAGTCGCCGCTCTTGATGTTTGCTACGGAGCCTTCCGTGCCGTCGATGCTAAGTGCTTTGACGGTATCGTTCAGCGAACCGAGCGATACGAAGCCGATCGCATTCTTGTTATTCGCTACGGAAGTCAGCATAACTGCGGTACTGTTCGATTCTTCCGCCGTCTTGACGGTTTTGTCTTCTTTTTCGCCGGTGTCGTTTTTCTCTTCGATTCCAAATATTTCGATAAACGCGCCGCGTGTTCCCGATCCGGATTCTCTCGTAATGACCGTTATCGTATCGTCGTTTTTGTTTGCGTTGCAGCCTGCAAACGCGCATACGCACAGCAGACCTGCAATGAAAGCACTGATTGTTTTCTTCATAGAATGCACCTCATTCTCTATTTTGAATCCGTTTCCCGGATTCCGATTTTTATTGTAAGCAGGCTGCGTTAAGCTTGTAAGCGTTCCATTGTTAAATTCAGGTAAAATACAGCCGGCGAAGATAGTATTGCCATTGTAGTATTATATAGAATCTTTTTATTGACAAAAAGAAAGAAGAAAGATAAATTAGAAATATACATAAATCTTTTATTTTAGGAGTTTAAAGTGAAAAAAACAGTTCTTTTATTTTTCGTAGTGATCCTTGTTCTGTCCGTGTGCGCCGCTTGCGGAAAGACTGCGGCGGAGATCAGGGAAACCGTGGAAGATACGGATTATTCGATCACATATTACTGGGGACCGCCGCTAAAAGATTTTAACGAGGAAACGGTTGTGCAGATGAAGGAAGCGGGTTTCGACACGATTCCGCTGCAGCGTTTTCCTGAGAACATCGATTCGCTGAAGTCTGCCGTGGAATTGCTCGAAAAGCATGGACTTTTCGCGGCGGTGTGCGACGGCCGGATTACGGATCTTTATAATGCGTCTTATGTGCCCTCGCAAAAAAGGATCGATGCGGCGGTGACGGAGGTCGTCGAGGATTATAAAGAATACGGCAATATCCGGGAGTGGATTCTCTGCGATGAGCCAAGCCCCGCTAAATTTAAAGTGCTTGGCAGGCTCGTGGATGCATTCCGCAGGATCGATCCGGAGCGAAAAACGTTTATCAACCTGCTGCCCCTCTATGCGCCGGCGGAAGCACTTACCATTTCCTACCAGGAATATATCGATTCTTTCTGCGAAACGGTAAAGCCGGATTATCTTTGCTATGATTATTATGATTTTCTCGGTTCGGGTACGACGGACAGCAGACGGGGGACATACCTGCAAAACATGGAAATCATTAAGAAGGCCGCGGAAAAATACGATCTTGAGACGCGGGTGATCGTGCTTCTGACGGAGCATGGCGATTATAGCAACGTGACGGCTGCGGAAATTGCATGGCAGGCGAACTTTTCTCTTCTGTATGGTATGAAATGCCTTTCTTATTTTACTTATTGGGAGCCGGACGATCCGAATTTTACCTGGTCGAACGCGATGGTGGACATCCATGGAACGGTTCTGCAGCATTATTATGACGTCCAGAAGGAAAATAAAACGACGCGCGTCCTTGGAAATGCCCTTTACAATACAAATTGCGACAAAGTATTTCTAATCGACACCGATCTGGTATCCGGCGCCGACACATACGAGTCTTACGGCACGCTTGGAAAAGTTTCCGGCGAAGACTTCCTTGCGGGCTTTTATGAAAACGGCTGGTTCTTGCTGATGAACGCTAATACCGTAAGCGGAAAGGAACGCACGCTGATCACGGAGGAGCTGAAGGATGGCCTCTTCTGGCTCAATACGGAAACGAAACGGTGGGAAAGCATTCATTCCTGTCCTTTTATCGAACAGAAATTCGACGGCAGATATGAGATCCGTTTGGATGCGGGCCGCGCGGTTCTGCTCCGGACGGAGCAATAAAGCAAAGGAAGAACCGGCTGCGGATTATCTTGACAGGCTGCTGCACAGAGAGTATAATCCTAACGGTTCTTTTTGATGGGGTGTAGCCAAGCGGTAAGGCACCAGACTTTGACTCTGGCAGTCGCTGGTTCGAATCCAGCCATCCCAGCCAATTGCAGCAAGGGTTTAGAGGTTTTACGGAACCTCTAGACCCTTGCTTTTTTACGCTTGTTCTAAAAATCGGTTTCGCGGTTCTCTGGCTCTGATTTTTCTCCGCCGAACAGAGCGTCGATTTACCGCGCCATCCCCTCCTTCACGCCGCTGTCAATGTGGGTGTAGATGTCCATCATGGTCGAAATATCAACGTGACCAAGCCAGACTTGAATTTCTTTTGGGGAGAACCCCAGCTTGTGGAGATAACTGGCCTTCGAATGCCGCAAACCATGGAGCCGAATATGCAGCAGGCCGTTTTGCTTTAAGAGTCGGACCAGATGCACACATAGCCTCCTATGGACTTGTATCCGTTCAGCAGGTACGTCAGTTCGATACGGATTGTTTCGTGGATCGGAACCTCTCCTCATCTTGCCGCCCTTTCCTTTAATGGTGATAATCCCATTTGGCAGAGCGGTCTGGGCGGTCGCTGTATCGATACGCATCACTTCGTGAATACGCAGGCCCGTATACTGGGCGATAATGAAGCGAGCTTCGAAACCTTTTCGATAAGGCTTTTCAGCACTCGCTGATCATGAGGTTGAATTCCTGATGACTCCCAGTGCGATCCTCCTCGCCGCGAATGAGGCGCTCCAGGTTCAGCTTACTGTTTCGGGGCAATTAATAGTGAACGCCGAGAATCTGGTCGTGCAAAAAACGATTAGCAGACAATTCAGTTTTAATGGTCGTTGGTGCCAGGCCGCGCTCATGGAGCGCATCTATATAAGCATAGGCGTCCAATATATCGACTTATAACCGAGTAATCAATTCAAAGACTATATAAGAAGGGTAATGCTCCACTTGAACCCATAGAAAAGCGTTTTGTTCTAAAAAAACTAAAAGTCTTTAACAGTTGCTTCTCCAGCGTGGTTACAAGGCTTTCTTCCATTCAACTGGGAATCCCTCCAAAAACCCAGCGAACAAGCGGGCTTCCGAAGAGCTTTGCAGGGCTGGAATCATGAAAAGCAAGCTTGATAGTCCGTATTTCGTACTAATGGCATTCAAGAGGTCAGCTGTTTGATCCCGACGTAGCATAATACATTGAAATAAAGAGAATCAATACAAAACAGATAAAAAATATATTATATCATAAAAAAGTAAAATTATATAAATAATTTATTAATAAAATTTATATTGACAAATTAAACATACTAATGTATTATGCAAACATAAAAAAAGAAAATAAATAGTAAATATAATTCGATGATAAATTCATGGATAATAATAGATTAAAAAGAAGAACGAATATATGAAGGGTAAAAATAATGCTGCAATATTCTAAGTACAACTGTTACCATCAAGCGAATAATTCTCTTATCCTGTATAACGCTTTATCACAAGTCATTTTAGTAATGGATAATGAACAGGAATTACTAAACTTGCGGCAGGAATCAGAAGTAGATTCCATAACACAAAAATTTTTATTGGATCACCATTTTTTATCTCGTCCGGAAACGGACGAAGCAGCCCTCGCTCAACTGTATAGAATGGATGCTGTGATGAAAAATGATCTGCAGATCATGATATTACCCACGACAGCCTGCAATTTTCAATGTGTATATTGTTATGAAAGGATGGAACCGTGTAGTATGAGCAAACAAACTCAACAGCGGATCAAACAGTTCTTTAAACGTCAGGTACCGAACTATCGTTCCGTATTTGTCGAATGGTTTGGCGGGGAGCCCTTGTTAATGAAAGATATGATTTATGACGTGTCGGAAAGCATAGAAAGTATTTGCCGGCAAAGCGGCAGGCGATATCAGGCTTCCATAACCACCAACGCTTATCTGTTGAATGTCGAGACTTTCCAAAATCTTTTACGGCATCACGTATATACCTATTCCATAACGTTAGATGGCCCCGCCTTTATTCATGACCGTCTGAGGCCATGCCGAGATGGACAGAGTTCGTTTGACAGAATCATTACCAATTTGGTTGATATCAAAAACAAGATTAAAGCGCGACATTTCACGATAGTGATTAAAGTCAATGTTACTCGTATGCTTCTGGATGTTTTTGATGAGTTTCTATCGTATTTATCCGACACTTTTGAAGGGGATTCCCGCTTCACATTTATGTTTCGCGTCGTCGGGGATTACGGTGGGGATGGCATTGGTCAGATACAGCAGGAGTTGTTGGGTGAACCGGACGTTGTATATGATCATTTACTCCGTTCCAAGATTAGCTTGGATTATCGCGGCCATTACGCTCTCTTAACCAACCAAATCTGCAGCGCGGCTAAAAGAAACGCCTACACCATATACGCTGACGGCTCAATCTATAAATGCGCCAGTTTGCTTACAGTTGACAGAAGCCGGGTAGGGGAACTGGGTCAAAATGGTGAATTCCTTTTGGATAGTACTAGGTTGAGTCAGTGGGTTGGCAAGCAAAGCGATAAGGGAATCTGTGTCTCTTGCTGCTTTGCACCATCGTGCAACGATTGTCCGGCAAAAGAGACTATGACGAAAAATAAGCGTCCCTGTATTATGCAAAATGGAAGGCTGGGTAAACTTTTAGAATTGCTAACACGTGATAGAGACAGTAGGACATATGGCTTTGTCTATAAATTAGAAGAAGGGAAAATCGTCCCATGTTAATTGATAAAATACTTGATTGTCTTCGTAGTTTGGGCATTTATGCCGACCATCAGGATATTGACGCGCCATTGGATTCCTTGATTCAGGATTCTATTACTTATGTATCCTTTATAGTGGAATTGGAATGTATGCTGGATATTCAACTGCCGGATGAGTTTATACTATCCTCGTCTTTTGGCAGTCTGAATATCATGGCCAAAGCGATAGCCCCATTATTACAGCAGGAAACGGTGTAATCCTTTACATAATTTTGTTTTCTGAAGGAGGTGTTTATATGAAAAAGACACTGCGTAAACCCATGAAGAAGGTTGCCGACAAAATGGTAACGGCGTATGTAGGTGAAAACGCCGGCATTGCTATCGTCTGTGGTTATAACTTCTAAATTGGGACAGTGGATTAGAGGACGATTACTATTTTCCTCTAATCCATTCATTTATGTAAGAGTTCGATCATATAATTCTAAAATAAAACAAGGCTGGTATAAAAAGACTGTGCTGAGGATCTTTAAGTTGAAAATCGCGCTAATTAAATGACGGAACTTTTGAGACGGCCTATATGATTTTCTGGGTCGTATTCGCGGGGGTTCCTGGCTTTGGAAAGGTCGTGATACGATGAAAAAAGATATTGTGATTATTGACAGCGGCGTTTACCGGGAACACCCTCTTTTAAAAGAAGTTCCCATTGAATGTTGGTATGTCTGTCAGGAAAATGGACGATATGTACTACTTCCAGGAGGAGAGGACCAGGCCGGACACGGAACGGCTGTATGCGGTACCATTTTTTCAGATATGGAAAATCGTACCGACTATCAGACACTCATGATCAAAATTTATGATCGTGAGTTGACCGTAGAATTAGATTCCTTACTATTTGTTCTATCCTACATAGAAAACAACATAGATTGTGATATCCTCCATATCAGCTCTGGAATTCTGGAATACAGTTCACAACTAGAAGAACAGTGCAAACGCCTCTCTCAAAAAAATATTTGTATTGTTGCTGCCTTTGACAATAACGGAGCGGTTTCCTATCCGGCGGCATTTGAAGAGGTCGTCGGTGTGGATGCTTCGATGGAATGCCGAAAACGTGACGAGTGGATTTATGTAGAGAATGGTGTGGTGGATGTACTGGCCAAGGGAGGGAATCATCGTCTTGCATGGATATCCCCCATCTATATTCTGACGCAGGGAGCCAGTTTCTCAGCCGGTTACATAACGGCTCAAATTGCCCAGCAGCTAAAAAAAGGTCTTCCGAAGAAAGACATACGTAAATTCCTGCGGCAAGGAGCGATAAGATTATATAATCGTGCTGATAATGAAGCATCGACTTTTACACCTGCTTTTGACTTCCCAATACGAGACGCTGTATTATTTCCTTACAATAAGGAAATGCATAGCCTTGTCAATTATTGCGAGTTATTGTCGTTTCCCATCAGTGGTATATATAGCAGTAAATATCTGGGGCAAGTCGGTCAAACGGTGGTCAGTCTGAATGGGCAGCATTCTTATCTCATTGAAAACATTGATCATATTGACTGGAATTCTGTAGATACCATAATTTTGGGACATGTGCAGGAAGTTTCGAGAGCCGCTGGTATTGACTACAAAACCATTATTGCTGAAAAGTGTCTGGAACACCATATAAATTTATATGCCTTTGATTCTGATGGACTGGAATCCTACTTTCAGTTATTTGCAGAAAAAAATATTGGTTTTTACTATCCAAAGCTCAGCGCGGCAAGCCATCCTAAAAAGGACGGAAAATTGTATGCCATCGGTACGCCGGTGCTCGGCGTGCTGGGAACCTCGTCCGCGCAGGGAAAATTCACACTGCAGCTAATGCTTCGTAAACTTTTTCTGGAAAATGGCTATACGCTTGGACAAATGGGAACAGAGCCTTCCGCTTTTTTATTCGGTATGGACACTATGTATCCGTTTGGCTATGCTTCTTCTGTCGCGGTTCGTGAGGAAGAAGCTGTAGAATTACTAAACGTGATGATGAACGAGATGGAGATAAAGCAACCGGATATCCTTTTGGTTGGTTCCCAATCTGGCACTATACCGGCCTATTTCCATAGTACCAAATACCTGAATATTCCTCAACTAATGTATTTACTGGGAACAAAACCGGATGCGGTCATCCTATGTGTCAATCTGTACGATGACGGCGAATATATCCGGCGTACTATCTCTGTAATTGAAAATCTGGTACAATGCACTGTTATCGCCGTTGCGGTTTCTCCCATGATTTTTTCAGGGGATTTGGCGTTGATTCGTCAAAGAAAGGAGCTGGCTGATCCAGTTGACGTCCGGGCTTTCGCAGATGCGTTGCAATCGGATTTAAACCGTCCTGTGTTTGTTATGATGGAAGAAGCAGAGTTTCTTTTTAAGACTTGTTTGTCTTTCTTTTCGGAGGGTGGAGACGAATGACGCCGTATGACACCTATAATCTGAGACATTCGGCACATTTTTGTGTACCTATATTCAGCGGTATCAAATGGGTCCCGGTCAACATATTAGGAAAGACACGCTATACAGCCGAACAGATTTATACGCTAGGCGGCGCTCCTCCAGAAAAAAAGCGGAAAGCAATCGCATGTCTGTACGAGGCTGTCCAGTTGATGCAACTAAACAAATTTCTATCCCGCGATGACAATCGAGGAGTATACGATGACAATATTCTCTGGTCTCTACACACAGACGGGAGGACGGCCGCTGAGGTTAATGCTGGCTGCTGCGCTTCCGTTGCAAATTGGATGGTCTATATGTTAGATAGTCTTTATGACGAGGTAGGTATAGTTTCCATTATTTCTGATATAGGTGTGGGGCATGCCGTTAATTATATGCGAAATAAATCCAGTTATTATATACTGGATGCTAATGCATTTCTTGATGAACATAAGGAATATATCCGACCGGAGACAGGTTGTTTATTAGATTTTCGCAAAAGCAAAATTCTGACGGGAGCATTTTTCCAGGCGGACTCCTTAGAAGATTTTTCTACTTTCTTTTCCACTTATGTGGGTAGGGTTAAAAAAAGAACTTTTTTGTATAGCTGCCATCCTGGGGAAATCCGTTGGGAAGGATTTCGTAAATGGCCCTCCGATCATATAGAAATCTATTTGCCCAAAGGAAGCGCTACGATTATAGGAACGCCTCCGGCGAATATGACCGTACAGTTTTCTAAAATTCCTCCTGCTTCGTCTCATTCGTTAACTGCGGAAGGAGTGCTTTATGGACAATAAAGAAAAAACGCCTTATACCATATGGAGCAACCTGCGCTTTCTCCTCCGACGGACTTGGAGCACAGATAAAGGTTTGTTGTTTTCCGTCTTGCTAAAGACACCTTCGTTAGTCGCTTTACCCCTGTTGACCACCTATTTGTCCAAGCTGGTGGTGGAGCTTGTCGTACAGGGAGCCTCGCCGCTTCAATTATTTGTTCAGACAGCCGGTGTGATTGCTGGTATGCTGCTGTTCCATTTGTTGAACAATTATACGAGTGCCAAAATTGAATGGGAATCGTTCGGCAATCGCTTTTCTTATATTCATCTAACCAGTCAAAAAGCGATGGATGCCGACTATGCCAATATCGAAAGTCCACACGGTCAAACTATGCTTCGGAGAGCGTTGGATTCTGTCTATACAGCGCAGTCTGGCGTACAGCAGATATTCAACCAGTTTGTGTCCATTGCCTCCAACACGGTGGGACTGATAACCTATTCCGCTTTGATACTCACGCTTTCTCCGTGGATACTGGCTTGTTTGTTGTGTTTTTCGTTGATTTCTTACGCAGTACAACGGATGAACAACAACTGGATGCATCGTCATAAAGATGATTGGGTACCTTTGGAACGAAAACTGCAATACATTTCAAATAAATCCGGCGATTATACCATCGGCAAAGATGCCAAGATCTATTCTATGTATCCGTGGTTTCGTGATTTATTTCGTCGCTTATTTACCGAACGCCAGAGATGGTACCGCAGGCAGGAAGGCCGGAATTTTATCGCTGGTTTGCTCAATATCGCATTGACCGTATTGCGGGATGGAATCGCCTACTGGTATCTCATTCAGCAGGTCGTGAACGGCTATTTGTCTGCGGGCGATTTTGTTTTTTATTTTGCCATTATCTCTCAATACTCAGGGTGGCTCTTTGGAATTATCGGCGCGATGGGGAGCCTGCACGCCAGCAGTCTCAGCCTCTGTGACCTTCGCTGCTTTCTGGATATGCCCGATCAGTTCAACCGGGGACCGGGGCACGAGCTGCCGTCATCCACTTGCAGCATCACTTATTCACACGTCAGTTTTTCGTACAATGGACAGCAGGAAAATGCGGTTCTCCGGGATATCAATTTTACGATTCATAAAGGCGAAAAAGTGGCGATTGTCGGTCTGAACGGTGCTGGAAAAACAACCTTGATTAAACTTCTGTGCGGACTTTACCACCCTAGCGCTGGTACTATTGCCGTTGACGGCGTTCCCATTGACGAATACAACAGGGACGCCTATTATTCCTTGTTCTCGGTAGTATTTCAGGACATTATCCTCATGCCGATCTCCTTTGCGAAAAACATCGCCCTGTGCGAGGAGGAACGGATCGATTACGCTCGTCTGACCCATGTGCTGAAACTGGCTGGACTTTACGACAAGGTCCAGAGCCTGCCTGAGCAGGAGCGGACATTATTGATGAAGAGTATGCATGAAAACTCCATCGAGCTTTCGGGTGGAGAACAGCAAAAGCTGGCCCTGGCCCGCGCTCTGTACAAGAATGGTCAGATTATCGTTTTGGATGAACCAACCGCCGCTTTGGACCCCATTGCTGAAAACGAGATGTACCGTAAATATCATGAGCTGACGGCTGGCCGGACCGCGATATTTATCTCTCACCGCCTATCCAGCACCCGTTTCTGCGATCGCATCCTTTACTTGGAAAACGGCCAGATCGCAGAGACTGGTACGCACGATGAGCTGTTGCGGAAAAATGGGAAATATGCCGCGTTGTTCCGTACGCAAAGCCAGTATTACGAGGGAGGAGGTGGAGCGGATGAAGAAGTTCAAACTGTTCTTCAGGGGAATTCGTGAAATAGGTCGGATTTGTCCCGGCATCATAACGCTCATCTCTCTTCGTTCCATTATAAACGCTTTGTTGCCGTTTATCAATATTTATATGTCATCGGTCATCGTCAACGCTATTGTATACGGTGAGCCGCTGGAAAAATTACTTTGGTACGCTTTTCTTACCGTACTGCTAAACGCCGTTTGTTCAGTCATTTCCGCAGTATTGGGGGCGCTGTCCGGTCTGCGGCAAGCCTCCTTTTCCCATCTCTACGAGATGCATATGGCCGAAAAAACGATGAATCTGGATTTTGTGGATCTGGAAAATCCAGAAACTTTCCAGAAAAAGCAGCGCATTCAGGAAATACGAAACTTGAACGCGGGCGGTTTGTGGAAGCTGCTAGAGGTTTTCCCTGGTATCGTCAACAGCGGGGTGAGTGTTGTTGTCTCCCTATCTATCACGGTGGGATTATTTCTCTCCGCAGGGTATACGGGCGAAAATTTGCTTTTACAAACAGTGATATCCCCGTTCGGTTCGATATTGCTGTTGATTCTGATTCTGCTTGGTACCATGGCTGGCATCTATACCAATGCGGCAGTCACAAAGAAGCTTTATACCATTCTGGAGGGATTCGTTTCTTTTAACCGAATTTTTGATTATTATTTAAATAATTATATCTCTACGTATCATGCGGGTAAGGATATCCGTCTTTATGATCAGAAGACTCTCATAGACAACGAATCCACAGCCTTGTTCGGAGAGGCGAATAGCACTTTTCGCCAACTCACCCGAAATCAGGTTAAATATTCCGGAATCAGTACTATCGCATCTGTAGTTATTCTCGCTGCGGTGTATCTATTTGTCGGTCTGCGAGCGATGGCCGGATTATTCGCGGTCGGCAACATCCTGATGTATATCAACAGTGTAAACCAATTTATCGCAGGGATAAACGGTTGTGTAAATCAGTTTGTTGCGCTGCGGATGAATCAGGAGGCTTTGAAGACCTATTTCGATTACATGGACATTCCTGCTCATATGAAGGATGGAAGTCAGCCTGTTGTGGTCAGTGAAACGGATCCTCTGGAAATAACGTTTGAGGATGTATCCTTTCATTATCCAGGATCCGATCAGGATGTGCTGCAGCATTTATCTTTCACCTTTCGCACGGGGCGGCGGACGGCCATCGTGGGAAAGAACGGCAGCGGTAAAACTACGATGATCAAGCTGCTTTGTCGTTTATATGATCCGAGCGAAGGGAGAATTATGCTCAACGGTATCGATATCCGCCGCCTTCGTTATCAGGAGTACATCTCACTTTTCAGCGTCGTATTTCAGGATTATAAGTTGATGGCCTTTTCCCTTGGGCAGAATGTCGCATCATCCGTGGAATATGACGAGGATTCGGCAACCGCTTCGTTGGATATGGCGGGATTCGGAGAGCGATTGTCTCAAATGCGCTGTCGTCTAGAAACACCATTGTATAAGGACTTTGACGAGGATGGAGTGGAAATTTCCGGAGGGGAAGCGCAAAAGATAGCGATTGCGCGAGCTCTTTACAAAAAAGCACCCTTCATTATTTTAGATGAACCCACGGCTGCGCTCGATCCGATTGCAGAAGCGGAGGTATTCCAACAATTTGATCAAATAGCTGATAAAAAAACAGCTGTCTACATCTCCCATCGGTTATCTACCTGTCGTTTTTGTGACGAAATAATGGTCTTTTCAGAAGGAAAATTGGTGCAGCGGGGGACGCATGAAGAATTGTTGTCTGACAAGGAAGGACTGTATCAGGAATTGTGGAACGCGCAGGCGGGATATTATACGGAACGCTGTTAACAAAAGTGAGATTATAATACTTTTGCATTCGTGTCAAGAATCTGGCATAGTATCAGAGTCTTTTCTGACTAAAACAGAAATCCCCCGAACACCCCGTGAACAAGCGGGTTTATGGAGGGACTAACAGGGATGGAACCATGAAAGGCAAAGCTGGATTATATCTTACACGTCTTTGAATGGATAACGGCCGGGGGAAAAATACCGGGAAGAATAAAAAAGGTAGGGGTTGTATGAAAGCATACTGGGAAAGCTACAGGAGCTTGGTTTTGAATTTAACGCTGGAAGCGTAGACAATTTCCGTTATCCTTTATTTATGAAATATTGGCGTTTGTTGCAGCGGCATGGAAACCCTTAACTTTGTGATTTCCGCGTTTTTGCCCCAAATTATAAACCTGCGCGTACCCGTGACAACTTATTGCGCCCGTTATCTGACGAAGATAGAAGAGTCTGCGCGGAGCTGTACGATTATGCATCGCTATCGGTGCAAAACGGTTGCCGTATAATAAGTACAAACCTTATTGCTTTGTGTATCGGAAAAAGCATGTGCTTGTTTTATATAATGACGATGGGTTGATGGCTGTCATTCCTTATATGAACCAATACACGGCGGGAAATATCCATGAGGAATTGCAGCGATTTTGTGGAAGCTGCGAAATGCCAGCCGGATAGTGAAGCGCTGCTCGCTTATATTCAAAAAGAAATCACCCTTTGCAGAGACTGTCAGAATGCCAACTGCAGCGGAATCACGTTGGACGTTGCCGGTGTAAAGCGGCGAGCGGCACACTGCCATTCGGAGATTGGCAAAGTGCATGCAGGAAGCACTTCTCCCCGATATACCGATTATGATATTCAGCTGCTAAAGCGCATGATGGATATTCGAAAGATACAGATTGACAGGACGGAATCCTGACATGCACGCGCTTCCTATCCCTTTTTGCGAGCTAAAATCGTTTAAGTTTATACATGGATTATCCAAACCGATCTTTTTTATAAAGTAATACTGCTAATTGTGTGAAATGCAACAAATTATTGCTTGCTATTATGTATTAGAGCCTGTTATGCTTATCGCGAGAACACGACAGGAGATGACTATTATGGTGGGGAAAAATATCAAAAAGCACCGTGAAAACAAAAAAATGACGCAAGATGACTTGGCTGCAAAACTTGATGTGACTCGTCAGGCGATATCAAATTGGGAAACTGAGAAAACGCAACCGGATATAGAAACGCTTCAAAAAATCGCGCAGATACTGGAAGTTTCAATCGAAGAAATCATATATGGAACAAAAAGGGAAACCACAACGATTATAAATAACAATACTGTTAAAAATGTGAAGAAAGGACTGTCTTTTGGCGCCGCGCTTGCCATGGTGATATCATATTTTAAATGGCAATCCATTGGCTGGGCCGTTTTGCATGGACTGCTGAATTGGATATATGTAGTCTATTATGTGATCCGATACGGATGGAGCTGATTGAAAAAATCATTGGTATCTGAACGCCTACGGATTCGAACAGGAATGGCGTTTTTGTTTTAGCCATGGAACAGCCAAATAATAACGGTTGTCTTATACTCCGAAATCCTGTAATTATGGGATTTTCGGAGTTTTCTTAAATTTTGATAAAATCATCCCATCGGCAGACTAATATATCCTCAAAAGAGGATGAAACATGAAATAGCGAGGCGGCCTTTTAACGGCTCAGGATATATCCTCTCCTAAATATTTTTATGAAAAACTGCTTTGCAAACTGTTATAATGGATATCGTACCAATAAAGTCAGAACGATAAGGAGAATGCCTATGAACTGGGAACCATGGACAGGCTGCTATAAAATAAGCGACGGCTGCGCAAACTGTTATTTTTACGGACCACACGCGAAACGCTATGGTCAAAATACGATACAAAAAACAGATAAATTCGACTGGCCGATCAGAAAGAACGCAAAAGGCGAATACAATATCAAAGGAAACAAAATTCTTGCGACTTGCTTTGCAACCGACTTTTTCCTGCCCGAAGCAGACGAATGGCGTAAAAAAGTTTGGGCTATGGTCAAAGAAAGAACCGATATAGAATTTCTGATTTTGACAAAGCGCATCGACCGGTTTCCTGTATCGCTTCCGCCCGATTGGGGAGCAGGATATGACAATGTAACGATTGGCTGTACCGTTGAAACTCAAAAATTAGCGAATGAAAGACTTCCGTTATTTTTATCGTATCCCATAAAGAGGCGCTTTATTGCCTGCGCCCCGCTTCTGGAAGCGATCGATTTAACACCGTATCTTCACGGAGCCGACCATGTTACGGTTGGCGGTGAAACGGGGCGGGAAGCGCGCGAATGCGATTATGATTGGGTGCTGGATATCCGGGAACAATGTTTTAAGGCCGATGTGACGTTTTGGTTCAAAAATACCGGCTCCTTTTTTAAACGGAACGGCGCAGTGGAAAAAATAAATCCGTTTCAGCAAAGCAGGGCGGCGAAAGAACTCGGCATAGATATTTCAGACGGAAGAAGGCTGTTCTGATGTGCGGCATAGAGGAAGGAGGCAAGACATTGCGGCACCCCGGGAAGTTGATTCGCTTGTCCCGGACGCGGCGGATGGAAAGGCTGTTTTTTTGCTGATAGAACATTTCGTAAGTTTGTTTACAAAACCTGCCGGAACCGCTATAATACGACGGCCGGCGCTGGCAGTCCCGAATATATGCAATTCGATCCTGCACCGCTGAAAACGGGCAATCTCATGAACAGAAAGCGCAGGTAATATCGAGGCAGCTGACGCACATCAGTTCGGAAACAAAGGAGTAATATGGAAAATAATTGGAAACAAAAAATCAGTTTGTTTTTGACGAGCCAGGCGATTTCCCTTTTTGGCTCTTCATTGGTACAATACGCAATCATCTGGTATATCACGCTGAAAACACAATCCGGCGCGGTGATGACGATTGCTACGCTGTGCGGGTTCATACCGCAGGTATTGATTTCTTTATTTGCCGGCGTGTGGGCGGATAAATACAATAAAAAAATGCTCATTATCCTTGCGGACGGCGCGATCGCATGCTCTACGCTGATCATCGCGCTGCTGTTCCTTTTTGACATCGATTCCATGTGGCTGCTGTTCGTAGTTTTGGCGATCCGTTCTGCCGGCAGCGGAATCCAGACGCCGACGACGACTGCGTTTATCCCGGAAATCGTTCCTGAGAAGAATCTGATGCGGGTAAACGGCCTCAACACGACGCTGCAATCGGTGATGATGATCCTGTCTCCCGCCGCCAGCGGCGCGCTTCTGGCAAACGTAGAGCTGGAATATATCTTCTTTATAGATGTAGTTACGGCGCTGATCGGGATTTCTATTTTCTCGTTTGTGAAGGTGGATTACCGGAAAAAGGAAATGGAAAAAATCGACTATTTCGCTTCCATCAAAGAAGGCTTCCTATACATGCGGAACCATAAATTGATCTCCCGCACGCTGATTTATCTGGTGATTTTTAATATTCTGATTACGCCGCTTGCGATCTTGACGCCGCTTATGGTTACGAGGTCATTCGGCGCGCAGCCGTTGTATCTGACGCTGAATGAAATCGTATTTTTCATCGGGAACATACTCGGCGGAATTCTGATTTCCTCCTGGGGAGGATTCAAGAACAAAATCCATACGATCGGAATGGGCTGTCTTCTGTGCGGCATCTTTGCCGTGCTGCTGGGATTCCCGTTCTCGTTTGCTATTTATCTTGTGTGGATGGGGCTGACGGGAATTACCATGCCGCTGTTCAATACGCCGTTCATTACTTTATTTCAGGAAAATGTCGATCCGGATAAACACGGACGCGTGTTCTCTCTTATTTCTGTAATTACCGGAACGATCATGCCGCTGGCAATGGTTTTCTTCGGACCGCTTGCGGATTCCGTCAAAATCGAATCGATTCTCATCATAACCGGCGCTTTATTCCTGATCGGCACGATTTTCCTGCTCAGAGACAGAGTGATTCAAAATAATCTGCAGCGGAAAGACACGCCGGAGGATACGTAAGAAACGGCGCTTTGACAGCCGTATAAAAATGTGATATAATAGCTCAGTTAATGGATGCTCCCGTTTTGACGAAGCGTATTGTCAACACGGGAGTTTTTTTATTATAGAAAATGACAGAGAAAGAAAAAGGGAAAAACATGACATTCAATGAATTGAAAATTTGTCCGCAGATATTAGCGGCATTAGACAAACAGGGCTTTCAGGCGGCGTCTCCGATTCAGGAACAGGCGATCCCGCCTATATTGGCAGGTAAGGATTTACTCGGCTGCGCGCAGACCGGCAGCGGAAAGACCGCCGCTTTCGCGGTGCCGATTTTACAGATTTTGTCACAGAAATATGGAAAAAAGAACGCACATCAAACGATCCGCTCTTTGATTTTGACGCCGACGCGGGAGCTGGCCGCGCAAATTCAGGACAGCTTTCAGGCGTTCGGAGAACGTTTGCCCTTCCGGTGCGGCTGTATATTGGGCGGGGTCAGTCAAAAGCAGCAGGAAAGAATGCTCGCGAACGGCGTCGATATTTTGATCGCGACCCCGGGCAGGCTGAACGATCTGATCCGGCAGAACATCGTAGATTTGTCCCAGGTCGAAATACTCGTTCTGGACGAAGCCGACAGAATGCTCGATATGGGCTTTTTAAATGACGTCAAAAAAATTATTTCGAACATCAGAAGACCAAAACAAACGCTTTTGTTCTCGGCAACGATGCCCAAAGAAATCTCT
The DNA here is from genome assembly GCA_046952735.1 of Clostridia bacterium. Lineage (GTDB taxonomy): Bacteria > Bacillota > Clostridia > UBA1212 > UBA1255 > Egerieisoma. The sequence continues at coordinate 3,858 of JBKUJR010000024.1, read as the reverse complement.
GCGCTGATCGATACGATTCTCCACGATTATATTAAGGTTGCCGTAGATCCCGTTTCGTCCGCGGTAGACGCGATCGATCAAAAGATCTATTTTGTAGATTCGCAAAATAAAAAAGCGCTTCTGCTGAAACTGCTGGAGGAAAATCATGTGTACGCCGCGCTTGTTTTTACGAGGACGAAACGCGCCGCCGATATTCTTGCAAGAGAGCTGCGAAACGCAGATATCACGGCGGAAGCGATACACGGAAACAAATCGCAGGCAACGCGCCAGAAGACGCTGCAAAATTTTAAAAACGGCGTTACGCAGATGCTCGTTGCGACGGATCTGGCGGCGCGGGGGATCGACATCAAAGGACTCGAATATGTTTTTAACTATAATCTGCCGGAAGAGGCCGAGATGTATGTGCATCGGATCGGGAGAACCGGCAGGGCGGGCGCCAACGGCACGGCGATTTCTTTCTGCAATTTTGAAGAAAAAACGCTGCTCCCCAATATCGAAAAACTGGCAGGAAACAATATTTCTTTTATAGAAGACCATCCTTATCCGCTGTCTGACTTTACGGTCAAACAGAGACAGCAGGGCCGGATGAAACATGCGCCTGCCGGAAAGGGCAGAAGGAAAAATTTTCCTGCTGCGAATAAGAATACCGTAAAGAATCGCTGCGGATAATTACAGATACATCATTTCCGACATGATACAGGCGCCTGCAGCGCCGCAGTCCAGAACCTCCCGGATTTGATTTTCTTCCAGGCGGATGCCGCCGATCGCGTAAACAGGAATCCGGACCGCGGAACAGACGTCCCGGAGAAACGCCGTGCCTCTGGGGGGCAGGTCTTTTTTGCAGGCAGTGGCATACACGTGGCCTGCCGTTACGTAAGCGGCTCCCAGCTCCTGTGCGCGGACCGCTTCTTCTGCCGAATGGACGGATACGCCGATCCTATCGAACGACGCAAGCGCAGCTTTCCCGCCGGCTTCTTCCAACTTCCACAATGGCAGGTGGATTTTACGAACGTTCAGGTTCCGGGCCGCCGTGATAAAAGAATGCAGGATGCAGGGTACGCCGTAGCGTGCGCAGATCTCTATCACATCTGCGGCTAAGGCCTGATATGCGTTTTCCGGCAGATCTTTTTCCCGCAGAATCAATCCCAGGGGATGCAAACGGCAGACGCGTTCTATCTGCTCCGGAAAAGGCCTCCGGCACAAAACGCGGCTGGAAACTGCCAGGATATGGCCGGACAGGAAATCACACGAAAACATAATCGCTCATCACCGGCTGGAGTCCCTGCCGCTCTAACGCCCGGAATACTTCTTCTACGCTCCGGCTGTCGGAGATTTCAAACTGATCGTCTCCTTTTTCCGTTATTTGGTCGGAATGGCCGCCGATTCCGGTACTGACGCCGGCAGATATTTTCGTCGCCGCGATGTTAACGAGATGATCCCGCACGCGCGCGCATTCTCTGGTAGATACGGTAATGCTTGCATATGGCATCAGCAAACGGTACGCGCATACGACCTGAAGCAGCTGCCGTTCCCGCACGTCCATCGGATTGATTTTATCGTTGTTGATGATCGGCCGCAGGCGCGGGCAGGAGAAAGCGATTTCCGCATGGGGATATTTTCTCTGGAGGAGCCATGCGTGACAGCCTGTTGCGAACGCATCTTTCCGGAAGTCGTCCAATCCAAGCAATGCGCCGAACCCAACGCCGCGCATACCGCCGCGCAGCGCACGCTCCTGCGCGTTGATCCGATAGGGAAAGACGCGCTTATGCCCGGCCAGGTGGAGCGTCTCGTATTTATCCGGATTGTATGTTTCCTGGAATACCGTTACATAATCGGCGCCGCAGCGATGCAGATACGAATATTCGTCGGAATTCATCGGATACACTTCCAGGCCGATCACTTTAAAATATTTCCTTGCGATTTTACAGGCCTCTCCGATATATGCCACGGTGGATTTGCTCCTGCTTTCGCCTGTGAGAATCAGAATTTCTTCCAGGCCGGTGGCGGCGATGGCAGCCATTTCCGTTTCGATTTGCGCAGGATTTAACTGGGCGCGCCGTATTTTGTTATGGCAGTTGAAGCCGCAGTAAATACAATAGTTTTCACAGTAATTTGCAATGTAAATGGGCGTAAACATAAAAATGGAATTGCCGAAATGCGCTCTCGTTTCCCGCTGCGCCGCTCTGGCGATTTCTTCCAGATAAGGGAGCGCCGCCGGAGAAAGAAGCGCCCCGAATTCCGCAAGCCCCCTGTTTTTATTGGAAAGCGCCCTGCGCACGTCTGCTGCGGTATAAGCGTCATAGTCGTACGCTGCGGTTCGCTTTAACACGTCCTGCTCGATTCCCGAATCGATGACTTCCATGTCCGGAAGATACGCCATGGGGTCCGTTCGTTTCTTTTGAAGCTCCGTCTCGGCTTCCTGGTTCAAAATACTTTCATTTATTACCGTTTCTTTCAATTTATGCCATCTCCCGCTGCGTCGTCGCGTAAAAATCCTGTCAGCGGAGAAGAAGCGCTTGCTTCCTGCTCCAAAACTCTGCCCAATCCGGCAAGGTACGCTTGCCTGCCTCCTTCGATCGCAAGCCGGAAAGCTTCCGCCATTGCCGGGATATCTCCTGCCGTTGCGATAGCGGTATTGGCCATAACAGCGGCGCAACCCATCTCCATTGCTTCGCAAGCCTGCGACGGTCTGCCGATTCCCGCGTCCACTATGACCGGCAGGTCGATTTCTTCGATCAGAATCCGGATAAAATCTTTTGTGCATAATCCTTTATTTGTGCCGATCGGCGCCGCCAGCGGCATAACGCATGCAGCGCCGGCGTTTACCAGATCTCTGGCGGCATTCAAATCGGGATACATATACGGCATGACGACGAAGCCCTCTTTCGCCAATTTCTCAGTCGCCCGGATCGTCTCGGCATTATCCGGAAGAAGATATTTGGAATCATGGATTACCTCGATTTTCACAAAATCACCGCAGCCGGCCTCCCGGGCCAGCCGCGCAATGCGGACCGCTTCTTCTGCGTTGCGCGCGCCCGAAGTGTTGGGCAGAATCGTAATCCCTTCCGGAATATAATCCAGAATGTTAGTTTTTCCGCCCTCGGAAACGCGCCGCAGCGCCAGCGTTATCATCTGCGCGCCGGCATGCGCAACAGCAGCACGGATCAGTTCCATCGAATATTTGCCGGATCCCAATATAAAGCGGGAGGAAAAGGAACGTCCTCCCAGGGTCCATACGTCATCGCATCCTCTTTTTATCATCGATTTCTCCTCTTTTCTCCTTATTCTTTATGTTTCTGCAATCAGCTGTATGATCAGATTGGCCTCATGGCCGGCGCAGATCGCAACCCGCGGCGCCATCAGCCCGCTCCCTTCTGCTACTTCCGATACGCCGTCTCCGCAAAGGTAAAAATGCGTTCCGGCTTTTCTGGTTTGAATGGAATTGCTGCTCCCGTACCCCGCCATTCCGGACGCGGCCACTACGTATTTTTCCGGAAAATGTTCCCGGATTCCGCAGACGAGCATGGCCTTTGCCTCCGGCTGATCGAACGCTTCGCAGATGATATCGTCTGCTTTAAAAAGCGCCGGAATATTTTCCTCCGTCACCTTCACGCAATCCGTTCGGATATCCAGATACGGATTGATCTCCCGCAGCTGTTCCAGCAGCGCATCGGTCTTCGGCATCCCGAGCTGACGCAGCAGATATTGCTGCCGGTTTAAATTGGTGATATCGACCGTGTCGAAATCAATCAGGTGGAGATGTCCCACCCCCGTGCGGGCCAGAAAGACAGCCACGTGGGAACCCAGTCCGCCCAGTCCGGCCACGGCGATCCTGGCCCGGTCCAGTTTGTCCTGGAG
>JBKUJR010000023.1:0-37294 GCA_046952735.1 Clostridia bacterium | reverse complement strand
GCTGATAAAGCTTTATTTGGAGCTGCTGCTGATCCATCTGATCCGCGGCAGCGAAAAAACCGGGAAAATTACAAACCTTCCGAAAGCGCGCGGCGACGATACGCGCGTAAATGAAATCTGCGCTTATCTGGAGCGGAATTGTGAAAAGGATCTTTCTTTCCGCGATATCTGCATGAAATTTTCCCTGAGCGCCTCCGTCGTCAAGAAGCTTTTTTCCGAAAAGCTCGGCTGCGGGGCCATGGAATTTTTCGCCAATTGCAAGATAGAACGCGCAAAGCAGCTGCTCCGAGAGGAAAGCCGGAATATTACGGAGATTGCCGAAGCCCTCTCTTATTCTTCCGTATATTATTTTTCCCGCGCGTTTAAAAAGTCCACCGGCATGACGCCTACGGAATATGCGGCCTCCGTCAAGGCAATGTACGAGGAGCATAGCGTCCCCATTCCCGGGGAGGAAACGATGTAAAAACATGTATTTCCCCCGTCAGAGGGTGAATCAGTTCCGTTTTGTAGGCATGCAGAAGCTGATGCGGCGCTTTGCCGGATCCCGTTTCATCTCCATACAAAGTATCCCCAAGGATGGGAAAGCCGGCGTAGCTGCAATGCAGCCGGATTTGATGTGTCCTTCCCGTTTCCAGAAGGAATTCCACAATCGCAAACTCGCCGCCTGCGGAAACCGTCCTGTAATGCGTAACGGCTCTGACGCCCTCCGCCGCGATTTTTCGCCGGATGATGCTGTCGAAGTCGCGCAGGATCGGCGCATCGATTACGCCAGCCGGCTGAGCGGGAGGCGGGGATACTGCCGCCAGATAATATTTCTTCATCTGTCCCGTTTCGCTCTGCTTCCTGAGCGCTTCCTGGACATATCCGTTCCGCGCGGCGATCACGATTCCGGTGGTGTCTTTATCTAAACGCCCAACGAAATGCGCTTCCGTGAAAATCCCCTTTTGCTGCCAGTGCCAGAGCAGATAATTGGCAAGCGTCCCCCGCTGATGGCGGCACGTGGGATGCATCACCGTATCGGCCGGCTTGTTGAGAACGATAAACGCCTCATCCTCATAAAGGATCTCCAGGTCATACGGCTCCGGCACGATATTCGGCACGGATGTCCGGCAGTTGAGCAGCGCCGTCAGCCGCTGCCCCGCCTCCGCGCGCACAGTTCCGCGCACCGGCGTTCCATCCAGTAAAATGCCGCCGTTATATTTTAATAATTTTATCATGCCGGACGCCAGTTTCAGCCGTTCGCGCAAGAGGTACTGCACCTCTCTGCCGGCGTCCTGCGGCTTTACTTCATAGACGAGCCGGTCCGTCATCATTCGTGCGCCGCCTCCGGAGAAGCCGACGGGCAGATCGTGATCGTTTTATAATTCGTATAATAAACCATGCCCGGACGGCCGCCCGGCTGTTTGCGCACATGTTTCACCCGCGTATAATCCACGTCCGCTTTATTCGTATTTCTGGCGCTGCTGTACCACGCCGCAAGTGCCGCGGCGCATGCGACGGCGCTTGCCGTCACGGCTCCCGCATGCTCGCCAGTTCGTAAAATCACATGGGAGCCCGGCGCGTTTTTCAGATGGAACCAAAGATCCTCCGGACGCGCCGTACGGCACGTCAGCTTTTCATTCTGCAAATTGTTTTTTCCGATCAGAATTTCATAGCCGTCTATCGTCCTGTATGCATGCGGCGCGCTGGCGGGCAGCCGTTCCTCCCGCCGCCGGTTCGTATTTTTACCAGCATGCTCCCGTTTGATATAGCCTTCCTGGGTAAGTTCCCGCCGTATTTCTTCGATTTCTTCAAAATCCGTATCATTTTCCAGCAGAACAGCCGTGCTTTCCAGGTATTCGAGCTCCATGCGGCATTCGGCCTCGTATTTCACCGCGCTTTCATAGGCGCTTTTATGCTTTCTGTACTTTTTAAAGTACAGCTGCGCATTCTGCGAAACGCTTTTATTTTTGTCGAGCGGAATTGCGACCTGCGGCATCTCTTCCTGAAAATAATCGACGGCATCGACGGATTCCGCATACGCGGGATATCGGTACAGATTGGCGGTCAGGAGTTCTCCGAATATTTTAAAACGTTCGTAATTTTCCGTTTCGGCTATGGTATCGAGATGGATTTGCATTTTACGCCGGCATTTATCCTCCGCCGAACGGATATGCCGCATAACCGCGCTGCGCTTCTGCCGCAGCCGATCCTGCGTATCCTTCTTCGTATAAAAATCATCCAGCATTAAATTAACGGTATTGTACCTGCGTACCTGGCCCGCCGTTTCCAATGCCGCTTCGACGCAGTGGAATTCTTTCTCTTCCGGAAGAATTCCCGGCATATAGTTTTTTTCTTTGATTTGCCCGCACGTTTCCCGCAGCGCCGTTTCCAGCCGTTCCCGCTCTTCGGGCGCCAGGTCGCGCGTCTTTCTTTGCGGATCGACAGCTGCTTTTGCGCAGACGGCTTTGCAGAGCATCGGACTGAAGCCGGAAATCCGGTTCAATATGGCTTTTGCGGTTCCGGTATCCGTTTCATCCGGAAATGCGGAAAAGGCGTCGGGCGATATTTTCTCCTGCGCGGGCGGCAGCTGGTAAAGACGTCCGGGCATGACTTCCCGTACGGAACTCATCTCTTCATCCACACGCTTGATCGAGTCGAAAATAATGCCGTTCTCTGAGGCCAATATGATGTTGCTGTATTTCCCCATGATTTCGACGATCAGCTTTTTATTGACGGGATCGCCCATTTCGTTATGCGTTTCGACCGTAATCGTTGCGATCCTGTCGTATCCCTCCTGTACGATTCCGCAGATCCGGCCGCTCTGGATGTGCTTTCTCAGCACCATTGCAAAGGGCGGTGCGACCATCGGATTTTCTTTTTTGCTTTTCGTAAGATGAATGCGCGGGTTTTCCGGATTTGCACTGATCAGCAGCCGGTATTTTTCAGAATGCGCATGGCATAGCAGCATTATTTCATATCGTCCGGTCTGAAAAACCTTTTCGATCCTGCCTCCTGAAAGAAGCCCGTTCATTTCCCACACAGCTCCGCTGAGTACGATCCCATCGTACGGCATCCCGTCCAACCCCCTTTTCCAATATCAAAACATGGCGAATTATAGCATACGCCTATAACAACGTCAATTTTTATATCCTTCAGGTAAAAAAAAGAAAACGGCCGGACATCAAATCCGGCCGTTCCGCAAACAGGCAGAAATCAACCAAAATATCTCTTGAGCAGTCCTTCGAAAGAGCGGCCGTGACGCGCTTCGTCCTTCGCCATCTCATGGACGGTATCGTGGATCGCATCCAGATTCAGCTTTTTCGCAAGAACCGCCAGATCCTTCTTGCCCTGCGTCGCGCCATGTTCCGCCGCAACTCTGAGCTCCAGGTTCTTCTTCGTGCTGTCCGTTACGCATTCGCCAAGCAGCTCTGCAAATTTAGCGGCATGTTCCGCTTCTTCATGGGCAGCCAGTTTGTAAAACGCGCCGATTTCCGGATAACCTTCTCTTTCGGCAACTCTTGCCATCGCAAGGTACATGCCTACTTCCGTGCATTCGCCTTCAAAATTCGATCTGAGCCCTGCGATGATTTCTTCATCGACGTCTTTTGCAACGCCGACTCTATGTTCGTCGGCCCATTCCAGAGCGCCGCCGGCTGCCTGCTCTTTAAATTTAGAAGCCGGAGCTTTACATACCGGGCAGAACTCCGGAGCGCTGTCTCCTTCATGAACATAACCGCAAATCGTACAAACAAACTTTTTCATCTTAAATACCTCCATAAAATCAATCTATTTATTTTTATGTCATTTCGTAATGCTGTAAAATCAATAACAGTAATCATTACTGATATCAGTATAGCACCGATTTCCGAAATGTCAACACTATTTTTGCCGGAATAAAAAATTTTTATATATGTACATTTCGCCTCTTTTTTGGTAAAATGGAAAAAACACTGCAAAGAAAGGACGAGCGGCGGCGACATGGCTGACAAAAATAAGATCAGATTTACGATAAACGGAAAGACATATACTCTGCTCCATGACGAACCGGAAGAATATATGCACAGGATCGAGCATTACCTGAACAGCAAAGTAGCCGCAGCCTCCAAAAGCGGGATTCAGTTGGGAGAGCAAACCGCTATCGTAATGGCTTCGATTTCCATAACGGACGAGCTTTTCAAAACGCAAAAAAATTTCAACACGCTCAAAAATGAAATCAAACGCATGATGGACGAATACGACCGGCTCAAAATCGAAAAGCAGGAGCTTGACGACCAGCTCATGAAAGCCGAACAGCAAATCGACACGCTTTCCAAGCAGCTCCTCCTTGCACGGCACGGCGCCGCCCCTGTCCAGGATTTTCCGGAAGAACGGAAAAATACGGGCGTCAGCGGAAATTCTTATCTCCCGGCAAATCACGACATGTACGATGAAGGATAATCGTTCTGATAAAACGCCGGAGCTTCTCGCTCCGGCCGGTTCTTTTATATGCCTGCAAGCCGCGGTGCAAAACGGAGCGGATGCGGTATATCTCGGTTTGAAAACCGGCAGCGCCAGAATGGGGGCGGAAAATTTTACGTTCCCGGAATTAGAGGAGGCGATCCGCTACGCGCACATTCGCGGCGTGCGGGTGTATCTTGCGCTGAATACGCTTCTCTTTGAAAACGAATTGGAGCAAGCCTACGACGCTGCCGGAACGGCTGCCGCCATGGGAATCGACGCGCTCATTTTACAGGATCTGGGGCTTGCCGAAAAAATCATCCGCAACCGGCAGTACTTTCCCTGCGCGCTGCATGCCAGCACGCAAATGAGTATCTATAATGAAGAGGGCTTGCATTTTCTGGAACAAACGGGCTTCGACCGATGCATTGCGGCGCGCGAGCTGTCGATCTCTGAAATCGAGAAGCTTTGCAGCGCGCAGAAAGCGGATATCGAGGTTTTCTGCCATGGAGCGCTTTGCATGTCGCTTTCCGGGCAATGTCTGCTGAGCAGCTTTATCGGCGGACGCAGCGGAAACCGCGGAACGTGCGCGCAGCCCTGCCGCAGAAAATATGCGCTGGAAGACGGAAACAGCTGCGCGGCGTATGCGTATCGGCTGAGTCCTTCCGATTTCGCGGCGCTGCCCCATATCGACGCGCTTTGCAGGGCGGGCGTCCGTTCGCTGAAGATCGAAGGCCGCCTGAAATCTCCGGCCTATGTCGCCCTGACGACGCGTTATTACCGGCAGGCAATCGACCAGATGTGTACGGATGTTCCCGGTAAAATGCGCGATCTCCAGCTGTTGTTCGGACGCGGGGATTTTACGGCGGGGTATCTGTTTGGGAAGCTGCCGTTTGAAGATATCACATTCCGCTCTGCGGGCAGGCTCGGTATTCCGGTCGGCAGAATCAAAACGTTTCCCCTGAGGCTGCCTGCTCCCAAAAAGCTGCCGCAGAATCTGGTGCGGTACCGGTTTACGGTTCTGTATGATTCTGCCTCGTTTGCAGTCAAGGCTGGCGACGGGATTACGATTTATGAGACAGGCAAAGAGGAAGTCAAGGCCGTTGCGGGCGGCACCGTAAACGCCGTACGCTGCGGAACGGATCCGCACAGTGCGCAGATCACGGCCGTAGGAACCTTAGGCGTTCCGGGAAGCGGCCCGTTTATTTTATCCGTTACGGAGGATGCAAAGCTGCGCAGAGAAGCCGAAAACAGCTTGCAGGCAGATCGCAGAAAGGTACCGGTTACATTGGCTTTTACGGCGCGGGAAGGAGAAAAACCCGTATTGGAAATGCGCGATGCGTGCGGGAACCTTTGCAGAGCCGCGGCCGCCGTTCCGGCAGAACGCGCCAGGAAGGAAGCAGTTTCCGAAGAAGAGATCAGGAAGCAGCTGGGAAAGCTCGGAGATACGCCCTATATTGCGGAGAAAATCGAGATTTGCGCAGATTCCGGCCTTTTTTTGCCGATATCCGTGCTGAATACGCTGCGCAGGGACTGCGCGGCACAATTGTCGGCACAGCGTTCCCTGCCGCGCCGCCGGCCGGTATGCGCGCCTGCTGCGGCCATGGGACAAGCGGAGCCGGCGCCCGGCGGCATTTCGTTTTTCTTTTACCATTTGGATGGCTTCCTTGCTTTTGCGGAAGATTCGATGCCAAAGGCGCTTCGCCCCTATGGCGGCGAGCTCCGGACTTATTATATTCCGCTCGATACGTTTTATGAGGAAAACGGTCCGTCGTTTTCCCAGGCGGAAAGCCGGATCGCGGCGCTGCGAAAAGCCGGTCCCTGCCGGATTGCAGCGTATTTCCCGTTGATCTCCCTCGGCGCGGCGCTTGCGGGCGTCAGAAAACATCTGCCGGAGATTCTGGAGCGATATACAGGGACGCTGATCGACGGCTTTCTATGTGAAAATCCGGGCGATCTGGCTTTTTTGAATCTGCTGCTCGAGGGGCGCAGCGAAAAGCCGATGATCTGCTGCGACTACAGCTTCAATGCTGCGAATAGCTGCGCTTTGCGGTTTTTAGGGCGCAGCGGCGCAAACCGCGCGGCGCTTTCGCCGGAAGCCGCCCCGGACTGCCTTGCCGCGGCCGCCGCCGCACTCAATCCCGAGGTCGTCGTAGGCGGCCGGATCGTATTGATGCGCAGCCGCCACTGCTATATCGACGAAGGCGAATGCGGCGGACGAAAGGCGAAATGCACGCGGGGAAAATTTTCTCTGAAAGACGAATACGGTTGTAAATTTCCGATTATAGCGCAAAAGGACGACTGCTGCAGCATTTTGCTCAGTCATAAGCCGGTTTCGTATTCCGCTTGGCAAATTGAAAAAATACGCAGCCTCTGCCCGGAGGCGACGCTGCGCGTAAACATAGAGTGAACTTCGTTTTTACAGAAATGCGGAAAACAGCCGGCGCATCTGATAAATATCCTCCGTGCCGCCGAATTCGCGTACCGAATGCATCGCAAGCATCGGATTGCCGATATCGACGGCAGTCATGCCGCCTTTGGCGGAAATCATCGGGCCGATCGTGCTCCCCCCGCGCACCGTGCTTCTGTTGACGTATTCCTGATAAGGAATTTTATTTTCCGCACACAGCTTTTTGAAATAGGCGCTGCCGCCGGCGGAAGTTGCGTAAGATTGATTGGCGTTGAGCTTTAGAACAGGCCCTTTATTGAGCTGTACCATCGTGTTCGGGTCCCCTGTCTGCGGATAAGACGGGTGCGCCGCGTGCGCCATATCAGCCGAGAAAACGACGGAGCGGGCCATGACGCGGAAAATTTCTTCCTGCCGGTATCCGATTTTATCGCACAATCTTTGCAGCAGCATTTCAAAAGCGCTGCTCTGCGCGCCGCGATCGCTGGCGGAGCCGCATTCCTCATGGTCATAAACGCGATAAAAGAATTGTCTGCGGCTTCTTCCGATACGATTCCCGCCGTCAGCGCGTATGCCATTTCACAGTCGTCCAGACGGGCGGAAGAAATAAATTCGTCGTGAATTCCTGCGTAATCCGACGGCGCCGCATCGTAGAGCAATATATCAAAGCTCAGAATGCGTTCTTCCGGAACGCCCGCCGCTTTGGCGGCATACTGCAGAAAGGACGGCGTGCCGTCGGCGCTCTGCGCGACAAAGGGACGGATTTCGTTCTGCAGGTCGAAAGAAGCGCCTTCATTTACATCACGAACCATGTGGATCGCAGCGCTGGGGATAACCGCAAACGGTTTTCGGATCTCGAAGTCGGCATACGCGGCTTGCGCGCCGTCGTCATAATAGATTCTTCCGGCGCAGGCCAGCGGCCGGTCGAGCCACACGTGCCGGATCAGGCCGCCGTACGGTTCCAGCGTCAGACGTTCATAGCCGTTATCGATCGTAGAGACGGCCGGTTTTATCCGGAAGCCCGGCGTATCGTGATGTGCGCCGGCAATATGAAAGCCGTATTCCAGCGGCATTTTACGCGAACTGATCCGGAAAACCGAAAGCAGCGTGCCGTTTTTGACCAGATAATACAGCCGATCGGGTTCGATCTGCCATGCGTCTTCTTCTCTGAGCCGTTTCGCGCCGGCGCGTTCGAGCATGCCGGAGAGATAAGAAGCGGAATGGTACGGCGTAGGGCTTTGATTGATATATTTTAAAAAGCCGTCGCATTCTTTTTTGATTTCCCGTTTCATCATTCGCGCCTCCGCCCGTTATTTTTTCAGGATTCGATACGTCCCTGCCGCCGCGGCTTTCCAGGCTCTGCCGTCTTCGAAAATCCAGTCGTCCTCCAGATGGACCATACCTTTCATGCCTGCCGGAATTTCCAGCGTAAGTACGATATCGTTGCCGTTTCTCACCCAGGCGGAAGATATTTTACCGCAAGAACAGATGTGGAAGCCGGAGGCGTTTTCGAGCTGCGGCACGAAAGAGGGCCGGATTTCTACTTCCGTAAAATCATTGTTATGCGGATTGTAGCGGATCCCGGCAAGCGCCTGTATAAACCAGCCGCTGATATCTCCCCAGAAATGGTGGTTGAGGGACAGCACTCTGCCGCCTTCCGGCTGATGCGTCTCCCAAAGCGTGGTAGCGCCGCGTTTGATCCAGTTTCCGTACGAAGGATAATCCGTGCGGGCGATCATTTTATACGCCAGATCGCTGCGCCCGAAATCCGTGAGCACATGGAAAATGACCCGCGCGCCCAGTACGCCGAGATTGATGTGGTCGTCGTCGCGCGCGATAATTTCCACCAGGTTCTCAAAGGCCTTCGCCCGTTCCCCGCCTTCGAAAATATTATAATAAAGGGCCATAGCCTGCGAGGTCTGGCAGTTTCCAACAGCAAGCATTTTGTCGAAGTCCACCAGATAGTTCCGGACGGCTGCTTTTGTATTTGCCGCCAGCTCCGCGGCGAATTTGCTCTGGAGCGGCTGCCCGAGCATTTGAAAGATATATGCCGCTTTTTCCGCGATATCCATCGTCAGCACGCTGTCAGTAAAAATCAAAGGGCTATTGTACTGGTCTTCGATCTTGCCCACAGGACACCAGTCGCCGAGCCCGATTTCCACAAGGCCCCGCTCGTCGGCGCGCCCGATGATATAATTTAAATATCTCCAGATCGCAGGAGCGGCGATTTGCAGGATTTCTTTGTCTCCGGTGTACTTATAGGTGTAAAACGGCAGATATACGATGATGTTGTCCCAGGCCGGCCCGTTGCCCCAGGCAAAGCCCCAGCCTCCTGTCGGGATGATTCCGGGAATCGCGCCGGCGTCGTTCTGTGCTTTGACGATATTGCGCATCCATTCCTTATAACTGTTTCCAACGGAAAGATTCAGGAGCATATGTTCCGCAGACAGCGCCGCATCCGCCGTCCAGCCGTTCTTCTCCCGCTGGCAGCAGTCTACGGGATAATAGTAAAAATTGGAAAGATCGCTGCGCCGCGTTGCTTCCTGCAGGCGATTGACGATTTCATCCGAACATTGAAAGCCGCCGCGTTCTTCGAGCGCCGAATTGAAGACGACGTACGTCAGGAGCTCGGGAGTCGCCTGTTCTTTCGTAATGCCCCGCACGAGCACATACCGGAAGCCATGATACGTAAAACGCGGCATGTACTCTTCGGTCTCCCCCGTACCTTTACAATAATAAATATCCTTTTGCACATAGTCGTTCTCGTCGAATTTGATATTCCGCATATATAATTTGCCGTCTATCAGCGCTTCGCCATGTACGAGATCCACCTGCTGCCCCGGCGTATTCGACCGGATGTGCAGGCGGCAGAGGCCGGCGGTATTTTCCCCGAAATCATATCGGAATCCCGTCTCTTCTTCCGTAATCGATACAGGCTTGATCTCCCGGACCGGAAGGATCGGCTCCGCCTGGCAAATTCTGGCTTCCCCGCGCGGCATCGGAGCAGCTTCCGCATAATTCCACTTTTTATCGTTGAATCCCGGTTCATTCCATCCCGGAATTTCCAGTCTCGCATCATAATACTCTCCGCAGTGCCTGTCGTCAAAAAGGATCGGCGAGCGCGCCGTTTTGAACGATTCATCGCTTTCGATCACAAGGGCCTCTCCTTCGCGGAACGTTACCGTACAGCGCAGCGCAAATTGCGGCGCCGAAAGCCATTTCGCTTTCTGAAAATCCCAGCAATACGCGCCGAACGCGTTCTGCAGCCCGTTTCCGAGGCATACGCCGATCACGTTTTCCCCCTTTCGCAGATACGGCAGGATATCGTACGCATCGTAATAAACGAGATCGTCCGGGCTGCTGATGTAAGGCGCCAACAGGCCCTTCGTAATATTTTTTCCATTTATATAAAGTTCGTAAAATCCCAAGCCGCACAGGACGGCGTTTGCCTCCGAAACATTTTTGAGATCTTTCACACTTTTGATCACAAACGTCTTTCTGAAATAAGGAGCAGGCACAAAGGAATCCAGCGTGCATGTCTCTTTCCCGGCTCTTATAAATGATTTTGGAAAATCCATCCAATCATCTCCTTTTCTTTGTTTTGTCCGGTTATTATACTATGGACACGTTGAATACGCAAGAATGATTCCAATAAAACAACAGGCGCTTTTTTCTTTTGCAGGAAGCCCCGCCAGGCAAAAGTTATGAACGAATTTGCCTGAAATTTTGTTGAGACATCTATTTTTTTGTGGTATGCTAGGGGTGTTGCTTTATACGAAAGATATTATAATTTACAAAGGATGATGGAAATGACAAGGGCAATAAAAAAGAACGTACTATTATTTATACTCGTTTTATCGTTATTTGCGGCTTTCCTTCTGCCCGTCAGGGCAGATAACGATAAAGTTATCGTACTCGACCCGGGACACGGCGGAAGCGACAACGGTACCAAAGGCAATTTAAACGGCACGACCTATTATGAAAAAAATTTGAATTTAAAAGTCGCCACCTTCCTTTGGGAAGCTCTTTCGGAATACGCAGGCGTGCGCGTATATATGACGCGGTACGACGATACGAAAATCTCCGTGCTGACGAGGACGAAAGTCGCCGCCGACCTGAACGCCGATCTCATGGTATCCCTCCATATGAACGCTCTTGAAAACGCCGATTACTTCGGCGGCAGCGAAATATTCGTCCCGAAGGGCAATTACAGGCCAGAGCTGGCGGAAATATCCTCGGCAATCGCAAATAAAATCATGGCAAGGTTCGGATCGCTCGGCATGAAAGAAATCGGCGTCAAGACGAGCCTGCTCGGAAGCGACAGCTATTATAATTATCCGAACGGGCAGCCGGCCGATTACTACGGAATCAACCGCTATTGCGTGCTGGACAATATTCCTTCTATCCTGATAGAACATGGGTATCTTTCCAATCAAAAGGACCTCTCCTTTTTATCGAAAGATGAAAATCTCAAAAAATTAGCCGCCGCAACCGCGCAGTCCATCGCGGAAAAATTCGGGCTTTCCAAAGGCGGCGGACAAAAAATAACGCTCCAAAAACAAAACGCAGTGACCCTTGCGGAGATTCCCACATCGCTTACCGTGGGAGACGCGCCGATTCGCCTGCATGCCTCAGGCGGCAGCGGCAACGGTAAAATGCGCTTTGAAAGCAACGACAAAAACGTACTGCAGATCGTTGACGATCAGCTTGTGATCGTCGGCCCGGGGAAAGCAAATATCACTGCGGTCAAAGGGACGGACGGCGCCTATGCTCCAACGGTAAGCGATAATTTTGTCCGGATCACCGTACAGGATTCCGGCGCTTCCGTAGTTACCGCAAAACCGAATCCAAATACGCCGCAAGCGGATCCCACAGGCGGCGGACAAAACGAAGATCCCTACGCCGGCGTACCCACGCCCACCGGAAACGGCGCCGTAGATCCGTCCTCGTCAAGCGCGGAAACAAAATCCCCTGACGGAAACGGCGACGATACGCTGTTTATAATAATCGCCGTCACCGGAGGCATACTGGCGGCCCTCGTGACAGCGATCATCATCCGAATCATCGTCGTACAAAAAAGAAGAAAAAACGGCCGCAGATATAAAAACAACGGCCGAAATCAAAAAAATTACAGAAGGTAACAGCCTTCCCGGCGCAGCTGCGCTTCCTGCTCTGCCGGCCATACGGAAACGTGCACCTCTCCGATATGCCTTTTCCCAAGAAAATACATGCAAAGTCTCGACTGTCCTATACCGCCCCCGATGGTATAGGGCAGTTTGCATTCCAGAACCGCTTTATGAAACGGCAGCTCCCGCCTCTCCTCGCAGCCTGCTTCGGCAAGCTGCGCAGCAAGAGAAATTTCATCGACGCGGATCCCCATACTCGTAATTTCAAACGCAACATCCAATACGGGATAATACAGTAAAATGTCGCAATTTAAATTCCAGTCGTCGTAATCCGGAGAACGTCCGTCATGCGGCGCGCCGGAACGCAGCCGGCCGCCGATCTGCATCAGGCAGACCGCCCCGTGTTCGCGCGTATATATCGATTCCCGCTCCTTCGGCGTTCGGTCCGGGTATAAATCCGCAAGCTCCTGCGCCGTGATAAACGGAATCTCCTGCGGAAGGCAAAAGCCTCCCATCCCGTCCGCAAGCGCCGGGTACTCCCTGCGGATCTGCGTCTCCGTCGCCTTGATCACCGCATATATCTTGCGCACCGTATCCTTTAACGTTGCCATATTCCGATCCGATTTCCGGATCACCATCTCCCAATCCCACTGATCCACATAAATGGAATGCAGCGCATCCGTAATCTCATCGCGCCGGATTGCATTCATATCGGTATAAAGCCCCTCGCCCGGCCGGAAGCCGTATTTCCCAAGCGCGAAACGCTTCCATTTCGCCAGAGACTGTACGATCTGGACGTCTTTCCCTGTTTCCAGCAGATCGAACTGTACCGGACGCTCCGTGCCGTTCAAACAATCGTTGAGCCCCGACTCCGGCGTCACCATCAGCGGCGCCGTCACCCGCATTAAATTGAGCGCGGCAGCCAGCTCCTGCTGAAAATAATCCTTCACCTGTTTGATTGCAATCTGCGTATCCTTGATATTCAAAATCGACCGGTACATTTTTATTCCTCCCATTCCAGCGCATGCCCTTCCAGAGACCATGTCTGCGCGCTATCGATATAAACCTTCGCAAAGCGTCCTTCCACACCGTTAGAAGGAACGTTTTCCGCCGTAAAATTCACAATTTTATTTCCTTCCGTTCTTCCGGTAAAACGTTTGGCGTTCGTACGGCTGAGCCCTTCGCAAAGCACTTCGAACGTTTTACCGGCACACGTTTCATTCACCGCGCGGCTGATCGTATTCTGAAGCTCCAAAAGCCTGCCGAAACGCTGTTTCACCGTCAGGGCATCCACCTGGCGCGGATCAGCGGCCGCCGGCGTCCCCACCCGCGGGGAATATATAAATGTATATGCCATATCGAACCGAATCTTTCGCACCAAATCGAGCGTCTCCTGAAAGTCCTCCTCCGTCTCCCCGGGAAAACCCGTAATAATATCGGTAGAAAGCGTAATTTCCGGAATTCGCGCACGGATTCTATCGACCAGCGCCAGATACTGCTCTCTCGTATAGCGGCGGTTCATCCTGCCGAGAATTTCCGTACTGCCCGACTGTACCGGCAGATGGAGCTGATTGCACACCGCCGGATATTTCGCCATGACCTCGATCAGTTCCTCCGAAAGATCCTTCGGATGCGACGTCATAAAACGAATCCGCCGCAGGCCGCTGCCTGCCGTACGCTCGCAGATCGCCGCAAGCAGATCTGCAAAACTTCCGCAGCCCTCCTTTTCAGCCAGATCCTTCCCGTACGAATTGACGTTCTGTCCCAGCAGCGTAATTTCCCGGACACCTGCGGCCGCCAGTTCTTCTATTTCGCGTAAAATATCGCTCTTTCTTCTGCTGCGTTCTCTGCCGCGCACATACGGCACGATACAATATGTACAGAAATTGTTACAGCCGTACATGATCGTCACCCACGCCTTATAAGCGCTCGCGCGCCTGACCGGCAGCCCTTCGGCAACTTCGCCCTCCGTATGCGACAGCTCGCAGATACGCCGGTTATCGAACAGCGCGCGATAAAGGAATTCCGGCAAACGGTACAGGTTGTGCGTCCCGAAAAGCACGTCTACATTTTTATATTTTTGATCGATTTCTTCCACGACATGCGGCTGTTCCGTCATGCAGCCGCAGACTACGGTAAGCATTTCCGGTTTTTCCCGCTTTGCGCCCTTTAAAGCGCCGATATGCCCGAAAACTTTTTCCTCCGCATTTTCACGGATACAGCACGTATTGAAAATAATCAGATCGCAAATGCGGCCGCCATATTTTCCGGCAGTTTCCTCAGGAACGAGCGTATATCCCATCCGCTCTGCCATTCCCGCGATTTTCTCCGAATCGTGTTCATTCATCTGGCAGCCGAAGGTTTTGATGCATGCCACAGGCCTTTCGTTCTTGCCGGAATTGTAATCGCGTACGCACTGCATATAGTAGTTCTGTTTTTCCGTTTCTTCCCGCGGAATGATTCTCGTCGCCATAGAGTGATCCTTTCCGTTAAATTCTTTTCTCCGCCTTCTGATGAAGCCGGTACAATATATTCATCGCTTCGATCGGCGTCAGCGACTGTACGTCCAGCGCTTTCAGCTCGCTGATGATCTCATCCTGCATTACGGAATTCGCCGTGAAGGAAAGCAGGTCGAGCTGTCCGTATTCTTCCGCCGTGCCTTGCGTTTTTGTGCGGCCCTTTTTGCCGCGCTGTTTTCCCTGGAGATCCTGTTCTTCCAATTGCTGTAAAATGTCATGGGCCCGGAGCGTTACGACCTTCGGAATGCCGGCCAGCGCCGCAACGGAAATACCATAGCTGCCGTCTGCGCCGCCGCGCTTCATTTTACGCAGGAAAACGATATCGTCGCCTTTTTTTCTGACATCCACACAGTAATTTTTGACGCCGGGCACCGTGCCCTCTAGCTCCGTAAGCTCATGGTAATGCGTCGCAAACATGGCGCGGCATTGTAAAGAATTCGCAATATATTCCAGAACCGCCCAGGCGATGCTCAGGCCGTCGAACGTACTCGTCCCGCGTCCAATTTCATCGAGGATCAGGAAGCTTCTGGGGGTCGCGTTTGCAAGGATGTTCGCCACCTCGCTCATTTCCACCATAAACGTGCTCTGCCCCGAAGCCAGATCATCCGAGGCGCCGACCCTGGTAAAAAGCTTATCTACCACCGAAAGCTGCGCTTCTGCTGCCGGTATGAAGGAACCGGCCTGCGCCATGAGGATCATCAGCGCCACCTGGCGCATATACGTTGATTTTCCGGCCATATTCGGTCCGGTGATGACAAGGAGCAGATTCTCACCGCAGTCGAGCAGCGCATCGTTCGGTACGAAGTCGCCGCAGGAATTCATTTTTTCTACGACCGGATGCCTGCCGTCTTTGATCGAGATCAGGGCGGTATCGTTTTCCAGAATTTCCGGGCGGCAATAATTCTCCCGGTCCGCCGTTTCCGCATAAGAGCAAAGCGCATCGAGTTTTGCGATGGCGGCAGCCGTCGTTTTCAGGCGTTCGGCCTGGGCCAGCACGAACTCCCGTATTTCACAGAAAACTTCGAATTCCAGACGCATCAGGCGTTCTTCCGCACCTAAAATCGTATCTTCCATTTTCTTGAGCTCGTCGGTGATATACCGCTCATTATTTGCCAGCGTCTGTTTTCTGATATACGTTGCCGGAACGAGATCCAGATACGACTTCGTGACTTCCAGATAATAGCCGAAAACTTTATTATAGCCGATCTTCAGATTTCTGATGCCTGTCGCCTCGCGTTCCCTGGCTTCTAATTCCGCAAGCCAGGTTTTCCCGTTTACGGAGGCCGAACGGCAGGCGTCCACTTCCGGATGGTAGCCTTTTTTGATGATGCCGCCTTCCTTCAGCGCAAGCGGCGGATCGTCCTCGATTGCCTTGTCCAAAAGTGCCCAGACATCTTCCAGGCCGTCGGTTTCCGTATGTATCTTTTTTAAAAGCGGCGTCTTGCATGCGGAAAGCGTCTCCCGGATATACGGCATTTTTCCGGCAGACTGGCGCAGAGATACGAGGTCGCGCGCATTGCACGTTCCCATCGTAATTTTACCGGCGATGCGTTCCATATCGTAAACGCCTGCGAGCAGCTCCCGAAGCTCGCTCCGGAGGATAAAAGCGTCTTTCAGCTCCCCCACGGCGTCGAGCCGTTCATTGATCGCATCGCGATCGATCAGGGGCTGTTCCAGCCATTTTTTGAGCAGCCGGCCTCCCATCGACGTTACCGTTTTATCGAGCACCCACAGCAGGGAGCCCTTTTTATTTTTGTCGCGGAGCGTTTCGGTAATTTCCAGATTCCGCCGGGAAGAAGCGTCGATCGTCATATATTCGTCCACCGTGTAATACGCGGCGGTAATCTGATCCGACAGATGCATTTTCTGCGTATCTTCCATATACGAAATGAGCGCGCCGCAGCTGCGCACCGCAAGCTCGTCTTTCAGAATATTTTGCAGCGAATTTTTTCCGGAATCCTCCGCCAGCCGGATATCGGAAAGGTGCGCTTTCCCCCCGTCGTAATCGAACAGTTCTTCCGGCGCTTCCGTTATGTAAGAATTCCCGATGTTTCTTGTAAAATTCCGCAGGCGCTCTATAGAAGGCGCCTTGCGGTTCACGACGATTTCAGAGGGGGCGAACCTGGCCATCTCATTGGCCAGATGATTATAGGTGCTGCCTACGCTCAGAGAAGTCAGATACAGCTCTCCTGTCGTGATGTCTGCTGCGGCGACGCCGTACATGTTTCGGAATTCATAAACCGCCGCGATATAATTGTTCCGTTTCTGCGACAGCATTTGCTCATCCGTCACCGTACCCGGCGTATAAATCTTGACGATATCGCGCTTTACGATTCCTTTTGCGACCGACGGATCCTCGAGCTGTTCGCATACCGCGACCTTATAGCCCTTCGAAACCAGACGGCCGATATAAGAAAGGGCGGCGTGATACGGCACGCCGCACATCGGCGCGCGCTCCGCCAGCCCGCAGTCTTTTCCTGTTAAAACGAGTTCCAGCTCTCTGGACGCAGTTTCGGCGTCCTCGTAGAACATTTCATAAAAGTCCCCGAGACGAAAGAAAAGGATGCAGTCTTTGCACCGCTCCTTTATCTCAAGAAATTGTTTCATCATAGGGGTCGGTTCCGCCACGTAATGATCTCCTTCCGCTGCGCGTGTCAAAAATCAGTGGCAGCCGCCGCAAGTCTCGCAGCTTCCGCCGCAGCCGCTGTCTCCCGTAATAAAATGCTGTATGATATCGTTGATGGTGCGCATCATCGTTTCGAAGCCCTTTTTGCCGTCGAAATAATTCTTTGTGATTTCATATTCGTTCAATTCTTTTTGCTTGTCCATCAGCGTATCACGGATTTTCTCGAGTTCGTCCTTGTCCATATCGTCCCGGGAGCCATGCACGAGCTTCATCTGAAGATCTTTAAAATCGTTCATCAAATCCTGCGCTTTTTCATCCTGCATCAGCGCAAGCTCCGCATCCTGCCACGCAATGAATTCCGCGCTTTCCTTGATCGCCTCTCCGAGCGCCGAGGCCGCTTCTACATAATCCATAATTTATACCAACCTTTCTGCGTAAATCCGATAAAAAACTTCGTAAGTATTATGCCATAATACCGTGATATCATACCATATTTTGCATTTTCATACAATGCTATTTTGACAAGATGCTCCGATATCCGCCCGCACCGTATTTCAGGCATCTGTTGACGCGGGATATCGTCGCTGTGGAGGCGCCTGTCTTATCGACAATCTGATTGAATGTCTCGCCCTGATTCAGGAGGACAGCGACTTCCAGGCGCTGCGCCATCGCGTTGATCTCGTTGATCGTACACAAATCTTCGAAAAAGCGCCGGCAATCTTCCGCGCTTTCCAGCGATAAGATGGCTTCATACAATTTATCCTTTTCCTGATTCCTGATTTTATCCTCGTGCATATGGCATGACCTCTGTTTTTAGTATTGTTTGTTATAATTTGCAAAGAACGCTTTCGTCCGTTCGCTTTTCGGATTGCCGAAGACTTCTTCCGGCGTGCCTTCTTCTTCGATCACGCCGCCTGCCATAAAGATCACTTTATCCGCCACGTTTCTGGCAAATTCCATTTCATGCGTGACGACGATCATCGTGCTTTCCGAAGATTTCAGGCTCCGGATGACTTTCAGAACCTCTCCCGTCAGCTCCGGATCGAGCGCGCTCGTAGGTTCGTCGAAGCAGAGGATTTCCGGCTGTAACGCCAGCGCCCGTGCGATGGCGACCCGCTGCTGCTGTCCGCCGGACAGCTCGCACGGGTATGCTTCCGCTTTGTCGGAAAGACCGACCTTCTCCAGGAGCAAATAGGCGTTTTTTTCCGTTTCTTCCAGAAGCTGCGCTTTGCGCGCCTTATAATCTTCACGTTCCTTTCGCAGCAGGGAAGGCGCAAGCATAATGTTGCGCAGCACGTTGTACTGTGGGAACAGGTTGAACGACTGGAATACGAGTCCGAAATGCAGCCTTTTTTTTCGTATGTCTTTTTCCGCGAACGTCGCCGGATCCTGACTGTCGAACAGCACCTCGGACGACACGGAAATTTTACCGCCGGTGGGTTTTTCAAGGAAAGTCAGGCAGCGCAGCAGCGTCGTTTTCCCGCTTCCGGAAGAGCCGATGATCGCCAATACGTCGCCTTTTTCGAGCGTAAAGCTGATGCCGCGCAGCACTTTATTTTTGCCGTAGTTTTTTTGAAGATCCGTGACTTCGAGCAGCGCCATGGTTTCACCTCACCCTTTATAATAATCGAGTTTCTTCTCGATATAGGACAACAGCAGCGTAAGCAGTCCGCAAAACAGCAGAAAATATACGCCTGTGTAAAATAACGGCCAGATGATCCCGACGCCGACATACCGTTCCGCAGTCATGATCACTTCGGATACGGCAATTACTCTTGCAAGAGACGTGTCCTTCACCAATGTGATGATCTCGTTCCCGAGCGGAGGTACGATGCGTTTTACCACCTGCATCAGCACGACCCGGAAGAAAATCTGCGTCTTTGTCATTCCAAGCACCTGTCCCGCTTCATATTGCCCTTTGGGGATGCTTTCGATTCCGCCGCGGAAAATCTCCGAGAAATAAGCTGCGTAATTGATGATGAAGGCTATCAGCGCACAAAACATCCTCTGATCGATGCCGATGATCTGGCTCGGCATTTTCACATCGAATACGATGCCCGGCACATACATTACAATAAAAAGCTGGAGCATCAGAGGCGTGCCCCTGATGACCCAGACAAATGCTTTCGTAATGTATTTCACCGGCTTGAATTTTGCCATGGAGCCGAATGTAATGAGCAGCCCCAGGGGCAGCGCCGCGATCAGAGTATACAGGAAAATCTGACAATTCTGCGCGAAGCCTTCTAATAAGCTGAGTGTTACCTCTCCAAATATCGTCATGCAAGCCGCCCCGTATGATTATTTACTTGCCTTGATGAGCAGAAGATCCTGCAATTTATATTTCGCTGCGATTTTGTTCAGCTCGCCTTCGTCCGCAAGCTCCTGAATCGCTTTGTTGACCTTATCGCAAAGCTCCGTATTGCCTTTTTTGAATGCGATCCCGTATTCCTCCGGCGCAAAATCCTTGTCGATGACGACGAGATCTTCATAGCTCGTGCCTTCCCCGATCGAACCGATCGTGAGTACGTAATCCACCAGACAAATATCGGCCGTTTTCGATTTGACTTCCATCAGCGCTTTCGACTGCGCATCGACGGCAGTATATGCGGCTTCCTGAAAAATTTCGTCTGTCGTCGCGACTTTTTCACCCGCGGATTTTGCTTCCGCTACGACTTTTACATCCTTGAGGTTCGTGAGCTCCTGATATTTTTCGAGGTTTTCTTTGAGAACCACGGCAACCTGTTTATTCCTCATATACGGTACGGAAAGCTGCATGGTTTCTTTCCGCTCGTCGTCGATCGTCATGCCGTTCCAGATGCAGTCGATCGTATTTCCGTTCAGTTCATTTTCTTTCGCTTCCCATTTGATTTCCTGGAATTTAGGCGTCATGCCGAGCTTTTCGCATACGGCTTTGGCAAATTCCGTTTCAAACCCGGTCAATTCATTATTCTCCATATAGTTCATCGGCGCGAAATATGTAATTCCGATTACCATTTCTTCTTTTGTGTCGTTGCCTTTACAACCAGCAAAGCAGCCTGCAAGAAGGGTCAGCGACAACAATAATCCTGCGATTCTCGTGATTTTCCGATTTTTCATAGCCATTTTCCTTTCTGATTTTTCTGCTCTATTTTTTCTCGCAATTTAATGCGTTGCTATAGTAGCACTTTATTGCGTTAAAGTCAACAAAAATATAATCAAACCTCTGCTTTATTTTTCCCGCAGGCCAGCCGCCTGTTTCGTGTCTCTAAATAATTTTTTGCTCCCGCATTCCGTAAAACAAATATTGCTGCGCGTATCCGGCCAGTTCCCCGAAATACGCGGACACAAAGGATTCCGCCTCGCGCAGGGAAATTTCCCGCTGGAAATAAAGATTCTCCAACACTCTGCGCACCCAGACGTCCACCGGGAACACATCCGTCCGCAGCCCGGCAAACAGCAATACGCAATCCGCAACCTTCGGTCCCACGCCGGCGTATGTTTGCAGCATGCGGCGCGCCTCGGAAAGCGGCGCGCTTTGCACGGCCGCGCAATCGATCGGCGATCGCAGATAAGTATGTACGGTTTTTTCGAGATAAGAGCAGCGATAGCCTGCTTTGCAGCACGCGCCAAGCTCCTCCGCCGGCACGCCGGCAAGCCGTTCCGGCGTCGGAAATGCATAAAACGACGAGGCCGTCCCGGCTGTATTTTCCTGCAAATACCGGTAAAATGCATCGCTTCCTTCGATTTTTTCCCCAAATGCGGCGGCAAGCCTTTCTACGCAGCCTTTGATACGCGGAATGTTGTTATTGGCGGATATGATAAAAGAAATCAACGTTTCGAACGGTTCCTGGCATAAAATACGTATGCCCCTGCCAAATGCGGCGGCATCTTTTAAAAAGCGGTCCTTTCCGGAGAGCGTACGGCGGATTGCAGTATAATCCCGTCCGAAATCGAAATATTTTTTCCAAAAGGCTTCATAATCTTTCCGGTCCGTATTTGCCAGAGTAATGACATTGCCGGAGGCCTCTTCAGCGGCACTTACGGCCAATACGCGTCCGCCCGCTACGCCAAGATAAATTCCGGCGCTTCCCGGCAGAAGATTCCAGCGGAAACACTGTCCGCACCCGAAAATATGCGCAGGCTGAAACTCCTCGCAGCCGCGGATTTCCACATAAGGAAGCCCATAGCCGGTGAAATGTTCCGTGACCGAAAGCGCGCCCGTGGTTTTCATTGTCCCAAGCCGGTCAGACCGGTCAGCTTCTCGATGCTCCTGGAAACGGCGTCGCGCGAATTGCCCCAGTCGGCGTCCTGATTTCTGTAGTCGAACTTTTTCGTAAACCATTCCACCTCGTTTTCAATCCGTTTCAGATTCGATTGCTGCAGCCGGATCAGCGTTGCAAGAAACTCCTCCTGCTTTGCGCCGGATAAATTGCTTTTTGCCGCGCGGAGCAGCACGCCGAAATGCGGCATACAGAACCCGAGGCCGTTGTCGAACCTGTTTCGGAAGTCCTTCTCCGTAAAATACAAATGCGTGATCACTTCGCAGTAGCGTTCCATGGTTTTCAGCAGATCCTGGCAGATACAGCATTCCTTCTGCTGTTCTTCAAGATATTTCAATAAATTTTCAGCGATCTTAGCGTTGTCTCCGCCGCTTTTCAAGGAGGCAAAAAAAGATTTCTTTCCGGAAGGCTCCGCTCCCGCCGGCGCATGCGCCAGTTTCTCAAGCTTTTGATTCTGCTCGCACAGATGGGTATGCAGGATCAGCCCGAGGCCGAGCCGGTTGGTACGCGTGTCGTACATCATTTGAAAGTGCTTTGCACAAAAGCCCTTCTCATTTGTTTCCATGCGGTTCTCAGGCTCCATCAGAGAAGGCCCGAGGTAATAATTCACCCGGTCGTTCTCAAAACGGTTCTCCAAATTGCACAGCGGGCATTCGCATGGCTTTTCAAAAGCTTCATTTACAGGGATCGTATAGATTGTCTCTTTCATACCGTCATAAAGTCCTTATTATTATTTTTGTAATCCGGCTGCAGCACCAGGCTTTTGGCCGTCAGGGAAACGGCGGAAACGTTCAGGGAAGTCATCGTTTCGATCTCCCGGATCACCGCATCCCGTATTTTCCGGAAAACCGCCGGAATTTTATATCCGTAATATAGGATGAGATCCATTTCGATCCGGATGCCGTCTTCCGATTTTTCCGCGCGGAATCGCGTGATGTTGGAAACGCCCTCGCATCGTTTGGTAATGTGCTCCGCAAGCTGGTAAATCGTATAATCCGAAATCGTATACCGCCCGAGATAGCTGAACGTGGGACGGATCACGGACTTTTCGCCCATCATTTCATAATCTCCGAGCCCTTTGCGCCGGAGGAGATTCAAAGGATCGAGCATGTAGCCGGAAAAATCCTTTTTAAGCTCGAGCGTCGGAACCGGGATCACGTGTTTGCCCTCCGTCCGCCGCGTGTTCAAAGCCTGCTGGATCTCATACTGGCTGGAAATATCCTGAATATAAACGGTTTCGTCAATGCCGTGCAGGCCGAGACGTTTGGCAATCTTGGCCACCATGCCGTCGGATGTCCCTAAAATCAAAAGACGGTCCACTTTGTTTTGCTTTAAGGCGACAGAGACCTCAAACGCGTGCTCGTCATCCGTAAACACGGCTGTCTTGACCGCGCCGACGCGCGTTTTCTCCCGTTTTGCAGATTTGCCTGCTACGACGCCGTTGCCGCGAATCAAAAGTCCGTCGTCGATGATGTAATCGATATTGTGTTCCTTTGCCACCCAGAGCGCCCTGTGGCTCTTGCCGGTTCCGCTCGGCCCGACCAACGCGCAGATATACAAGCCGTTCACATACTCCTTCTTATACGCCGTATTTTTACTTTATTCTATAATCGTTTTTAAAAAACGTCAAGCGAACATATCGAACAGCGACAGCTGGTTCGTATCGGGAAGCCCTTCAAAGCAGCCTTCCGCGCGCAGTGTTTCGATCACGCTCTTGTTGACGCCCGCGCTCAGCTGCAGATCCTCCACGGATAAAAAAGTTTCGTTGCCCGCAACTCTTCTGTCGCGTTCCTTTACGATACTCATGGCCGCGGCTTCGCCCACGCCCTGAAATGCAGCGATCGGAGGACGGATCGCGCCGTTTTCCGGTTTGAAATATTTTGCATCGGAGCGGTAAATATCGACCGGAAGGAATGTAATGCCTCTGGCGTACATTTCGACCAGCAAGTTATAAAGCGCCGCCTGCGCCTTGTCTTTTGCGCTGATATCGCCTTTCTTTCCGCTGCCGCCGGATTCATCGTCTCCGTTTTCCGCATCGTCGTCTCCCAGATCCGCGTCGTCCGGCCCGTTGATTAAGTTTAGAAGCGCCATTTTACCATACATCCTGTCAAGGCCATGGATCATGGATGCGCCGTCGAAATCGTCGAGCTTTAACGAGAAACGCGCGGCATAATATGCTACGGGCTGATAAAGCTTGTACCATGCGATTCTCAGCGAGAGCGTGACATATGCCACCGCATGTGCCTTCGGGAACATATATTTGATTTTTTTGCAGGAATCGATATACCACTGCGGCACATCGTGTTCCTTCATCGCCGTTTCCCATTCGGGCTTCAGCCCTTTTCCCTTCCGCACAGACTCCATGATGTCAAAAGACATTTTTTTGTCCATATGCTGATTGATCAGGTACAGCATGATATCGTCCCGGCAGCAGATCGCCTGCGAAAGCGTACAGGTGCCTTCCTTGATCAGCGACTGGGCATTTCCGTTCCATACGTCCGTACCATGGGAAAGTCCCGATATCCTTACAAGCTCCGATATAGAGGACGGTTTCGTCTCCAACAGCATTTTGGTGACAAAATTCGTTCCCATCTCCGGGATTCCGAGCGTACCGAGCGGGATCGGCTTCTTCAACAATTCTTCTTTCAGTCCCAATGCCTTCGAGGAATTGAACAGCGAGAGCATGTCCGGATCGTTGATGTCCACCGTAAGACTGTCGATCCCCGTGTATGCTTCCAGGAGTTTCAGCATCGCAGGGCCATCATGCCCTAGTATGTCCAATTTCAATATATTGTCATGCAGAAAATGATAATCGAAATGCGTCGTGATCGTGTCGGAGTTTTCTTTCTCCGCCGGATGCTGCACAGGCGTAAAATCATAAATTTCCTTGTCCCGCGGGATAACGATGATCCCGCCCGGATGCTGGCCCGTCGTCTTGCGCACGCCTTCAAAGCCGCTCGCAAGGCGGTTGATCTCCGCATTGGAAACTTGTTTGCCGCGTTCCTGCAAATATTTCAGCACATAGCCCCGCGCCGATTTATCGGCGAGGCCGGCGATCGTGCCGGCACGGAAAACGTGGCCTTTGCCAAAAAGGACCTCCGTATATTTATGGGCGTTCGGCTGGTCTTCGGACGCAAAGTTCAGGTCGATATCCGGTACCTTGTCGCCTTTGAAGCCCAGAAAAGTTTCGAACGGGATATCGTAGCCGTCCCGGACCAGCGGCGCGCCGCAATTCGGACAAATTTTCTCCGGCATATCGAAGCCGCAGTCATATCCTTCGTTCTCATGGAACTCATAATAGTGGCAGCGGTCGCAGCGGTAATGCGCCGGCAGAGAATTGACCTCCGTGATTCCCGCCATGAACGCCGCGACGGAAGAGCCGACGGAGCCTCGCGAGCCCACCTGGTAGCCGTTTCGCGCCGACTCTGCGACGAGCTCCTTTGCCGTGATATACATGATGGAATATCCGTTATTGATGATAGAATTCAATTCTTTCTCCAGCCGTGCTTCCAGAATTTCCGGCAGCTTTTCCCCATAAATCAAATGCGCTTTCTCGTAGCAGCTCGTGCGCAGCGTTTCGTCGGAGCCTTCGATAACCGGCGGGTAAAACCCGTCCGGTACCGGACGGATCGCTTCGATCTGTGCCGCGATCTTGCGCGTGTTTTCTACGACGATCTCGTAGGCGCGCTCCCCGAGATATTCAAATTCCTGCAGCATTTCTTCCGTCGTCCGAAGATAGAGCGGCGGTTGGTTGTCGGCGTCCCGGAAACCCTGTGCGGCCTGTAAAACGCTCCGATAGATGGCATCTTCCGGATTCAGGAAGTGTACGTCGCATGTGGCCGCCGTCATTTTACCGAGTTTATCCCCCAGGGATACGATATGCCGGTTGATTTTTTTGACGGCATCCAGGCTTTCTACCATGCCGTCCCGGACGAGATACATATCGTTCTCCAACGGCTGGATTTCCAGATAATCGTAAAACGAGGCGATTTCTTCCAGGCGTTCTTCGGGCTGCCCGTGCAGCACGGCGTCGAACAGCTCTCCCTCCGAGCAGGCGCTGCCGATGATGAGGCCTTCCCGGTGCGCCTCGATTTCGAAACGCGGCATCCGCGGCCTTTTATGGTAATATTTCAAATTAGAATAAGAGATGAGTTTGTACAGGTTTTTCAGGCCGACGAGGTTCTTTACCAGGATGATGCAGTGCCAGGACGGCAGCTTCTTCGCCTGTTCGTCCGTCATTTCCGGCGTCCTGTCACACAGGTAGCATTCGCAGCCGTAAATCAGTTTCAGTGCGTCCGGCTGCCCCTTCGCCGTTGCTTTTTTCATAGCGTTGAACATATCGGGGTATGCCTGCGCCGTACCGTGATCCGTGATCGCTACGGCGTCGTGCCCCCATTTTACGAGCTGCCGGACGAGATCCGGCGGGCGCGTCAGGCCGTCCTGCGCGCTCATATTCGTATGGAGATGCAATTCCACGCGTTTGACCGGCGCGTTGTCCTGCCGGAATACGGGCTTGTATTCCGCGATGCTTCTGGCCATGATCGTGAGCTCTCTGGTATATTTATCCTGGGAGGCTTGTCCGTATACGGTGATATAGCTGCCCTCTTTGAATGTGGCGCGTACGAATTTCAGGTCGAATTCATCAAAAAAGAACTTTGCCACTACCGAATACGTATTATCCGTCATTTCGATCATGGCGATATAAGAGCCGCTGGGAATTTGCCGGTCCTCGTAGCGGAATATTTTGCCGGACACGGCGACATAACCGGAATCGGCGTCGATTTCGGACATTTTACTGATGACGCTGTCGATTTCTGTGCCGAGATAAATTTTATTGCCGGCCGAATCCCGGCGGAGTTCCTCGCCTTCCGCCGGCGTGAGTTTTTTCTTTTTATTGTACTTCCCATCGCCGCGGTTTACGTATTCGCCTCTGTTTTTCTTGACGTATGTTCCGCCGCCCCCGCCGTAGCTGCTTTCGGAGCCCGCGGAGCCGCTCAGATTTCTGGCGGCGAGCCGGATGCTTTCCTTCTGCGCCGCTTCGTATTCTTCGATGCTGAACGGCACGGCGACCGTTTCCGCCGCTTCTTCCTGCGGCAGCGCCGGCGGTTCTTCCGGCAGCGGGATTTCCTCCTGCCGGCTTGTTTTTTGCTCCGGAACCCGCACGCGGATCTCGATCTGCACCGCGTCTCCGGCTTTCAGTTTGTTCTTCCAATAAGATTGCAGCCGTTCGGTTTCCGCCGCCTCCGGCATCGTTTCATGTTCGAATAATAATGTAATTTTCTTCTGTCTGTTATAAATTTCCGCCGCTATGATTCTCACTGCCAACACACCCTGCTTCCCGTTCTACCCGATTGATTATAGCCGCGGGCGGGGGATTTGTAAAGCATCGGCACGACTGTTTCCTCACTGCTGAGAATGCGCTGCGCGGCTATATATCGACACAAATGTTAAGAAACTTCGCGAGCAGGGTAAAACAAAGGATTGCCCGCATTCTTATTTCAGCGGGGAATAACAAAAGACGTTGTTATCTATTATTCTTATCCCTTTGCAGAATCAGATTCCAAATCGGTATAAACCAAATCCTTTTTTGAGGTTTGACCGGCAATGATACCACTTCCTCACGCCAAGGCAAAAATGCCAGCTTCCATTTTGAAAATTTACGAATTGTTTCACAGATATAAGTAAAAATGCGATCAAATAGCAAGTGCCAGTTCCATAAATATGGAGTTAAATCCTACCTAAATATTTCCGTATTTGTTATGGGATTCATCCATGATAGTAAGGGGCCGTTTGATGTTCCCGCTCACGGAACCGGCGTCAGTCCTTATGGGAGGCAAGCTTGCCAGGTCTATAGGTAAAACCAGCGGATCTTTTTGGGATTTATTTGTCTCAGCAGCAGTTTATACTGATAGGTCCTATTGCTTTAGAATCAAAAATAATAGTTGCTTCCATTGTACCTGAACCCTATGATTTGCCCGTTTATATCATAGTAATATGATATATCCTTTCAAATAAAAAAACAACTTACAATACAACGAAATCACTTTCTGCTTTGTTCTAAAACAATTACATGATTTTCTCTCACATGCCTAAATCTATGACACTAAAATATCTTCCAAAACAGATTTAATGGAAGCTTTCACTGCATCTGATTGTTCTATCTCATAGCATTCAACAAGTGCTTTTCGAACTTGTTCAATATTTTTGATGCAACCTTCTTTGATTAAATCTCCAATGATATTGATCGCGGCGCATCTCCTCTGATAAAACTTATGTTTCAACTCTGCTAATAAATGTGAAATATAACTCTCCTTTCCTAAAAGACAAAAAGCATAGTAATATGAGACTTTGACCGATCCGCTTTTTTCTTTACGATATGCTTGCGTAAGAAAAGTTAATATTTCATCAAAAAACCTGTTATTGTTCTTTGCTATATCAGCAAGACTCAGTATTGCATATCCTCGTACTAAATAAGAATCGTTAAGGATCCTATGCTGTAATTTTTGTATCGTATCATACGATTTTCCAATACATAGGGAATCACAAACATTTGCACGAACAAGTAATTCCGTATCATCTATCATGGATAAAAGGATAGGTTCTGAAATATCAGCCGATAAACAAACTAATGTCTGCGCCAAAAATATACGAATCTCCGAATTTTTATCACTCTTTAATAATATTATCTTTGATAAATCCTGCTGCGTAATATTCTTTTTATTCTCCAAATTTTCTATATATTCCCACTTTTCATTAAATTCCATATATTTCACCTTCTTTGTAAATTTATTATTTAACACGTAATTTAGGGACAAATCGCATTTAACGGTATCGCCGATTCACAGTTCATTTTCAATCGCATGAATCTCAATGTAAGTGCCTTTGTGATATCACGGCACCTTTTAAAGGATTCCTGAAACCTTTTTAAGGGATTGGATTTTTCCAACAATCTGCCTTTTGTCCTCAAAGGGCGATGCATGCCGGTATGTATTACAAACGCATAGCGACTGATAGGGTGATACATATAGCCATTCTATTGGCCATTAGATAACAATTGAAGTGATTCATTCATATCATTTTCGATATCATCAGTACCCGAATACAGTGATACATTAATTTTAAAGAACTATCTTCCTATTGATAATATTATCCATGAAGCTGATAATGCATAATAATCCACTTCACCCTCATTGCTTTCTATATGTACTTCTTTACCATTATTTTTCTAACATTACTTTTTCGTGTCTTACTATTTCATCGTATGTATCAGATGTATAAACAAATTTCATTAAAACCTCCTCCCGAATAACGTCCAATGCTGCGAGGAGAGCGTAGTACAAATGATTTGGTTGTTAATTTTCCATCTGCTGAAATGCCTCCTCACATGAAACCATCAGCAGCGCCACTTAGGCAGCCTTTCCTGCCACACTCCAACTTCCTGTTTCAACAGTCGCAGCAACTCCAATTCCTATCGCAAGTGCGCCAATACCAGCTTTAACTATATTTGTCGCCCATTTTGCAAAAGCATAGTAGACCCAGTTGGCAATATATTCCATAGCATGTACAACCTAAGTATAGCATAAAATTCAACAAATACTAACACAGAAAGACGGTCGGCAACCGAATCAGGAACTGTCGCAGGCTTCCGCCTGCGGCAATTCCTTTGTCATCCATATTCCCTTGCGGCTAAAACATGGCGGATTGCCGTACAAGGCAGGAATAGCCGTCATACCGTATTTTTCAACTTGTGGAAGTCACTTCCACAAGTGAACACTTTGTAAACAGGATACTACACCGAAATCTACTTCACCCGCAAGCGCATCCGCTACATCGCCGTCAACGACGGCTACGACAGCATCCGGGAGGGCAACGACATCGCCCCGTTCCGCCACATCCTCAACGATATGTACGCCAAAGACCTGTCCCGCAAGGTGAAGTCGGCCAAATGCCAGCGGGCGCTGAACGGCTTCTTCATCAGCGGGCAGGCTCCTTACGGCTACAAGCTGAATCCGCAAAACCGCAACCAACTTGTGACGGATAAAGCGGCTGCGGAGATGGTGAAGCGCATTTTCCACCTGTCTCTGGCCGGTCACAGCACCAAGGAGATTGCTAAAACGCTGACACAGGAAAATATCCTGACGCCGGTAGCGTACAAATACCGCTAGGAGGACGCCCGCTTTTCCCGCTATGTGGAGCGCAGCGAAACCAAGTGGTTCTATGAGACGATACAGACCATTCTCAAAGACCGGGTGGATGTGGGGAATATGGAAAACCACGAGGTAATTGTCAGCCGGGAGGACTTTGACAAGGTGCAGCAGCTTGTCGGGGCACGTTACAAGAAGCCGTGTCACAACTTTGAGAACAACTTCCGGGGACTAATCTACTGCTCCGATTGCGGCTGCAAGCTGAATATGGGGACGAAAACGAAAAACGGCAAGCACTATCACCATTACCGCTGCAGCAACCACTACCTGAATCCGGACAAATGCCAGCGGCTTCTCCAGATTTCCCATAACAATAGGATTGAGGTGGGTCGCCAGACAGTGATTGATGTCGGCCCTGGGAAGCTTTAAAACATTCTTTTTATTTCTTTTGACTTCTGGGATAGTTTTGATGTGTTGTAGGCTTCTTTGCTCAACGAAATACTGACAGTTGATTCTTGTATCGCTACACTGATATTTACGTCAACTTTTCCTTGTTTGATTAATTTACGGATAGGAACTTTGTTGTATAAATATTGCTCACATTGAATTTTGTCATCAATGCTTGTAATGGCAAACGATTCAGAATCTGATTCAAAAATGTATTTAACCAATTCTTTGAATTGTTCTATGCTCGTCACAAATACAATATCAAAGTATGATGATTTTCCTTCCAGAGAGGTTGTATGTTCGAGATTAAGTTGTTTGATTTTTTCAAAAAGAACATCGTCTGTTTTGACATCACCAATTTCGACTACAACGTCTTTTAGAGGGAGTAAATCAAGCGTTTTTAAAATATTCTTTTCTGTACAGTCAATCGTAAAAATGACATCCGCCATTTTAATATATACATACTTTTCTACCTTTACTATCATTGTCTAAGCCCTCCATATAATCCAGAACCGATAGTTCCTATCGGAAAATGTTTGATACTTGAGAACGGTAATGGTTTTGATATGTGAGTATGCAATAATGGCTATATTAACCCAATTGGGCCAATACCCATCCTGATCTTCCATGTTGACGGGATTTCCAGCAGTAGGCGCAAAGGTTGTATTCGATCGAATTTTCATAATCCATGTCTAAAACAGCCGTATCATCTGGGTTTATGAACCGTCCGCATTCTATGATGTTCGCTCCGGTTTCGATCCAATCCAGCCTGCGCCCTTTCGACCAGCTGTAATCCGTCACTTCTTCCGTAATTGTATTCATCGCACCGACCAGAGTTCTAATTTCAGAATAAGTATAAAGCATGTTTTTATACGCTGTCAATGAGTTTTTCCAAAGATTGCCATCGTACGTTTATGGCGCCGTGACTGTATGGGAAACCGCTTCTGAGGAAATGGTGTAAAATTTTTCTTTCTTGTGCAAAATATTACCGTACAGGTCGTATGTGTCCGTATATTCGCTGCCGTTTACCACTATAACCATTCAGATGTTATTGCTTGTCGTCGGCGGTTCGTAACCGATGCTGTATTCATACGGTGTCCTTGCTAAGACCGTCGTATTCGAGCGGCATAGGAACCGTTTGAGATGCGGTTATATTTTATATATTCCTCTTGCAGAGACTCGTCCTCTCCCAGAACATACGGTTCAGCTTCGGCTTTTTCTGTTCCTTCCGCAGGATTTTCATAGATACTTGCTCTTGTACTCCATCCGCTTTTTGACCTCGCTGCGTTTTCTGAAATCTGAGATAGAACGGATATTATAGCGCAGGCAGCAATCGCGGCAAAGGGAGATATCGCCTTTGCGCGTCAGGCGCATACTGAGCGGCGCATAATAACGAAAATAAGTGCGGAATTTTACGCGCCCGCAGCAGCTGCAGCGCGGGAAAAGCACCGGGCGGAATATTATGTAGAGAGCGACGAGCGATAAGACGATAAAAAGAACGAATTTGAGCACCGCAGACATAGGCAGGATCTCCCCGGGAAATTTATTTCTCATAAAATATATGCATCCGCCGCAAGATTTATTCTGTCGAACTCCAGCGGCGGACGCATATCAAATTAAATTACCATTCAAAAATTACTGATTTTTCGAACCTGTAAAATAGTTGTTTCCCGTATAGCTTTCGAATACTTTACGAACGATGTTTCCGCCGATCGTGCCAGCTTCTCTGGAAGTCAGATCGCCATTGTATCCTTCCTTAAGATTCACGCCTGTTTCTTTTGCGATTTCATACTTAAGTTTATCAAAAGCAGTTTTGCTTCTACTATTAGACATAACTATTACCTCCTTAATCCCGTATTTTACCCGTAATAACAAGGTATACGGTCTGTCGTGTCACCTGCGTTCAGCAGTTTGTTACGACGATGTTATTATTAATCAATTCTGATTTTATATGCTGGTAATTATTCCCTGATTGCTTCCCTGTTTCTGAAGAGCAGACTGATGGAATAAATTCCTGCGACTCCTACCACAGAATATATAATTCTGCTGACCGTAGAAGACGTGCCGCCGAACAGTGCGGCTACAAAGTCAAATTGGAACAACCCGACAGAAAGCCAGACAATCGCGCCTATGATTACGAGAATCAACGCAATTCTATCCAAACCGTTTCTTGCCATGGATAATCAGCTCCTTTCTGCAATATTTGCCGAATATAGCGGAATTTACAAAAAACTGCAAATTTTTGCAGACACCGCCGCTATTAGAATTACCCAAAAGATAAAAATTATTACACGCAGTTGCAAAACAAATCAAAATAAATTAGAATGACACTATCATGAAAGTCTACGTTATCAACGACACCGTTTGCCAAAAAACAAAAAATTTTTTAACTGTGCACGGACGCGTCGCCGGCGTTTTGCCGAATCCCGTGCTTCCGCAGCCCGAGCAGAGCCATGCCGACATGCAATTTACGAAAATCGACGAGCAAACGCTGCTCTGCGCGCCCGGCCCCGATTACAAAAAAAATTTTTTTACGTCCGGAATTCGTTTGATTTCCGGTAAAACGCCGCTTCGAAACGCTTATCCGGAAAATATTCCCTATAACCTTCTGAAAGCCGGCGCATTCTATTTTCATAATACGAAATATACGGATCCGCTTGTCAAAACGATATTGGCGCAAAACGGATTCCGTCTGTTTCACGTGCGGCAGGGATATGCAGGTTGTTCTTCTATCGCGATCCCTTATGCTGCCGGTAAAATGCTGGTGCTCTCTTCGGATCCCGGCATAATCGCCGCAATCGGCAGGCTGCGGCTTCCGGAGCTTACCGCAGAATATTTTACGGAAACGAACCGGATCGCGTTAGACGGCTATGATCACGGCCTGATCGGCGGCTGCTGCGGCTACGACCGGGAATTGGGGCTTCTGGTCTACGGAAAAATAAACGGGCAGCTCGCCAAGCTGTCCGTTCAATATCATTTTCCGCTCGTTTCCGTTTATGAAGGGCCTCTGACCGATATCGGGGGGATACTTGTTATGTACCCAGATCTATGAGCCCAAGGCTGATTTTCAATGCATAGTCTATCTTTTTCATGTTCTCCGCGTCAATGTGACATACTTTTTCGCGCAGACGCTTCTTATCGATGGTGCGAAGCTGTTCGAGCAGAATCACGGAATCTTTCGCAATGCCGAATTTATCGGCGTTGATCGCAAGATGTGTGGGTAATTTCGATTTATTGATTTGTGATGTGATCGCCGCCACGATAACCGTGGGACTGTATTTATTTCCAATATCATTTTGCAGGACGAGGACAGGCCGGATACCACCCTGTTCGGAGCCCACGACCGGGCTCAAGTCGGCGTAATAAATATCGCCACGCTTTACTGAAAGCACAAAATCAACTCCGTTTCAAGTTAAATGAATTAATTTGTAAACCAGAGCTCCTGTTCCGCAGAAAAAAAATCTTCCGAAATCGTTATGTTGATTTCCGCCATCTCCTGATAGCCTTGTATCAGCTGCTCCCGCAGTTCTCTTTTCTTTCTCTCTTCGATGTAAAACCGCATTGCGTGTTCGATGCATTCGCTTCTGGTCATATTCTCTTTTTTTGCGATAGAATCCACCGTTTCCAGCAGACCCTCCGGGAGTATCAGCTCGACTTTTTTTGCCGCCGCCATAAAAAACCCTCCATTCACATTGTATCCATTTTTCGGGAGTAAATACACCAGGAAACAACATGTTTTTAAATTTTTTTATATCAGCCGGTCCACCGTTTCCACAACCGTACCGTCTTTCAGAAATACGCGCGGCACGCGCCTGCTTACGGCGCAGGTGAGTTCGTAATGGATCGTTCCCGCAAGAGCCGCAATTTCGTCCGCACTTGGCATTTTATCACAATTTCCGCCAAAAAGCACCACCGTGTCTCCTACCTGTACGGCGCCGTGCTTGCAGGCCTCCGTCACATCGAGCATCAGCTGGTCCATACAGACTCTGCCTACGACAGGCACGCGCAGCCCGGTGTTCTCATGAAACGCCGCGGCCCGGTTCCCAAGAATCCGGAAATATCCGTCCGCGTAGCCGGCCGGAAGCGTCGCAATCATCGCGGAGGTCTTCGTCCGGTACGTACAGCCGTAACTAATGCTGCTGCCGGGTTCCAGAGCTTTCACGTGCGATATCGCGGATTTCAGCGTCATCGCAGGCTGCAGATCCACGCCGCATACTTTCGTTTCCTCCGAAGGCCACAGCCCGTATAATATGATCCCGGCGCGCACCAGATCCAGATGCATCTGCGGGAACCGAAGGATGGCGGCACTGTTCGCCGCATGGCGCAGTGGTATATGTATATGCTTCTCCCGTTCGATTTTTACACATGTTTCCTGAAAAATGCGGTATTGCTCTGCCGTATATCTGTCGGAAGCTTCCGAAGCTTCGTCCGCCACCGCAAAATGCGTAAAAATTCCTTCGATCTCGATTCCGGCTAAGCGTGCGATCCGTTCCGCCTCAAACGGGGCAGCCTCCGGCAGGAAGCCGATCCGGCCCATTCCCGTATCGATTTTGAGATGGATTTTCGCCTTCTTTCCGAGTCTGCAAGCCGCTTCGGAAAGCTTTCTTGCCATATCATAAGAATAAACTGCCTGCCGCAGATTCTGCGCTGCGATCGCGTCCGCACAAGCCGGTTCATTATCGCTGAGAATCAGGATCGGCGCTTGGATGCCGGCATTCCGGAGCTCCAGCGCCTCCTCCAGCATAGAAACCGCCAGCCAGGAGGCGCCGTTTTTCAATGCGGTTTCCGCAACCTGTAATGCACCGTGACCATAGGCGTCTGCCTTCACGACTCCCATAATCGCCGCATTTTCAGCCGTTATTCTCCGGATTTCCGCCAGATTGTGCGCAATCGCATCCAGATCGATCTCCGCCCACGTTCTGCACGTATGTTCATGTCCCATATAGATGTACCTCTTTCAGCATTTCAATCAAATCTCCTGCTTTCATGGCACGCTGCCCGTATTTTTCCGCCGCAAGGTCGCCGCACAGGCCATGGATATATACGCCGCAGCGCACCAGATCGTAAAATTGTCTGTCCGAAACGCCCTGCCGTCCAAGTTTCTGATCAGAAGCTAAAATACCGGCCAGAATGCCGGCCAGCACATCGCCGCTGCCGCCTGTAGCCATCCCGGGATTTCCGCTGGGATTGATTTCACACAACGATTCCTGCGTCGATAACATATCGGCAATGATTGTCCCGCTGCCCTTTAACACCGTCACCGCGCCTGTAAGCGCCGCAGCTTTTACGGCGGCTTCCGGTCTGTTGCGATCGATATCGGCGATGTCCATGCCCATGAGACGCGACAGCTCCGCCTCGTGCGGCGTGAGAACAAGGCGCGCCCTGCCGTCGGAATTGAAATAAGCAAGGCGTTCCGGCTGCCCGTTGAAAGCGTGCAGGCCGTCCGCATCGAGTACGACCGGAACGCCAGTCCCGGACAGCGCCTCCATAAGGCCGCGTACAAAGAGCCGTGTCTGCGGATCTCTGCCAAGGCCCGGTCCGATTACCGCGGCAGTCTGCCCGGAAACAGACGTTATCGTTTCTGCAATCTGGCGGACGTGGGTTTGCCGGAAACAGGGCTCGCCGTCACCGCCGACTTTAATCTTTACAGCTTCCCTGCAGCCAATTTCATAAATCGGCAAAAGCTTGCCCGGCGCAAAAAGATAAACCAAGCCGGCGCCTGCCCGCAGCGCGCTTTCTGCGCACAGCATTGCGGCACCGGTCATGCCTTCCGAGCCTGCAACGATAAAAACACGGCCGTAATCTCCTTTATGGGTCAGAGGATTTCTTGCCGCGTTGTAATAAGTAAGAAAAGCATTCTTTTGCGTCTGTTCCATCCGATTGCTCACTCCCGCTCTGTTCCGACCAAAGGACGTCACCTTTTTTTGCGGATCCAGTGTACGACGGCTTCGACGACGAAGAAGAGACAAAACAGGAAAATGACCAGCATAAAAACGATTTCTCCGGCGCTGTTTCCCGTTCCGTCCGGCGTGCCGTCGAATAAGTCGCCGTCTCCCTTATTATAATACGTTCCGGGCGCGGCAGAATTCCCAGCTGCGGTCTCCGGCGCGGCCGTGGTTCCCGGTGCCTGCGGCGATCCGGTGGGGCCGATCTCCGCAGGCGTCGCATCGGCGATGGAAGGAGACGGCGTTTCAGCCTGCACGGATAAAACAAACGTAAATCCGAAAATCAAGATCAGCATGCTCGATAAAATCCATTTATAATATGCCCGTTTCAAAAAACCACCGCTTTCCAGATAATGTAATTGTATTTTACACGAATTTGTTTGCAAATACAACTGCCGCAAAAAGAGCTGCTGTTATGATTGCCAAAATCAAGTCTATATATGTGAATTTCAGGACTTTGAATTTTGTGCGCCCTTCTCCTCCCCGGTAGCATCTGGCGTTCATTGCCGTAGCGAGTTCTTCGGCTTTCCTCCATGCGCTGATAAAAAGCGGGATCAGGATGGGGATATAGCTTTTAATTTTATGGATCAGGTTTTTACTGTCGAAATCCGAGCCCCGCGCCATCTGCGCTTTCATGATGCGTTCTGTTTCATCCATAAACGTTGGGATGAATCTGAGCGCAATACTCATCATCATTGCGATATCATGTACCGGAAAATGGATTTTTTTGAGCGGCGACAGCAGGCTTTCCAGCCCGTCCGTCAACATTACGGACGTAGTCGTATACGTCAGTACGGAAGAGCCGAGAACTAACATGACGATCCGCAGCACCATTTTAAGTGCAAACAACACGGATTCTTTATAAATAGTGATTTTCCAGAGTTGCAGCCAGATCGTCGTTCCCTGATAGAAAAACAAATTTAAAATCACGGTGATCAGCATCATGATCAGAAGCGGGCGGAGGCTGCGCAGGATCTTGCCGATCTGAATGCGTGCGCTGAGATAGGCCGCGCCTATGTAAATTGCTGCGGCCAGATAGGCGGCGAAGTTATCGGCTATCATGACGGCAACCATATAGGCAAATGTCAAAATGAATTTTGTGCGGGGATCTGCTCTGTGGAGTGCCGACGTGCCGGGAACGTATTGTCCGATTGCAATTTTCATAAATCGCTTCCTCCTGTCACGCCGGGCTGTCCAAGCAAGCGCAGGATTTCTGCCGCCGCTTCCTCTACCGTAAAGATCTCTTTGCGGATTCCGCTTTTCGGCAAGAGCTCTGCAAGACGGTGGAAAAGGCTTGTCATTTGGGGTACGGTCAGTCCGATTTGATTCAGGCGCGCTTCATTTTGGAAAACCTCCCGCGGCGTCCCTATCATTTCCAGTTTTCCTTCGTTCAATACAATGA
>JBKUJR010000022.1:0-39552 GCA_046952735.1 Clostridia bacterium | reverse complement strand
CATCTTTTTCCTCCTGCACAGGGTTTTTACTTGCAATTGTTTCGCTGAGTAAAAATGGAATTATTTTTAAATTTGGGAAGATAGCGGATGAAATGTAACTTTTTTCCAAAGAGAAAGAACAGCCGTCTAAAGGAGAAATTGTGGGTAAAACCATAAATATAAAATAGGAAAGAGGATTTTACCCTTGATTTAACGACAAGAACGATGTAAAATGAAAAACGGACTTTTTGTCCGTATCATTTTAGTATAAAAATAAATATTGATAAGGTGGCGTAGTTCAAAATGAATTTTTTGGAACAGATTTGCGAAAGAGCGAAAAAAGATATGAAGACCATTGTACTTCCTGAAAGCGAAGATCTCCGAACAATCAAGGCGGCGGCAATGGTGCAGGAAAGAGGAATCGCAAATATTATACTTGTAGGTGTTCCGGAGAAAATCAACAAGTTGGCGGAAGGACTCGATATATCAAAATGCAGGATCGTAAATCCCGAAACATATGAAAAATTTGAGGAATACGCAAACGCATTTTACGAATTAAGGAAAGCAAAGGGCATGACGCTGGAAAAAGCGCGGGCCGTCATGAAAGATTATGTTTATTTTGCAACGATGATGGTAAAAATGGGGGAAGCGGACGGTATGGTATCAGGCGCCGCA
Organism: Clostridia bacterium; assembly: GCA_046952735.1. GTDB lineage: Bacteria > Bacillota > Clostridia > UBA1212 > UBA1255 > Egerieisoma. The sequence goes on along the minus strand of JBKUJR010000022.1, from coordinate 38,898 downwards.
CATTCAACTGCCGATACGGTAAGGCCATCGCTTCAGATATTAAAAACGAAGCCGGGAACGAATAAGGTATCCGCATTTTTTGTTATGGTAGTTCCAGATTGCGAATACGGGGCAAACGGCATTTTCGTATATGCAGACAGCGGACTTGTAGAAAACCCTTCTGCAGAAGATCTGGCGGACATCGCAATCGAATCCTCGAAATCGTTTCAGCAGCTCGTACAGGAAAAACCAATTGTGGCAATGCTTTCCTATTCAACTTATGGAAGCGCCAAGAGCGAACTTACGGAGAAAGTCATCGCAGCGACACAGCTTGCAAAAGAAAAAGCGCCTGAACTTCTTCTGGACGGGGAACTGCAGGCAGACGCAGCGTTAGTCCCGGCCATCGGACAATCAAAAGCGCCAGGCAGCCCGGTAGCAGGCCATGCCAACGTACTCGTATTCCCAGATTTGAACTGTGGAAACATCGCATATAAACTTACGCAAAGACTTGCCAAAGCCGAAGCATACGGACCGATTCTGCAAGGCGTTGCAAAACCGGTCAACGACCTTTCCAGAGGATGTGCGGCAGAAGATATCGTAGGCGTAGTAGCCATCACGGCAGTACAGGCGCAAAACTAAAACAGGAAAGGCGGAAGAGTATGAACATATTAGTAATCAATTGCGGCAGCTCCTCGTTAAAATATCAGCTGATCGATTCCGAAAACGAAAATGTCCTTGCAAAAGGCTTGTGCGACAGAATCGGAATCGACGATTCCTTCGTCAAACAGACGGTAACCGGCAAAGATCCAAAAGTAATCGAGGTAGAGCTAAAGGATCACAATGCAGCAATAACAGAGGTCGTAAAAGCACTGACCAATAAAGAATACGGCGTGATAGAAAGTCTTCAGGACATCTCGGCAGTCGGGCATAGGATCGTACACGGCGGCGAAAAATTCCACGAATCCGTAATCATCGACGATGAAGTCATGAAAGCAATCGAAGAATGCGTACCGCTCGCACCGCTCCACAATCCGCCGAACATTATCGGGATCAAAGCTTGTCAGAAAGAAATGAAAGGCGTCCCGCAGATTGCGGTATTCGATACGGCGTTCCATCAGACGATGCCCAAAGAAGCATATATGTATGCGCTTCCCTATGACTATTACAAAAAATACGGTATCCGGAAATACGGATTCCACGGAACCTCCCATAAATATGTAGCGGAACGCTGCGCCGCCTTAATGGGAAAACCGCTGGAAGAGCTGAAAATCATCACCTGCCATATCGGAAACGGCGGCAGCATCGCTGCGGTCGAAGGCGGCAAATGCGTAGACACCTCCATGGGCTTCACCCCGCTGGACGGCCTTGAAATGGGAACCAGAAGCGGAATTCTCGATCCCGCCGTCGTATTGTTCCTGATGGAAAACGAACATCTTTCCACAAAAGAAATGAATACCATCCTCAATAAAAAATCCGGACTGCTCGGCGTCTCCGGAATCAGCAGCGATATGCGCGACGTAACCGCGGCGATGAAAGAAGGCAATTCCAGAGCAAAGCTCGCGCTTCGGATTTTCGCATACAGGGTAAAATCTTATATCGGACAATATGCGGCAGTGATGAACGGCGTAGATGCCGTCGTATTTACGGCCGGTATCGGTGAAAACGACGACGAGGCGCGCCTGAACTGCGCAAGCGGTCTGGAATACCTCGGAATCAAAGTCGATCCAGCAAAAAATAAAGTCAGAGGCGGCGAAGTGGAGATTTCAACAGAAGACTCGCGCGTCAAAGTGTTTGTAATCGCAACGAACGAAGAACTCGCAATCGCAAGGGAAACCGCAAGACTCACAAAGTAAAAATTATGCTTGACAAGAGCAGCGGAAATGAATATAATACCCTCCGTTGCTTTATGAGTAAACAGGCTATTACGGCAGTGTATTCTCACGGGAGGTGTAAGGAAAGATGATTTGTCCTAAAAGAAGATGGTCAAAGGCAAGAACTCGGACAAGAAGAGCAAACTGGAAATTAGAAGCTCCCAATCTTGTAAAGTGTCCTCATTGCCACGAATTCAAATTATCACATAGGGTTTGCGGCAACTGCGGTTATTACAAAGGCCGTGAAGTCGTTGCAATGGCTGAAGACGAAAAATAATTCATCGGGATTCTGAAGAAGAATTGAAACATGTTGAACCCGGCGGTGCCGTATCAAAACGGCATTGGGCCGGGTAGATGTTTATTATAGGTAAATTTTTTAATGCGGAGGTGCAAAACAGTGAGCAGACAGGGAACGGTTGCCATACTCGGACGTCCTAACGTGGGAAAATCCTCTTTTTTCAATTATGTGACGGGAAAACGCATTTCCATCGTAGAAGATGTACCAGGCGTCACCAGAGACAGGATCTATGAAGAAGTAGAATGGAGCGGAAGACGGTTTCTGCTGGTCGATACCGGCGGCCTCGAACCAAACGCCAACGACACCATTTTACAACAAATGAAACGGCAGGCAGAAATTGCCGTAGAATTGTCCGACGTCATTTTATTCATGGTAGATCTCAAAGACGGAGTCACCGCAAACGATATGGATATCGCGGCACTGATCCGCAAAACAAAAAAGCCGGTCATACTCGCCGTCAATAAAGTTGATCAGGTCGGCGCGCCGCCTCCGGAAATATATGAATTCTATAATTTAGGACTGGGAGATTTTTACACGCTCTCCTCTGCGCATGGTCTCGGAATCGGCGAAGTATTAGACGCCATCCTGCAATATCTGCCGGAGGAGGACGAGGAAGAAATAGAAAGCAATCTCATAAAGGTCGCTGTCGTAGGCAAACCAAATGCCGGAAAATCCTCCCTGATCAATAAGATCTTAGGAGAAGAACGCGTAATCGTCAGCGACGTACCCGGAACCACGCGCGACGCCATCGACACATATATCAGGAAAGACGAGCAGGACTTTTGTTTCATCGATACGGCAGGCATGCGAAAACGCGGTAAAATAACGGACAATATCGAGCGCTACAGCACGATGCGCAGTCTCACCGCAGTAGACCGCTGCGACGTCGTCGTAATCATGATCGATGCAAATGACGGCGTAACGGAACAAGATACAAAAATCGCAGGATATGCCCACAATAAAGGAAAAGCATGCATAATCGCCATCAATAAATGGGATTTGATCGAAAAAGATGCAAAAACAACGGAAGAATACAGAAAAACGGTACAAGACCGACTCGGCTTTCTGTTATACGCACCCATCTTATTTATCTCCGCGCTCACGGGGCAAAGGGTAGCAAAGCTTTATGAAATGATCAAATTCGTAGCGGATCAGGCCGCGCTCCGCGTTTCGACAGGAATGTTAAACGACGTATTGGGCGAAGCCGTCGCAATGGTACAGCCTCCCTCCGATAAGGGCAAACGCCTCAAGATTTATTACATGACACAAATCAAGGTAAAACCTCCGACGTTTGCCGTATTCGTCAATAAAGCGGAACTGTTCCATTTTTCCTATATGAGATATCTCGAGAACCGTCTCAGGCAAAACTTCGGATTCGAAGGCACGCCGATCGTATTTAAAGTACGGGAAAAAGAAAACGAGGAGGCGTAATGCGTGAAATATTATATTTTAATGGCGGCCGCCGCGCTGATCGGTTATTTGATGGGAAGCATCAATACCGCAGTAATTCTGTCAAAACTCGTTTATAAAAAAGATATCCGCCTCCAGGGAAGCGGAAATGCCGGCATGACCAATATGCAGCGAATCTATGGCAAAAAAGCCGCCTTATTTACATTTCTGGGAGATTTTTGCAAAGGTATCGCCGCCGTACTGCTCGGAAAGCTGCTTCTGGGCGTATTTGCATCAGCCGCGGTGCACGGGGCCTGTATTGCAGGCGCTTTTGCCGTAATCGGCCACAATTGGCCGGTGTATTTCGGCTTTAAAGGCGGCAAAGGCGTTCTGACCACATTTTCTGTTATGATCGTCATAACGCCGTTGCCGGCGCTGATCGCCTTCGGAATCTTTTTCATTACGGTCATGTTCACAAAATATGTTTCACTAGGTTCGCTCCTTGCCGCAGCGTCGCTCCCGGTTATCGTATTCTTTCTGGGCAACGCGCTGCATACGCAGGGCGGTTTGGGACCGATTTTTTATCTGTCCGTATTTGCAGCCGTCATGATCATCGCACGCCACCACGCGAATCTGATCCGGCTGTTCAGAGGCACGGAATCTAAGCTCGACCTCCGCAAAAAGAAAAACAAATGACGAAGAAGTGATCTATATCAGTCGTTTTAAGCGTTTTTGGGTAAAATACTTTCATAACGATCAGATTGACATGAAAAAATTAGTGCTGCCGATTTTGATCGAGCAGCTGCTGGCAAGCACCATCGGCCTGTTTGACACCATTATGGTCTCCAGTGCAGGCGAGGCGGCCGTAGCAGGCGTCAGCACGGTTGATTCCCTCAATTTATTGCTGATCAATTTATTTATGGGAATCGCAACGGGTGCAACGGTCGTCATTTCGCAATATATCGGGGCAAACCGCTATAAAGATGCCAAAAGGACCGCCGTACAGTCGCTTTGGGCGGCCGTTTTCATATCGGTGCTGATCATGTCCCTTTGCGTCATCGATTGCCACTGGGTACTGTCTTTGCTGTTCGGTAAAATAAAACCAGATGTCATGGGGCATGCGGAAGCTTATTTCCTGTATTCGGCACTCTCTTATCCTTTCCTTGCAGTATATTCCACCTGCGCCGCGATTTATCGGGCCAAAGGAAACGCCACCGCGACGATGGTCATTTCCATCATTATGAATGTAATCAATGTGAGCGGCAATGCCGTATTCATCTATGGCTTCGATATGGGCGCCGGCGGAGCCGCGCTTTCCTCGCTGATTTCCCGCGCTGCCGGCGCGGTCATCATGGTACTGCTTTTGTTACGCCGTTCGGAAGAAATCAACATCCGTAAAATGTTTCCGTACCGTTTTCAGTGGGATGTGCTAAAGCTGGTGCTCCTGATCGGTCTGCCGGCTGCAGCCGAGTCCGTGATTTTCCAGCTCGGAAAAGTCATGACGCAAAGCTTCATCACAAGATTCGACACGCCTGCGATTACGGCAAACGGCGTCGTAAATACGATTTTTGCGCTGGCTTTGATTCCTGGAAATTCCCTGAACATCGCAATCATGACGATCGTAGGACAGCTGATCGGCGCCGGGAAAACAAAAGAAGCAAAAAAATACGTATGGCTTTTTACCGGAATCGTCATGGTGCTCCAGGTTTTTACCAATGCTATCATTTATGCCGTACATACCCCGGTGTTTTCCCTGTTCGGACTCGGAGATCAGACGGCGGCAATCGCAAATCAGCTGCTATTATCGATTACGATCGTCGTACCGGTATTGTGGCCTGCCTCTTTTACGATCCCCGCCGGTTTGCGCGCATCGGGAGACGTCAAATTTCCCATGATCATCTCCATCTGTACGATGTGGCTCGGGAGAGTTTTACTGGGTTATCTATTGGGGGTAAAGTTAGGAATGGGCGTGCTTGGAATCTGGTTTGGGATGTATTTCGACTGGCTGCTGCGCGCGCCGGTTTATATTTTCCGCCTCCGGAAACGCGGTTTCAAAAAACTGATTCAATAAAAGGATCAAATAATAGAAATCGATGGGGTTCGCAAGATGAATCTTGACTTTTTGAAAGCCGGGTAGTATACTAACCCATCAAAATATTGTTAGGAGTTGATTGTGTGGCTTTTATTTATGACGAACCGTCTTACACATTTAGCGAATACTTGCTGCTGCCCGGCCTTACCAAGAAGGATTGCACGCCGGATAAAGTATCGCTGAAAACCCCGCTCGTCAGATTTCGAAAAGGGGAAGCGTCGCCGTTATCGATAAATATCCCGATGGTATCTGCGGTGATGCAGGCGGTTTCAGATGATAAAATGGCAATTGCGCTCGCCAAATGCGGAGGTTTGTCTTTTGTGTATGTCTCGCAGCCGATCGACCAGCAGGCGGAGATGATCAGCAGGGTCAAGAAATACAAATCCGGTTTTGTCGTCAGCGATTCCAATCTGACTCCGGAACATACGCTGCAGGACGTACTTAAATTAAAAGAAAAATCAGGGCATTCCACGATTGCCATAACGGACGACGGAACGGAAAGCGGCCGGCTCCTCGGAATCGTGACGAGCCGCGACTACCGGGTCAGCCGCATGTCGCCGGATACTAAGATCGAAGAATTCATGACGCCGTTCAAAGACCTGATTTATGCCGAAGAAGGCGTCACTTTGAAAACGGCCAACGACATCATCTGGGACAATAAATTGAACTGCCTTCCGATCATAGACGAACAGTGCAATTTAAAATACTTCGTTTTCCGGAAGGACTATGATTCCCACAAAGAAAACCCGATGGAACTCCTAGACAGTGAAAAGCGTTATATGGTCGGCGCGGGGATCAATTCCAGGGATTACAAGGAACGCGTTCCCGAACTTGTCAAGGCTGATGTCGATATCCTGTGTATCGACTCCTCCGAAGGATATTCCGAATGGCAGAAAGATACGATCGACTATATCAAAACAGAATATAACGGCAGCGTCAAAGTCGGCGCGGGAAATGTGGTGGATGCGGAGGCATTCCGCTACCTTGCCGATGCAGGCGCCGATTTTATCAAAATCGGAATCGGCGGCGGGTCCATTTGTATTACAAGAGAACAAAAAGGCATCGGCCGCGGACAGGCTACGGCTGTCATAGAAGTCGCAAAAGCCAGAGACGAATATTTTAAGGAAACGGGAATATATATTCCATTGTGTTCCGACGGCGGCATCGTACATGATTACCATATGACGCTTGCGCTGGCAATGGGGGCGGATTTCGTAATGCTGGGCAGATATTTTGCACGTTTCGACGAAAGCCCGACGCTGAAAGTGAATATCAATGGCAATTATGTCAAAGAATACTGGGGCGAAGGCTCCAACAGAGCCAGAAACTGGCAGAGATACGACATGGGCGGCAGCGCAAAGCTCTCCTTCGAAGAAGGCGTAGATTCTTACGTTCCTTACGCCGGCTCTTTACGGGACAATCTGGATATCACGCTTGGTAAAATCCGCTCTACGATGTGCAACTGCGGCGCAACCGATATCGCCGGATTCCACCAAACGGCAAGGCTGACGCGCGTGTCGTCTACGAGCCTGATCGAAGGCGGCGCACATGACGTTATCCTGAAGGACAAAAATTATATCAATGTAAAATAAAAAAGAGGAGAGATGGATTATGGCAGAACAGAAGCCGACGCATCTTACCAGGGAAGGGCTCAAACATTATCAGGAAAAGCTCGAATACCTGAAAGGCGAAAAGACAATGGAAATCATCAAGCGGATTGAAATCGCAAGAGGATTCGGCGATTTGTCGGAGAACTCCGAATATGATGATGCAAAAAGGGAACAGCAGGAAAATGAAGCGGAAAAACACAGAATCGAAGAAATACTCAAAAATTACGTTTTGATCGATGAAAGCGAGCTCGACACGGATATGGTCCGCCTGGGGCAGTGCGTCACGCTTTACGACTATGATTTTGAAGAAGAGGTCGAATATTATCTGGTCGGTTCCACGGAGGCCGATCCCCTTGCCGGTAAAATCTCCAACGAATCTCCTGTCGGACAGGCGATTCTCGGCAAAAAAGTCGACGATATCGTTGAGGTGGAGACGCTCGACGGCGTTGTCAAATACAAAATCGTAAAAATCCGGATTCCCGAAAAAAATCACAACTGATCAACTTAGGAGGCTGCCCGTGGACGAAAATACTGATATCAACCGTACGAAGGAAATAAACGAAGAACCGGAGCTGAGTGTCGAGGAGCTCAATGAATTATGCCAGATCCGTCGGAATAAATTGGATAATTTGAAAAATGCGGGGAAGAATCCTTTTGAGATTACAAAATATGAAGTAACGCATTCCTCAGACGAGATTATAAATGGTTATTCGGAGCCGGAAGAAGGCCGGGAAGGGGAAGAAATCGATCAACCCGTTGTTTGCGTAGCAGGAAGAATTATGCTCAAACGGATTATGGGCAAAGCGAGTTTTTTCCATATACAGGATAAAGCCGGAATGCTGCAAATCTACATCAGGAGCAATGAAGTCGGGGACGAAACGTACCAGGATTTTAAAGCCTATGATATCGGCGATATCGTAGGCGTCAAAGGCACGGTATTCAAAACAAAAACGGGTGAAATTACAGTAAAAACAAAAGAAATTACACTGTTGTCCAAATCGTTGCAGCCCCTGCCCGAGAAACGCCACGGTTTACGCGACTTAGATACGCGCTACAGACAGCGATATGTCGATTTGATCGTAAATCCGGAGGTGCGCGACGTTTTTGTAAAACGTTCTCAAATTATCAAAGAAGTCCGGAATTACCTCGACAGCCGCGCCTTCATGGAGGTGGAAACCCCGGTGCTGCACGGGATTGCCGGCGGGGCCGCAGCCCGTCCGTTTATCACCCACCATAATACGCTCGATATCGATATGTACCTTCGGATTGCGCTGGAACTCCATTTGAAAAGGCTGATCGTCGGCGGGCTGGACAGGGTATACGAAATCGGACGCGTTTTCCGAAACGAAGGGATGGATCCGAAACACAATCCGGAGTTTACATTATTGGAATTATATCAGGCGTATACGGATTATAACGGCATGATGGAGCTTACGGAAGGGCTGATCCGTACCGTTTCCAATGCGGTGAATGGAACGGGCCGAATCCCGTTTGGAGAGGTGGAAATCGATTTAGACAAGCCGTTCCGCAGAATTTCCATGTGCGACGCTGTTTTGGAATATGCAGACGTTGATTTTACCACGATCCATTCTCTGGAAGAAGCGCGTAAAATTGCCAAAGCGCGTCAGATCGAATTTGAAGAACGCCACGGAATCGGGGATATCCTGAACCTGTTTTTTGAAGAATACGCAGAAAAACATCTGATTCAGCCGACTTTTGTCACGAACCATCCGGTGGAAATTTCACCGCTCGCAAAGCGAATGCCCAAAAACCCGGATTATACGGAGCGTTTCGAACTGTTTATCGTCGGCAGCGAGCATGCGAACGCATTCTCCGAGCTCAACGACCCGGTGGATCAGCGGCAGCGGTTCGAACATCAGGCGGCTTTAAAAGCAGCCGGGGATGAAGAGGCAAACGATGTGGACAACGATTTCCTGAACGCTCTGGAAATCGGGATGCCTCCTACGGGAGGGCTTGGCATCGGCATGGACAGGCTGGTCATGCTCCTTACGAATACGCGTTCTATCCGTGACGTTTTATTATTCCCGACAATGAAAAGTCTGCCAAACGACAAGGACTGAAAACACGTGATGCGCGTTTTCGGACGCGGCAGATTCAAAAATTTTACGCCAATCGGTGCCGAATCTGTGCAGAGGTGAAAAAATCGCATATTTTTACGGATAAAGACCTTGAGAGTGTGAAAGCTTTCAAGGTCTTTTTTGTCTTTCGTTCTGTTGTCACGGTAAACCCCTTTATTCCTAAAATATTAAAGAAAATAATATAAAATTAAAATGAGGAGATTTTCAGCAAAATGATATTTGTTTTTTTGTAATATTATAGTATATTTTTATTCAAGAACAGATGGATTTTGTTTTCTATTCTAAATCTGTTTCAGATAAATAGAAAAGACGTGTAAAAACAGGTCTCGCTTCACACACTGTGAAACCGTAAAAACGGCGGGTTGGTTTGAGAGTCGTGTAAATTCATAAGGTAGTACAATTTCTCTTTTTGATCGATTGCCTCTGGAACGTTTGAAAATTGGGGTGGTCAAGCATTTTTTAACACTTATGGCTAAAAATAGTCGGTTAAAAAATCCATTTATACTGCAGTTCTCGCCTGATATGGGGCAATATGATAGCACGTCAAGGCGCAGAATATGCGCGGTCTACTGGAAAACAATGGAAGAAAATCAAAATGAAAATATAGAATGCTGAGGGCGCTCAAGTTAGAGCAGAAACCACGCCATCGGCAGAGGCAGCCGATCGGAGAAGAAAAACGCCGCTATGGCGTTACCCCATAAGCGGCGGCATACAATTAAATTTTATGAAATCCTTATCTGGGTACCCCATAATAGCGTAAAACTATTCGTTATTCTTTATATAAATACTTATCATAACGCCTTTCACCAAACCGCCAATCAAAAGCAGCGCAGACGAAATCATTACAGTTATAAAGACATCTGGAACAAAGGCTCTTGCAACCCATAACGGCGTTGCAAAAAATATCGGAACAAGCAATAATATGAAAACCGGCAGTAATAAATGAAATAGTATCAGCAGCGTTATTCGAATACTTATCTTTCTGTATTCTATTCTACGGACATAGCGGGGAAGAAAGCACCACGGCAGAATTGCTGCAAACAGTACCATCAGCATAATCAAATCGATCCACAGATGTTTTAATATATATGCATTGTCTGTAATTTCATTTGTCGAATCACCCAAAAGCATAAGGACAACGCCCCAGCCCAGGCTATCCATCATTTCGTTGGTTACGAAATAATCGTTTACATTCGTTTCGATGGCGATCGCGATATCGCTTTCGGGCAGAATGAAAATGCAGGAAGTTCCGGTTTCAACAAGACCGCTGTGACGCAGTACCGGTTCGGAAAGCGGTTCTTTCACTGTAGCCCAACCATATCCGTACCAAAACGGGACGTCATCTTCAACATAGACGGTGTCACCGTAAAACATCATATCGATACTTTCTTTAGAAAGAATACCGTTTCCGCCGTTCAGATACATTTGCAGATATTTTCCCAAATCGTTCGAGGAAGAAGAAATATAACCTGCAGGTATGGTGATCCAGGCGTTTTGAGAGGAAGGATATTTATGTGCTGTTTTTATGGGGATACCCCAATAATTCGTATATCCGTCAATCAGCCCGTTTTCCATACTTTCGTTAAGCGTTGCGGCAGTATGTGAAAGCCCTAACGGCTCAAATAAATTTGCGGATATGTATTCAGAATAGGATTTTCCACTGACAGCTTCAATGATTTCTCCCAATAGAGAATAATTCACGTTTGCATAGCAATGAACGCCCTGATTATTTACGATTTTGCAAGTCTCGAGCGTCTGATACTCGCCAAGCCCGCTTGTATGGTTCAACAACTGGCTGACCGTGATTTTATCACCATCAGCTGCATTCGGCAGATAAGTTGATACGGCAGCGGTCAAATCGATCTTTTGCTGCTCGACTAACTGCATAATGCAGACCGCCGTAAATGACTTGCTGACTGAGCCGAGCCAAAACGGCGTATCACTGCTTTCACATTTTCCGTAATTGCCTGAAAACAACGCTTCGTCTTTATTTACGATACTTACAGACATTGCAGGGATATTTGCATTTTTCACACACTTTTGCAGGTAATCATCTATGTTGCTGTAAAGATCTGCTTGTGTGGATGATTTTGTGCCTCCTCCGGCAGAAACCGGTTGTATATCACGTATCATGACGATGAAACATACGATACATATAGCCGCAACAGGTGCGAACATCTTTCTTTTAGTACTCATTTCCTTTTCTCCTTGCAGGGACATAATATTCTATTATACAGAAAGAATATCTAATTTCAAGAGTTGCCCGATTTTAGGTCGAACGGCTCAAAGATCGGAAATGAGAGTGTGAGAAACAGGCTCAGGCAGTTACAAGCAGGAGGAATAAACGAAATTGACAGCTACAGCCTGCAATTCCACAATGATGCCCTGTTTTCAAGTTCTTCCAACAAGGCGCTGCCTAACCCTTTTACCCATTAGCAATTGCTTTCAACACGATAAAATTATTTTTATAGGCTTCTTTTAATATCGCAGAGCTACTTAATGAAGTATAAACTTGTAATCATTCGATAGCAAACGCTCAAAACATTTCTATATCTGTATCCATTGTAGCTGAAGTAAGAAAATGATCGCTATCTACCTTTCTGTTTAAAATTGAATTTACTGGTACTTGCCGCTCGATTGTTTTTTCCATTGCTGTAATCTCCGCTGCAATTCATACCGAAGGCCGTTATTTTCATTGAAAATGTACTTGTCCATCTTGAAATCCTCCGGTATAATATATTCGCGTATATATCACAGTTTCCCGATTACCATTCGCTGTTATAACCTGCTATCGGATTTTCTTCCCTTGCGGAAGAAGGCCGGCACATTGTGGTTTTCAAATCCCGATTTGTTGGGACAAACGCGATCGGTTATTCGTTATGGAGAGAAGCGCAGACAGGGAACGGCGAATCAGGACTTGATCAGGAGTTGAAAAAAATGTGCGATGAATGTTATTCTGATAAAAACAGAGCCTCCCCATTACGCAATCCTTTCGATTGTTTGGAAAACCACACACAATATATTTGCGGAACGTGCGGACGTTGTATTTGTATTGAACAGGATCCCAACAGAGGACTGCAAAGGTGGAATTTTCCTTTTAAGTCATTAGAAATTGCAAAGCTCTATTTGCGAACCGCCGACTATACTGCGAAGAAGTCATGTGGTATCTACGAGATAGAAGACAGTAAAGGCAGGGTATCCTATAAAATCTTTACCGGAAATGAGGACTTGCAGATATTTTTGAAAAAGAATAAAGATAAAAAGTGCAAGCTGATGAAACCTGTTTTTACTGCCGGGCAGTATCGAGAATATCCGCATACGGAAGTACGAAAATTAACTTCTGATGAAATAGAACGATACATGCGTGAACGCTGATTTCGCGGAGAGAAATTGAAATTCGAGAAGCTGACTGCACAGAGCGCATTATGAAAATACTGAATAGGCTGAATAGAGAGGTATCAAAATGATAACATCAAATATAAAAGCCGTGATCCAAAGTGACATTCAAAGAGTGTGGGAAGTCGTCACGGCAGTGGAAAATTATACATGGCGTAGCGATTTGAGTAAAACGGAAATTCTGAACGAAAAACAGTTTGTTGAATATACGGAACAGGGTTATGCCACCACCTTTACAATCACTGCAATGGAGCCGTATCGGCGCTGGGAATTTGACATGGAGAACACCAACATGAAAGGGCATTGGGTTGGCATTTTCACTCAAAAAGGCGATGAAACTGAAATAGATTTTACAGAGAATGTGATTGTGAAAAAATTTCTGTTAAAACCATTCGTAAAAACTTTTCTGAAAAAACAGCAGGCACAATTTGTTTCGGATTTGAAAAAAGCACTGATTAAGGGATGACACCTTTGACGGGAAAACTTTGCGGGAAGTGGCATACATTCTTTAAGAGGCATTATGAAGGCGAAGGAAATCGGATATTGCTTATGGAGGTATGATTGAAAATGGATCAATGGTTTACAATTGACCGGATCGAGGAAGAAACTTATATTATCAGTGAATACCGGCATTGGGAGGAAACGCATTGCTATCTGTTAAATGGCTCCAACCGCAGTTTGCTGATCGATACGGGGCTGGGAATCTGCAATATTTATGATGAAGTTGTGAAGCTGACAAATAAGCCTGTTACGGCTGTTGCTACCCATATCCATTGGGATCATATTGGAGGACATAAGTATTTTGCGGACTTTTATGCCCATGCGGAAGAATTGAGCTGGCTAAACGGTGCGTTTCCGTTGACGATAGAAACAATCAGAGCGATGGTAGCAGACCGCTGTGATTTGCCGGACGGCTATGATGCTGGTACTTATGCGTTCTTCCAGGGGACGCCAACAAAGGTGCTTAGAGATGGAGATCGCATCGATTTAGGCGGACGGAATATACAGGTATTACATACCCCGGGCCATGCTCCGGGGCATATGTGTTTTTGGGAATCAGACAGGGGCTATCTGTTTACCGGCGACTTAGTTTACAAGGACACTTTATTTGCCTATTATCCGTCAACTGATCCGGACGCATACCTTGCTTCTCTTGAAAAAATTTCAGAGCTTCCGGTCAAAAAGGTTTTTCCTGCGCATCATAGTTTAGACATTCGGCCTGAAATACTGAAGCGGATGAGAGATGCGTTTAAACAGTTAAAGAAAGCTGGTAAATTACATCACGGCAGCGGCACGTTTTCCTATGGGGATTGGGCAGTATGGTTATAAAGAAGGCGGTTCCAGATGCGGCGGTTCAGAAGAAAACAGAACGGGCTGCCTGTAAGGCTTTGGCAGAGATAAAAAACAGCGAAAGAGGATCGAGAAAAGCGAATTAGAAAGGAAAATTTATATGAAGTACACATGCGTGGTTCTATCGGTAGCGGACATCAATGCTGCAAGAACGTTTTATGAAGATTTATTCGGCTTGGAAGTAGATCAGAATTACGGAAGAAACATTGCTTTTACTTGCGGCTTGGCGTTACAGCAGGATTTTGATTGGCTTGTAAATATACCAAAAGAAAAGGTATTAAAGAAGTCCAACAACGCGGAAGTCGTTTTTGAGGAAGAGGATTTTGACGGTTTTCTGAATAAACTGAAAGAATATCCGGCCATCGAATATTTAGGAGAAGTCGTGGAGCATAGCTGGGGGCAGCGGGTTATTCGGTTTTACGATTTGGACGGACACATCATAGAAGTTGGCGAAGACATGAAAATGGTGATCGAGCGTTTTCTGAATGCCGGAATGTCTATGGAAGAAGTATCCGTGAAAATGGATGTTTCCGCCGCGGATTTAGAAAAGCTGCTAAATGCTTGAACAGGAAAGAATCATGGCATCAAGCAAGGAATATTTAAAGTTCATTTTGGAACAGTTGTCCGGTTTGGATGAAATCACATATCGGTACATGATGGGCGAGTTCATCCTATACTACCGTGGGAAAATCATAGGCGGGATATACGATGACAGACTCCTTGTGAAGCCTGTGCCAGCGGCGGTTTCTTATATGCCGGAAGCGGCTTGCGAATCGCCCTATGCAGGTGCAAAGGAGATGCTGCTGGTGGACAATGTGGATGACAGGGAATACCTGACAGGACTGTTTGAAGCCATGTATGAGGAATTACCCGAGCCCAAGAAAAAATAGAGAATTACCTGTTTCGCGGGATGATGGACGGCAAGCTTACGGCAATCTATAAAGATGGCAGATTACTGTCATTTTAGCGTTCTCACACTGTGCTATGGGAGCAAGCCGCTTTCTCTCACCTTGACGATTACCAGTGATTTTGCTATTATTTTCTGGTAATATAGTTGCATCTTTGTCCCATAAATGATTTCAAGAAGATAGATTGATCCTATCGTAAGGAGTAATATAATGAATGAAAAAATCTTAGTGGTCGATGATGAGAAAGAGTTAGCCGATTTAATTGAAGTCTATCTGAAAAACGATGGGTATACCGTCTATAAATTTTATAACGGCGCTGAAGCGCTGAAGTGCATTGCGTCAGTTGAATTGAATTTAGCGATATTAGATATCATGCTCCCGGATATTGACGGCTTCCAAATCTGCCAGAAAATCCGGGAAAAATTCTATTTTCCTGTTATTATGCTGACAGCAAAAATCGAAGACGGAGATAAAATCATGGGGCTTTCCATTGCGGACGACTATATTACGAAGCCCTTTAACCCGCTGGAATTGGTTGCCAGAGTAAAGGCGCAGCTAAGACAGTACATGAGATACAACCAACCCCGCTTCAAACAAGATTCTGCATGCAGCGAATACGATATAAGAGGTATGACAATCAGCAAGAGCAGCCATAAATGTATCTTGTTTGGAAAAGAGATTCAACTAACGCCGACGGAATTTTCTATTCTTTGGTATTTATGTGAAAATCAGGGAAAGGTTGTTTCAACGGAAGAATTATTTGAAGCAGTATGGGGCGAAAAATATTTTGACAACGATAATACCGTTATGGCACATATTGCACGTCTTCGAGAGAAAATGAAAGAACGGGCCAAAAACCCAAAATTTATAAAAACCGTATGGGGAGTGGGATATACCATTGAAAAAGAGAAAGAACATCGATCGTGAAGATGACTATTTGCTTTTTAAAAACAGATTATCCGTTAAAGTGCTGTTGATAATGGGATGCTCCATTCTGATTATAGCGATTGTTTATCTGTTCATTTTAAAAGATCATTTTGCAAATGTCATAGTGGCCCTTTTAGACCGTTTTGTTTATCATGACCGCGACGAGGCCGTGCTTGTTTACGTAAAAACCTTCAAAAAATATGAGATATGGCTTTTCCTCACAGCAGTTTTCGCCGTGTTTTTTATTATCTTCCGCCGTTATCTGAACAGTGTTTCAAAATATTTTAAAGAGATCAACCGGGGAATCGATACATTGGTGAATGAAGATACCAGGGATATCGTTTTACCGCCGGAGCTGGCCTCGACAGAAAGGAAGATCAATTCCATACGGAATACCCTGACAAAAAGAAAAATGGACGCGGAGCTTGCAGAGCAAAGAAAAAATGACCTTGTTATGTATCTCGCCCACGACCTGAAAACCCCGCTTTCCTCCGTTATAGGATATTTAACTTTGTTGCGAGACGAAAACCAAATTTCCGATGAACTTCGGGAACGGTATTTGTCCATCTCCCTGGATAAGGCAGAACGCCTTGAAGATTTAATCAACGAGTTTTTTGAAATTACACGGTTTAACCTTTCGAATATTACGCTTGTATACAAAAAGATCAATCTTACAAGGCTGCTTGGACAGTTGGCATATGAGTTTCAGCCGATGCTGGCCGAGAAACATTTGAAATGTGAATTTGAAATTCAGCCGGATATTATGATATCCTGCGATGCAAACAAGATGCAGCGGGTATTGGATAACCTGCTGCGGAACGCCGTTAGCTATTGCTATGAAAATACAAGCATTCGGGTGACTGCTGAACAAATAGATGATCATGTACGGATCAAAATAATCAACGAAGGAGATACGATTCCGCAGGAAAAATTAGTAAGAATATTTGAGCAGTTTTATCGTTTAGACGTCTCACGAAGTTCCAGCACCGGCGGGGCCGGTTTGGGGCTCGCCATTGCAAAGGAGATTGTTGAACTCCATCACGGCCAGATCGTTGCGCATAGTGAAGACGGTCTTACCTGCTTTACGGTTACATTGCCTCTCGCAAACAAACCGTAAGAAAATCCGCAAGAAATCATACGTTATCCACAAAGGAAAGTGAAAACATAAATCGTTCCATTCTGATATGCTATATATCGCGTGGAGCGATTTTTTATTTTCAGGAAGGAGTTCAGGATAACGATGGAACATCAAAACAATAGCGGCAGCCAAGATACTACGATAAAAGAAACCGCCGGCAAGTCAAAAATGGTTTATTACAGGAATGTATGTATCGTGCTCTGTTTACATATAACAGTTGCAGTCTTTGGCGGATGCGCATTTCTAAGGGACGGTAAAGAGGATATAAAAATCAACCGTGATTTTTCTGAAATGGGCGAAGGAAAAAATGAGGCGGTCCCGGTTCTCGGCCAGGCGGATTCCATTTCTGTGGAGATCACGGCGGAAAGCGCCATTGTGATAAATGCCGACACAAATACGGTATTATATCAGAAACAGAGCACGGACAAGATTGCGCCGGCCAGTACGGTCAAGCTGATTATGGCATTGACAGCGCTCGACTATTGTTCCCCTGAGGATGTAGTGACAGTAGGTGCGGAAATTGAAATGATCCACAAAGATTCGTCGAGAGCATGGCTTACTAAGGGGGACGTCCTGACAGTCAGACAACTTTTAATTGCCCTTTTGCTTCCCTCCGGCAATGACGCCGCCTATACGCTTGCAGTCAATGCGGGAAAGAAAATTGCCGGAAATAACAGCCTGACAAATGGACAATCTATCGATGTGTTCCTGGATAAGGCGAATGAGAAGGCCCGCGCGCTTGGCGCCGCAAGCTCGAACTTTACAGCCCCTGACGGCTATCCTGCCGAGGGGCAGTATTCCACGGCCTATGACCTTGCCATGATCGCAAAAGCATGCCTGGATAATCCGACTATTTCGAAAATTGTGGCAAGCTATACGTCCTATGAAAAATGGGCGAATGGCAGGGAGGTTACTTATAACAACACAAATGAACTTCTCAATCCGAACAGCCTCTATTATCGTCCCGAGGTAATCGGTCTGAAAACGGGAACCAGCAGCCTGAGCGGCGCCTGCCTGATTTCTGCAGCAGTCATTAACGGAAAGACCTACATCTGCAGCGTAATGGGAGCAGACGGGGACGCCAGATTCCAGGACAGCATTGCTATTTATGATGAAATCAAAGCGCGGGTAAAATGATAAGGAGGACAACAATGAAGAACAAGATCGATATTGCTATTTTTGGATGCGAACCGGACGAAGCAGAGATTTTCAATGAACTTTCCTCCGAATTTGGCGTTACAATTTTACTCATAAGAGATGCCGTATCGGAAAGCAATGCAAAATTAGCCGATGGATGTCGGTGCGTCAGCGTAAACCATAAAGCGGAGCTCTCGGAAGCGATCCTTCTTGCGCTGAAAAATACGGGTGTAAAATATATCGGCACCCGGAGTATCGGCTTTAACCATATCGATACACAGGCGGCCGGACAGATGGGCATGGCCGTTGGCACAGCAGCATACTCGCCGGGCAGCGTCGCCGACTATACCATCATGCTGATACTAATGCTGCTGCGTGGAACTAAATCCATTATGCGCCGGGCGGATAGATATTGTTATACGCTGAATAATTTTCGGGGAAAAGAGCTGCGGGATATGACGGTTGGCGTAGTGGGAACGGGGCGGATCGGACAGGCAGTCATGGAGCGCTTGCAGGGGTTTGGCTGTAAGGTTTTGGCATATGACTGTACTCACAAAACGGGAGCGAACTATGTTCCGTTTTGTGAATTGCAGCGCAACAGTGACATTGTTACGCTGCATGTTCCGCTGACAGAAGACACATACCATATGATTGGCCGCGATCAAATAAACGGGATGAAGCAGGGGACACTTTTCATCAATACGAGCCGGGGCGCTTTAGTGGATACCGCGGCATTGGCAGAAGCGTTGAAAGCGCAGAAAATCGGAGGCGCCGCTTTAGACGTATTGGAAGGGGAGGAAGGCATCTTTTACAATGACTGCAAACAAAGAGCGATCGATCATCCTTTCTTGCCAGTCCTTCAGGAAATGCCAAATGTCATTATTACGCCGCATACGGCCTACTATACGGAGCGGATGCTGGCTGACACAGTAAGAAATATGATTGTAAATTGTTTGAATTTTGAAAGGAGTCTGGGAAATGTATAAAATGAAAGTCGCAGTCCTGTTTGGAGGCTGCTCAGAGGAACATAATGTCTCAATAAAATCTGCGATGGAGATCGCTGCAAACATAGACACGGAAAAATACGAACCGTTTTTTATTGGAATCACAAGATCCGGCGTCTGGAAAATGTGTGATAAGCCATGTCCGGAGTGGGAACGATATGCCGGGGATCCGGTTGTCTTTTCACCGAACAGAAATCCGCATGGCCTGTTGCTGCAAAAGGAGAACAGATATGATATCCAGCCCATAGACGTGGTATTTCCAATACTTCACGGCAAATTTGGCGAGGACGGATCCATACAAGGCCTGCTGGAATTGTCAGGCATTCCCTATGTAGGCTGCGATATTCCAAGCTCCGTGATCTGCATGGATAAGGCGCTTGCCTATACGGTAGTGAAAAATGCGGGCATCGATGTGCCTGCGTTTCAGATCCTTCAGGAAGGCGGCAGCCCGGAAGCAGAGGATCTTGTGTATCCTGTTTTTGTGAAACCCGCCCGTTCCGGTTCTTCCTTTGGCGTAAACAAGGTGTGCTGCGCTGAGGATTTGCAAGCGGCGATAAACGAGGCCCGGAAATATGACAGCAAAATATTGATTGAGCAGGCGATTTTCGGGAGCGAAGTGGGCTGTGCCATATTGGGGAACGATTCGGATCTCATTGCCGGCGAGGTGGATCGGATCGAGTTGAAACACGGATTTTTTAAAATCCATCAGGAATCGCAGCCGGAAAAGGGTTCTGAAAATGCAATCGTCAGAGTCCCGGCAGAGCTGCCGGCCGGGGTAAGGGAACGGATTCAGAAAACATCTAAGAAAATTTATCGGACGCTTGGCTGCAGAGGGTTAGCCCGTATCGATCTGTTTTTACAGGAGGATGGACGCATTGTCTTGAATGAAGTGAATACCATGCCGGGCTTTACTTCGTACAGCCGCTATCCCCGCATGATGATTGCAGCAGGGTTCACGCTTTCTGCATTACTGGATCGTTTGATTGAACTGTCGCTCAGGAGGTAAATACAATGGAAAAGAACTTCGTTTTTTTAGATGAAATGCTGCCGGGGATCCGTTGGGATGCCAAGTATGCCACATGGGACAATTTTACAGGGAAACCGGTGGACGGCTATCAGGTGAACCGTATCGTGGGAACGAAAGAATTAGGAAGCGCTTTGCGTAACGCCCAAAGTCTGGCGGAAAAATTGGGATATGGTTTGCTCCTGTGGGACGGTTACCGTCCCCAGTGCGCAGTGAATTGTTTCCTGCATTGGGCTTCGCAGCCGGAGAACAATCTGACGAAAAAACGATATTATCCTAATATAAAAAGAGAAGAGATGGTTGCGAAGGGGTATGTGGCTCCCCGCTCCAGCCACAGCCGCGGCAGCGCGGTAGACCTCACGCTTTTTCATCTGGATACCGGTATGCTTGTTCCTATGGGCGGAGATTTTGATTTTATGGATGTACGGTCACATCATGCGGCAAGCGGTCTGCGCGAAACGGAAACAAAAAACCGGGAATGCCTGCGCTTTATTATGGAAAACAGCGGTTTTGAAGCTTATTGTTTTGAATGGTGGCATTATGTTTTGGCAGATGAGCCATACCCGGATACATATTTTGATTTTTGCATTGCGTAATAGAATCCGGATGTGTTTTGCATATGGCAGCGGGGGATATTTCTGCTATAATATCCCTGAAATCACCACAACAATGCGGCATGGCGCAGCATTGTTTTCAAACAAACTAGCGCTTATGAAAACACAGAGGCCGGCCGGATCGTGTCGATGATAAAGCCTTTCAGCGATATAAAGAATTTGAAAATCGCGATGGCACTTTACCAGTTGGCGGCCGCTCTGAGGAGGCTTATACAACCGTTACCCAAATCTGTGATCATGCGGGGATTTCGGCGGAGAAAGTGCAGAATTGCCTTGTATGATTTCAAATAATTTTTCAAAAAGCTCCGGCCTTTTCACCTGGAGCTTGACACTTAGAATTTTATTTTAAAAATTTTTATGAAAGAGCTGCGATGATATCGGTTTCCGCATAGAGCTGCGTTGAGAAAACTTGAAAAAACGACGGAAGTGGAGTATACTCAATCAAATGAACCTGCTTTTTTAAGATGAGTTTTTAAAATACGGAGGTGCCGGTCATTGGCAGAACAAAAAAGCAATTATGAAATACTCGGCCTTCCTGAAAATGCGGACAGGGAGCTGGTTGAAAAAAAATACGGCGCGCTTTTACGCCAGTATAAGCAGCAT
This sequence comes from Clostridia bacterium, assembly GCA_046952735.1. Classification (GTDB taxonomy): domain Bacteria; phylum Bacillota; class Clostridia; order UBA1212; family UBA1255; genus Egerieisoma. The sequence goes on along the minus strand of JBKUJR010000022.1, from coordinate 17,459 downwards.
ACGGATGAATACGGCGCTACCAATGAAGATCTGGCGTATTATAACGAAATCACAAAGGCATACAACGAAATTATGGGAATCACGGGCGATTACAGCGACCAGGATCCGACGAACATCATTCCGTATTCCGTGCGGAAAAAATGGCACAAAGTTTCTTCTTTTCTGGATTCTTACAAGCTGCTGATCTGTGGCGGAATTTTACTCGTCGTAATTGGGAACCTCACGATTTTGCAGATCAAGGATTCGTCAAAGAATGATATCAATATTAAATTCGTGGGTGCTTTTACCTCCGGTTATGCGGAAAAGGAAGACGAATATATCGACCGGCAGATCGCGGATCGGTCGGATGTCGTCTCCCAGCCGATCGTTTCTTATTTTACCGTCGTGGAGGGGGAGACCTCGATTCTCGATGAAACGGCCAAAAGCGGCGCCATACAGTTCCGCAGCGAGTTTACCACCGGGGCTCTGGATGTCATCGTCATCGATAAAGAGAATCTGGAGGTTTATGTGGATCAGCTCGTATTCCTGCGTCTGGATGATTTTCTGGAAGAACATAAAGGGGAAAAGGGGTTTGCAAATCTCGACGTCTACCGTTATGAAAATACGGGAGAGGAAAAAGATCGAACGGAATCCGGAATTTATGCTGTTGAAATCAGTGAAATGGAATTTTTCAAAGGGATGAATCTGGTCAAAAAATATCCGGAGGAACGGCAGACGATGTATCTTGCGATTGCAAGGACGAGCAAAAATCTCGAAAAAGCAAAAGCCTTTGCGGCCGAGATCATTGGCACGAATCAGAAATAAAAAGCACGATATACGACCGCCGGAAGAATGGTTACTCCTTCCGGTGGTTTTTGATTATTTTATTTCTATGGCGTAGATACTGCAGTTTCGGGAACCCAATACGAGAATATTGTTATAGATTGCAGGCGTCGCTTCAATGTTGCCGTCCATTTGGAAGGTATCTAAGATTTTACCGGTGAGACCGTCGATCAGGAACAAATTTCCTTCGGAATCGCCTTGAATCACATAACCCGCGCCCGTCTTTTCATCATAAATCAGAGCAGGTGAGCTCCAAATGTAGTGGTCGAGCTCCAGCGCCCAGACTTCCTCACCGGTCTTTTTATTGAGGGCGAGCAGCAGACCTCTCCAGCGTCCGGGAGTCCGGCCCATCGGGACGTACACAATATCCGCCAGAGAACCTTTTCCCGCAGCGAGGGATCCCTGTGTGCCGCCGGAGTTTCCGCTGACCGTATAGCAGTCGTAGTCGCTGCGCCAGACGATTTCCCCTGTCTGCGCATCGATTTTCCAAACGGGAATCGGAGCGGTAGCGTCTCCGTCCGCCCTCCAATCTGCATGGAAGGACGTAGACATATAGATATAAGGCTTTCCGTCTTCCACTTCGAGTACGCCGGTACAATTTGTGTCGTCAAGAACGTCCTGCACCCAGACCAATTCCAGCGTATTGATATCCAGGCACATCATGTATCCGCCGTTATCGGGAAAGAACAAATATCCCTGGTAAGCGATGGCGCTCCCTTCGATTCCAAGCCAGAACTTATTGTTTACGCCGCTCCTGGCGCCGGAATATCTCCATTTTACAATCTCGGACGGATCGATGGTGAGCGTGCCTGCCGCTTCGTTGTATTTTGTGTCAAGCCGGACAAAATAACAGACGCCGTTTTCCCCGGGATAAATGAGCGTATCTGTTTCGGCGTCAACCAGCGCGGAACTGTCGAAAGCGCACCAGCTTCTTTTGGCAAAAGGATCGTCATAGCCGAATTCATATAATACTTCATTCGTCACAAGGCTGATGACGAATACGCGCGGAGACTTATAAGAAGGATTCCTGTCGCCGCCGCCTACGTACAGCAAAGGGATGCCCCGCGGATCGAGCGCCCCTGCGCCTTTAAAGGTAAAACCGCAGTTTATGGGATCCCGTGTGATTTTGCCGGTTTCCAGTTCATAGAAATAAATGCGGCCGTCCTGCGTAGCGTATATGACTTCCACGAGCGTTTCCTGTTCTTTTGCCCAATCGTACAGATCCATGATGGCGCGGGTGGACTTTGGCCATTCCACGATCAGAGGCTGTCCCGTCCAGCCGCATCCCGACCAATAGCCGTCGCCGGCCATCGTCTGCATGGTGCCTGTTTTCTGCTTCCACAACGGTTCTGCGGAAAATTTCTTTTGCAGTATTTCCTGCGTGCCGTATACGCCGGAGGTGTCTCTGTAATGATTTCCGCGGAAGGTAATGACGCCTTTGACCTCCGTATATGTATCGGCTTCGCCAAATGTGATCCGATCCTGCCTCGCATATTCATTCACGATTTCCCCGTTTACCATGATATCCGTTTTCATGCCGTATCTTTCCGGTTCTGTCTCCGCTACCGCATGCGGCTGAAATACGGGAGTCGGCGTCGGCGTCGGCGCTTCTGTCGGCGTCGGTTCCGGCGTTATGGTGATTTTTGGAGAAGGGGACTGCGTGATTTGTATTACTGTGCCGGCAGGCGTTCCCTTTGCAGAAGGGTTCTCGTCATCTCCGCATGCGGCAGCGAACAGAATCGCCGCGATTCCAAGCATGATTGTAAGAAGCTGCGCAGGATATTTCGTTCTCATTTTTACATCCTCCAAACTCTTAGGATTACATTCCTTTATTTATTGGACCAATAGGTTGCCGTATCAGCCTTTCCTTCGCGGATATATTTTTGATTTTTTTCCTGCAGGACTCTGAGCTTGCCGCCGTCGATTCCCTGATCGGTCGCTTTGAGATCGTTTTCACTGAACTGCCAGGAAGAAGCCATCTGAATGCCGGCGTCTACGATCCAGTCCGTGACGCTGGTAAATATGGAAAGCGCATTTTCATCGTCCTCCATCCACATCATATCGCCCATTTCTCCGAAATATAAGGCCTTTTTTGCTTTTCTGGCGCTGTTTACGTATTCTTTTAAATATTTTAAAGTGGAAATTTTGCACCCAAAGCGGTCGAGCATAACCAAAAACGAGGCTTCGCCGTTTTCCTTTTGCTGGGCGTGCTGCAGGTGAAAACAGATCGTATCTAACGGATCGGGAGTATAATAGGCGCACATTTCGTAAAATTCTTCCGTGGTGTCCTGCGTCCATTCTTCCGTCCACAGATGGGTCTCCGGATTTTTCTTAGCAGCGGCATCGCGCAGCGCTTTTGAGGCGTTGCGCATATCTCCGTTCCCGGTGGAAATCATTCTCGACGGATCCTGCTTCCGGATCGCGTTTCCCACCTCTTTGTAAAATACCGTGAGCTCTTCCGAGGTATAGAAGTCGTATCCGCTGGGCGTTTCGGGCGTGCAAGGTCCCGCAGGCAGCTTCGATTTGAAAGCAGGGTCGCAGAGATCTGCATCGAGATTGTATTCGTTCCCGATTTCCCAGGCCCATACGGCAGGACTGTTTTTAAATTCTTCAACGATTTTGCCGACGTATTCCGTAGCGTATTTTACTGTTTTGCTATTCGGGTTTCCCATATCGGAGCGATGCTCGCCCACATGGGTCGGAATGCTGGAATCATACCATAAAAGGGAACAAATCAGGCCGATCTGGTATTCTTCGGCACATTTTACAACGTCGCGCATACATTGCAGCACAGCATCGGGATCGGCGTCGAATTTCTCATAATAATCAGGCCAATAGCCTCCGAAATTTACGCGTATAAAAGGAATCCCATACGTTTTCAACAGCTCAAACTGATCGCGGTACATGCTTTCGCCTGCGCCTTCTATGTAACGAGTGACAAGCGTAAACGAATTTACGCCGAAAGCATAATACGGTTTGCCGGCAAGCAGAATCGTGCCGTTCTCGTCTACGGTGAGGCCAAGCGTCTGCGTATCGACGGTATATGTCTTGCTGAGAATCGCGTCGTATGCATTTTCAGTCGGTTCCGTAACGGTACCCGTTGAAAAAGACGGGGCGCAGCCTGTAAGCGCCAGCATTGGCAGGCACAGGGAGAGGGACGTCATTTTGATGATGTTTTTCATACTGAGTTTTGCCATAGGAAAAGGGCTCCTTCGTTTGTTAAAATTCAAATTTATTTTCTCTGTCGAACATCGCGGACAACACGTTTTGCGGATCGGCATGTTCGAATAACATCGTATAGACGGAACGGGAAATCGGGAGATCCACATCGTAATCCTCTGACAATTTGACCATAGCCTTGGAGGTATCGACGCCTTCCGCAAGTTTGGCGGACCGGACGCCTCTGATGAAGTTCTCGCCGTACTGCCTGTTTTGACTGTATTCGGAAAATAAAGTCGCCTGATAATCGCCCAGATGCGACAGTCCGTAAGCGGTCAGTTCGTTTCCGCCCATCGCCCGGATCAGACGCGAAACCTCCCTTGCTCCCCGTGCCATCAGAGAACCTTTCAGACCGGGACAGTCGATGCCGTCCAGCATTCCCGCCGCAATCCCCATCACGTTTTTTGCCGCGGCACCGATTTCACAGCCGATCAGGTCCTGCCCGTAATAAAACCGGATCAGATTGCTGTTGAGCTCGTTTACCAGATGCTTTGTCAAGTTGATTTGATGCGATGCAATTACCATACAGCTTGGCCGGCCGGCGTAAAAATCCTGTACGTGTCCCGGCCCCACCCATACGGCCACCTTGGAATTGACTCCCATTTCTTCGTAAAATACTTGTGTGAGACGTTTGCCGGTTTCGCATTCGATCCCTTTCATGCACAAAAGGAAGGTCTTTTCGGAAAGAATGCCGCGCCGGCTGATATTTTGATTTTCTTTTAATTCTTTCAGAAACCCCCGGAACAATTGTGCGGGGACAGATACGATTATGTAGTCGGAGGTTGTGATTGCATATTCCAGATCATCTGTCAATTCGATTTCTTCCGGTAAAATAAGATAATCGTTTCTGCGTTCCGTTTTAAATCTTATAAAGTCTGGCGAACCGGGTTTTCCGTATAATTTTACGGTATGCTGTTTTATCGCACTGCAGTACCATGCGATACAGCTGCCCCAACGTCCCATGCCCACAACGGAAATATTCAATAAAATACACCTCTGTAATATCCTGCTCGATTTCATTTACAGGATTATAAAATTGCAGCTTCTTTATAAGCCCATGCGTTAATATATACCATAAAACAGACGAAAAAACAAATTATATTCTATTTGTCCTCCCGTTCCCCAATCTTTGCAGCGCTGAAAATCCGGATAAACTGCAAATATGTTACAGATATAAGAAAAGCGGGATGAGAATCGCATTGTACAGAAGCAGAATTGCGATATAAGCGGAACAGACGGCGCGGCGCTTTTCTTCCGCAATAGATTTTTTTAATGTAAACGAAATCGGCAGGCCGCATAAAAAGGATATAATAAAGAAAATATTATAAAGTGTTTTTTGAAATTCGCCGCCGCTGAAAGAAGTGGATGCAGCTGCGCTTCCCATTCCGGAAGAAAGAAAAAGGTCCGCCAAAATAGGAAAGAAAAAAGACAAAACCGGCAAAATAAAAAAAGGCACGGCAAAAAGGATGAATTTCGGCAGCCCTGCTTTTTTGAGGAACCCCATGGAAACAACTCCCAGAATAAAAAATGTAATGTAAACTTAAACATAATACCATATTTTTCTCAAAGAGTCAAACAGCGGGAAGCTCGGAAGCACCGGAGAATTCTTATTGTACGAAATGCGGATGGTATAGTATAATACACGGAAGGACGGTGATTAATATCAAACAGGTACTACGCGGTATGAAACGTTATAAAAATAAATATTATGCAATCGCTGCTGCCGCGGTTTTCCTGTGCCTGCTTCTTGCCGCCGTCGTTTTTTATCTAAAAGCAGGAAGCTCTGCTGCGGCAAACGTTTCTCTCAAAGCAGAAAAGCTGCGCCTTGCCGAGGGGACCGTCATAAAATCAGATGACGGCAAACGGGCGGAAATACAGGGAAGCCTTCCGGAATACATCCGCCCGGAAGAATGTCTGCTTTTTCTGACAAACGGGAATGCCGCGGAAGTTTTTATCGACGGACAGCTCGTTTTCAGTTACGGTACGGATTCGTATTTTTGCGGGAATGATCGATGCGATGTTGAGATGCTGCCATCTGTTTATTGTGTCGTACCGATTCCGCAAGGCAGCGAGACGGCGCCATTTGCGGTCAAATTTACTGCAACGTACCGAAATTTGAATTTACCGGATCTTTTCTATGGTACCCGGAGCGAAGCGTATTACGATATCATCCGGCAGAATCTTTTTACGGTGATCTTTACTGCTTTTTCGATCGTATTGGGATTGACTCTTGTGATTTTTCAGGTGCATTCCCGTTTTTCGAGGCGGGTAGAGACAAAGAACAGAGCGATTTTCCACTGGGGCGTATTTTCCATTATGCTCGGGATCTGGGTCATCACCGACAGTATTGTATTACAGATGATCTTTCAAAACATAACGTTTTTTTTCTTGCTGTCGTTTTATACGTTTATGCTCATGCCGGTTCCGTTCCTGCTGTTTATAAAAGATTTTTGCAGATTCGACGGCTCTGTGGGAAAATGCTATCATCTTTTCGCTATGGCTTTTGCCGTCAACTTTATCGTGCAGAATTTATTGTATGCCACAGGCGTATCGGATCTGCGCAGGATGCTGATCGTGACGCACGCGCTGATCGCCGCTTTGCTGATCCTGGTCTTTGCAACGCTGATCCGCAGTTATATCCGTTTTCGGAAAAGTGCGGTAAAATATATTTTATGCGCCATGTCGGTTTTTGCCATATTTTGTCTCATACAGTTTTTCAAATTTTATTTCCATGGGCAGGATGTGAATAATTCGCTGTACATGCGCATCGGAATACTTTTGTTTACTTTTACTTTGGCTGTTTTTGCGCTGCGCCAGGATTCGGCGCTGATAGAAGAAGCCACGAAAATCGAAATGTATAAAAAGCTTGCGATGTATGATGCACTGACGCAATGCGAAAACAGGGCGGCGATGGATTTTTACCTCAAAGAAGCGTATCCGGAAGGCGGGGCTTCGCATACCATCGGATTTGCAGTGATCGACCTGAATAACCTGAAGGAAACAAACGATACGTTCGGGCATACGGAGGGCGACAAATTGCTGCAGGGGACTGCGGAATGCCTGAAGGCTTCTTTTGATGAAAGCGTAAAATTTTACAGGACAGGCGGCGATGAATTTTATATCATATTTACGGATGCTTCAGAGATGGAGGCCAAGACCCGGAGGCTTTACGATATAGTAGGACGGTACAACGAACGCCATACGAATCAAATTTCATTTGCAATGGGAACGTGTGTGGACGAAGTTCGGGATTACCGCGATTTCAGGCGCCTGCTGAAGCTGGCGGACGATGCCATGTACGTGCAGAAAAGCCAGATGCATCAACAAGAAAATCGAGTATTTTAAGGAGATATTGTTATGAGAAAAACAAAAATTGTTTGTACGATCGGACCTGCGTGCGATAGCGAAGAATTGCTGACGCAGATGTGCGAAGCCGGCATGAATGTGGCGCGGCTGAATTTTTCCCACGGTACGCATCAGGAACATTTGGAACGGATCAATCGTATTAAAAAAGTAAGGGAGAAGCTCGGACTTCCGATTGCCATCATGCTGGATACGAAAGGGCCGGAGTACAGAATCAAAACGTTCCGCGGCGGCAGCGTCGTACTGAAGGCGGGAGACCGATTCGTTTTTACCGCAACGGATGTGGAAGGCGACCAGAACCGCGTGTCGGTAAGCTATGCAGGCTTGGTATGCGACATGCAGGTCGGCGATCGCATTTTACTGAATAACGGACTGATGGAGTTTAAAGTCATGGAAGTGACGGATACGGAAATCATCTGTGAAGTAATCACCGGCGGCGAGCTTTCAAACCGGAAAAGTATGAGTTTCCCGGGAAAAGTGCTCAACCAGATCTATTTGAGCGAACAGGACAAAAAGGATATTCTTTTTGGAGTGGAAAACGACGTGGACTTCATCGCATGCTCTTTCGTTTCCGTCAAACAGGACCTGATCGACGTGAGGGAATTTATGAAGGACAGCTGCGGCGAAAATGCGGCCAATGTGGATATCATCGCCAAAATCGAAAATCGATCCGGCATTGAAAATATAGAAGAAATCTGTGAGGCGTGCGACGGAATCATGATCGGAAGGGGAGATATGGGAGTAGAAATCCCTTTTGAAGAACTTCCGGCAATCCAAAAATATCTGATCACAAAATGCAGGCTTCTGGGAAAGCGGGTCATAACGGCTACGGAAATGCTGGAATCGATGATTTATAACGCGCGTCCGACACGCGCGGAAACTTCCGATGTCGCCAATGCCGTTTATGACGGCACTTCTGCGGTTATGCTTTCCGGGGAAACCGCCGCGGGAAAATATCCGGTGTTGACGGTTGCGACGATGGCAAAAATTGCGGAGCATACTGAGAAAGATATCAGTTATGATAAACGTTTCCTGATGTATGCCTTTAAAATCCGCAATACGCTCGATGCGATTTCACATGCGACCTGCGGCATGGCGATCGATATCGGTGCAAAGGCAATCGTGGTCTGCACGCTGTCCGGCATTACGGCGCGTATGGTGTCCCGGTTCCGCTCGCCGGTGGATATCGTGGGAATTACTACGAATAAAAAGACATGGCGCAAGCTTGCGCTTTCCTGGGGCGTCACCCCTGTCATGTGCCGTGAATTCCAATCGACGGAGGTGCTGTTCTATTCCGCGAAAATGATTGCTAAGACGCAGATGAATTTAAACAGCGGCGATAAAATCGTCATCACGGGCGGCGTTACGAACGGGAAGTCCGGAAATACGAATTTGATTAAGGTAGAGAGCACAGATTAACGGCGAACCGGCGCTGAATTGTCCTGAGAAAAATTTTTGTTGACGAAAGACGGCGATAGTGATACAATCCTATCGTTTTCGGGATGTGGCTCAGTTTGGTAGAGCGCTGCGTTCGGGACGCAGAGGCCGCAGGTTCAAATCCTGTCATCCCGACCAGAAGAATGTCGAAAGAAGTCGATTGCTGTAAAGCGATCGACTTCTTTCGATTTATGTGGTATACTCATAACAAAGATACTCGATGGAAGCGATGGTAGTTGTTGAACCCGATTGCTAAGGCTGAAAAATACGTTTTATATCTTGGAGGATTCTTGTGGATATAGAAATAAAAAAACTATCTCCCGATCTTGTAGATGATTACTTGCATTTTTTTGATGTTACCCCACATGACGATGACATCGAAGGCAGTAAATGCTATTGCGTTTGTTGGTGTAGCGCCGATCATAGCATTCCAACCGACTTTTCCTCTCAAGAACGAAGACGACAGCTAGCTAGGCAGTATGTAATCGGCGGCGTAATACAAGGTTATTTAGCTTATATGAATGGGGAAGTTGTGGGTTGGTGTAACGCAAATACCAAAATAGACTGTGAAAAATGCATCAGTTGGTTGCGTTTTATGCAAAACATTGAGGCGGATAAACAGGATTTGACATAGTAGAAAGTTATCCAAAGAATAATTTTATAAATGTAGCCCGTGACTTGATGGGACCCGCCGCAATGTATAAGAAATTGGGTTTTATTGTTTATGGGCAAAATGATAACGATAGGCTCGTAATGAGAAAGCAGTTGAAATAGGCAAATAATTGCCCTTGTGAGCGTTCAAATCCCTACTCCAACCGATCTTTTTTGTACCACCTTTACAGAAGAATGTCGAAAGAAGTCGATTGCTGGAAAGCGGACGACTTCTTTTGCGTCTTATGGTACACTATTTCATACGATAGGTCTAAGGAGGTGTTGTATGATGTCAAACCAACCCGAGCGCCCCCAACAGCGGCTACAGACAAAATCAAATTGGAAAAGGAGGTAATTATGAAATCTATAGATGAAAATGTATTGGCAGCATACAATGCTGGCATCGAAAAAAACAGACTACGATCCGACTTGGGATTGATAGAATTTGAGCGTACGAAAGAACTTTTACTTGAGACTTTGCCAAAACCACCGGCTATTATATACGACATTGGCGGAGGGTATGGTGAGTATTCTTGGTGGCTGACTTCACTTGGGTATGAGGTGCATCTGTTCGATATTTCTGAAACAAATATTCTCATGGCCAAAGAGCTTTCTTCCGAGTATCCCGGACATCATTTATATTCTTCAGAAGTGGTTGACGCACGCTGTGTCAATAGAAAATCGGAATCTGCCGATGCGATTCTTTGCATGGGGCCGCTGTATCATATTCCGGAAGCCGCTGAAAGAGCTGCTGCATTAAGCGAATGTTACCGCTTGTTAAAAAAGGAGGGGAAGTTATTTACCGCTGCTCTTTCACGTTATTCAACTCTTCTTTGGGCTATAACTGTTTTTGGTGAAAAAAATAGACTTCTTGAGGAAGACGCTTTCATGGGGATGATTAAGCGGGAAATTCAGACTGGAGAACACATCAGGCCGGATTACTCAGCATATCGTGGCATGGGACGATCCCACTTCCATTCACCTAATGAACTTGAGGATGAGTTGAAAGATGCTAATTTTCGCAAAACGGAAATACATGGCGTCATTGGCGGCGGATGGCTTGCTCCAAATATTGATGAACTTTGGAAAGACAATCAGGCACGCGAGGCCATTATGAACTCCGTTCGTATCCTTGACACGGAAAAGGACATTTTAGGATTAAGCACGCATTTGCTTGCTATCTCTACAAAATAATCCTTTGAAAATAGGATTATCCATGTGAGAGTTCAAATCCTTACAATCATTTTACCGCCCGGTCTTTTTCATCTCACCTTTACAAAAAAGTGTCGGAAGAAGTCGATTGCTGTAAAGCGGTCGACTTCTTTCAATTTTTACGGATATATTAAGAAAATAAAGAAAACTAATAATATCTTTTGGGGGAATAATCATGAACGACCAAAATATTTATGACAATCCGAGCTTTTTTGAAGGATACAGGAAGCTCCGAAATAATCCTTCTGCTGCCAATGATATAGTTGAAAAGCCTGCATTATTTTCACTGTGTCCTGATTTCTTTAATAAAGCTGTTCTTGATTTGGGCTGTGGTTACGGTGAAAATTGCAGAGATTTTTCTAAAATGGGAGCAGAAAGGGTTCTCGGAGTAGACATTTCCGAAAAAATGTTAGATATTGCGAAAAAAGAAAATCAGAGTGAAATTGTATCCTTTATGCGAATGAGCATGAGTGATATATCCTTTCTTAATATGAAATTTGATGTTATATTAAGCTCTCTTGCGGTGCACTACATAGAGAATTTTGATAAACTAGTTGCAGACATTTATACCTTATTGAATGAGGACGGAATATTCATATTTTCACAGGAGCACCCCTTAACAACGGCTTTGACAAAAGAACCGCGATGGTCACGAGATTCGAACGGGAACATTTTACACTACAATCTGACTGATTACAGTATTCCTGGTGAGCGAATAACAACATGGATTATAGATGGCGTAATAAAATATCATCGTTCATTTTCGTCAATTCTCAATTCACTTTCCACCGTCGGATTTATTATCGAAAGGGTGCTTGAACCCTTGCCGGACAACGATATTATACAAAAATACCCATCGTACAAAAAATACTATCATAAACCTGATTTTCTGCTGATAAGAGCAAGAAAAGACCGGAGAATAAAATAGACGCTCCCTCTATTGCGAAAGTTCAACTTCCTACAGCAATTTTTCTAGCCAATCTTTTTTGTACCACCTTTACAGAAGAATGTCGAAAGAAGTCGATTGCTGTAAAGCGGTCGACTTCTTTCGGCTTTTATGGTATACTAAAAAATAATATCTAATTTATTACTCCATATGGTCGAAGGGAAAGAGTGTTAATAATGAACATTCGTTATGCTTCTGAACAGGACAAAGCGTTTCTTGTATCAAACGATAAATGGATTTGTTCGGGAACAATTCAAAAAAAAATAATTGATAAGCAAATCTTAGTAGCTCAAGATAAAGAAAACTTGATTGGTTGGCTGAGGTACGGCCTATTTTGGGATAATGTTCCGTTTATGTATATGCTTCATTTATTAGATGAATATCAAGGAAAAGGTTTGGGGAGAACGCTTGTTGAATATTGGGAGAATGAAATGAAGCGTAATGGACATAAGGTTATACTGACTTCTACTGCGCAAACCGAGTATGCACAGCATTTTTATGTGAAACTGGGTTATCGATCTATCGGCAGTTTTCAGTTAAGTGACGAGCCTTTAGAAATCATCTTTTCGAAATCTCTTTAATTGATAGAAACATACCCATAATCGCGTGTTTAGATGACACATTTCATTCTTTTGCCATTATTTGCGGATACGACGAAACCAATTTCTATTTTATCATGGGAGAAGAAACCACACCGAAGCGGTATCGCTATGATCAGTTGATTTTTATAAAGGATAAAAAGGAAAGTCCGACTTTAGCAGACGCTTACAAAAACGCTGTTATGATGATACCGACACTCCTAAATACGCCGGAAACGGAGCAGTATTCTTTTGGAAAAAAAGCATTTATGGACTGGGCAGATAGCTTTCAGGGTGACATTTTTAAAAGATATCCTTTGGACGACAAGATATGGCATACCCATGGAAGTCCCGAATTTTCGTGTTGGAATATGCATGGGGCATATCTTTGCATGCTTGGCACAAATATTTGTGCAATTGGTTTTTTACAAAAAGCAAAGGCTCTAAATCCGGAGTTGACATTTATCGAACGACTGATCCCCTTATATAATTTGCAGAATGGCAAAGGGTTCTCCACTCTTATTGACATGGAAGGCGGCTTTAGTTTAACACCTGAAGTACTTCAAGATAGAGAAAAAATGAAACCGCTCTGCGACGAAATAAGAGCCGCGGGTAAATATTGCGACGACATACTTGCGGTATTTAAGGACGTATGACAGGTTTTCATTAGAAGAGTCCAAGTTTCTGCCAAAATTTTGAAGGCGACCTTTTTTGTAGCGCCGCTCCAATTGTCGAAGGAAGTCGATGGTTGTACATAACGACCGATTCCTTTTTTGGAGAAGAATAAATTTTATAGACGCAAACACATTGACGATCATCTATGCGTATGCTATTATATAGATAATAATCTATGTGAGGTGTTCGCCATGAATGAGATGGATATTGCTTTGATCTGCAAGGCGCTCGGAGATTCTAACAGATTAAAGATTGTAAAGATGTTATCGGACGGAGAAAAATGCGCCTGTAAGCTGCTGGAGGCTTTTGAAATCACCCAGCCGACCCTTTCGCACCATATGAAAATCCTGTGCGAGTGCGGTTTGGTCGAAACCCGCAAGGAAGGCAAATGGTCGCACTACTCTCTGAACTGCGAAGCGCTGTCTGCGTTCGAGGCATTCATAGAGGGTCTCAACTGCTGCAAAGACGGTGGCTGTGAATGTCGGTAGTTTGGGAATTTATTCAAAATCAGCTTCTCGGCATGAACTGGCTGAATGAATTGATCGGCATGGGGCTTTCTGCTCTCGGCCTTGAAATCACAGGACGCATCGGAGGCAGCATTCAGTTTTTTCTCTATGATGCGATTAAAATCACGGTGCTGCTCTGCGTCCTGATTCTTTTCATCAGCTATATCCAAAGCTACTTGCCGCCGGAGCGCAGTAAAAGGATTTTAGGCCGGTTTCATGGGATATGGGCGAATATCATCGCCGCACTATTGGGAACGGTCACGCCTTTTTGTTCCTGCTCCTCCATTCCGCTGTTTATCGGATTCACCAGCGCGGGCCTTCCTCTTGGCGTGACTTTTTCCTTTTTAATTTCCTCTCCGATGGTCGATCTCGGAAGCCTGCTTCTGCTTTCCAGCATTTTCGGCTGGAAAATCGCCGTGGCCTATGTGGCGGTCGGTCTGGCGATCGCCGTCGCGGGCGGTACGCTGATTGAAAAACTGCACATGGAAAAGCATGTGGAATCCTTTATCAAAAGTGGGGGTGCAGTGGATATCGAATCTCCGGCGCTGTCGCAGAAAGAACGGCTGATTTACGCAAAGGATCAAATGCTGTCCACCTTCAAAAAGGTATTCCCGTACATCCTTCTTGGTGTCGGCATTGGGGCAGTTATCCACAACTGGATTCCCGGACACCGGATCGAAGCGGTTTTGGGAAGCAAGAATCCCTTTGGCGTGGTTCTGGCAACGTTCATCGGCGTGCCGATGTATGCGGATATTTTCGGAACGATTCCCGTAGCAGAAGCGCTGTTATGCAAGGGAGCGCAGCTTGGCACGATTCTCAGCTTTATGATGGCGGTCACAACGCTGTCCCTGCCCTCTATGATTATGCTGCGCAAAGCAGTAAAACCGAAACTGCTTGCTTTGTTCATTGGTATCTGCACAGCAGGGATTATCCTTGTCGGATACCTGTTTAACACATTTCATTATTTGTTTATATAGGAGGAAACGAAAATGAGGCTATTCGGTAAGAAAAAAGAAGAAAAGAAATGCTGCTATGGTGGAAACCGCAATGTCCAAACCACGCAGGCAGCGGAGAAAAGCAAAACAGGCGGAGCGAGCGTGAAAATTCTCGGCTCCGGCTGCGCCAAATGCAATCGGTTGGAAGCCAATACGCTGGAAGCGCTCAAAACACTTAGTATGGACACCGCGGTCGATCACATCACCGACTTCACGCAAATTGCGGCATACGGGGTGATGACGACTCCTGCCCTTGTGGTGGACGGCAAGGTCGTTTCGTTCGGTAAGGCGCTGAAAACCGATGAAATAATTTCTATTCTCCAAGAGGTAAGGGAATCCTATGGCTTGTAAAAATGTGAAAGAATGTGTCTGCCCGAAGCAGACCTGCACGCCAGAGGATAATATTGTCCGTCAGAGATTCGATGTCGAAAAACGTAGTTCTTATCTCGCCTTTTTAGCAACCACCTCTCCATTTGCGTTACCTGCTCTCCGTTTTATATATGGATATGCCCGGGCAAAAATGATACAGTATAAGCAGAGATCGTCGCCGGTCTACTTTTAATCGGAGGTTTTAAGCATGCGTACGATAGGGGAAAGAATTGCGGAATTACGCAAACAGAAAGAGATGACACAGGAAGAACTAGCGTCCGTTATCGGCGTATCGGCGCAGTCGGTGTCCAAATGGGAAAATAATACAACTATGCCGGACATCCTGCTTCTGCCGGTAATAGCGGATATCTATGGGGTGACGATAGACGAGCTGTACGGGAAATCGTCCCAGAAAAAGGAACGAACAATTTCTCCTGATGATCTCGCGGATGAAGCGTATGACACGCTGCTGGAAATCATGCAAAGAGCGTGGAATAGCGATAGGAATCATTCACATTCCTCCATGCAGATCAATAAAGCGGCGGCAGATACGAAAAAGTATCTGAAAGAAAATCCGGACAGCCAGACAGTCATCTTTTCAGAAGGAACGGGTGCGGTTTATGTAAACGCCGATATCGGACTGATTTTCAAAAAAAACGCAGGCAATATGTCAAGCCTGCTTTCTGACGAAAACGCGGCGGAATTGCTCGCGGCTTTATCAGATAAGACGTTCCGTAAAATCATGGAATATCAAATGAAAAACAACGCCATCTCCTTCACGGCAGCTTCGGCCGCAAACAAATGCGGGATCGCGCCGGAAGAAGCGCAAAAGGCACTTGACAAGCTTATCTGTTATACCTTTACGACACAGAAAACAATCGATATGGGGGATGGCAGAATAGACGTTTACGAATTGTGTGGCGGACCGAAAATGCTGCTTGTTTACGCCATCCTCAAGCTTGCACATCGCCTTTCTGCATATAACGAACATTATCGCGGCCTTCGCGGTATTCCAAATGACTGGTTTTGCTGAAGGAACAGGAAGGAATGGCGTCCGGCCTGCGCTTCAAAGGTATATTGCGCTGCATCCGGTTCCGGATCGTGTTTGACAAGGACAGGAAATAATAGTAAAATATTTCTTACGGTAAAAGGCCAACCGGCTTTGCCGCAGCGCATACAATAATGATATTGATGTTATGCTTTTTGAAAGGAGAGTGTTTTGTATGAAAAGAGTTCTTGCCGCTGTTTTGACGGTTATGATGTGCTCCTTTCTGATGCCTGTTTTTGCAACAGACGATACGGATGAAGCCGTATCGGCAATTACTTATCGTTTGCCCGATGAAATGTACAATGCAGGCGTGCGTTTTTACGGTACTGACAAGCAGGAGAAGAGAGTTGTCGTCGAGTCTGACGAGCCTTTCCGTATAACAGGTTTTGTCGCTTTACAGTACGATAAAAATAAACTGAATGGGGTCAACTGGAAAAGTTTAACGGAAGTTGAGGGCTATCAACTCAAAAACAACGAAAAAACGAATGTTACTATTGGGAAAAATCAGGCGGTTTCAGCTCTCGATGAAAATAATGTCGATAAATCGTTGATTTACGACGTTTATTTTGAAGTCGGAACGGAAATTCAGCTGGAGGCTTCTTGCGGACTATTCCCGGGCGGCGAGGAGGTTTCAGTCGAAACGGTTATTCCGAAGAGAATGTCTGTGCGCCTGGAGGACGGAACGATCCTGAAAAACGGGGATTCCTTTACCATGAAAGAGGGAGGAACGGTCCGCTTCCAGATGTGTACAAACAATTGGGATACCGACAGATATACGGACGATGGCGAGGGGATCGCCGGTACGAAGGTTTATACATTTACGCATGTGAAGGGAAAAGAAAATGTTCTTAGAGTCGACACCAATTCCTATTTCATGGCGTATCGGTTCCATTTTAAGAACGGCGATTACAACAAGCAGACGGGTATCGGGAAGGTATTATCCGTACCGCTTGAAAGCTTGTCCGTCAATTTGCCATTAGGTTCCATTATTACCGTTAGCGCCTATCAAAATGAAACGGCGCAATTGGAAAACGCGGATATCTTTATTGAAACTGCAGAGGATAAAACCCTTTCTTATACCGATTATTTTTGGAATCATTAATTGAACCGGCGGTTGGAATTTTGAAGCTTTCTTTTGTAGAAGGAACAAAGTTCTGACCGTTTTTTCATGCGCTCTCAAACCCTGAAAAATCGATACGTATCTTTCGCAGAAAATCATACAAACTAACATTTGAAACGGCGTGCCGCTTCTGTTACAGGAAAGAAAGGATGATTTTAAGTGAAAGCAATCGTATACGAGGGAGTCAAAGATGTCCGTGTGGAACAGGTTGAGGATCCCGTTCTAAAAAACGACGACGATATTATTATAAAAGTAACCTCAACTGCCATTTGCGGGTCTGACCTGCATCTCATCCATGGCCGGGTTCCGGCGCTGAAACCGGGATATATTCTCGGGCATGAAACGATGGGAATTGTGGAAGAAGCAGGAAAAGGCGTTACTTCTGTCAAAAAAGGGGACAGGGTAATCGTTCCGTTTCCCGTAGCCTGCGGCCACTGCTTTTTCTGTGAACACGGGCATTACAGTCAGTGTGATCGATCCAATCCGAATGGGGAAGCAGGCGGCTTGCTTGGATATTC
>JBKUJR010000021.1:0-42409 GCA_046952735.1 Clostridia bacterium | reverse complement strand
TGATGAAAACCCCAATGTACCATGATAAAAACACGGCGGAAGAGGATATCGCAGGATGTATCGATTTAATTATCCATTTAAAACGTCTTGAAACAGGGCGCATTGTGGTAGACAGTATCCATGAGGTATATTCGGACACTTGCTGGAAAGAAGCATATTTGCGGGAAAAGATTGAAAAAAACATAAATTTTGAAAATCAAGAAGCGCCTTCTCAGATTCTGATGAAACTGGGAATCCAATATCTTGAAAATCTTCTTTTGGGAAGGCAATATTTGTTAAAACCAATTTTTCAATTTCATAGGACAGAAGGAAAACAAGGCAGCTGGAAAATTGTTGGAACTCCTTCGGAACAATATTTCCAAAAGATGTGCCGCTACGCCGGCGAAAGGGATACGGAACAAATCAGGAAAATATTTCATATGAAAAGAGGCTTTGAATAGATGGATAAAATCGTTTTTGCTTTTTTATTACTGGGAGGAATTTCTTGCTGTACTATTTTTATTTCATATGAAATGGTTAAGCGGTATCGCAGCAGACGTTACGGACGAATTTCTGCGTCTGTATTTCAAGCATATTATATGGAAAGGATCTATCAATTTTTTTCTAAGAGTAAGACATTCATAAAAATCAATCATGAAATAGCGTATAAAATATCTATTTTTAATGCGCTGTCTTTTGAAAAAAACCGGCAAATCGGCGCAATTGCGACATTGATATTTCTTGTGTTTATGATTATTATATCATTCCTGCTTATTTTTATTTTTCTGCCATATTGGTATATTGCGCTCGTATATATTATTTTTATCAATACTGCGGCACTCTTTTTACTGCAATTGACTTCCGAAATCATTATGAATCGATATTTAAAATATATGCCGGAAGCGCTTAAAATATTACAATCGCGATTTATGTCAAAAGGAAGTATTTCCAAAGCGATCCACGTTAGTATTCCAGATCTTCCAAAAGGAATAAAATCTGAAATGATTCGCATTTATGATGCAATGAAATTAAACGAAGTTGAACAGACCAAAGAAATTTTCAGAGAAATCGACAGAAAATATACCAATGAACATATGTCGGTATTATTGGATCTTATCTGGATCGCGCACTATAATGGCGGCACGGATACGATTAAAACACAATTTGACGCTATGCTTAATAATGTTTTAGAAGATTTGGAAAACCAACAGGACCTGAGGGGCGCCTCTATGAGTTATGTTGTTATGTCTATATTATTTATGGCGGCTCTGCCGATCGTGAAAGCTTATAACGGTTCAATTCTTGCGCCTGTAGAAATGCTGTATTACGAAACGCGAAGCGGAATGCTTTTTGCTGCCGCATATATTGGGTTCTTATTTTTGCTGATTGCGATTTTGCTGTATTTAAAGAAAAGAGGATGAAGGTAAAATGAGAAAAGAGAACATGGATAAAAGTTTTATCAAAAGGATTTTTTTACTGGCGGCAGTATTCCTGATTGGAATTGCGGTAATCATAACAGATATTTTCATAGGGATCTCCGCTACCGAAGATATATTATTAAAAATAATCGCGGTTATCGTAATGTCTTGTACTGCATATTACCTACCGGTGCTGATAAAAGGAATCAATAAAAATAGTGAAATTTATAAAAAAAGGCAGGAGCTCAGATTTCTAAAGAAAATATTTGTAATGAGCGGAAGTATAAAACCGGTAGATTATATGCAGGTGGTCAATGCCATGTATGAACGTTCCTTTTACTACAGGCAGGATCTTGAAAATATTATGGATGTGCTCAGAAAAAATAATATCGATAAAGAAGACTTTTTCGGCGACCTGTTGCTCAGGACAGATGACATAGACTCAAAACTGTTTTATGAAAAATTAAGCATCGGATTTTTATATGACTTTGATTTAGCAGTACGAAGCATAGAAGCGGATTTTGTTCAGGAAAAACGTGCATATGCCCGCTTTATAAAAAAGCGTATTAATTTTATTCATATTATCGGTGTAACCGGATTGTTTGTTGCGATGGCGATCTTATTGTTATATATGCTCCAGCCGTGGCTCAATTCTATGAATTTACAATTATCGTAATGAGGTGTGTTTATTTTGGATAAAGTTATTTCAGAAATTATAATCGGTGCTGTCATATTGACACTGTTGATTTCCATTATCCCGGCCTATAGGAACAGCGCAGAACTGGTAAGCTCCGCGGGAGAAAAAATGGATGTAAATGAAAATATAAAGGAGGTGACAATCGGACGGCTTCCAGCTGTCGGCGATATCGGATCGGGACGATATCTTTTGGAATTGATGGAATATTTAGCCAAACGATATTATATTCAAATTTCTGTAAGATTTTCAAAAGGGACCTACTTGTTCACCAATTCGACATATGAAAAAGCTTACGATGTTATTAAAAACGATATGCTTTTTGAACTTTCAAACGTGAAGAAAGCCACAAAGGTAATCAAAATAAAATTTGTATATCTGGAGTCGACGGGAGGTCAATAAATTCACGATTATAATAAAAATATTTTATTAGGGGGATTTTTATGGAAAAAGTAATTGCGACAATCGTAATCATTGTATTGACGATGGGTCTGATCAGTTATGCGATCATTGGCCAGATGGGTGGATTTCGGGATACTGCGGATGTGGTTACCGAAGAAGAAAGCCGCCTGGACACGATGTTAAAGGATAGTTCGGTGGTTCCGTTAAGTACGGTTAAGAATTATATCAATAAAAGCACATCCGGAGGATACACCGTCAATATAGACGGAAAGCAGGTAAATAAAACAAGTAATCTGGCAGAATACAACGATAATACTTTATTTACGATGAGCAAAACATATGACGAATATGGAAAAATTTCTGTGATTTCTTTTACGCTGAAAGATCAATCCTTTGCCAAAGCCGCATAATCAGCAACACGTTTTCATGAGATGCAAAAGCATCTCATGAAAACGACTATATAAATCGGAGGAATTCAAAAATGAGCGGAAAGTTTATCGCATATGTATTATCTGTTTTTATATTTTTTTATCTTTTATTGACCAGTATCTCGTTTTTTCTATATCTGGGAATCAGGGAAAGAGTAAATGATATTTGTTATGACGCCGCAGAAACAATAAGCACAAAGGGAACAGTATCCGCAGAACTATATGCTTATATTCAAAGCAATCTTTCCTGCTATGGAGAATATGATTTAGATTTGATTTTGGAAAAAAATTTGGGAGAGAACAGATCGGCATTTTATTACGGGCCGGAACAAATCAAAGAGATCCCTTTAAATAGAGGCGATCGTGTCACAATTTCCGTGGTCGATACGAATCCTTCCCTTTTTGAAAAAATAACGGGATCAGGATCTCGCGTATCTGCGGTTAAGACGGCAATCATCAATTAAAGGAAAGAGGGAGATAAATGCAGCAATTACTTGGTTTTTTTGTATCGATTTGTTTATTTGCCGCGGCCTTTGCATTTTCTGCCGACGCTGCGGTCAGACAACAAAATTATAGAATATCAAAACAAAATTTAAACCTGACAGGAAGGGAAATCATCAACTATATCGGTCAGGATTCCGATTCGCAACTGTATATCGATGAAAATGCTTTTTTGCAACGGATCCTTGAATTGGACAGCTCCGGAGATATTATAGGATGTATCTTTTCTTATAAAGATCATATCAGTATTTCAAAAATCAATCAGGGAAACTTCTTAAATTGGAAAATCGATACAAAAAATATGAAGGAGAGAAATAAAATCAATACAATCAATAATATGATGCATTCTTTGCTGTCTAACATTCCCGAACAATTTGAAATTAATATCTGGGCGGAAGATTCAAATGATTATTATATGGAGGAGTTTTTTAATAAATTAAGCGATAATACCGTATATATTATCGGATATAAAAATAAAAAAGTATTTTTATCAGGATTTTCGATTGATCCATTGATTTATCCACAGAAATCTGTGGATAAATCGGGATAAGCTGTGGAATAAGGATAAAAACTTTTCCACAGCTGAAATTGTAAAAACATGTTATTTATAAGTAAAATCATAGAGTAATCCACAGAAAACTTGTGGAAAAGCCAACTCGTTTTGTGGAAAAGTGGCAAAAGACTTGTGGAATATCTTGTAGATAGATCACATGATGTATATTAAAATACTGAAAAAATGTAAGATGCTTCCAGCTAATACAAATAAATGAAAAACCGAATGCATATATCTGATTTTTTTCTTTTTACTGATCCCGTATAATACTGCGCCTGTAGTGTAGGCAATTCCACCCGTATATAGCAAGATCAAACAGCCTGGTTTAAAATATTGTATCATTGGCCGTAAAGCAAAAACAATACACCATCCCATTAGAATATAACAGATCATAGAGAAAACTTTATATTTTGTTAAATTTACTGAATTTAAAATAATTCCGATTACAGCAGCACCCCAGATCAACCCGAAGATTGTCCAGGCCAGCCCAGGGCGGTATTTTCGCAATGCACCGATCATATAAGGCGTATATGTACCTGCGATCAATAGGAAGATCGAACAATGATCGATTACGCGGAATACTCGCTTGGCAGGACCGCGTCGCAGTCCGTGATATAAACTGGACATAGTATATAAAACAATCAAGGAGAAGCCGTAAATAGCTCCGCTGACGATCCCCCAAATATTTGCATGGATTCCTGCCAGAACGACACATAATACTAATGCCGCTATTGCCAGAGCGCCTCCGACGATATGAGAAACCATGTTGAATATTTCTTCCCCTTTTGTATAATCAGGCAAGTCGCTTTCTCTGACTGGAGGATGTTTCATATTTTGTGGCGCTCCTTCCTATTTGCTATATAAATGATATTGATTATACAACGAAAAATAAGATTCAGCAAAATATTTTACTGTTATTTTCCATATTCTGTGATATAATCCGCGGCGGAGGCGATTTTGTGAATTTAAAGAACGAAGATTATGCCAAAATAAGAGATGTCGAATGTTTTTTACTCGATATGGATGGAACAATCTATTTGGGAGATACATTGATCGATGGAACGGTTGATTTTTTAAGGATACTAAAACAACAAAATAAAAAAGCGATATATATCACGAATAATTCTTCGAAGGCTACAATACAATATGTAGAAAAGCTGGCACAGCTTGGAATCGAATCCGGCGAAGAAGACTTTTTTACATCTGTAAATGCATTGATCTACCATTTAAATAAAAAGCATCGGGGCGCGACCCTGTTTTTACTTGGGACACCTGTATTAGAGGAATATTTATGCGAAAATGGGTTTAAAATAGTAAAAGAATATTATCCTGAACCGGGAAAAAGACCGGATTATGTGATATTAGCATTTGATACGACCTTAACTTATGACAAACTACGTATTGCTTGCGACTATATCACAGATGGTGTGGAATATTGGGCAACGCATCCTGATTTGGTTTGTCCGGTAAGTCCAGGCAGATCTGTTCCGGATGCGGGTTCTTTTATGAACTGCATTGAAGGCGCAACGGGCAAAAGACCTTCTTTTATTGCGGGAAAACCGAATCCTTGTATGATTGAGGTTATTATGGAGAAATATGGATACGATCCGAAACATGTCGCTGTGATCGGAGACCGGCTGAATACAGATATTTTATCAGCTGTGAATGCCGGAGTGCAATCAATATGTGTTTTAACAGGGGAAGCAAAAATGGGAGATATACAAAATACACTGGAAGAGCAGAAACCCACATATGTTTTTCATAGTATAAAAGACGTTTACCATATTCTGCAAGGCTGAGTTTTGCTTGGAAACTACGTCCACAGTTGTCATTTATTTACAATAATGATATACTGCACAGGTCGGTAAAATATTTGAAAGAAAGAGTATCTTCCTACAGGAGATAGCGGAGCTGGTACAAATGAAGAATTATGAACAATATAAAAGGCTGTTTCGATTATTGCTTGTGGCGGTGCTTTTTGCTGCGGAAATGTTCATGTATAAATATGTTTGGATAGAATATTACAGCGAATTGATGGAAATTTCATATGCGAGGCTCGGCCATTGGATGATGGTTGCCGTTTACGGCGTAGTCCTTTGCGTTTTTACTGCGATTTTTGGAGGGCTGAAAATCGGATATTTACGTAATTTTAATATGATATACGCGCAATCGCTTATAAGCATCTGTGCTAATATTATGATTTATCTGCAAATTGTTCTGCTTACTAAGCACTTTTATACGATCTTGCCTTTATTGTTAATGACGCTTGCGGAAATCGTCGTAATCTCTTTCTGGAGTCCGCTGTCTTTATTTCTATACCGAAAAATATATCCGCCGCGCCATGTGCTTCTGGTCTATGGAGAGCGCTGGACAAATAGTCTGATGGAAAAATTCAATACAAGGTCGGACTGCTTTTATGTTTCGAAGCGGATCCATATATCCGAGGGATTGGATAAAATATATGCAAAAGCACACGATTATGAAGGCGTTATTATATGTGACGTTCCCTCCGACATTCGGAATAAAATTTTAAAATACTGCTATGATTGTTCTATCAGAACATATACGACGCCAAAAATCTCTGATATTATTGTTAGAAGCTCTGAAGACATCCATCTTTTCGATACGCCGCTCCTTCTTTCCAGAAACAGCGGGTTAACGGTCGAACAACGTGTTGTAAAACGATTTTTTGATATTCTGATCTCTTTTGTTTCTATTATCGTTCTGTCTCCTTTGATGGGAATTATCGCGCTTGCCATAAAATTAGACGATAAGGGTCCTGTTTTATTTAAACAGGACAGGTGTACAAAAGATGGAAAAATATTTGCAATCTTAAAATTCAGAAGTATGATTGTGGATGCGGAAAAAGAAGGCGCAGCAATTCCTGCGATAGATAATGATCCCAGAATTACGCGGGTAGGGAAAGTACTTCGAAAAATCCGGGTAGATGAACTTCCGCAGCTTTTTAATATTTTAAAAGGCGATATGAGTATCATAGGCCCGCGGCCGGAACGAATCGAACATGTACAGAAATATACGGAGGCGATTCCGGAATTTAAATATCGGGAGAAAGTAAAAGCCGGACTCACGGGATATGCCCAGGTTTATGGGAAATATAATACGACGCCGTATGATAAATTAAAACTCGACTTGATGTATATCCAGAATTATAGTATTTTATTAGATCTTGAAATTCTTTGTAAAACCATTAAAACCTTGTTTGAAAAAGAAAGTACGGAAGGTTTTGCAGAAGATGGGGAGCCGGATGGTAAATCCGCGAAAAAACACGCCTCAGAGGAAGACGATGGAAATAAAGGCGCATAAGCTGCATCCGCATAGATGAATTTTACAGTCGGTATCGATTTATAGAGACATTATTATAACTTTATAAGATAACAAAGGAAGTTCTATGCAACAATTTTTTACAGGTAGCATAGGGTGAGAGGAGAGTTTGTAAATTGTTATTGACATATTCCAATAACGGGATATAATATACGAAGCAAAACTTTTGCGGGAGGTGTGAAATGGCGAGACCGTGTAAATGCAGATGTATTTGTTCTATGCCGGATTTTACGAGCTTTGGACCGGAAAATGCGGTTAGCAATGCCGAAGGATCTTGTACAACCGTTCATCTTGGGGTAGACGAATACGAGGTGATACGGCTTATCGACTATATGGGTTTTTCGCAAGAAAAATGTGCGCAGAGGATGAATGTCGCACGTACCACGATTGCCCGGATGTATGAAATTGCACGGGAAAAAATCGCAAAAATGCTGGTAGAGGGAAAAACTTTGGCCATCACAGGCGGAGAGGTTACGATCTGTAAAGCGATTCGGCCGGAATGCATCCATGAACCGCACTGCTGTCATAAAAGGAAAGAATTAAACGATGGAGGTTTATTATGAAACTAGCAATCACTTATGAAAACGGGAAAATCTTCGGTCATTTTGGACATACGGAGCAATTTAAGATTTATGAGATTTCCGATGGCCAAATTACAGGAGCTGAAGTCATCGATACCAATGGGCAGGGACACGGCGCGTTGGCCGGATTTTTAAGAGACAATAATGTTGCCGTGCTGATTTGCGGAGGAATCGGGGGCGGCGCCAAACAGGCACTGGCAGAGGCCGGAATCCGCGTTCTTGCAGGTGTGACCGGTGAGGCGGACGCTGCCGCCGATTCCTTCATAAGAGGGAGTTTGGTTTATTCGGACGAAGTAACGTGCGGCGGACATACGAATGGGCAGCATTCCTGCGGCGGACACGGTAGCTGCAGACAACATTAATTCATAAAGAAAGGATCGCGTATGAATATTTTAATCATTGGCGGCGTAGCGGCAGGCACAAAAGCCGCCGCGAAATTAAAACGGGCGGACAGAAGCGCAGAGGTAACTTTAATCACAAAAGACCATAATATTTCTTATGCGGGCTGCGGCTTGCCGTATTACATCGGAGGGCTGATCGCAGAGAAAGAGGACCTGATTGTCAATACGCCGCAAAAATTTGAAGCGTTGACAGGCGTGCATGTATTGACCGGCAGAAATGCCGTTTCCATAGATTGTGCAAATAAAAAAGTAACGGCGGAAAATGTAGAGACGAAAGAAACTGAAACGTATTTCTATGACAAATTAATTATTGCCACCGGTGCTTCTCCCGTTGTGCCCCCGGTAAAAGGCGTCTCATTAAAAGGTGTTTTTAAGCTCCGGGTACCGGAAGACGCCATCGAATCCAGAGCTTATATCCAAGAGAAGGCAATTAAAAAAGCTGTCGTGATCGGCGGCGGATTTATCGGACTCGAGGCGGCGGATAATCTGCGGGAACAAGGGCTTGACGTAACGGTAATAGATTATGCACCGCAGATTTTGCCAAATGTTTTCGATCCCGAAATGGCAGGATATGTAAAGAAGCACTTGCGGGAACGCGGAATCAGAGTTATAACAGGCGTGAAAGCGGAAGCGATACTCGGAGAAAAGGAAGTAACAGCTGTCCAAACCTCCGCAGGCACGCTGCCGGCCGGAATTGTCATTCTGTCCGTAGGGATCAGACCAAACACGCAGTTCCTGGAAGGCAGCGGCATTGAGCTGTATAAAGGGACGATTCTGACAAATCGATATCTGGAAACAAATATTGCCGATATCTATGCAGCCGGAGACTGCGCGATGGTGACCCATCGTATCACGGGGAAACCGTTCTGGTCTCCAATGGGCTCCAGCGCGAACATGGAGGGACGGTCCCTCGCACAAACCATTTCCGGTACCCCAAAGCCTTACCCCGGCGTGTTAGGCACCGGCGCGGTAAAACTTCCCGGTCTCAATTGCGGCAGGACAGGGCTAACGGAAGCTGCGGCGAAGGATGCCGGTTATCGCGTGGAAACCGTGACCGTCGTCACAGATGATAAAGCACATTATTATCCGGATGCTTCCTTTTTTATCACAAAGCTGATTGCAGACAGGGAAACACATCAGCTGCTCGGGATACAGGTACTCGGGCCCGGCGCCGTCGATAAAATGACGGATATCGCCGTTACCGGCATCTCGATGGGCGCAAAACTGGAAGATTACGACAATTTGGATTTTACATATGCGCCTCCGTTTTCTACGGCAATTCATCCGTTCCTGCAGGCCGTGTATGTGCTGCTAAACAAACTGAATGGAGATTTTGTGAGCATGACGCCGTCTGAATATTTAAACGGTGCGGCGGAAGGCTGGCGCATCATCGATACCAACCCGCAGCTCGTGATCTCTGGCGCAACATACGTAGATCTCACGAAAGTCAACGGCCCTCTTGACGGGATCGGCAAAGAAGAACAGCTGCTCATTGTCTGTACACGGGGAAAACGCGCGTACTTCCTGCAGAACCGTTTGAGATATTATGGTTATCAAAATACAAAGGTTTTAGAGGGCGGCGTGACCTTCAACGATGTCCGGATCGCCGGCGCGGCTTCCGTAACAGAGGAAGAAATTACCCGGGTCAAAGCGCTCGGATTCTTGCGGGACAAAAACACACCGGACCGGTTCAACGCAAGAGTCATTACACGTAACGGTAAAATATCGGCTGAGGAAAACCGCGCGATTACGGAAGCCGCAGAATTGTATGGAAACGGAGAAATCACGATGACTTCGCGCCTTACGATAGAAATCCAGGGGGTTCCATTTGAAAACATCGAACCGTTACGCGAATATCTGAGCAATGCGGGGCTGGATACGGGCGGAACCGGCTCAAAAGTCAGGCCGGTCGTATCCTGCAAAGGAACCACATGTCAATATGGACTGATCGACACCTTCACATTATCGGAGGAAATCCATGAACGCTTTTACAAAGGATATCGGAACGTACTTCTGCCGCATAAATTTAAAATTGCCGTCGGCGGATGCCCGAATAATTGCGTTAAGCCGGATCTCAATGACCTTGGCGTGATCGGGCAGCGTGTTCCGGAAATCGATTTCGAAAAATGCCGCGGCTGTAAAATCTGCGGCGTCGAAAAGATTTGCCCCATGAAAGCGGCACAAGTTATCGGCGATAAAATTAAGATCCAGGAGGAAAGCTGTAATAATTGCGGCCGCTGTATTGAAAAATGTCCGTTCCACGCCGTAGATCGATATATCGGGGGCTATCGGATCTATATCGGCGGCAGATGGGGGAAGAAAATTGCGCGCGGCAGAGCGCTCGATAAAATTTTTACAGAAAAAGAAGAAGTTTTGGATACGATAGAAAAGGCGATCCTGCTCTTCCGGGAACAAGGGATTACCGGCGAACGTTTTTCGGATACGATCGAACGGCTTGGGTTCGAAAACGTACAGGCACAGCTACTCTCTGCGGATCTGCTCCAAAGAAAAGAAGAAAATCTGAAAATGCAGAAGCACCTCAAAGGCGGCGCTACCTGCTGATCGGAAAACGAGGAACCTTATATGAAATGGAAAATACAGATTTTGTGTATTCTTGCCGCGGTATGCCTGCTTCTGTCTGCGGGCTGTGCCGGAAATAAAACGACAGGGCAGAAAGAACCGGCTACCGCATGGTACCATTTTACCGACGCAGCAGGCGTAGAAATATTGCTCCCCCAAAAGCCTGAAAAGGTAGCCGTTTTGTTTTCTTCCTATGCCGACCTTTGGAATATAGCTGGAGGAACCGTTCAAATCTCAGTCGGTGAAAGTGCAGAGCGTGGCTTTGTGGATTCGACGATTCCTCTGGTAGACAGCGGCGCAGGGAAAACGATCAATAACGAACTGCTGCTTTCGTATCAGCCGGATTTCGTAATTTGCTCCGCAGATATTCCGGCACAAAAAGAAACGGCGGCGATTCTGAATGAAAACGGGATCCCTGCTGCGCAATTCCATGTAGAATCCTTTGAAGACTATCTTGCTGCGCTGAAAATATGCACAGATATTACAGGGAATCCAGATGCCTATCAGGCTTCGGGCGTCGCACTGAAAACGCAGATATCCGACCTGCTGGAAAAGACGCAGCAATATACGGGCGGGCAAAAGATGAAAATTCTTTTTATACGGGCTGGATCGACAGATCAGTCCACAAAAGCGAAAACGGCAGAAGAGAATTTTGTATGCCGGATGCTGGATGAACTCGGCACATATAATATCGCAGAAAACGCTCCAATCCTGTTAGACGGCCTCAGCTTCGAAGAAATCCTCTCGGAAGATCCGGACTATATCTTTTTTTCCTTCATGGGAAAGGAAGCAGCAGCAAAAGTATATGTAGAATCTCTGCTTCAGGAAAATACATGGAAATCGCTTACTGCCGTGAAAAGTGGAAATTATACTTTTCTGCCCAAAGAACTTTTCCATTTCAAACCAAATGCGAAATGGGCAGACGCATATCGATATCTTGCCGGATTTTTATACCCCGGCCTGGCGGTGAACTGAGTGAAAAATAATAGCACCCGTCAAAAAGCATATCCGCTTCGCGGACCTGGCGCCGCCGCGATACTGGGCGGCGTATTGCTTTTTATGATGTTCCTGGCGCTGCGCCTTGGCAGCTCTGCTATGGATCATGCCTCATTTTTCAACGGATTGTTGAAACGGCCTGGCGCTGAAACACAGAGCACGATCCTGTACGCGCTGCGTCTGCCCCGTATGCTCGCCGGGCTGCTCGCAGGCATCGGTCTTTCCGTTTCCGGCGTTTTACTGCAAAGCGTAACAAACAATGCGCTTGCAAGTCCGAATATTATTGGGGTAAACGCAGGCGCAGGTTTTTGCGTCATGCTCTGTCTGACCGCGTTCCCGACGCACGTTTACGTACTGCCTCCGGCGGCGTTTCTCGGAGCGTTCGGAACGACGCTTTTGATCGTTGTGCTTTCGGAAAAAGCAGGCGCTTCGAAAAACACGGTTATCCTGGCCGGCATCGCCTGCAGCGCGCTTTTCCAGGCCGGGATATCGTTCCTTTCCGTATTGGATCCGGATGCGCTCGTTTCCTATACGGCCTTTTCCATCGGCGGCTTTTCAGGCGTCACAATGAAAAAACTTTATATTCCTGCAGGGCTTATACTGCTTTCTTTATTACTTTCCCTCTTTTTCTCCGGGAAAATCAACGTGCTTTGCCTGGGGGACAATATGGCGGCTTCCCTGGGAATTCGCGTCCGTATACTTCGGATCCTGTGTCTGATATTCGCCAGTGCTTCTGCTGCTGCGGTAGTTAGTTATGCCGGTCTGCTTGGATTTGTCGGATTGACGGTGCCGCACATCACCAGACGCCTTACCGGCGGAAATCTTATGAGACAGCTTATCTTTGCACCGCTGATCGGCGGCATTTTAGTATTGACCGCAGATCTCGTAAGCAGAACTTTCTTTGCGCCAACAGAAATTCCGGTCGGGATAGTGACCGCAGCCGCAGGCGCGCCCTTTTTCCTCGCGCTCCTGCTGCGCAGAAAGGAGCCTGCGGATGCTTGAATTTTGTAATATCTCCTTTTCTTACGGCGCCAGGAAAATTCTCTCTGACATTTCTTTTGCGCTTCCGCCGCAAGAGATCACTGCGCTTCTGGGTAAAAACGGGTCCGGAAAATCCACGCTTTTGTCCTGCGTCAATCAGCTGCTTCGCTATCAAGGAGAAATTCGCCTGCATGGCGAAGACTTTTCTCAAATGACGGCGCGGGAACGCGCAAAGCATATTGCGATGCTCCCGCAGATTTTACCGGCGGTATCGATGTCTGTCCAGGAATTGGTATCTCTCGGGCGCAGTCCATATATCGGTCTGGGCAGAAGGCTCTCCGAAGAAGATCGAAAGAAAGTGAAAGAAGCAATGGAGAATATGGATATTTTACATTTTAAAAACGCTCCTGTTTCCTCGCTTTCCGGAGGAGAACGCCAGAACGCTTTCATTGCTATGATTTTAGCACAAGACACAGAAATCGTAATTTTTGATGAACCGACGACGTATATGGACATCGAAAGACGCGCCCGCTTTCGTGAAATTCTACAGTCATTAAAAAAAGAACATGGCAAAACCGTATTTATGATTACGCATGACATTTCTGAAGCGGTCCGATGGGCGGACAGGATCCTTTTATTAGATCAGTGCCGTATTGTGCTGAATGGTACGCCGCAAGACTGTCTCCAAAATGAACAAATCGAACATACGTTCGGCGTGCGAAAGCATATTTTCAAAGAAGGTATGGAAGCTTTTATCGTATATGAATAAAGGCCGCTTGGGAAGCGGCCCTATTTGTTGCATTATAATGTTTTCTTACAGACCTTCCCAGATGTAGTTGGTGTAGGAAAGGGTTTTATCCGAAGCCGTCTCAATGAAAACGTTGGCATTGGTTTTCCAAACGTGAGCGATATAAGCGTCCGCAGTGATCGTGGAGCCCAGAGGCAGGTTGACGGAAAGAGACTCGAGAGCGGGATCGACGACCTGCATGATCCCCGTCTGCTTGTTGTACTGCGCCTTTTCGAAATAGAAACGGTAAGCCATAAAACATCTGTTCGTATCGGTACGCAGCGTCAGGTCGCCCTTCGGGATTACGAACGCGTGGGAATCCGGATCATAACTTCTTTCCGTATAGCTGTTTGCCACCGTCACGGAGTAAACCACCGTTCCCATAATGCCGTTCCCGTTGTCGTCATACGTATCGTTGGCCCAATTGTTAGAACACATCGCGAAATAAACGGTTTCGCCGATTTTGGCTTTGAAAGAATCCCCGTTCTTAAGCACCGTACCGTCCGCGAGGCGGATGGACATCCTCTTCGGCGTTACTACATTCACCGTTACCGTCTTTCCGGATGGATCGACGGGGACAATAGAATCAGCTTCCGAAACGTTTATATATACGGAAAGCACTTTACCGGCACGGTTTCCCATAGCGAGCCAGATATTATCCTGTTTCTTCATGCCTAATTCTTCCAGCATTGGGACAGCATAAGGTGCGACTGTCAAAGAATATTCGGCGGCCTCTGAATCGACTCTTCCGAATCTTGAGAGATTGATTTCATTTTTGCGGTTTTCAAATACCGTATTTACAGCCTTTTCAATATTTTTAATTTTTTCTTTCGTAGCGTCCGTTATTACGCCTTCTGTTTCAGTGAAGGAACTTTCATCGATGACGAGATAAGTGCCCTTCTCGTTTTTCTGTTCCGTGATTTTGAACGATCCATAAACATAAGCGTCTGAAAGAACGTCGTATTTGACCGCTTCCAAAACATCTCCTTTGGAAACGCCTTGTATATTCGCCGGTTTCTTCGGCGCTTCAGCGTTTGCGAAGATACACATGCTCATCATCATACAAAGAACCAATCCGAAGGCGACGATGAAACGAATTGTTTTTTTCATACCGACAACCATCCTTTCTCAAATAAATAAAAAGCCACGTTACAAATAATCATTCGATCCGAACGACCCATTGCAACCTGACGACCGTGATAATATCTTGATTATCTTAGGCTCATGGCTTTGCGTCCTTGCCTTTCAGCAAGTTTGCCAATTACTTCCTATATAATATATCTCTTTTCTTCTCGATTGTCAACAAAATTTTGTTGACGGATTTTTTCTTTGTGGTATAATAACCAAGCTCGGCTAGTACATGGAGATATACCCAAGTTGGCCGAAGGGGCGCCCCTGCTAAGGGTGTAGGTCGGGATACCGGCGCGAGAGTTCAAATCTCTCTATCTCCGCCAAAGCCTTGAAACTACTGTGTTTCAAGGCTTTTTATCTCCAAAAACTTTTACCAATTCACCCCGTATTGCTTATGTATCCCTTTTAAATAATCATATAATAAATCAGCAACATATGAAAAATGATGAAGAAGAATTAAGGTCTGTGTTATCATTTTGTCAGGCCATGCCTGATGCTGAAAAACATTGCAAATAGTGTTACTGTCTTTTTGTAATAATTTATTTCGGGCATTATCATCAAGATTAGAACATAAATGATCGAATACATGCTTTTGAAATTTTATCCTATT
Organism: Clostridia bacterium; assembly: GCA_046952735.1. Lineage (GTDB taxonomy): Bacteria > Bacillota > Clostridia > UBA1212 > UBA1255 > Egerieisoma. The sequence continues at coordinate 27,025 of JBKUJR010000021.1, read as the reverse complement.
TTGAATAAGATCAAGATAATCAACCATTTTGTGAACATGAAAGTCAATATTACATCGCATATACTCTATTAACACTGATCTTTTTACACCGTCATAATAGAAAAAGGGTATAGACAATCCGGGAGCGACTTGCAGATATTTTTTATTGATTAATTAGACTAAAAATGTTTTGTAAGTTCTTATAAGTGTTTATAGGTATCGCCGAAAAGCGGCTTGAATACTGACCTTTTCATGTATCTTCATAAATCCGTTTATAACTCATTATATCTTCTCTTTGTAAGTTCGGGCGTCAAAAAAGCGTCAAGCGGTAATATATTGTTACGCAGTCAAAAGGCATATTTTGATAGGTTGGAATATAAACGCCTTACCACCTTATTTTCAAATCAATTAGGCCCCATGAATGCTGCACTTTCGGCGTTCTACTTGGGTACATGCTGTCCCGGTAATTCTTAGTGCCAAAACAACGAGCAGCTGGCTCTGCTATTTTTATGTGCGCTATATTCACAATCCGTATAAACTGCCTATAAAATCCCTTTCAAATCAAGCATCGGTAAAGACACATCCAATGCTCCTATTGTAAATCCTTCAGTTCTGTCAAAGTCTCCGTGACAATCACTGCCGGCAGTAATTCTCATATCGTTCTTTTTACAAAAATCTACACAGATATCCGTAATGCCTTTTGAATGCGAGGGGTAATAACATTCAATTCCTTCTATTCCACATGCTTTCATTTCTTTTAGCATATCTACAAAGTCATTCGGATTTTGTCTGTATAGATACCCCGGATGTGCCAAGATTGACACTCCGCCAGCTTGTTTAACCAATTTGCAGAAGTCTTGTATACTACATTCACCAAAATCCGACAAATAATTGGGCGCTGAATATTTCTTGAAAATAGTTAAATTCGCCTCTTCATATGTCTTGGCAGCACCTTTTGCCACCGCATAATACAGATATTTCCAACCCCCTTTTTCTTTTGGATATTCAAAATGTCTGTAATCTTCCAATGACATTTGAGGATAATCCTTGCTCATATTATAAACGATATACTCGCACGCAATCGCTCTATATTGTTTATCCATTAACAATTTCATGCCTTTATTATTTATGTCAAAATTATAGGCAAGCACATGTATCCCTTCTTTATCACGATTCCATGAAACGCCCAATTCAACGCCCAAAACACATCTTATATTATTGTTTTTACAAATTTGAGGCAATATATCATAAGCGTTTATCGTGGCGTGATCACATATTGAAATCAAAGAAACATTTCTCTCCTTTGCAAGAGCCACTATTTCTTCCAGTGAACGCGAACTATCAGAATAAATTGAATGAATGTGTAAATCGACTTTCATACGCACCTCTGCAAGAAAATATTTTCGAATCCCATTTGATATTTCTTGAAAATGATACACTGATTTTCATCAGTATTCTACACCATTTAATGTTCACTCACAGACAGTAAAAGCAAAGGATGTTTGGGATACTTCCCAACAAGTCATTTTTCCGGAAGGGGTACCCTCTTCCTATGCTTGCTACGTAATTTCTTTACTCTTAAAACAGGAAAGGGATACCACTCTTTCTAACATGAGTAACAACCAACAATTCGTACTCGAAAGAGTATAGCCCTCACATATCTTCTTATTACAGTTTATAAGCCTTTGTGAAGCGAGGGCATCAAAAAAGCGTCAAACCACCTTTTAAAGCCAACCACATAAAAATACAAAAAATCGCAAAAGACGCAACCTTAACCACTAAAGCCTATCCATAAATGATAGGCAGCGGCCTATAAATATATTTGCATCTAGTTTATCAACTTATCTTGAGCTGATTTGAACTTTACATTAATCTGTTTATCCCAGAACTTACGAAACTTTCCGCCTTTAGCCAAAAGTTGTTCAGGAGTGCCTTGCTCAAGAACTTTTCCTTCATCGATAAACACAACATAGTCAGCTTCTTTTATGGTTGCGAGACGGTGTGCGATGATTATCTTTGTACAGTTATTAGTATACTTCGTAAAATTATTTTGAAAAACATCCTCAGTTTCAACATCAAGTGCTGAAGTTGCTTCATCAAGGATAAGCAAAAAAGATTGCTTTAACAAAGCTCTCGCAATTGCAATTCTTTGTTTTTGTCCCTGAGACAGGTTCACGCCTCTTTCACCGACCTCTGTATCATATTGCTCTGGAAGCAATGAAATAAAGTTATGTATATCTGCCATTTTTGCAACGTTTTCTATCTCTTCCATTGTAGCATTGGGATTCGCAATTGCAATATTTTCGCCTATTGAACTTGCATACAAAAAGATATCCTGAGGAACTACAGCAATTCTAGATCTGAGATTTAACAAAGAATAATCCTGAATCAATTTTCCATTCACTTTGATTTCCCCGGAATCCGGCATATAAAACCGTTGAATCAATTTTATTATTGTCGATTTTCCGCTCCCGCTCGGGCCGACAATAGCAACCGTAGAATTAGACGGAATTTTAAAACTCAAGTCTGTAAAAACCGGAACATTATCTTTATAACTAAAGCTGATATTACTAAAGGATAAAGACAATGCATGTGGTTCAAGATCGTAACCATCGTTTAAAATTTCGGATTCCATTTCCATTATCATACATAGATCTTCTGTATTTGCTATCGCTTCATGTATTTTACTGATAGTGTTAACAATATTGCTGAAAACACCGGATATAACTCCAAGCAATGTAGTGAATGCCACAAACCCTCCCAGGTTAATTTCGCCTTTAAACATCAGATATAAGGTTACAATTATTCCAACAATAAATGCCATCTCATTAGGCAGGTTTTTTATCAGATCCCGAAAAGTGCTGATTTTTACCTTTTTAACATCAAGCGTTCTTCCCTCATCACACAGCTTTGAAAAGCCGTCTACAGTTTCTTCCTCCATTGTGTTTTCTTTTATTTCCCTAATTCCCTGCACTGTCTCCTGCATGGTACGGAAAAATTTATAATCAAACTCGTTCAATTCTTTAACAACAGCTTGAAATTCTTTTAGTTTAACCAAATTGCTGATGAGCTGCAAAGGCCCGACTATAATGGAAATCAAAGCCAGTAACGGATGTATTGTAAACAGATATGCTCCTATACCCAGGAATGATAACGGTAAGCAGATTATGTCAAGCAGATTAAATAACATAAGGTCTCTCAAGGTTTCCAGGTCGGTGAAAAAAACTTTATATAAACGTGACATATGTGTATTTTCAAAAAACGGATAAGGAATCGACACAGATTTTTTCAATAAGATCCATCTCATTTTGTTAATAACAGATTCATTTAAATAAGACATCGCCCATGAGTTCACATAATTCAAAAACATATTAAATATTTTAATGAATAGAAAAGACAAAACAATTCCGATGCAAAATTTCATAGTTAAACTTGTTATTTCATCGAACAGGATTCTATTTGCTTCAGCCCAGGCTAATGACATTATAGTACCTAATAACCTAAGAATAATAACTAAAATAAGTAAGTATTTATATTTTAAAATGATTTTAAAAAATAGTTTAAACGTATCGCCTTTCAAGAATTTATGAATCGCTTTTTCGTTGGGTGTCTTACGCATTTTATATCTCCTATAATGATATATTTTTACGGATATCTATGCTATATACATCAATTAATCCTTTAATATCCTGACTAAGTTCACTGACAAGATCAAGTCTGTTTGACTTCCTAAAAACATGCTTTCCGTTGTAGTTGCGACGATTTCTATAGAGTTGTCTCTGTGTTTTCTTGTAATTCGTCCGCTGAAACGGGAGCCGTTGCGAGGATCAGGCAAAGAACAATAAAAATCAAGAGCTTTTTCGTAATTTCACCACTTATAATTTATATAATATATAATATACATATTATATAAACATAAGTCAATGCTTCATAAATGTGTTTAGAAACGCGGCCTCACGTCCCTGCCCTTATTCTCCTATGTGATCTTGTTGCGTGAAGGAAATAAACAGCCAACACATGCAATGTGTTCCTGGGAAAAAGCGATTTCGAATGATAGGAAGGCATTTTCCAAATATCCAGGAAGCGAACTGAAAATATGTGCCGCCGGGAAATTTTCATTCTCGGCGGCACAGTATTATTTCATAACACTCATCCAGCAGCCTTCCGCACCCAAACCGTCTTCAGGCGGCGTGAGAATTCCTTTTTCGATAAGAACCTCCACAACAGAATCCAGAACCGGCATATTTGCAAGCTGATTCGCAAGCCTCCATTCGCCAAGCAGATAGCCGGGAACGACCTTCTTGATCAATGCCGCAACCTTCTCGGCGACAACCTGCGCAGCTTCCTCGAAGAATCCTTTGCCAAGACCGTTGCTGATATCGAAGAGCCGATCCATATCCTGCATTGCGCTAACAAGAATCTTTGTATAAAGCACATTTTCTTCACGATACAGATAACCGCTCTCGATGGCCTTGGCCGCGTGTTCTTTTTCTGTTTCAGACAGGGAATCCACATTCAAACCGTCGATTGCTCTAAGAGCCAGCTGGATCTGCGGATCGTTAGAAACATTCAGTCCGCAGTGGAAATGCGGCTTTATTCGTGTAATATAAATGTTGTCCAGATGGACTTTGGAAAAGCCGCATACGTTTTCCGCATCGACGCCATCCCAGCCTCCGCCATAATACTTGCCGTTATCAACATATCCGAACACGCTGAATGGACGGTTGACTTTTTCCGTTTGTGAGAAATATTTCTCTGCCAAAACATTCTCAACATTGCAAGAGAAAGCATCGGATATAGGGAACACTTGCTGCCAAAGAACAAGGTTCAAATCAACCTTTTTGTTAAGGTAAGGGAACGAGAGATATGCGTCCTTATGCTTTTCAATATACTCCGAAATAACGCCGCAGATTTCCGGAAGCTGCCCGATATATATAGCATGTGCTTTTTCGATCACATCCTTATCCAGCAGAATGAAGTTGATGACATATTTGCCGCTCTCCATCCGGCGGAGAAGCCCGTATTTTCCGTTTTCCCCTCTTGTTAAAATCTCAAGCTCTTCTTCAACATAAACAGTCGGAACATTCAACTCTTCCGCGATTTCGGATGCGCTCATGGGTTTTTTATGGCAAAGCCATACGATGTGCTTGGAAAATATTCTGGAGCAAACAGTGCGCGGATCGCCCCAACCAGGATTGCCGGTGCCCCAAATAACATAATCCATTTTATCAAGTGTCAAAGGTCTATAATAGGTTTCTTCCATTTCTTTTACCTCGCTTTTAATTTTTTGCCTGGCTGAAAACAATCTCTGACGAACAGCTCCTTCACAAATGTTCTGGCGCTTTGCTATTTCCGCAGCAGACAAACCGTCTATATAGTACATAATCATTACTTCACGATATGCTTTGGTTAGAAATGCGATACGTCGATAGACAACAGCAAGCAAATCCTCACTATCCTCTGTTTTTTCTTGATCAGCAACAAAACGCAAAACATCATCAGCATCGCCCTCATAGAATGTATCCGCATATTTTCTTTTAGTATTTGAAAAATTAGCATACACATTCCTTGCCACTTTCCAGACATACGGATAGATACTTGTGATTTCCCCATCCGTATGAGCGGCCTTTACCAAAGCAAAGAGTATGTCCGAGCATAGCTCTTTCGCTTCGTAACTATCGTTAGTACGCGCATAACAAAATCCAAATAGTTTGTCCAGCAGTTCGTCATCAAAATATTTCAGCAGTTCATGTTTCTTCATGGCGTCACTCCCAGCGATTGATCAATGCTTTCACCTATATAGTCTTTGGAAATACGGGTTTGTTAGGGGAACAGGAGACATTGTAACATATTTTTTTATTAGATTAAGGATTCTGTTACTCTGATTTAATGATCCGGATTTTGCAATTTTTTGTAGCGATTGCCGTCATGGCAACGACCTGCGTGGCTTATGGAGGAGGTAAAAGGCCGGAGGCGTTACTTTATCACGGCCATATGTTACATATAGGTATGAATTTTTTGTTGCTCAGACAACAACTTGTCAATTTAAAAAAAATTTTTTATAATAAAACATTAAAAGGACAAATCCTATTTTTTAGAAGGAACAACAAAAGAGACATTTATAGAAGGAGTTCCATATGGTAAGAAAATACTTGGACAAAAACGTATACGAAGCATTTTTGGAACGTATGAATTTGATATTTGAAGAATTTGATAATATTTACGTCTCTTTCTCCGGCGGAAAGGACAGCGGACTGCTTCTCAATTTAGTGTTGGATTACAGAAATCGATATTATCCGCAAAAGAAGCTCGGCGTGTTCCATCAGGACTTCGAGGCTCAATATACGGTGACGACGGAATATATCGAACGAACCTTTGAAAGAATCAAAGAACAGGCGGAATTGTATTGGGTGTGCCTGCCAATGGCGACAAGAACGGCTCTAAGCAGTTATGAAATGTATTGGTACCCATGGGACGATACAAAACCGGAAAGCTGGGTCAGAGAAATGCCGCAAAAAGAATATGTCATCAACTTGGAAAATAATCCCATTACTACCTATCGATACCGGATGTATCAGGAAGACCTTGCCAAACAATTCGGCAGATGGTATCGCCTGGCACACGGAAACGGCAAAACCATATGCTTACTGGGGATGCGCGCGGAGGAGTCGTTGCAGAGATACAGCGGATTTTTAAATAAAAAATACAGATATCAGGGTGAATGCTGGATCAGCAAGCAATACAAAGACGTCTGGTGCGCCTCCCCATTATATGACTGGCTCTTGAGCGACGTCTGGCATGCAAATTATATTTTTAATTATGACTATAATGGATTATACGATTTATATTATAAAGCCGGTTTGAAACCGTCGCAGATGCGGGTCGCGTCTCCGTTCAATGATTATTCCAAAGATTCGCTGAATTTGTACCGCGTCATCGATCCCGAGATATGGGTAAAGCTTGTCGGAAGAGTGCGGGGCGTCAATTTCGGTTGCACTTATGGGAAAACGAAAGCGATGGCATACAGAAACATTTCCCTTCCGGAAGGGCATACGTGGAAATCTTATACGTTGTTTCTGTTGGATACGCTGCCGGCCAGGCTTCGCAACAATTATATTAAAAAGTTTAAAAAGTCCATGCAGTTCTGGCATGAGACGGGCGGCGGACTGGATGAAACGGTGATCCGGGAGCTGCTGGAGCACGGATATCAGATCAAAACAAACGGCGTATCCAATTATACGCAGGACAGAAAAGCGCGGATCGTATTTACCGGGCCGATTCCGGACCATACGGACGATATAAAATCTACAAAAGATATTCCAAGTTGGAAACGAATGTGTTATTGTATTTTACGTAATGATCATACGTGCCGGTTTATGGGATTTGGAATTAACCGGCAGCAGCAGAGACGTATAGACATAATCCGGCATAAATACAGAAGTATCGAGGAATTGGATAATGGAATTTAAAAGCCCCGCGTATCATGTCATCGCAGTACCGATAGAGAAAATCAAACCGAATACATATAATCCGAACGCAGTTGCGCCGCCGGAAATGAAACTTCTTTATGAAAGCATCAAATCAGATGGGTATACGATGCCCATTGTCTGCTATTACGTAAAGAAAAAGGACTTTTATTTAATTGTGGACGGATTTCACCGGTATCAGATTATGCTGGAGCATCCTGATATTTATGAGAGGGAGAATGGCATGCTTCCTGTTTCCGTGATCGATAAGCCGCTCGATCAGAGAATGGCCAGTACCATTCGCCATAACAGAGCGCGCGGCAATCATGATGTGGATCTGATGAGCAATATTATAAAAGAACTGCATGAACTGGGTCGTTCGGACGAATGGATTTCCAAACATCTGGGAATGGATAAAGATGAAATTCTCCGCCTCAAGCAAATCACCGGGCTTGTTGCTTTGTTCAAAGATGTAAATTTCGGACAAGCATGGAAACCGGAAGCAGAAGACAAATAACACGGTTGTTTTTCTTCTGTCTGCTTTTTTGAGAAAACAGATGAAAGGGAACAATATGATTTTTAATATAAGGAAAAATAAGTAATACGAATCGGATATGTCTCGTGTAAGCTCTTTATGGGTTTCAAGATTCGCATTCTAAAATCTTTCCCTTCAATAGGATCAAATCTTGTGATAAAAGTTTTTGTTTTATCGGGTTTTTCGATCTGTAATACTTCTTCCCAGCCATTTTGACTTGTCTTGACGTCAATAGCAAATTTTGAAATCTGAATAGATTCCTCGAATTCTGAAATAGCGCAGTTTTGACAACGAATCACTTCTTGTAAAGTAAAAATTAAAAAAGGAAACTGATCGTCGTTTTCGGGAGACCAATAACAGGTATCGTTATATTCGAGTACATTTTCAGGCTTTATATTTTCATTGCCGGCGACAGACGATGACGCGGTGACAAAAGCTTTTGAAAAAGGAGAACGGTTTAATCCATATAAATTTGTTTTTGCAACGGATTTTTCTTTTGAAATCTTGTATCTGAGCCATTTACATTCAGAATTCGTTCTATAAATATTTATTGTATCATAGAATAACGTTTGCGTATGCTCCAAATACGAGGCAGTATTAGTTTCTATATGTAATTTACCTTTCGCATAGTTGTTACAGGTAAAAATTGTGTCGTATTGTTTTTTCAAATTTATATAACGATACCCATCCTGAACATAGGTATCGTCCAGTTTTTGTATTTCGGGAGAAAATATCGATATAAGGCAATTTTCTTCAATAATATCAAGTACTTTTTTTAGTAATATTTTTTCTTGTTCCACTAAGGGGTATAAAGTATCATATAGTTTTTTCATTTGTTCTGCTCTGTCAGATGTTGAATATACCTCCCCCCTATTTGTTTTTTTTAATGATAATTTTATACAAAGCAAACGGAATACGTTATAATTATCGCTTAATGCTTTATATTCATTTGAATAATTGAATAATTTTGAGGTTAAGTCATAATGCTGTGCAATTGCCGAAAGTCTACTACTTATCATTTTTTTATTTTCTGTTATCATATGAATAAATCTATAATCAAATACCCTTAAATTTTCTTTGTTGTCTAAATATTTTAAAAGTAATTCAGAGATTTTTATCCCATAAATTGTAGTATGAAGAGAAGGGTAAGACTCGCTTTCCTGGAAAAAATGATACCAGTCGTTCATGTTTCCAAAGCCATATAAATAATCAGAAAGTTCTCTATAAAAAGATAAAAACGGAAAATGTCTGTTTTTTACATAAACTGAAGAGTATTTTTTTTGTTTTAGAATCATAACAATATCATCGTCATTAATGGTGGATGGGTTTTCTTCCAAAGTTTTTTTTATTGCAGTGATAAGATTTTCTAACGAAAAGGATAATTCATATATGGATTTATTAGCAGAAAAAGACTTTGCTGAAAAAGTTTCGTTTTCAAAGCCATAAATCAATATTGGATGGTAATCATCAATTATAAGATAAGAACAAGATGAATAAAGATATTTTAAATTTAACCATAGATATATATATTTTTGGTTTAAAAGTTGTTTCTTCCAAAACACTTTATGATCCAATAGTAAAAGATCGTCATAGTTCATTTTTGTGATATCGAATATCCCGTCATAATAACGTTTGTAATCCGTATAATCATAACTGGTTGGATAATCATAGTGATAAAAAACATTGATAAAATTACACAACCACCAATATTGCAAATCGTCTATTCCGGGAATAAGCTGCAACAAAGAGTGATGCGTATATAACGTTATAGACGGATTATTAAAAACATCTAATTTTATAGAATTTGATGATATTTTAGATTTACTCATATATAAGCACATCCTTTGTTAAATAATATAAAATAAAATACAACAATTGTCAACTTAAGTAAACCATAATAAAATATATTTACAAATATATATTTGTGTTTTAAAATAAAATGCATGAATAAATGTATATAACGCGGAGATTTCAGATGAAATAAAGGTTTTAATGAGGCTGCACGGTGTATTTTAAAACATAATGAGATGGTATATGGAAACGGTACATTATGTATAGAAATTTTACCTGCAAATGCTTGTAATTTCCGTTCTGCAGATTGTTTTGAAAGACAACCAGATTGATTATATTGATATAGAGGCAGAAAAAAAGATTATTAGGTTTTTTATAATCAAAAGTTTGATAGATATAATATTAATTAATATTTCTATCTAAAAATAGTTATAAATAATACTTCACGATAGTTTTTATACCATGACGTATAAAGTATATTAAATGCAGGGAGGAAATGATGAAAAAACGAACGCCGACTCAATATTCTTTAACCGGTAATATCTTTTTTCTTATGAAAAAAACATGGGAAATGGATAAAAATTTATTTGTTTCCATTTTGCTTCAAATGCCGATTATGGTGCTGATTCCGCTCCTTACGACATATCTATCTAAATATGTCGTACAGCTTGTATCAGAACATGAATCAGCCGTAAAAATGATACAATATATTGTTGTTTTTTCAGGGATATTATTGATTCTCCATATATCAAACAATCTTATTAATGCAAAACTTAATTATCGGTCATTGGCCATTCGATTTTCTTTTATTAATTTATGCAGCAGTAAAACGATGGATTTAGATTATGAAACAATAGAAAATCCGGACGGACAAACAAAGATGCAAAAAGCTTTTGATATGCTTGATAGTGACCAGAGCGGAACGCAGCAGATTTTTACGCAGCTTGTAAATATTGATCTCAAATATCATGGGACTCATTTCTTACACTGTTTTATTAATAAGTTTAAATGCATGGATCGTTCTTTTGCTTTTTGGCATGACGTTGGCGAGCTACTATATTAATAAAATGAATCATACATGGATTCATAAGCATAAGGATGACTGGGTGCCTATCGATCGAAAAATACATTATATTCAAAATAAAGCCGGATCATTTGATGCGGCAAAAGATATCTGTCTTTATAAAATGCAAGGCTGGTTTAATGCCCTTTTCGAATCCCTGCTGCGCAAACGTATATTTTGGAGTAAAAAGATAGAAAAACGTACTTTTATGATACAGTTATTCTCAGCGGGTATGGCGTTTGTACGCGACGGGGCTGCATACGGTGTCCTGATATACATGACGCTGCATAAAAATCTTACTGCGGCTGATTTTGTTTTTTATTTTGGTATTATTACCCAGTATTCCAACTGGCTGTTGGGACTCATTGGATCTTATAATACCCTGCAATTTACGAGTTTGGGAATTTGCGATTTAAGAGAGTTCTTAGAATTAAAAGACCGCTCTAATCGGGGCGATGGCGTATCTGTACCGAAAGAGTCGCCGGAAATCTCTTTTGAAAATGTTTTTTATAAATATTCTCATAGCGAAAACGATACCTTGAAAAATATTAATTTTAAAATACATAAAGGAGAAAAAATTGCGCTTGTCGGGGAGAATGGTGCAGGAAAAACCACGCTGGTAAAATTGCTTTGTGGTCTTTATCGTCCGACACAAGGCACGATCAAGATTGATGGACGTAATATTACCGAATATAATCGAGATGAATATTATACGCTGATTTCCGTAGTATTTCAGGACATTTATTTAATGCCGATTTCTATTGCTAAAAATATCGCGTTATGCAAAGAAGAGAAGATAGATCATGAATTGCTTGAGAATGTTATTCGATTATCCGGCCTTTCTAATAAGATACAAAGTTTACCTCAGAAAGAGAATACGCTGTTGCTGAAAAGTATATACGAAGAGGCGACGGATTTTTCCGGAGGGGAAAAACAAAAGCTTGCTTTAGCCAGAGCGTTGTATAAACAAGGCAAAATAATCATTTTGGATGAACCGACTGCCGCACTGGACCCGATTGCGGAAAATGAGCTTTATCAGCAATATAATGAACTTACGCGCGATATGACTTCATTATTTATTTCGCACAGATTATCAAGCACCCGTTTTTGCGATAGAATTTTTTTCCTAAACAACGGTGAGATTATTGAAGAAGGGACACATGATGAGTTGATAGCGCTGAATGGCAAATATGCGGAGCTTTTTCGGCTTCAAAGTTACTATTATCAGGAGGATAATTATGAAAAATGATATATTAATGATTATGAAGGGGTTGAAAGAAATACGTAACCTTCGTAAGTTTCTTTTATCTCTTGTTATTTTTAGAACCATTTTTGAGGCGGTTTCTCCATTTATCAATATTTATATGTCAGCGTTAATAATAGATGGGATTGCCGCGGGCAAAAATTGGCGAACTTTATTATCTTACGCCATAATTACGGTAACACTCAATTTTATTGTTATATTCATTATCAGAGGCTTAAATTATATAATTAATATCTGGAAATATGAATTCGATCGCAGATATGAAATGAAATTAAGTCGAAAATTTATGGATATGAATTATGCCGATATTGAAAATCCGATGACACACAGGCAAAAAGACAGGATAAAAGAACTTCAGAATATGAGCGGAAAGGGAATTATATGTCTTTACACCTCTTTTCAGGCGATGTTAAAAGCTTTTATTACTATTGCTTTTTCTATTTCTCTTACCTACTCGCTTTTTACAGCCATAGCTCCTCGGCAAGCAGGCTTTTACGGTTTCATAGCTTCTCCGGCTTTCTCTGTAATTCTCGTTATTTTTATCTTGTTAAACGTATATATAAGCATGCGTGCCAATAATAAGATCACAAAGAAAATGTATGATATATTAAATGAGATTATCCCATTCAACAGGATTTTTAGTTATTATCTCGACAACTATATTACAACATATCACGCGGGTAAGGATATAAGGCTATATAATCAAAAGGATTTAATAGAAGATGAATCCATACGGCTTTTTCATAGCAATGTATTTGTAACGGTAAATAAACTTGTTAAGAATCAAACAAAATATACGACGATAATGACGGTTTTAACAATCGTTATCAGCATGTTTATATATTTATTTGTAGGCTTAAAAGCTTTTGCCGGTATTTTTGGCGTGGGTATGATTCTCAGATATGTGGGAAGTATCAATGAGTTTACCAATGGGCTCACCAGCCTGATGACACAATTTACATTACTTCGTTCGAATAATGAAGCGTTAAAAGTCTATTTTGACTATTTCAATATTCCGTCACGCTTGGAGCAAGGTACGATTCCTATCGATATAAAAAAATTAGAACATAATATGGATAGCTATGAATTTGAATTCCGAAATGTCAGCTTTCGATATCCCGGCGCAGAAAATTATGCATTAAAAAATATTTCTTTAAAATTTAAATGCGGAGAACGCATTGCAATCGTAGGAATGAATGGCAGCGGCAAAACGACGTTTATTAAATTGCTATGCCGGCTTTACAATCCTATAGAAGGAGAAATTTTATTGAATGGAATCAATATACAGGAATACATATATCAAGATTACTGTTCTGTCTTTTCTGTTGTTTTTCAAGATTTTCAATTGTTTTCTTGTCCGATCGGACAAAATATAGCGGCGTCGATGGAATATGATAAAACAGAGGTTGAAAACTGCATTATAAAATCCGGTTTTCGTGAAAGGCTTTCAGAATTGCCGGAAGGCACAGAAACATGTATTTATAGAGATTTTGATGAACAAGGAATTGAAATATCCGGCGGAGAGGCTCAAAAATTGGCACTTGCACGGGCGCTTTATAAAAATGCCCCGTTCATCGTTCTGGATGAACCAACTTCCGCACTCGATCCGGCGGCAGAGTTTGACGTTTATAAAAAATTTAATGATATCAGCGATCAAAAAACAATCGTTTTTATAAGCCATCGTATGTCCTCTTGCCATTTTTGCGAGCGGATCATCGTATTCCACGAAGGGGAAATCGTACAAAACGGCACCCATACAGAGCTTCTCGGGGATAAGGATGGAAAATATTTTGCGCTCTGGAATGCACAGGCGCAACATTATATATAATATATCGCATAAATATTATACCATTATAACTTGTTTCGTAACTGTGCAATTGCTTATATTTTACGAAAATCAGGAATATTATATTTCTTGCAATATCGCCAATCTCCGTATAAAATATCTTTCATTGAGGATTGGTATAATGAAACTATGCCGCGCGATCAATCAATATGCAAAAGAAAGGGTTGTGTTGCAATGAATCCATTGTTGCATAGAAAATATTTCATACCGGACGCAGAAGCGCATGTCATGCCGGACGGACGGCTGTATCTGTATGGTTCCAGCGATATTTCCGGGAAAAAAGAATATTGCGGCAGTGAATACCGCGTTTTTTCAACGGACGATCCCGATTTGTCGGTTTGGACAGATCATGGCGTTTCTTTCCGAAACACACGGGAAGAAGCGGGTATCCCCTGGAAACCAGGCGTCCCGCTCTATGCGCCTGATGCGATTTATCGGGATGGGAAATTTTACCTATACGCGTGCGGTCAGGATTCATTTGAAGCAGCGGCCGTATCCGAGACGCCGTACGGCCCTTTTTCCAATGCGGAACCGATCGAAGGCGCAGACGGCGACGGAATCGATCCGGCTGTTTTTATCGACGACGGCGGGCAGGCATATTATTTGTGGGGGCAATTCAGCCTGAAGGGCGGAAAGCTGTGCAAGGATATGAAGACGCTTGAGAAAGAGAGCGTTGTATCCGGGATACTCACGGAACAAGAACATGGCTTTCACGAAGGAGCCTCCATGCGGAAGCGGAATGGCAAGTATTACATCGTCTATACTGATATTTCTCGTGGAAAGGCGACCTGTTTATCGTATGCCGTTTCTGACCGGCCGCTCGGACCGTACCGCAAAGGCGGCGTGATCATCGACAATATTTATTGCGACCCCCAAACCTGGAATAATCATGGTTCTATTGAAGAATATAAAGGGAAATGGTATGTTTTCTATCACCGTTCTTCTCAGAATGGATGCACATGCAGGCGCGTCTGCGCAGAGCCGATCTTTTTTCAGGAAGACGGCTCCATTCCGGAAGTCGAGATGACGTCTCAGGGTGCGTCCGGTCCGATTTCCGCTTTTCTGGAAGTCGACGCTTCTATTGCGTGCCGGATGAAAGGCAATTTATATATTGCGCCGGAACCGTCGCAGAATAACGAATTTAATGAAATCCTGACGAACTGCGGCGGCGGCAACTGGACGCAGGACTGGGCGGAATACCGCTATCTCGATTTCTCGGACGGCGCGGAATACTTTACCATCCGGGCCAGGGGCAAAGGAAATATTATTATTTTATCCGCAGATCATCTGATTGCTGGAAAATGTGCGATCGATTCCGAGGAATTTACGACGTATCAGAAAAAACTCGATATCCCCCTCCGGGGAGTCCGGCCGCTCTGGCTTTTGTTCGACGGAAGAAAGATGAGCGTGGATTCGTTTTATTTCCAACGCAGAGAGTAAAATGGTTTTCCGGACAGCCGCTTTTATTGTGCTTCCCTATATGGCGCGAACGATCTTTTTATATTATAATAAAGCGCCCGGAGGAATGATGGAAGATGGAAACACCAAAAATGGCGACGCAGCAGGAATTTCAATTTCATAAAATCGTAGAACCGCTTTTGGAGTGGTACGGCCAAAATGCAAGGATTCTGCCCTGGCGGGAGAATAAAGACCCTTATCGCGTCTGGGTGTCGGAGATCATGCTCCAGCAAACGCGCGTCGAAGCGGTAAAACCCTATTTTGAACGTTTTTTGGAACAGCTGCCTACGCTGGAGCACCTCGCCGCGGCGGAAGAAGAGGTTCTTTTAAAACTTTGGGAGGGACTTGGCTATTATACGCGTGTGCGCAATCTGCAAAAAGCAGCGCAAATGATTTGCGAAAAATACGAGGGGAGATTCCCGGAAACATACGAGGAAATTCTATCCCTTCCCGGAATCGGACCTTATACTGCCGGAGCGATTTCTTCGATCTCTTTTGAACAGCCCGTGCCGGCTGTCGATGGGAACGTCCTGCGTGTCGTTACGCGGCTGATGGAAGACAGCAGGCCCATTACGGATCCGACATTGAAACAGCAGATTACCGAAGCGCTTGCCGCGGTTTATCCGGAAGGGCGATGCGGAGATTTTACGCAGAGCCTGATGGAGCTGGGGGCGATCGTCTGCACGCCGAACGGATTCCCGAACTGCGCCTGCTGCCCGCTGCGCCTGTTGTGCGGCGCGAATCAGGAGCAGACGCAGCTTTCTTTTCCCGTACAAAGGGAAAAACAACCGCGGAGCCAACAGGAAAAAACCGTATTTTTACTTTGCTTTGAAGACCAGGTTGCCGT
Source organism: Clostridia bacterium (assembly GCA_046952735.1). Classification (GTDB taxonomy): domain Bacteria; phylum Bacillota; class Clostridia; order UBA1212; family UBA1255; genus Egerieisoma. The sequence continues at coordinate 10,776 of JBKUJR010000021.1, read as the reverse complement.
TTGCAAACGCCGGCCCGGCGGCCTGCTTGGGGGGCTATGGGAATTTCCGAATACGGAAGGGTTTTTAACGGAAGAGGAAGCGGCCGCATGGCTCAGGGCAGAGGCAATCATACCGGGAAAAATCGTGAAAGCATCCACAAAAACGCATGTTTTTACGCATATCGAATGGCATATGGAGAGCTATCTGATTTTTTGCAAGACGAAAAACACGCGCTTCCTCTGGCTCACGCGGGAAGAACTTGCAAACAGCATTGCGCTGCCGACAGCATTCAAAAAATTTATGAAATGCCTCGATATGGAACCGGGAGAACGGCAATGATACGTATTTTATTTATTTGTTACGGCAATATCTGCCGCAGCCCTATGGCGGAATTTATATTGAAGGATCTGGTGCGCAAACGCGGCTGCGAAGATGCGTTCCGCATTGCGTCTGCTGCGACAAGTACGGAAGAAATCTGGAACGGCAGAGGCAGTCCGGTATATCCGCCGGCCAGAGCGGAGCTGGCCAGGCATGGGATCGGCTGCGGCGGGAAATGCGCCGTACAGGTCACGAAAGCAGACTATGACAAGTATGATTATCTGATCTGCATGGAAAAGCGCAACGTCCGGGATCTGATGCGGATCCTTGGCGGAGATCCGCATAACAAAGTTTGCCGATTGCTGGATTTCACCGGGCACGGGGGAGATATTGCAGATCCATGGTACAGCGGCCGGTTCGAAGATACCTACCGTGAGATTGCAAGAGGCTGCGAAGCGCTCGTGCGGCAGCTTTTATAAAATATAAAAATCTTGTATTCCGGCGGTTTCTTTAAGTTTCATTCTCTTATCAAATTATTTTTCATTTCGCTTTATTTTTGTGTTAAAATAGGGGAAAATTTTCGGGAGGTAATTCTTTGAACAGAAAAAATATCCGCCTGCGTTATGAGCAGCCCTCAGATTATAGAACCGTAGAAGAACTGACACGCGAAGCATTTTGGAATCAGAACACGCCGGGCTGCGACGAACATTATCTGCTGCATATCCTGCGCCAATCCGTTTGTTTTGTTCCGGAGCTGGATATGGTGGCGGAACACCGCGGTAAAATCGTAGGGAACATCGTGTATTCTAAGGCGGAGCTTTTTTGCGACAACGGAGAAACCCGGGAGGTTCTGAGCTTCGGACCGCTTTCCGTGCTGCCCTCTTACCAGTGCCGCGGCATCGGCAGGCTGCTGATCGAACACACAAAAGTTCTGGCCGGTAAAATGGGGTATAAGGCGATCCTGATTTACGGCGATCCGGAATATTACGGCAGATTCGGCTTTTTAAAAGCGGAACGTTACGACATCCGCACGTGGGACAATCTGTATGCGGATGCATTACAAGCGCTGGAACTGTTTCCGGGCGCTTTGTACGGATGTGCGGGGCGTTTCCGGGAAGCTCCTGTCTATACGATTGACAAAGAAGCTGCCGCGGAATTCGATGCGCAGTTCGAACCGAAGGAAAAACGCGAAGGACTTCCTTCGCAGGAACGGTTCCGTATGCTTTCTTCGCTGCGCCGTCCGAGGGACTCGGAATAATATGATAGATTGAATCTTTAGGGAGGTCGGTTTTATGGAGTGGCTGCTGCCGGCAAAGAGCATGATGGCACTGCTTGTTCTTTTTGTAATTTTTTTTCTTTCTTTGGGAATTGCGGGAAAAGATTCCCGCGCGGCAGAAGAGGCGGCGCTTTTGGAACCTTTTACAGGGGAGCCGGAGGTGCAGACATGGGTGGCCTCCGAAATTCGCTTCGAGAGCCCGGTTGCTTATGAAAATCCGTTTTATGATGTAGAAATCGATTTTATTTTCAAACACCGGCAGAACGGAACCGCTTATAAAATTCCGGCATTTTGGGACGGCGGACAGAGTTTTGCCGTGCGGTATGCGCTTCCGCAGCCGGGTCTTTGGGATGTTGCTGTAGAATGTTCGGACGCCGCTAACCCGCTGAACGGCCAGGCGGGAACGGTGCGCTGTTCCGAGTACGGCGGAGTGCATGAGATTTATAAGAGAGGATTCATAAAAGCGGGCCAGCGATATTTTACGTATGCGGACGGAACCCCGTTTTTTTATCTTGGAGATACGCATTGGCATATGGCGCTCGAAGACATCGACCAGGAAATGGAATTTGAAGACGGCACGAAAGCCTCGCGTTTCGAATACACGCTTATGCGCCGGAAAGAGCTGGGCTTTACGGTGATACAGTCTGAGCCGCTCGGGGAGTACGACGGCGACAACAGTTATTTTAAAAAAATATTTACGGAAGCATTCGGCGACGAACAGCTTGCGCGTTTCCAGCAATACGATAAGTATTTTAAAATGATCGCAGAAATGGGTTTTGTACATGCGAACGCGCAGTTTTCCTATCCGACTGCGCTGGGAGATGCGATGCAGATCATTTCTGATGCGGATCTGGCACGCCTGTGCCGTTACTGGGCCGCGCGCTACAGCGCGTATCCCGTTTTATGGACGCTTTCCCAGGAATGCGACAACGATTATTATTACGGCACGACGGGACAGTTTATTTTTACTGCGGAAACGAATCCGTGGAAAAAAGTTGCGGAATATCTGCATTCGTATGACCCATACGCGCACCCGCTTTCCGCCCATCAGGAAAATTCAGGAAACACATTGTCTACGAATTCGGCGTTCCGCTCCGTCGAAGGGCATAATTGGTGGGCAGCCCAAATCAATTACGACTGGAACGGCGGAACGCAATTTCACTTGTATCAGGATTATTGGGAGTATGGAAGCGGAAAGCCGGGCATAGAATATGAAGGGCGCTATGATCATTTCTGGACGGGAACATGGGGCGCCCGGCTCCAGGGCTGGCTGGCGTTCCTGAATGGCATGTACGGCTATGGCTACGGTTCCCAAAAAATATGGAGCGCCAACGATACGCCGGGGATCTGGGCGGGCGCGATCCAGGAGACGGTAAGCGACGGCCTGGAGGTTTTGACTGATAAAGATATGGATATTACATGGCAGGAAAGCCTTGCGCTGCCGGCGGCCAGGCAAATGGGATACATGAAACAATTCTTTTCTGAATATGAATGGTGGAAGCTGGAGCCTTGCTTTGCCTCCGACGAATTTTTCAGGACAGATCTCGGCAGCAAGGGAGATACGAACCAGTATTCGGCGGCGCATGACGGCGATACAACGTATATCGCATATTTTTACAATACGGGAAGAAGTACAGGCGCGTTTAAAGGACTTCGGAAGAGCGCCTACCGCTGCAGGTGGTTCAACCCCTGTACCGGGGAATATCAGGAGCCGTATACTGTAAAAGTCGATAAATCCGGCGTTCTGGAAATCGGAGAGAAACCGGATAACGGAGACTGGGTATTTTCCGCCGTGTTAGACCAGGCAGCCGCCTCCGGCCATAAAATATCGCCCGCGTGGATCGCAGGAATCATAGCAGGCGCGGCGCTCCTTGCCGCAGCTGCCGTGGGTACGGTTTTATCGATACGACGACGCCGTGCAAGAGGAGGAAATTAATCTGTATGGGGATCTGGGAGCTGTTGGTTCTGGCTGTCGGCCTTTCGATGGATGCGTTTGCCGTGTCCATATGCAAGGGACTTTCCGTCATGGAATTGAAACCGAAGCACATGCTGATTACCGGTTTGTATTTTGGCGGTTTTCAGGCATTTATGCCGCTGCTGGGTTATTTGCTGGGAAAACAATTTGAATCGCTGATTATAAATGTGGACCACTGGATCGCATTTGCATTGCTTTCTCTCATCGGAATCAATATGATTCGGGAATCGAGGAGAAAAGCAGAAGATTTAAACGCTTCTTTCCGGCCCAGCGCAATGCTTCCCCTGGCCGTAGCCACCAGCATCGACGCGCTGGCGATCGGCGTCACCTTTGCATTCCTGCAAGTCAATATCGTATATGCAGTCAGCTTCATCGGTGTTATTACACTGATTTTCTCCGCACTTGGCGTAAAGATCGGAAATGTATTCGGTATTAAATTCAAATCAAAAGCAGAAATTGCAGGGGGCGCCGTACTGATTCTGATGGGCGTTAAGATTCTGCTGGAACATTTGGGCGTATTTGGATGATTTTCCAAGAAGTCGCTTCCAAAAGAAAACGCTTGCTTTTATATGTTTTTCTATGCTAAAATACAGCGGTTGCATTATTTGTATATTCAATGATAATTATTAAGATTACGCAAAATAAAAACGAATTGAGGAGAAAAGAAAAATGAAAAAGATGACGAAAAGAATGGCAGTATTGCTCATTTGTGTATTAGCGATTTCCTGTTTTGCCGCATGCGGCGATGATTCTGAAGGCGGCAGCAAAGCGACGGCGACGATAGGCACTGCCGCGACGCCGACGCCGGCAACCCCTGAAACAGAGACGATCGAGGGAAAATTCGTATCAAAAAACGTCCTCCTGAGCGACGGCACGGAAATGACGCTGGAGGCTTATCTGAAAAAGATGATTGTGGATACGGGAATTGCGGAAGAAGGCGAAGAATTCCAGCAAATGTTTGATACGTTGTTTTCGCAGATGAGCATTACATACACGTTCCAGAAGGACGGCACTGTCGTTTTGAAAATGATGGGGCTCGAAGAAAAAGCTGCGTATCAGTTAAAAGGCAAGGACGGGACAATCACGAGCGAAGACGAGGACGAACCGGAGAAATTTGTTTATGACAGTGAGAAAAATACGATTACGATCAAAGACGACGAAGCGAGCCTCGTGCTGGTGAAAGAATAAAAAAGTTCGAAAATCAGAATGAGCGCAGAAACTCCGCAGCCTGGCGGCAGGCGCGGAGTTTCTTTGTCGGGAAGAGAAAGGCGGGTTTATCTATGGCGGTTTCTTTGATAACAGGCGGCGCGGGCGGAATCGGACGTGAAATATCCCTGGCTTTTGCAAGGCATGGATATGACGTAGCGATCCAATACCATATGGCAAAAGAACGCGCGGAAGCGCTGGCTTCCGAACTTTGCGGAACCTTCGGCGTGCGCGCGGAAGCACTGCGCGCGGATTTTACCGACCCTGGCAGTATTGGTAAAATGTTTGCAAATTTGGAATCCGGGCTCGGTTCGCCGGAAGTTCTCGTTAATAATGCCGGCCTGTCGGATCAGCATCTGTTTACGGATATTTCCGGGCCGCAGTGGCAGAAGCTGCTGGACGTCAATTTAAGCGGCGCGTTTTACCTCTGTAAATATGCGGCTCCGGCGATGATTTCCCGGAAACACGGCGCGATTGTGAATATTTCTTCCATCTGGGGCGTTGCGGGGGGCGCCTGCGAAGCGCCGTATTCTGCAGCAAAAGCAGGCCTGATCGGTTTGACGAAAGCTTTGGCACGGGAACTGGGCCCCTCTGGCATCCGCGTAAACTGTGTTGCGCCCGGCGTTATCGATACGGAAATGAATGCGATCCATTCTAAAGAAACACTGGAAGCACTTGCAGACGATACGCCGCTTTGCCGGATTGGAAAACCGCATGAGGTTGCCGCCGCCGTATACTTTCTTGCCTCCGAAGAGGCATCTTTTATAACGGGGCAGACGCTTTGCGTCGATGGCGGCTTTTTGCAGGGATAACGCTGTTTTATGACGAAGACCGATACGCAACGGAAAAATGATCGAAACGGACCGTCTCGAAGCCCGCGCCGGCAAACAGATCGCATTGTTCCTGCTTAATGATGTAAGCTTCGTGCGAATTTAGATCATCATAGTCTATCCCGAAAGAATACCTGCCGAATTTTTCGACATGTACATGCGCCGACGGATAATTTGCGTATTTTACCGTGTCCGCAAAAACAGGCTGCGGCGTTTGATCGAAGAACAGAATTTGCGGATAATAAATTTCCGAATCGACGCAAACGTCGGAAAATTCCTGCTCTTTTACGTATGCCACAGCATCTTCTGTTCCCGCGCGGAAAAGATATGAAATTTGTTCGTTATAACTGCTGAAATAAAAAGACAGAAAGAATGCAAAAGAGACCGCATAACAGCAGAGAAGCGTTTTTAGAATGATCGCGTGCCTTTTACAAAGCATAAAAATTTCTCTTATCCCGATGGTCAGCAGAATCAGCATATAAAAATGAAGAGAATTGGCCTTATTTACATTTAAATTGGAAATCAGCAAGCATACGACAACGGACCATAGGATACCAAACAGAATCATTGTTTCGCAGCAGAAAATTTTCCGGCGGACCTTTTTCCAGGCGGCCATAGAAAGCTTAACGCCGCCCAAAAGAATGAACGGAAGACTCCATTTATAGTAGAGTCCGAAATCGGCAGTGGAATTCCAGAGCATTCCGTCATCTTGTTTTATAAATACATTGAAAAAATTGTTATAGGAGCTTGCGGAGAAAAGGTTCCCCATCGAAATTTCCGCGTCTCTCATAGACAATAATTTCGGGATCGAGAGATAGCGCGTTGAAATTTCCGGAAGGAGGCCGTAGTTGACGAAAACGAACAGGATCAGCGGAAGGGCAAACAGACATAAAATCATGAAAGACCGCATCACATATTGAAAAGACACTTTTTGCTTGCTTACGGAGAGATATATTCCATTGAATAGAATCGTTACGGGGACGATGAACCATGTAATCGCATAGGAATAAAGGGATAATCCGTACATTACGGCAGAAAGGATCCAATATCGGTTGTTTTCCAGGCCCCGTATGAAAAAATAAAACCCAAACAGCAGAAAAGCAGGCGCCAAGTTCGATTCCAACCCCCATCTGCTCAGCATAATATGCCAGGGGGAAATCGTCAGCAGCCCGAGGCCTAACAGCGCCGTTTTTGCGGAAAATATTTTCTTAAGTAACAGATAGAATACAAAAAGTGAAATGCAGGCACACAAAAGCTGCGGAAGCCTGAGCGTTATTACGGAACATCCAAATAACTTCATAAAAGGGATCGCCAAATAACTTTCCAGAACATTCATCCCGCTTCCCCATGCCACGAAATAGCAGGGATTTTGATAACCGGCAGAATCGACGCCGTAGTGCAGTAAGGAAAATGCTTCATAACCGGCGAATGCTTCGTCATGATTCAATCCGTCTGGGTACATCCCAAAGGCGACGAGCCTGATAAAAATGCCAAAAGCAATCAGCAAAGCAGCGCAGATCCAATGCTTGTTTTTATATCCGGTTCTCGATAACGACGCTCTCTCCATAGAAATCCTTTCAACTTTTCTGGTTTATAAAACGATTTTATTTTTTTTATTATATTATTTATCCAGAAATTTGACAATCCGCAAAACGCTGAAAAATTTTTTACAGGGGCGCCCGGTCCCCGGAAAAACCGGAATTTATTTTTGCAGCGGATTTTGGTAAAATAAAAATAAGGATTTTTAGAAGTTCGGCCGTATAATAAGTGTAAGCATTATTTGTAAAGGGTGCGAGGGGGCTGAGGTATGGACGACGGCGCAAGCAGCTACCGCCGTTTCCTGAAAGGCGACGAAAGCGCATTTGACGAGATACTCGACATGTACCGCGAAAATTTAATCTTTTTTATCAACCGTTTTGTAAAGGATCCCGCGGCGGCGGAAGATCTGGCGATCGACGCTTTTCTGGAGCTGCTTGTGCATAAGAACCGGTATCATTTTAAAACGTCTTTGAAAACATACCTGTTCCTGATCGGACGGAGCCGGGCGCTCGACTATCTAAGACACCGGGGAAAGCTGAAAATGACGGAGCTTTCCGAAGCGACAGGGGAAGAGGACAGCAGTTTTTCTGTGGAAGCGCAGCTGGTTGCAGAAGAACGAAGCCGCGTCGTCAGCAAGGCGCTCGACACGCTTCCCGAAGAGATGCGGACCGTCGTCCACCTCGTATACTTTGAGGGACTTTCTTATGAGGAGACGGCGCAGGTGATGAAAAAGAATAAAAAACAAGTGGACAATTTATTGTATCGCGCGAAAAATATGCTTCGTACCGCCTTAGGAAAAGAAGGGGAATTATTAATATGAGAAGTAAAGAACAATTCAAAGCCGAGCTGTTCCGGCGCCGCGCGGAATACGAACGGCGGCGAAAGAAAAAACGGACGGCGTTGCTTGCGGCTTGTTTTTCCGGCGCCGCTTGCGCGGCCATTTGCTGCATGGTATTCCTGCCTTCCCTGTTTGCCGGAAAGCCGGCCGGCATGAAAAATGAAAACTTGCCTATAAGTCCGGAATCGGTATCCTCGGCATTAGAAAACAGCGCCATGGCGATAGAAATCAAGACGCTTCCGGAATCGGAGCGGAAGCGCTGCACGAACCAGAAGCAGATAAAGGAATTCCTTTCTTGTTTAAACGGGCTGACGCTGACGCTGACGCCTGCCGAGGAGTGCATCGTGAATGAATTTTTAGGAATGAGCTATATTATAACAGTAACCTACGGACAGGAAAAAACCGTAACTTATACATTTTTCGGAAACCGGTATCTGCGCGCCGAAAACGGCGTTTGGCAGGAAATTTCGGCGGAAAGCGCGGCGCTCCTGAAACAAAGTATATTGGAACTGGAACCAGACTGAGGAGGATGATTTGATTATGAAAAAAATGCGAAAAATGACGATGATGCTATTGTGTATGCTGCTTGGGGGCGTACTTGCGCTGAATTTTACAGGCTGTTCCGTCAAAATTCAGGCAGAGGATCTGATGGAGAGTATAGACGCAAAACCGGCGGCGGAAAAACCGGCGGACGACGAATTTATCCAGGCTTCTGCAGCTTTTGCTGTGAAGCTGTTTCAGAAAACGGTGGATACAGAAAAAAATTCGCTGGTTTCGCCGCTTTCGGTCATGCTGGCGCTCGCGATGACGGCAAACGGGGCGGATACGCAGACAAGATCTGAAATGGAAGCGCTGCTCGGAGGAACGATTCCCCTTGAAGATTTGAACCAATATTTATATGCGTATGTAAAAAATCTTCCGACGGACGAAAAATATAAATTACAGATCGCAAATTCGATTTGGTTCCGGGAGGATGCGGAAATGATCGAAGTAAAGCCGGAATTTTTACAGATTAATGCGGACTATTATAATGCGGCGGCATATCGGTCTGCGTTCGACGGGCAGACGGTGAAAGATATCAACAATTGGGTGAAAGAAAAGACGGACGGCATGATCGATCAAATCGTCGATCAAATCGACCTTTCGACAATGATGTATTTGATCAATGCGATCGTCTTTGATGCGGAATGGGAAACCATATATCATAAAAATGATGTTTACAGCGGGAATTTTACGACATATTCCGGAAAAACAAACAGCGTTGAAATGATGCGTTCCGATGAATCGAAATATATCCGGGACGAAAATGCAACAGGATTCGTTAAAAATTATAAAGACGGCAAATACAGCTTTGCCGCGCTGCTCCCGAATGAGAATATTGCGATCGGAGATTATATCGCTTCTCTGTCCGGCGCCGATCTGCTATCTATGCTTTCGCGTGCGGAGCCGGCAGCCGTTGCGGCGCATCTTCCCAAATTCACGTATGATTCTTCCCTCTTCCTGAATGGCGCACTGAAAGCAATGGGGATGCCTGCGGCATTTTCAGGGGATACGGCGGACTTTACGAAGCTCGGGAATTCTTCGGCCGGCAATCTCTATATTGGCGATGTTCTGCATAAAACGTTTATTTCTGTCAACGAACGGGGCACGAAGGCCGGCGCTGTAACAAAGGTTGAAATAAAAGCAGAATCAGCGATGCCTTCCGGATATGTCGTCAAATTGGACCGCCCGTTCGTATATGCGATTATAGATAATTCAACGAATCTTCCGGTTTTCCTCGGCGCCGTATCCGATATTGGAAAATAATAGGCTTTCAAAGCCGGAAATCCCGCAAAGCGTTCTTGCTTTGCGGGATTTTTTCGTTGACGGATCGGGGATTGATTGCTATACTTTCTGTGGAATGCAAAATATGGAGGTCTCGATATGAGCGATAAAAATCAATGTATAAATAAAGTGCCGTACGGTATCAGAAGCGAACTTATTTTCAAAGATACGGAAGCCGATCCCAGGGTCCGCCGTTTTATGACGCCGAAGCGCGTCGTCTGGAAAACGGAAACGGACAAGGCGGTAGTCACAGGAGAAGATACGCTGCTGAAGCCGCATGTCAAACAGATCCATTTTAACGTGCCGGAGCAATGCAGGCTGGAAAGCAAAGGGAAAAGCGCGGGTATTTTACTCGATTTCGGTGTGGAATTCCATGGATATGTAAAATTATACATACACTCCGTCCGTCCGCAGCGCGTCCGCCTCAGAATTCGCTTCGGAGAATCCGTCTCGGAGGCGATGTCGGATCTTGGCGGCGAGAAAAATGCGACGAACGATCATATCGACAGAGATCAGATCATCGATGTGGGCTTCCTCAGCATGCCGGAAATCGGGCCCAGCGGATTCCGCTTCGTAAGAATCGACCTTATGGAGCCTGACGCCATGATTACGCTCCAGGCGGTACAGGGAATTTTTGTCTACAGAGAACTTGAATACAAAGGGTCGTTTGTGTGCGACGACGAGCTCGTCAACAGGATCTGGAACACTGCCGCGTATACGGTACATCTGAATATGCAGGAATATGTGTGGGACGGCATTAAAAGGGATCGTCTTGTCTGGATCGGCGACATCCATCCGGAAACTTCTACGATACAGGCCGTATTCGGATACGATGAAAGCGTTGAAAAAAGCCTGGATCTTGCCAGAGACGAAACGCCGGTGCCGGGGATGATGTGCGGCATGTCGTCCTATTCTCTCTGGTGGATCATGGTGCAGCACGGCTGGTATATGCAGAACGGCAACCGGCGCTTTCTGGAACAGCAAAAAGAT
>JBKUJR010000020.1:0-43001 GCA_046952735.1 Clostridia bacterium | reverse complement strand
TTTCATGCCTTTGGTACGGAAACCAGAAACATCCGTGATTTTCTCAGCTGTGTTTTCCAGAATCCTAGCGGTAATAGCAGAGGCTGCCTTGCCAAACACATCCGAGAACACATCGTCCAATTTGAAGTTGGAAACAGTAAGGCAGTTCTGTGCCCGGTTTTTCTCGCCGATTGTGAAATTGGTAAGCTTCCAACGATAACGAACTAAGTCCCGGAGTTGGCGAATATCCGTAGGAAGGATAAAACTCCCGGCGACAAGGTCGTGCTTGAAGATGTCGACAATCCACTTGGCGTCTCGCCTGTCAGTTTTCTTTCCCCGAATCGCTTTCACATACTTGGGGTGAGCCAGAACGACTTTACAGGTAGGTTCCAGAATGTTGTAAAGGGGAATCCAATACTTCCCGGTGGATTCTATGCACACATCTTTGCAGTTGTTTTCCGCAAGCCAGGCAGTACACCGGCGCAAATCCCCAGTGAAAGTGGAAAACCGCTTGCTCTTATATGTTGTCACTCCGTGGTCATTGGTAGAGGCGATACAGGCAACCACAAAAGATTTGTGGACATCCATCCCGCAGCAGATTGGATAAACGATTTTAAGCATAACACATCCCCTCGAAATAATATTTGAGGGAGCAGGCAGTGTGCACCGTCCGGCGGACGAACAGTGTACTTGGACACTCACTGAAAGATTGAAGTAATCCGTCTCTCCAAAGATAAGGTTACAGGGTTCCATGCCCTATTTATTGGTGCTTGAAAGAGCGTCCGGCACACATATAAATTCAGTCCAACACGAGGCTGGGCCTACTCACCTCCGCGTGTTCTGTAGTGTGCCTGCTTCCTCAAGCCTATTCTAACAAATTACGGCTTGCTGCGTTAGAGGCACCTGTTTCATGCTCTTTGGTGCCTTGAAGCGCAGCGGAAAGGAATGGTCATATAAATGGATATTGGAATTATTGGATTTGGATACATGGGTAAGTAGCATTACAATCAATTGAAAAGAAATTCAATTGTTGATAATATTTATATTTATGATATTGATGTGACCATCAGAAAGACAATACAGCAATATGATGTTATAGTGTGCGAGAACTTAGAGCATATGATGGAACAGAAATTAATAAATACAATTATTATTGCAACGCCCAACGACACTCATGCTTTATATATAGAAATGGCATTAAGAAATAATAAAAATGTTATCTGTGAAAAGCCCGTTACTTTGAATTATGATGCACTCGTTCAGCTTGAACAATTAAGCAAAAGAAAGGGCCTTATTTTTACTGTCCACCAAAACAGAAGATGGGATATAGATTTTTTGACTCTTCAAGAATCTCTGCGAAAAGGATGGTTGGGAAATGTTGTTAATGTAGAATCCCGAGTATATGCACAAAGAGGAATTATGTATGGTTGGAGAGCAAAAAATGAATGCGGAGGAGGGCTGCTATTAGATTGGGGGGGGGCACCTTATTGACCAAATATTGCTTCTTCAAGAGAGCAGAGTAACTTCAATTTTTGCTGATATAAAAAGTGTGATGACAAAAACAGTAGATGATTATTTTAGTATAAAGTTAAAATTTGAAAATGGTACTACCGCACTTATTGAGGCGGAAACATTTGCTTTGCGTAAATTACCGCATTGGTTTATATATGGAGATAGTGGGACGTTGATAATCGAAGATTTCGATTGTCAAAATGGTGGTATTACATATTTAAATCCTTCTTCTCTTAATAATAAAATTACAATTAATAACGCAAATCATACTAGCTGCCTGCTTCCGCCTATTTCGCCTCAACAAACAAAGGACATTAAATTTCCTTTGAATATTGAATCATCAGATAATGTATTCTATGATAATTTTTTTAATGCACTTCAAGGTATCACTTCTCCCCATGTCCAATTGTCGCAGATAAAGAGAGTCATGAAAATTATTGATCTTGTTAAAATTGCCGCAGAAAATAATGAAATTATTAAAACTAATATATAGGATTGTGATTTTATGAAAGTTGACACTATTTTAAACAACAAAAATTATAGTTGTTTTGAGAATATGATTTACAATCTAGCAAATTTATTTGAAACAAAACACCAATGCATATTTATGGATAGTTGGAGCTTTTACTACACTTCAAATCCCAATATACCTTTAGATGAAACCCTTTGCGATAATAGACATTTAGATAGATCATTGAATGATCAACAATCTGCATTATTAGATAAATATCATGGACTAAATATCGAATGGATATCAGTAGACGTCTCTCTTTGCAAATCTCTTGTTGATATGCTTAAACAAAATGACACCGCTTTAATTATAGAGATGGATACACAGTATGTAAACTGGTATCAATTAGGACAGATATTTGATGTGAATCATTATTTTTTAATTGTTTACATTGATGATTTAAAAGATATTTATTGTTTGGATGGTCATTTTTCAAAAGAGCTGCAAAAAATAAGCAGTGTTGATTTTAACCATGTAAAAAGAATTGGATTAGTCAAAAGAACACCCATAACAACTGTTGCTCCAAGTTTTATTCAAGCAGCTAAACACGCTGCAATTTCTTGTAATGAAGGAAGCGGGATGCTTAGTGATTTTCAAATGATGCGGCTTTTTGCTAATGACTTAATGGATGAAAGCAAACTTAAAAATATTTATAAGCCGGATATATTGAACTCATCTACTATTGTAAGAAAAATCCATTATATTTCCAATGGAAGACATAACATATACGAATTATTGGAATCTTTAAATTGCGATAATCAAGATTTGAAAAATTACATACTAGAAGCTTTAAGTGAAATTATTTTAAAATGGCATTTAATAAATAATCTAATGATTAAATGGCTTTACCAAAATAAAGTTTCCATATTACATGCTGTGGCTGATAAATTTTTAGAAATTTCATCGATAGAAGAAAAATTAACAGATAGTATTATATCCTATAACGAAGCTGGTGTTTGAAATGAGAAAAGATATATTTGAAAATATGGTTAAAATTATTAATGAATGTTGGGAAAATAACGAAATAGAAGAGATATATCCTGAAATCGATTTAATGGAAGCGGGAATGGATTCCATTACGTTTATAAAAATGATTGTTGCAATTGAAGAAAACTATGAAATTGAAGTACCAGATGAAAAACTTTTGATGACGGAAATGAACACCATAGATAAAATTATTGACGTTATATTATCAGCGTTAGAAAATAATAAAGAGGTCATATTATGAATAACCAATCAAAAGATAATTTAATAATTTCGGTGATATCAAACATTATTTTTGAACCATATTTTGAACCTCTTATCAAGAGGCAATTCATTGGTTGCTCCGTTACAATCTATCATATACCCTATGGGGAACATACAACAAAAGAATATAAAAAGCAGTTATCTGATAGTAATATGATTATTATTTGGCTTAATTTTGAGTCTATGTTTTATTCAAAAGAAATTAATGACCAGCAACAAATAGACTGAATTGCAGTTTTGAGTAAAGCGTTATACACGTTTGTGTCTTCAATGTCACCAGCTCAAATACTGTGGATTTCTTTTGAAGACTATTATTGCTCACAATTTTATACAACAGAATATACGTATTTTTCTGATGGATTAGCAGATAAAATTAATGTGCAAATATATGAATTATTATATAATAAGGTTGTTTTTTTGGATTTAAAACATATACTTGCGGAAGTCGGTATCCCTAATGCTTATGATATGAAAGGCAGGTATCGTTGGGCTGCCCCATATTCCAAAACTCTAGTTGAAGCTGCCGTAAAGGAAATTCATAAACAGTATCTTATTGAGAAGGGCATCACTAAAAAATGCCTTGTTTTAGACTGCGACAATGTGCTTTGGGGCGGTATTCTTTCCGAAGATGGGATAGAAAACCTGAAACTTAGCGACAGCGGATTGGGACGAGTCTATCAGGATTTTCAGCGCTTTGTTTTATCGCTTTACTATCATGGTGTCATTCTTGCCGTATGCAGCAAGAATGATCTGCCAGATTTATTAAGAATGTTTAACGAGCACAGCGAAATAATTTTGAGAAAAGAGCATATCGCCTGCTTTCAGGTGAACTGGGAAGATAAGCCCAGAAATATCCAAAAAATTGCGGAGAAGCTCAATATCGGCCTTGACAGCGTAATATTTGTGGATGACTCTCCTGTTGAGATTGAAGCGGTGAAGGCGATGCTGCCGGAGGTTACCACTATTCTTTTTAAACGAGATATAAAATATGAGCAGTTCTCCTGCTTTAATCTGAAAAGCAACGCCAGCATAGCGGACATCGACAAACGCAACGAAACCTATCGAACAAATGGATTTCGGGAAGAGTTAAAAGCAAAATGTACCGATTATGCTGATTACATAGCTGCTCTCGAAATCAAGATGGATATTCACGAAGCAGCGCCGATTGAATTTAGCCGGATCTCGGAGCTCACCCAACGGACAAACAAATGCACCAATGGCAGGCGATATACAGTAACTGATATCAAGGAACACATTACTTCTGCAACTGTTAAACTGTATTCTATCTCCGTTTCTGACCGTTTTTCTGATTTAGGGCTTGTCGGTGCTTGAAGTTGACGGCAATACTCTAACTTTGTTCAGCCTATCATGTCGCGCATTGGGACGAGAAATTGAAAGCAAGTTGATAGAATGTATTGCAGACAAACATCGGATTACAAAAATAGAATTCAAGTCAACAGGTAAAAACGAGGATATAAAAATGCTATTATTGGAAGCATTCCCACATGCCGTCCTAACCAACTGCGAAAACGCCTAATTTCACCTTTTCACCAAACTTTGAAATGAAACATAGGTATTTCGTTATCTACCCATCTTATTCATTAAGAGGAAGAGCCTGCCGCGGAGCAGTTCGCATTCCTTTTTCAATTGTTCGTTTTCTTCTGAAAGCCTGTCAATTCTTGATATATACGCGGCTATTTCCTCTTGCTGATTTTTTCTGATCGCCCGCCTTTTTGGTGTTGTTTTTTGTTCTTTTGCAGCAAGCTGGCCTTGAATCAGATCTCGTACGTGAGGTTTGGCAAACACAGATCGGCTCAGTCCTGAATACGCCATCAAGTTTTTTATATTTATCCGGCAGTCTTCAGCCTTTAAATCCTCCATAGCACGAAGGACTTTTTCAATGGTTTGCTGTCTCATCTGTTCCTGCTTTTGAATCAATGCCGGCGGTAATTTCCGTTTCATGGCGCGGGTTCCTCCTTCCGCATTTTCTGAATGATCTGCTGGAACCGATCCGCAATCTCTGAGAAATTGGCTTCCATTATGCTGTAGTCCTTGAATTTTTCCGCCTGATCCCTCCAAGCTTTTTCCTGCTTCTCAAAATAGGGGAGCTGTTCTTTTTAGGGGATAAAATGGACGCACTCCAGGCAGTTCCACATATCGCTTCGGCAGTGGGTGATATCGACCAAATACCGCCGGGCACGCGGTGGGCACGCAAATTCGCCAAAAGTCGCGCCTCGGTAATCGCATCCATATTCAAAATCCTGCCGCCGAACAGGATATAGGGGGACCCCTTTTCGGGTGTTTCACAAAAATATTCCCGTGGTTCGGACAAGGTTTCCGGGAACAAATCCAGATGGGCATACGAGGCATAAATCATCGCACTGCCGTGATGGGCGGAATTTCAGCGATCTGTGCAAGCGTAAAACCTGCACGGAGCCGGTCTGTAATACCGTTGTGCCGGAATTGATGCGTGGTAACCGTATATATTTCCCCACTTTCATCCCGGATGTCAAACTCCCGGCATATTTTCTGAAAACTGTCTCTTACCTGTACATAAGTGAGTGGACCATATACATCCTTATAGCATATCTTCCCATTCCGATACCGCATACTTTGGCGGCGGGTGAACAGCGCTCCTTTCTTGTCAGATGGAAGGAACTCCTGATAGGAAAGGGCTGCTTTTTGCTGTTCCCGAATAAGCGCCAGGAGATATCCGCCCATTTCTTCGTCGTGAATATGGATGATCCGTAAAAGGGGTTCTTTGTAACCTCCGTTTTGTTTCCATGTGGGAATTGTTAAACAATAATGTCCGTCAAATGGTTTCAGACAATCTATTTCCATACCGAGAATTTCACTGATCCGGGAAGGAATAAAGCGCAGCAGCCAGTAGACTGTCTGGATAGGCAGCGGGATGATTCCCTTCATAAAAACCATATCCAGCTGCCTGGCTACAAAGTCCGGGATGTACTTGTAGTCCAGCCTTTCGCCGGCTGTATAGGGGTTTTTGTATAATGGGTTGTGGAAGGGAATACCGTCATATCCATTCATGATATGCAGAAAATTTTCGGCTGCCGCCCATATGGTATAGCGGGTGTTTTCGGTATAGCTTCTATTGTCCAGAAAACTCTTAAAGTCTGATGCGGTCACATAATCGATATCGGAAAGCGGCGCACCGTTGAGAAACTGCAAAAATATCGCAATATTTCGAACACGGCAGCTTATCGTGTAAACGCCTACTCCGTTAATTAAGCGGATCAACGCATAGTATTTGACCATTTCCCTATATATTTTGGGAATCTGTCGGAAGCTGATATTGACATGCTTTTTGTTATGAGAACGGTTTTTCAGATGCTTATCACAATATCAGCAGTCATCCTCAAACGATATACCGTCTGACAAGGAGCAAAGAAAGTCCCGGTATCGCTGTTTTTCATATTCCTGATACCGCTCATTTGTTTTGGGACTGGTTATCGCCATATTTCACCTCTTACTTTCCAGAATGGTTTGGGTCATTTCCCGATAGGCGTCCAGCAAATGCTTTTCCTGCCGGTATTCCATAAAATCCTCATAATCGCGGATGCCTTCTGCCTGATAGGTTTCCAGCAGAGCTTGTACTGTCTGCTTCTGAGAATCGAGCAGTGCATGCCAATAGGGCAGATACTTTTTGCCGGTACAAAGTTGCCGGCAGGCAACGCAGTGGTACAGCCTGTTACGGTTTTTGCAACCGCCCTCTGACAGCTTTTTTGCACAAAATCCGAGCTCCACTCTGCGCTGTCCGAGACGAAAATCCACATAGAGCTGTCGGCATTCCTCTGCCGTAAATTGATTGAGCGATTCGTTTAATAAAAGGACGTCAAACTGGTTTTTGAAGAAATCCCTGTTGAGATCAGCCAGTTTCATTGTTTTAACCTCGGCGTAGTACTTGGCAGCGGTTGACGCGTCCAGGTGCCCCAGCTGATAGGTGAGTTCCTCAGCCGTAGCGCCGTTTTCGATTATGGTTACCGCCAATGTTTTGCGGCACTTTCTGCTGCTGAAATGCCACAGAACCCCGCTTTCATCCCGGATTGCATGTTGTTCTATCAGCTTGTTGATTCTGACGACAAAGTATGTTGTATTGAATACAGGAGTTTTGTTCCAGGTGTGTCTATATAGAAAAATATACGGTAGATTGTATGTGGCACGCAGGGCCTTTGTCTTTTCCGACTGCTGGGCTATTTGGGTCGCAAGATTCTCTGATATGTATACATAGTGATAATCCTCAATCCCGGCGCGTCGGCGTGCGGTCAGAGATTTGTAGGGAATGTAGCGGAGCTTCACCCTTCCTTCATGCCATGCCTTCTCCAGACAGGATTCCTCCAGAAATGCGACTTCTTTGGCCCGCATTCCTGTCTCCATAAAAATCTGGAATACCAGCTGGTCTTCTTCCGGCAGTTCGTGCAAATGTGCTTCAATTTGTGCCAGGACTTTATCCGGTATATAAGGTGTATTACGGCTATATTGATGTGCGTTCACAAATGTGAGATTCCGGAATAGACTTGCATGCGGCCGTGGTGTTCGGAGAGAGGGATCGCGCTCATCGCACATCAGGTAATCCACTACCATGCGGCAGGCGAAGAAATGCAGCATGAGAGTCGAATGACCGATCCCCTCGATATTTTCCAGTGCGGTGTGAAGCATTCGGACATGCGTCTCGTCAATATCGGCAAAATAGTGGATGGACGGATTATGATCGCACAGAATATTTACGGCCCGGAATATTTGAGAATAGGTATGTTCGGTGTTTTGAAAGCTTTTGCAATACCGATTCTGAAAATAATATTTGAGTTCCATGCGCATGGAGGGGCAGTGGATTTCACTGAAATCAATCGTTCGAAACCGCAGAGAGCCTCCATGACGATAATACAGTACCCAGCGATCGGCGTGAATCTCCATTGCGTTGTCATTCTCCGCAACAAACCGTTTGTTTTGAATCGCAAATTCTTCTTGCGCTATGATTATCAGAAGATGATAAAAGCGAGCGCTGCAGCCGTTAAAGTTTGTCCGGCTGTCCTCACCGAATACGAAGTTGTTGATTTTCCGCAGATTGATCAATTCCCGACGGGCTGTAAATTGTCGGGCAATCCCCTGCAGGTAACGCCTAGTTTTCTCCTCGTCTGTCATGATGTAGTCTGTGAGATGACCGGCGCCGATTTTTCTGCTGATGGACTGCAGACTTGTCCCCTGCTCCATGGCTGCCAGAAGCAAAGGCGTCCAGTAGTCCTGAAAAGCTTTCAACGCAATCTGTACAAACTCTTTAGTATCCTCCAAATGCCGGTGTACCGATTTGAAATCCGTTGTGACAGGATACGATTCGCTGTTCAGCATCCTTTTCAAAATGTCGGGGATACCAACAAGGATGGATTGAGGAGCCGTTTCACGCTCGGTCCATTCTGCGGCATACACGTTGGCATAATAGGTATAGCAGCGTTTAAAGTCGGACTTCCAAAGCATGCCGAGCGGATAAAAGCGTGCAGTCCCAAAAAGCGGAATACCTCACTCAAGCAGGAAAGGTTGGTGCGGTAAGTTTCTTCTGTCAAAATCTCGCGGATAGCATTGGATAACTCTGCGAAATTTCTCATAAGAGTGGCACTTATCGTATCTGGCAGAAAAATCCGAACCGTCTATACGCCATTTGGTCATGGCACCGTCACGCCCGAGGTATTCAATCATCTCCGTCACCGCTTTTATTATGCCGGTCAAATGCCGCGTTTGTCATAATCTCGCTGTTGAATTTCATGTATGGCTGCATGGAATTGATGCTTTTCCAGCCGAAATGATACAGAAGTTCGGCCTCTGATTTTCGTTCTGCAGGATTTAATGCACCGTTTTCCAGCAATTCCATGACCTTGGTGCTTCGTCCGCTGTGCGTCCGAATTTTGCTGGGGTCCATCCTGGCACGCCGGGCGCAGCCCTTTAAAACCGCGAGGTAATTGGGATAGGCAACTGGCATCCCAAAGTTTTTCCCTTTTCGAAGGTTGAGAAAAATCCATTCGTTAATAATGCCGCTCTGGTTTTCCGCAGCGGCACGTTCTTCATAAAGATACCGATCCAAAACATGGCCCGTTTCATCGGATATACGGATTTTGCGCAGCCGGTTTTCTCCGTTTATAGGGGCCGTCTGACGCATTTTCGATCTTGACGGCTGTATCAGATGCTTTGCGGAATCATAATCGGCAAGGCGCATACTGAGCACCTCATCGATGCGGAATCATTCCAGGGTAAGTCGAAAGATAGCTTCATCCCGCAGGGTTAAAAAATGAGCGCATAAACTTTTTGTCTCTGATGGCGTATACCATTTTATGTACGAACGGCTGCTTTTCGTATGGGGAAACAGCCGTTTGATAATATATTGATAATCGTATCGATAAATTTGGCCGTATAAATAGGAATGGACTGCTGTGCGTCCACCTTTTTGCGTATGAAATTTCATCTTTGTTTCTTCGTTTTGCTCCAGCCATTTGTAGAACTCAGTTATGATGGTAAGATATCCTTGCAGGGTACTGAAGTAGAGATTTTGGGAAGGATCGGTTATTTTCAGGTCGTTTAAATCGCCGTAAATCAGAAAGTCGAGAAACCACTGTACATGCCGGTTGCTGGCATGGGTATACTCTATTGCCTCGTATTCATGCAGGAAGTTGAAAAAGACGGATAGTTTTACTGCACTGTTTCGGCCGCTGCCCAGTTTATTAACGCTTTTCATTTCAATAAACCGGTTGGGCGTCAGCATGGGAAGTAGATTGTCGGTCAGCATAAACCGGAGGACAGGTGCTCCATCCTTTATTTCCAGCAAAAAGCGCTTGACTTGAAAACGCCGTTCACTTTTGTTTATCATGCTGATCATCTCCTTGCGCATTTCTATTATATCTTGTTTCCTTATTCGATGTAATATCGTATAAATTTATATCATATACAATTAATTAAGAAAAGAAATCGCACAGCAGGAATTTTTACAATCGGTAGACGACGCGGCAACCTTTTATATGCACGGCGGAGACGAAACCGCCGTAAACCAAACGGTTGCAATTTATAGCAAGTATGGAAGCTTCCCGGTTCTTCCGTTCCAATTACAGGTGTTTCTAAGCCAATTGAAAGACTATTTATACGGACAGAACAATGCGCTCCTTCAATGGTATACATTGATCAGACCGGAATTGAAAGATTCAGAAAAGGTGGTTTACGGCATGCAGACATACCAGAGAATCATCGGGATATTGAATAATGAGACAGAACGGAATGGGTTTCCGTATAAATCGCTGCATGATTTTATCCTTCATAAATGGCAGCTTCTGATCCGGCTCGAATACATACAAAAGCATTATGATATCGGAAAAGAATATGACAGATACGTTCTACAGATAAAAAAGGTTTATGATTTGCTGGAACAGGTACGGCTGCTCAATATGAAATGTCAAATGGCAAGAGGTCATTCTGCATGGTCATTGTGTCATGATCCAGTCTTTTTAGCAAAATTGAAAACAACGCTTTTGGAAGCTTACCGTATCGAAATGGAAGCGATTCCTGAAATTTACCGGCTGCTAACGTCCGCAGCATACCCAAAAGATTATTTAGATAATTATGAAACGATGACGCTTGCCCTGTCGGACGGAGAATATAAAGAAGGGTATTTTGTGTTCGATTTTGGAGATCGGAAAAAATACGTCTATAGAATCGACATTGTACGAAACGGGGAGTATGTATATGCTCCGCAGGCCGAAAAAATTTTGTTGAATAACGAAATCACGCATTACGTAGAATGTGATTCCCGGGATCATCTGCCGGTAAGAACGATTCCATTCAAATCGCGCCCTGTTCAGAATATTAAATTCTATACTGCCGCACAAGCGACGCAGTATCGCTTGGTTCTGTTTTTGGTACCCGGGCAAAGCAAAACCGCATATACTTTACAATTTTCACAGGACCGATTGTGGCAGGATTTTCACGATATTCGTAATGTCAAATATGATGCGTCCGGTATGCGGTTTCATATAACAGGTACGGATCCTTATATGACGTATGATCATCTGGGGATCAATGCGGATACTATAAAATACATCCATATAAGAATGAAAACGAATGATTCCTCCGATGCGTCGCAATTGTTTTTCTCCACAGTTGAAAATCCTTATATATCGTCTGATCAATCGGTAACTTTCCGTGTGATACCGGACGGGGAGATGCGGACATATACGATAGATATGAGGGAACATCCGAACTGGAAAGGACTGGTCCGATCGATCCGGTTTGACCCTGCCGACTATGAAGCGGACGCCTGCATAGAAGAGGGAAGCAGAGAATGCGGTCTGGAATTTATCAAATTTACAAAAGAGAAAGCTTTATAAAATAGCGGAAAATATAATTGAAATACGTCTGTATGCCGATAAATAATGGGAATCCTTATATCTTCCTCGGCAGCAACAGACGTATTTTTACTTGCAAAAGAGCAATACAGATGATACTATCGATAGGAAGCAACAGGATATACAGTACAAAATTATTGAGAGGAACAAGTACATGAAAAAAAACAGCAGTAAACTTTGTCTGGGCGTATTGCTCGTGATGATTTCCATCTTTTTGTTCTCCGCCTGCAAGAAATCGGAGAAGGGACCGCAGCCGACAGGTACGCCGGTGCAAGCGACAGAAACCGTTCGTCCTTCTCCATCGCCATACCGGGGGACGGCGGAGCGGACAAATTCTCAGACAACCGTTCCGACAGCGGCTACGAATGCGACGTCCACAGGTTCTGCTGCGGCTACATCGACGCCCACCCCTATTCCGGCAACAAAATCTCCTACAAAAGCGCCAACGGCGGTCCCGACGCCGCTGCCTACCCGGACGCCGGCTCCTACCCCCACGAAAGCGCCGGCGCCTGTGCCGTACGGTTTGGATATTACGGACAAAAAAGATCTCGTCAGTATCTGCTATAGTACATGGTTCAATCCCATCGTGGCGCGAAGCGGAAGCAGCAGCGGAATTTACAATATTACTGAAATTTTAGCAGGGCGCCAGGAATGGGGACCGGAAAATGCGTTTCATTTCTGGGGAGAACCGGCGGTGGGGTATTACCGCAGCGACGATAAATCCGTCATTCGCACCCACATGACGCAGCTTGCAGAAGCGGGCGTAGATTTTATTATCATCGACAATACGAATGCGCAGGCGAATACGTGGGGAGCCGGAGTATCCGGGAGCTATTGGGATAAGATGGTAACAAAATCGTGCCAGGCTTTATTGGATACCATTCTGCAAATGCAGTCGGAAGGTAAAAAAACCCCGTATGTGGTTTTCTGGAACCGGGTCGACGATCAGGGATGGGCTACGCCGGTTCGGATTTATAAAGAATTTTACAAAAATGGAAAATATAAGGATTGCTGGGTATATTGGGACGGCAAGCCATTGATGCTTGTAAATATTTTAAATCAAAGCGGCGCTACGGACGTCCGGAAGTTTGCGTATCGGAACGAATTTACGCTGCGCCAGCAAACGGTAGCGATTTTGTCAGGGCCTCTGGCTAAAAACGAATGGTCTTTTCTTTACGATGGTTCCGTACCATGTAAGGATTCCAATGGAAATTACGAACAGATCAGCGTATATGCGGCGCGGCAGAGTACGTATATGTCCAACACAAGCACGGCGATCGGCCGCAGGGGCGGAGAGACATTTTACAAACAATGGAGACGCGCATTTCAATATCATCCCAAGGTCGTCACATTGACATGGTGGAACGAATGGGCCGCGCAGCGATTTATCATAGACGGCAAGAGTACGTTTACGGATAATTACAACCAGGAATTCAGCAGAGATATAGAACCCATGAATGGCGGGCACGGGGATCAATATTATCGATGGATGAAGCAGTATATTGCCGCCTACAAAGCGCATCAGGGCTGCCCTAAGCTTGTGGAATGATAAAAGTGCCGGTCAAGAGTGCCGGAGAAGACATATGATAAACTGAAACAGATTTTTTGAAAGGAGAAATCTCATTGTCTTTTCCTGTGTATATCGGATGGGCCCTGCTGATACCGGCCTGCTTCTCTCTGGTCTATGGCTTTGCCACTTACCGTACCATAGGAGCTTTGGGATATCTTCATAAGGGCAGCTTCCGGGATAAAATGCGCTCCTCTCTTCCGGTGATGCTCTTATTTACCTTTTGGGGAATGGTCAATATTCCTTTGCCGGCGGTATATATTCTGGCTTATCTTGTAAGGCTGCCTTGGTGGTATCAGAGCAAAAGGAGCGGCGCGAAAGAACTCTTTATCATCAATCTGAACCATCTGATGTCTATGGCGCTGCATATGATCCTCATCGGAACGGCCGCTTTGATACGGGAGATGCGGATGTGCGATCTTTTGCAGGTCCCTTACTGGCGGATCGCCACAATCGGCGTCGTATTGGCCGTCAATACGCTGATCGCGTTCTTGATTCCGCATTGGAATATGATCTTCGAAGTGCTTCGTACGCAATCGGAATGCGAGGAAGTACGGCCTTTCATGCTGTTTCTCTGGTTCTGCAATATTTTTTTACTATGGGACAGCGTGCTCTGCATTTCTACGACCGAATGGAGATTGTTGCCGCTGTTCCTGATCGGCAGCACGGTTTTGCTGGAATTTTACCTGTTTCGTTTTCTCCGCCATATTTATGCGATTTTGAAGGTTCGCTATCTGGAAGCGGAACACCGCCGCTTGATGACGGAACTGGAACGGCAGAATAAAAACGCCGCGGAATTACGCAGCAAAAGCATCATCGATCCTATGACGGGAATTTTTACCCGGCGCTATGTAACGGAGCAGGTGAATTTTCTCCTACAAGCCAATGAATTTTTTTCTCTCGTTTTTATTGACCTCGATCATCTCAAACGGATCAACGACAGCAAGGGGCATTCTGCAGGAGACAGCTATCTGATCCGTTTTACAAAAGAACTCAGCGTGTATCTGCGCAAATCCGATTTATTTGCCAGAGTAGGGGGAGATGAATTTGTGATTCTGCTTCCGGGCTGTACGCAGGAAATGGCGGAAAAGCGTATGGAGGCGATCCGCTCTTATTTAGGCGGGAATTTTCATCCCCCCTTTTCTTTTAGCTATGGGATTTCCTTTCACGGGAGGGATTCCGGCGAGACGGCGGATCAGATTTTCCGTCGGGCGGATCAGGCAATGTACCGCGACAAACAGGCCAGAACGGGGTAGGAGGGAGCGCATCGCATGTTTTTCCTGCTGCTCACGGCAGTGACTTATTTTTATTATAACCGCCAATATTTTTCCCTGATCAAAAGGCTTGATAAAATACACGTTCTGCATACATGGTTCGTCCTTGTCAGTTTTGCGGTAAATTATTTATTTTTCTTTCTTTGCAGCATTCTGGAATTTCCGCTGATCATGAACTGGTTCCTGTTTGCGTTTTTATTGTTCTTTGAAACTCTTTTATATAATAAGGGAAATATACGGTGCGCGCTGTTCGGCACGCTCATGGGAATCATCTACGGCCTTGCCGCCAATATTTTTTGCCGCAGCCTGGTAGCCATTACCATGAATCAGATGCTGCAGTCTTTTGACAATCATGTTACAAGCGCTTATAACATGAAAAGTATGCCGGTATGCCTGGGATTCCTTCTTGCAGGGCTTATGATACGGTTTTTGCGCCGCCCCGTTTTTTTAAAGCGGTTCCGTTTGATTTTAGGGCACCCACAGCAACACGCCTTTTTACTGGAAATCATGGCAGGCCTGTTTTTCTATTTATTTCTTAATCTGCTGCCGTATTCGGCGCCTTTAAACAATCTTATTTTAAAGGTGTGGAGTATTAAATCCAGCTTGTTTTGCCTAATTGGATTGTACATTGCCGTCCGTTATACGAGGCGGATCTGCGAGCTGGATAATTACCGGATGAAAAATCTTTTGATTGAACAGGAATTAGAAGAACGGCAATGGGAAGAAGAACGGCTGAAGCGGCAAGCCGTCCTCGACGATCTGACCGGATGCTACAACCGGCAATATGCGGAAGAAACACTCGATTCTTTGGTAAAGCAGAAGCTGGATTTTAGTCTGTGCTTTCTCGATCTCGATGGCCTCAAAAACGTAAACGACCGGTATGGGCATGAGGAAGGGGATCGCTATCTTCTAACGGCGGCCGGTGAAATCCGGCGCGTCAGCCGAAACGACAACGATTTATTGTTTCGCTATGGCGGAGATGAATTTTTAGCCATATTTGTAGGCGCCGATGTAAAAACGGTGGAAAAAATGGCGGAAACGGTCAATCATGCGCTTCGCTCGCCGGAAATGGAAACGCAGTTTGCCTATCCGTTGTCTTTGAGCTACGGCGTGGCAAAAAGCGCCGGTTTTTCCACATGGGCGGACCTGGTTGCGGAAGCCGACCGAAGAATGTACGCGCAAAAGAAAAGAAAGCACATCGCACGCGAGGATCAGGAATGACCGCGCGTGTGCAGCTGCACATGGCAGCCTCCTTCCCATTTTAGAAAAAACAATCATTTTGCTGGACTTTTTGCATATTCTCTCTATAATAACATTTGTTTGCGGCAGTTGCCGCAAAATAAAATCAGCAAAGGAAAAGAGGGGTTCCCATGTTGTGCATCGCAGCGGCTCCATGCAAAGTCTGATCTGGGCGGATCTGCGTGGAGCGAATCGTGATATTCGCCCGGAAGGCTTTGCAGTTTCAGGAAAAGTAAAATTTGAATGAATGGAGCAAAGTCAAAATGAATCTTATAAAAACAACAATCAAAGAATTGCGCAATTTTTTGATCTTATGGTCAACACAATCTCTATCGGCGCTGGGCAGTTCCATGACGAATTACGCTCTGGTAATCTGGTCGTATCAGGAAAAAGGCTCGGCATTAACAACCTCTCTGCTGTCGGTTTGTTCGTATGCGCCTTATGTTCTGATGAGTATCTTTGCCGGCGCGTTCAGCGATAAATGGAATAAAAAAATTACAATGCTGGTAAGCGACAGCTTTGCAGCGGCGTGTACGGCTCTGATACTGCTTTTATTTCGAACAGGCAGCCTAAGAGTCTGGCATCTGTATTTTCTGAATGCTCTGAACGGCCTGATGAATACGATACAGCAGCCGGCCTCTGATGTGGCAATCAGCCTTATCACTCCAAAGCGCCATTATCAAAAGGTGAGCGGGCTGCGTTCTTTCTCCAGCTCCCTGGTTACGATTCTTACCCCGGTGCTTGCAATGGCAGTTCTGCCGCTGGCAGGGCTTCGGGCGGTCATCTGGTTCGATCTGGCGACCTTTGCCGCCGCATTTCTTTCCCTGGCATTTGTGGTGAAAATACCGGACGTCCCATCTGAACGAACCGGGCGCAAAGAAAGCGTGCTGGAATCGGTGCAGGGCGGCTTGCGTTACCTGAAAGAACAGCGCGGCGTACTGCATTTGATTCTCTTCCTGGCAGCGATTAATTTTACGGCTTCTGTCTATCAGGCGGCAATCCCGGCGATGCTGTTATCGAGAAACGGAGGCGGGGAGAACGCGCTGGGATTGCTCAACGCTGCCTCAGGGGCGGCGATGCTGCTGGGCAGCGTGCTTGCCTCGGTGCTTCCTGCGCCGAAAAGCCGCGTTCGCGTTATCTGCAATATGCTGTTATTTGCAATGGGAACGGAAAATTTTATTCTGGCCTTCGGCCGCTCTGTCCCCATCTGGTGCGTTGGCGCGATTCTGGGCTGGATTGGCATCCCGCTCATGAATGCGAATATGGATGTTTTATTCCGAAGCCACATTCCGCTTCCCATGCAGGGAAGAGTGTATTCTGCGAGAAACACGCTGCAATTTTTTACGATCCCTGTAGGATATTTTGTCGGAGGGATTCTGGTGGACAAAGTGTTTGAGCCTTTTATGGCCGCCCTGCCGCCGCAAAGTATCTGGCATGTTCTTTTCGGATCCGGAAAAGGTTCCGGCGCTGCCATGCTGTTCCTTGTATTAGGCATAACAGGGACGGCGACCTGCCTGTTCTTCCGGAAAGATCACAATATCTGGGATCTGGAAAATAGATCAGATAAATCCGCTTGACTTATTTGAATATAATTTGCTAAAATAGCACATACAACGCGACGAAAGGCGTAAATCCGTAGATGAATTTACGCCTTTTTTATACGGCTTGCACGTATTATGATAAAAAATCCAATCGTTTAATAGCGTTGCTGTAAAACGAATCAACAGAAAAACAGAAGACAGGAAAATTTTTCTTGTAAAATGGTTTTATAAACAGGTACAGACCGAGGTAATGACGATGCGCATACGAATCAAAATAAAACTCAATCGGAATCGGTTCCCCGCCGATTATCGCAGGGCCATGCTGCATTTACTGAAGAAAGCTCTAAGCGCCTATCAGAATGGGGCGCATTTCCAGGAATTCTTTCCGGAAGGAAAACCGCAGCGGAAAGAGTATGCATTTGCGGTTGGCCTGCCGCGCGGCTCTGTGTGCCGCGGGGATTCTTACGATTTGGGGAGCAATAAGATTACGCTGCTCTTTACGACAGGCAATATGCGATATTTTACCGCGTTACATAATTCTTTCAAGCGTTTGAAAGGGTGCGAACAGCTTTTTACGGAAAACGTCAGCGGACAAATTACGGCGTTGGAACCGATTATGCAGGAACCGGTGCAGCGCGATAAAATTTTTATCCGTTTTCAGTCTCCGCTTTGCGTCCGGGAACATATCGCGCCGAAGGACCGTTATTATTCGATCGGCGAGCCGGAATTCTGTGATCAGCTTCGCAGAGTCGTCTCTTACCAGCTTGCAGACAGAACATGGGCGACGGATTCTGTTCTGCAACGTTTTCGCCTTTACCCGCTCCAAATGAAAAAAACAGTAGTCAGATTTTACGGCCAGCAGATCCCTTGTACGCTCGGAACCGCCGTACTGTTCGGCGAGCCGCAGCTTCTGACGGAACTTTATTATAATGGAATCGGCAGCCGCTGCTCCTCCGGATTCGGTGTTTTCGATCTCATAGAAACATAACATTTATCATGGATGCCGGACCTGGTTACAGCTTTTCTACTTTTTTATTTTTTCCGAAATACGCTTTGATATAAGACAAAAATGAAGCAGCCATAAAGCAGGCGCATAAAAGGATCAGAAGCGTAACGGTCCAGCCTGGCATATGGGGAAAGACCACAAGTAAAATCATACAAAAAAACAATACGGTGGTGCAGATTTTACCGGTCATGAGCGCTCCGGGAAGCATCTGCCCTTTCCGAAGATACCAGCAGCCCATCACGAGCTGAAATCCTTCTTTTAAAGCAAAAAAACCGAACAGCCACCATAATATGGGATGTTTCGTTGCAATACACAGCAGCATAACGCCTTGCGTCGCTTTATCGGCAACGGGATCGAGCACTTTCCCCAGATTGGATATCTGGTCGAACCGCCTGGCAATCCAGCCGTCGAACAAATCCGTAATACAGGAGAGCGCCAGGATTCCCCCGGAGAAGATATAATCTCTTGCAGTTTCTGCGTTTATGTACAAGTGCGCATAAACAGGAATCAGCAGGAGACGGAACAGACTGAGCAGATTCGGCGCCGTTATAATACGGCGTGCTTTGCGTTTTTTATCAGCAAGAAAGCCGCAGATACGCGCCTCGATCTCCCGGACCGTCCGGGGAAGGCGGCCGGTAAAATGAATGCCGAATTCTTTCTCTAAGCGGCAGCGCAGCTCTGCTTCCTGCGCATCTTCCATCAGCAAATTTTTTGTCAGATCGGTTTCGCCTGTTATTGGAACGGGAAGCTTTTTTCCCTGTTTTCTATAAATTTCAGTAATACTGCGTGTGATCGTATCGAATGTGGTATCCATATGCATCCTTTCCGTAGAGCCCTATCTCCAGCCGGCATCTTTGCGATATTTATAGCGCCTGTAGCTGTTTTTAATTGTATCGATAAAATCGCGTCCGAAGAATAAAATGACGTTTGCCAGGGCAATCAGCAACACGATTTTATTCCGCCAGCTGTCTGTGATCAGCATCAATATAAAATATGCGGCGTCGATGAATGCGAGATATTTTACTTTGACAGGTATCAAAAAGAAAAGCATAATCCGGAAATTCGGATAAATCAGCGCAAATGCAAAAAACAGCGACAGATTGAGATAATCATTCAAGGCGTATCCCGTGATAAATCCGGCGGCAATCGTTCCGAGGACGCCGCACAGATAAAAAATATTGAATCGGAAAGCGCCCCATTGATTTTCCAGAGCGCTGCCGATCAGCCAATAAAAATACAGGGAAAATATAATAAATACGATACTGGAATCCGGTGGGATAAAGATGAAAGAAAGAATCCTCCACACCTGGCCGCGCAGGATTGCCGCCCGGTCGAACATCAGATACGACGAAAAACTGATTCCCTTTGCGGAAACGAGGTACAAATCCAGCAGAAACACGGTAGCCATGCCGCATACGATGATCAGCATTAAATTCCGGATGGCAAATCTGCCGAATTTCCGGTTCATTTTATCCAACAATGTTTGTTCGTACATATCGTACCCCCCTTTACGCCGGTTCTTCCGGCTCCTTTGTGCTGTTTTCTTCCAGAGCTTTGCGGATTTTATCCATTCTCAGATCCAGCAGTGCGCTGGTTTCCGCACACTGACGCAGTTCTTCGGAGAGATCCTCCGTACAAATGCATTCTTTTTTATATCTCAGCCGATGCTCGAGGCTGGCCCAAAAATCCATCGCGATCGTTCGCAGCTGGATCTCCACTTTCATGATTTTTTTATCGTGTTCCAAAAAAATCGGAACTTCCACAATCAAATGAAGACTGCGGTATCCGTTTTCCTTCGGATGCCGGATATAATCTTTTTTAGAGAGCAATGTGATATCATCCTGATTCAGAAGCGCGCCGGCCAGCATATAGACATCGTCCGGAAAGGCGCAGATCACACGGACGCCAGCCACATCGTGCAGGTTTTCTTCCATGGATTCCACGGTCAGCGGAAATCCGTTTCGCTGCAGTTTATCCTGGATGCTGTAAAAGCTTTTCAGTCTGCTTTTGATGGCGGCAATGGGATTTCTGTCGTACTGGAGAGAAAATTCTTCATTGAGAACATTGAATTTCGTTTCGATTTCCATGATCGCGCATTTATAATATGCCATCAGCTTCCGGTAAGAAAATGATTTTTCCTGAAACCAGCGGATTGCTTCCTTGCTGGTGATTTTTTGTAAAATTTCTTCCCGGATTGCAGCTTCGTTGAAATCCGCACTTTTTTTATCGAATGCCACGTTCTTTTTCTCCTTCCTCTTCCAGTTTGTCCGCCGCCGCTAAAAGTTTATTCAAAAGCGACTCGAACAATGCCAGGTCGTCTTCCGTCATCTCCTGAAAAATAGCGGCTTCGAAACGCCGCTGCACGGCAAAACCATCTGCGATTAGAGCTTCTGCGCATTTTGTGGGAATCAGACGCTGCACGCGGCGATCCTTCCTGTCGTTTTCCCGCTTAAGATAGCCGGCCCGTATCAGCTTCTCGATCGTTACCGACAGAAGGCTGCTTTTCACCATACACGTTTCCTGAATATCGCGGGCCGTATTATGTGCCGGGTCAACCCCGAGAAAGAGCAGAATGTCGTAGCCGGTTTGATTGATGGCATATTTTTTGCAAACAGGCGCGCAGAATTCCTTATAGATCTTTCTTAATTTTGCGTTGAAATTCAGGTACTTCAGCATCATGTTTCCTTTACCGCCCCTGCGATCTTATCTGTTCCAAAATTAAATAGTTTAAAATTAGAATATTTGATAGTATACCCTTGCCATATGGTTTGTCAATAGAGGGGGTCTTATGTTTTTTCTGCACATAGAATCAGCATCATCGGCCGCCGCAGCTCGTCTTGCATACCCGGCACGTTCCGGATCATTTCTTCGGACGGCTTCGGCTCTACGACGTTCCGGATGCGGAAGCCGTTCTCCAAAAGCCCGTTGAGATAAGAAGTCAGCGTTCTGTGATATTTTACCACAGGTTCCCCAAGAAAAGTTGCAACACGTTTTCCTTCGTCATAATAACGATCGACAGGGAAGTGCAGGATGTTTCCGTCGGCATCGTAATACCAATCCTGCGAGCCGTATGCTGTAAATACCGGGTGCTCCACGGAGAAAACGAATGTGCCGCCCGGCTTCAGGAACATTTGAATTTTTTTCAGAAGGCAGGCAAAATTTTCCACATAATGGAACGCAAGGGAACTGAGCACGATGTCGAACTGTTCCGCGGGAAAATCCAAATCTTCCATCGGTGCGCATAAATATTCGATGCGCGGATCCGCGTTCTTTTTTGCGGCTGCATCCAGCATTTTACGCGAAATATCCACGCCGGTGACGGCGCTTGCGCCCTGTTCTATTGCATAGCGGCAATGCCACCCGTAGCCGCAGCCGAGATCGAGCATTCGTTTGCCGCGAAAATCCGGCAGCAGGTTTTTGAGCGTTTCCCATTCGCCGGCCGCCGTCAGCCCTTTTACCGAGCGATCCATTTCACTGTATTTCTGAAAAAATAATTCGTCGTCATATTTGTTTTCTTTCATCTTCTCATCTCCACGGAGCATTTTATACGGGGACCGGTAAAAAAGCAAGCCCTGCGGATTCCGGTTGCGTTTTCCGGAAACATTTGATATACTGAACTACCGATTCAGGAAAAATCGGATATCAATCACAGAAAAGAGCAGCACAATATATGATAGAGGCAAGAAAAAAGCTGAAAGAAGCACAAAAAATCGTCATAAAAATCGGCACGTCGTCGCTTGTTTATCCCAACGGGAAAACGAATCTGCGCCGGATCCAGACGCTCGCACGGGTAATTTCCGATCTTATGAACAAAGGCAAGAAGATCGTACTCGTTTCATCGGGCGCAATCGGTCTTGGCGTAGATAAGCTCAATCTTGCGGAGAAGCCGTCTACGGTCGCCGGACGCCAGGCCGTCGCGGCAGTAGGACAGGTCAACTTGATGCAGACGTACGGGCGCGCTTTTGAAGATTACGGATACGCTTCGGGGCAGGTCCTTCTTACGAAATATATCATCGCCCGGGAAGAATCGAAGCAGAATTCGATCAATACGTTTCATAAATTGCTGGAAATGAACATCATTCCGATCGTCAATGAAAACGATACGGTAGCCGTCGATGAAATCAAATTCGGAGACAACGACAATTTATCCTGTATCGTTTCCAGCCTGATCGGGGCGGATCTGCTGATTATCCTCACGGATATCGACGGGTATTATTCCCAGAACCCGAATGAAAACCCGAATGCGGTCCTTTACCACAACATCTCGGATTTATCGGAGCAGATCGAAGCCGCCGCCGGCGGCGCAGGCAGTAAAATGGGTACGGGCGGTATGCTCACAAAGGTACACGCTTCCCGGATCGCTGCGGAAAACGGTACGAATGCCGTGATTGCGAATGGGAGCGATCCTGAAATTATTTATGACATTTTAGACGGCGTAGAGGTAGGGACATTGTTTATCGCCAATCCGAAAACGACGGATGAGGGGATGGAAAGGAGTCTTTCAAAATGATCGAAAAGGAAATTGCAGAGTACATGGAAGCTTACGGCTCCCGCGCCAAAAAAGCGTCTGCGGTGCTTGCAACGGCTTCCATAACCGTTAAGAACGCCGCGCTTTCCAATGCGGCAGCTTTGTTGCAACAAACGATGGAACAGATTCTTGCGGAGAATCAGAAAGATGTAGAGGCGGCGGCAGCAAACGGCATGTCCGTTTCCATGCAAGACCGTTTGCGCCTCACTCCTGAGCGCATTGACGCCATGGCGGAAGGCTTGCGCCAGCTGACTGCGATGGAAGATCCGGTCGGAGCGATTCTGGAAGGGTATAAACGGCCGAATGGTCTGGAAATTATCAAAAAACGCGTGCCGCTCGGCGTGATCGGCATTATTTATGAGGCAAGGCCGAACGTTACGGCGGATGCCGCCGGCCTGTGCATAAAATCGGGAAATGCCTGTATCCTGCGCGGCGGCAGCGAAGCGCTCCGTTCTAATCTTGCAGTCGCTTCCGTATTTGGAAAAGCGCTTGAAATGGCAGGCTTGCCGGGCGCCTGCGTGCAGCTGATCGACAATACCGACAGAGAAATTGCCTCAGCAATGATGCGTTTGAACCGGTATATCGACGTACTGATTCCAAGAGGCGGCGCAGGCCTGATCCGCACTGTGGTAAATACGGCGTCCGTACCCGTCATACAAACCGGAACGGGAAATTGCCATATTTATGCAGACAGCGCTGCGGATCCGGATATGGCCTGCAATATTATCGTCAATGCCAAAACGCAGCGCCCGTCTGTCTGCAACGCGGCGGAGACGCTGCTCGTAAACCGTAAGATCGCACAGCATTTTCTGCCGCTCGCCGCAAAGGCGCTGACTGCAAAGAAAGTGGAAATGCGCTGCTGCGAGGAATCATATCAAATTTTAAAAGGCTGCGGCACTGCGGCAGATCCGGCATTTTTCAAATGTGCGGAGGAAAAAGACTGGGAAACGGAATACAACGATCTGATCTTAGCAGTTAAAATCGTCGCTGACTGCAAAGAAGCTGTAGAGCATATCAATCTGTACGGCACGGGGCATTCCGAAGCCATCGTAACAGAGGATTATGAAACAGCCCGTTATTTCCAGGACCATGTGGACGCAGCATGCGTATACGTCAATGCATCTACGCGTTTTACGGACGGCTTCGAATTCGGGTTCGGCGCCGAGATCGGTATCAGCAATCAGAAACTGCACGCAAGAGGCCCCATGGGGCTCAAAGAACTGACCACGGTGAAATACGTCGTAAACGGCTGCGGGCAGATCCGGGGTTGAACCGGTAAGAAAAAAATATTACTTTATTGTAAGGGATTCTAATTCTTTTAGAGTCCCTTTATAAACATTGAGATCGATATGCGTGCCTTCCTGGCCGTACAGCCGGCCGCGGT
Source organism: Clostridia bacterium (assembly GCA_046952735.1). Classification (GTDB taxonomy): domain Bacteria; phylum Bacillota; class Clostridia; order UBA1212; family UBA1255; genus Egerieisoma. The sequence goes on along the minus strand of JBKUJR010000020.1, from coordinate 18,816 downwards.
CGGAAAATTGCCAGAATGTCCAGCCGCGGATCCCGTCCAGGAGCGGGGGATAATACACATTGCGGATCCAGAGCGGATAATCTTCGAAATGATCTTCGATATACAGCGAATATGCGCTGCGCGTTACGTAAATCACCGGCTTTGCGTCGTAGAAGATTTCCAGTTCGTCCAGCAGGTCGCGCAATATCGCGCGCGCCTGCACGGGATCCATCGGATTTTTAATGTACGCACCGTAAAATTCCACATCTACCGCCGGCGGCAGCATACCGCGGCGTTTCCCTACCGTTGTGATATAATTTTCAGCCTGCGTGATCCCGCTGCTGTCATAACTCATAAAATGGTAGGGAGAAGCTAAAATCGGCGTTTTTGCAACGGCTGCCCAATTTTCCTGAAAACGCACGTCTACATGGCCGCTGCCCTCGGTTGCTTTGATAAAAGCAAATGCGACGCCCTGTTCCGAAAACGCATTCCAGTCGATCGCGCCCTGATACCGGGAGACGTCCACACCCATAACTTCATATGAATTGGCAACCGGTCTGAGAATCGGCAACCAGGCAAAAAGATAGATCCAGGATAATAGATATACGAGAATCCGCCGTTTTTTCAAAATAGGATCTGCCTGCTTTCTTCCATCGTTTCTTCGTATTCCTGATCGGCCATGTCTGTCAATGGCTGCAGAATGTATTCTGTCCCTATATATTTATACGTTCCGTTCCCACAGTATTCCAGCTTGTTTAAATCGGGAATGTCAATTTCATTGCCTTGACGGATTCCGCGGACACCCAATAGCAGATCACCATGCCAGATCCTTTTACCGTCAGAAACGGGTTGCACAGAAAAACGGGGCCGAAACAGCAGGGGACCGGGATCTGCAACATATGTAAAGGGAGAATCATTTACAGGATTGTAAACGATTAAATTGATTTTACGATTGCTTTTATTGAGAAAACGAATCGAAACAACGCCCTGATCCGGGTAGGAGGAACGCAGCGCAAGGTCGAAATCCTCATGCGTTACGTCGATTTCTTCAAATATGTTTATATAAACGGTTTCTGTGCCTTCTCCTTCCTGTTCTCTGTAAAAGATCGCATTCCGCCCGAGATAGGAAAGCCCCTCCGCACCGCGCATCGTACAGCACCAGAATGCCTCGTTCAGACCTGCTGCATGCGGCCGCAGTATTTTCTGTCCGGGAGAGATGACACAAGTATCGCAGCCGAAGCCGCCGTTCAGCCGCTGCGCATAGCAGAGCGCATTTCTGTAGATCCTGTTTGCCAGCGCCAGATATTCGTGCTGCAAGGTATGTTTATAAAGCTCCATCGCGCAAATACAGGCGTCCACGATTGCGCACGGCTCCGTCCAGGTATCCGGCCGACCGAACCAGTTGATGTTGGCATAATTCTCCGTCATGCCGGAACCGGTATAGGTTTTAAATATTTTTGCTGCGGTTTTCAGATAATATTCCTCTCCCGTAACATCATACATGCGTAAAATTCCCCGCGTCGCCGAAAGTGTCGCATGCGTCTGCATTTGGACGGCAAGGAGATCGATTTCCGAAAGGGAAGCGATCATTTCGTCCGCAAGCATTTTACAAGTAGGATCTCCGAATATTTCATATGCCTGCGAGACGGCATCGAGACACATAAAAGCACAGCCGACGTCGGTGGAAATATACCAATTGCGGACGCGTCCGCTGATATTGCCGTCGTATCGTCCGCCGCCGCTGCGCTCTGCCGGATCCTTCGGATATGTGGCATAGTGGCCTGTCAGCGGCAGATAAAGATTTCGGAGAATTTGCAGCGCAAGCTTTTTGACGGCCTCCTCCTGGGATATCAGATAATATTCCAGCAGTCCGCGGAGCAGCCAGTTATGGCCGGAAAGCTGCTGCTCGTCGAATACGAGAAAGCCTGTCTCGGGATCGGCGCCATGTACCGGTCCGAGATATCCTTTTCCATTCAGCTTCTGGGGAAGAAGCTCCAGAATCCGTTTTAAATACGCAGGTTCGCGGCCTGTGACCGTTTTCAGCTTCACAAGCGCAAGAATCGTGCGCCCTTCCCAGTCGCCGGGCCAGCCGCTTTTGTCGGCGCCGAAAATGTGCTCCGGCCTGTAATGCTTTGATTCTAATCGGGCATAATTTAAATTTATACGGCGGCAGAGGTCTCCGCGGACCGTGATTTGCTCCGGACGGAGCAATTTGATTTTACTTTCCATATGGATCGAACATCCTTCCGAGTTTATTTTATTTTCCTTTGTTCTCGCAGGTATCACTGCAATTGATTGCAGTTTGCTATTATCGTTATTGGTAAATTATATCACGAATGAGGCGCTGCGGCAATGTTGACAGATCGTCTTCCGATGATACAATAAAACGGATCATAATAAGGAGCGTGAACTGCTTGTCTTCCTGGAATCCGTGGCACGGCTGTACGAAAATCAGTCCGGGATGCGCCAATTGCTATGTATATGGAAGCGATCCGAAGTATGACAGGAACCCTTCTGAGATCCGGAAGAATACCTGTTTTACGCTGCCGATCGATAAAAAGCGGAACGGGGAGTATAAACTGCAGCCCGACGGCGATTACGTATATACGTGCTTTACTTCCGATTTTTTCCATCCTGCCGCCGACGAATGGCGGAAAGAAGCGTGGCGTTTTATGCGGATCCGGCAGGATCTGAAGTTCTTTTTTATTACAAAACGGATCGACCGTTTTTATATAAGCCTTCCGGAAGACTGGGGTGACGGCTATGAGAACGTCTGCATCTGCTGCACCTGTGAGAATCAGGAAATGGCGGATTACAGGCTGCCGATTTATGCCACGCTTCCCATCCGGCATAAGATCATTATCAGCGAGCCGCTGCTTGGCCCGATCGATCTCCGAAAATATCTGGCGATTCGGGAGAAGGGCGGCACTCCGATGATCCGGGAGCTTGTATGCGGGGGAGAAAGCGGCAGCGCCGCGCGGCTGTGTAATTATGATTGGATCCTGTCGCTCCGGGCGCAATGCCGGGAATACGGAATACCTTTCCGTTTCAAGCAGACGGGAGCGCTGTTCCAGAAAGACGGACGTATTTACCGGATCCCCCGGAAGCTCCAGCATACGCAGGCCCGAAAAGCGGGAATCAATATCGATTGACATTCATTGAAATATTCTATAAAATGCCGCTTTGTATGAAATTTCAGGCCGCAGGCCGAAAGGGTGTCCTCATGAAGCAGAATTTTCGGCTTACAAAGTATACTTGTTATTTATTTTACATATTACAGGGAACGCTCGTCAATCTGGCGCCCGTTCTTTTTATTCCGCTGATGGAACAGTATGGGCTTTCCTATGTGCAGCTCGGCGCGCTGGCTTCCGTAAATTTTGCAACGCAGCTAACGGTGGATATCGTACTTAGTAAAATGGTAGATAAACACGGCTACCGGCTGGCGCTCCAGTTTTCCGCAGTTATGGCGTTTATAGGATATGCAGTTTTTGCATGGGCGCCGGACTCCTTTGGAAACCCGTATCTCTGGCTCGTGATCGGAACGGTTCTTTTCTCTGTCGGCGGCGGGTTTCTGGAGATTACGATCAGTCCGCTGATCCATGCGCTCCCGGACAAAGCAAAGGGGAAAAATATGGCGATTCTCCATTCTTTTTACGCATGGGGACAGGTGCTCACCGTGGTGCTGACCACATTACTGCTTGCGCTTGTGGGACGCCATCACTGGAAGTATATCGTAACGGGGTGGATGGCTGTTCCTGTGATCGGGTTTCTTCTGGCGTGCGCTATGCCGGTGCCCGCCTCACAAACGGAAGATCACGGCAATACAAGCTTCCGGATTTTTCGCAACCCCAAGTTTCTCCTTTTTATTTTCATGATTTTTTTCGGCGCCTGTTCGGAGACGATCATGACGCAGTGGAGCTCTGCCTTTCTGGAAAAAGCTGTCGGGCTGGAGAAGGTGGTCGGCGATGTGGCGGGTATGAGCATGTTTGCGCTCATGCTCGGTTTATGCCGGGTACTGTGCGCCGCGCTGGACCGCAAGATCCGTCTGCACAATTTTATGCTGCTCGGCGCGCTTGGCGCCATATTGTGCTATCTGATCGTTTCCGTCGCAAACGTTCCTGCTTTATCGCTTGTATTTTGCGCGCTCACCGGTTTTGCAACAGGGATGCTGTGGCCGGGGACGCTGGTGTTTGCCGCGGAGTATTTCCCGCAGGCAGGCGCATGGCTTTTTGCATATCTGGCGATCGCAGGAGACCTGGGCGGCGTGTTCGGCCCCTGGCTCACGGGCATCATTTCCGACCGGGCGGGATTGAAAACGGGAATGGGCGTATCCGCCGTTTTCCCGCTGCTCGCGTTCCTTTGCATTCTTATTTATGTACGATCGTGTAAATCAATAAAACGATCCCGTATATGACGGGCTGATGAAGCATGTAAATCCAGAGGGAGTGCCTGCCGCAAAAGCTGAAAAATTTTACCGGCGGCGCAGCGTAGGGAAAACGCGGCATCAGCGACTGTCTGGATTTATAAACAGTACGGCCCAAAACGCTGCCGAGCAGGAACCAGCCCATATTTGGAAATACCGGAAAATAATCTGCGGCTACGTAGCCTTTCGGAATGATGCCGATTACAAGAGAAAACGGAATATCCGAGCGAAGCGGAAGCACGACGAATCCCATTGCGAGAAACAGGATGCCGAGCATACCTGCCGCCCAAACGGGGAGTTTCCGGAACAGCGGGTATAACATCATACAGAGTCCCAGAAGGTGCAGAATTCCGAAATGGATCAGCAGATCTTTGTTGGCCGGATCGATCCGGTACATCGTGTACGTGACGAGGGTAATCGCCATGCCGCACAGGAAAACGAACATTCCGCGTTTGAAACAGTGGGAGCCGAGCGTAACGCAGATTCCGGAAATCAGGATGAAGAGGATTCCGCCGTAATCTCTGATGATATTGAAAATCAGAGGGGTATCTTCGCTGATGAAGCCGAATATTTGCAGATCGAATATCGTGTGTATGAAGACGACGCACAGGATGAATAACCCTCTGAATGCATCCAATTCCCAGATCCTGTTTTTTGAAACAGCCATAAAATCACCCACATGATTATAGCACGGCCTCCTTGAATTTTCAGTAAAATTTTCAGAGCCTTCAGCCGAATACGTACGGCAGCGTGTTGATCATATCGCCCAGATGATCCGTATATGTTTTCCGGAGCACGGAGCTTTCTGCCGTGATATCGATGCTGAACGTACAGGCGGCGCCGCATTTGATCCATAACACCCCTAATATGTCGGAATATCCGACAGGAGCCTGCACGAGCGGAAAACCCTCATCGGAAAGTCCCATGGTTCCCGCGCGCGTATAGGAGGCGTGGATATCGGCGCATTCGGATTTTTTGAGCGTAACGGATACGTCGCTGTCGACAATTGCGTTTACGCTGAGGCTGCGTCCTTTTTCCACTGCAAAATTATCGACGAGCGTGCCTCTTTTTATCAGCGTGTATGTTTTAAAATTTTCTGTTATGTAGCGGAGGAGCCGCACGCCGTCTTTCACGCGGTCGTTTGAGGAAGGACAGCCGAGCAGCACGGCAACGGCCTGAACGTCGTCGGTATCGATAAAATACACGATGCAGCGTCCGGCGCCGCCCGTATAGCCTGTTTTGCCGCCGGCAACGTCGGCGTACTTTCCAAGCAGGGGATTCGTATTTTTCAGGTAATGTCCGTTCAGCGTGATGGTAGACGTAGAAATAATCTGACGAAACAAGGGCTGCTGATACGCTTCTTTTGCAATCAGTGCCAGATCATACGCCGTAGTATAGTGCCCGTCGCGATCGAGGCCATGCGGCGATTTGAAATTTGTATTGGCGGCGCCGATTTTGGATGCGCGGTCATTCATCATGATGCAAAAATCTTCCACTGTTCCGCCGATGTGTTCTGCAATTGCAACTGCCGCATCATTGCCGGAATTCAGCAGCAGTCCGTATAAAAGATCGTGCAGGCTGATCGTTTCCCCTTCCGCAAGATGCATTGTGGAACCTTCCGTATAGGCGGCGGCGCGGCTTACCGTTACCGTTTCATAGAGATCTTCGCAGTTTTCTACCGCTACGATAAATGTCATGATTTTGGTCGTACTGGCCATGGGCGCTTTGGAGTATGAATTTTTAGCATATAAAATGCGGTCCGTGGAATTGTCCAGTACGATGCTGCGGGCTGCGGAAAGCTCAGGCGCCGCGGCGTCTATCGTGCTTTCCTGGTTTTCCCGCATTCCTAAATTTGATACGATCAGATTTTCCATACGGTTTTCTACATCTGCTTCCGTTGTTTTCGTTACCGTATTCTCTCCGGTAAATTTTTCCTTTGCTCCTGTTACCGTGGTAATATAAGCAGAGACGATGTAAATCGAGACAATAATGATCACCGCGATGTATGCGGCGAGTTTTATCTTTTTTTCTAAGGGGATTTTATCGAGAGCCACGCAATTTTCCTCCTTCTGTGACAAGCATGCCGTTATCTCATTTATATGTGGACGCCCTGTAAAAAATACCGGCTGCATGATTGAAACAAATGTATTTTTATGGTAAGATAAAAGATAAGAAAATATAAGTGGCGGCATGGTGGAATGATATGAATCGATATGGAAGCAGAACAAGATACGGGATTCCTCTCAGAATCCTCGTTGCGATGGCGGCAGTCGTCGTTTTATTTACAGGCAGCATTGGCTCCGGACAGGCTTCCGGTACGGAAAAAGCTTACGGCCTGTATCAGTCGGATCTTTTAAAATATGAAGGCGCAAAACATGCGGAACTCTCGCAGGGCGTTTCTAATATTATCAGGCGCGGCAGGCAGATGTATGAAATCACCTGGACGGCTATGGGAGATATTATGAGTTATCCCGGCGCGGGCCAGGAACTCGTTTTCCGCAAAGGCGCCGTTTATCAGGGCATTCCTTACGGGCAGCCTGTGCATAAGGGAAAATATGTCGGCTTCAACGCGACGCTGGAAGAATTTGCAGCGGCTGCCGCTGACGCGGAAAGTGAAATGTATACGACTTTAGGGGAAAATACATGGAATTTTACGATGGGGAACGACGATATCAAATACGGCCCGTTTTATTCGAGCGATTGCAGCGCCTTTATTTCTTATGTCTGGCAGCTCTCCGGGCGTTATACAACCTCTATGATCGCCGAAGAAACGCTGAAGAAGGGCGACAAGGGATATAAAGATGCAAAATTTCAATATGTGGGAGACGAGGTTTCGGATCTGAAAGTAGGCTACGCGCTGAATAAAGGGTCGTCCCATATTATTCTCGTTTACGATATCGTATATGACAGGCACGGGGACATCCTCCAGGTAACGACGCTGGAACAGACGCCGCCGATCATGCGGCTGCGTATCTGGGGCGCCGGCGGAAATGCAGGAAGCTTGCAGGATCTTCAGAATAAAATCGACACCGCTCCGTATGACATCATCAAATATAAAGGTATGGATCAGGTTACTTTCGAGGAATCGCCGGCAGTACCTCTGAATTCGGAGAATTATATCAATCGCATCACGGAGCCGGTCAGCGCCGCGGTTGCGGACAGCGCCGTAACGGGCCGCGCGCGGCTGCCGGAAAGCAGTTTCCCGGTGGAGGGATGGACTTACCATAAAAATGGCGTTTCCGACGTAGAATTTTGTGTGGACGGCGGCGAATGGCGTAAAATGAAAACGGAATCCTGCGGCGAATTACTCCGGTTTTCTGCGGATGCGGAGATTTCCGCAAGCGGGGAACATACGGTATCCGTGCGGGGCGCAGGCACAGGGGGAACGTATACGATTGCTGAATTTTCCGTAGATATCGGCGGGGAACCTCTTTCGTATAACGTTTGCTTCGACAGCCTGGGAGACACAACGCCTTCCGCCCTGAAAAATGAAGCGATCAAAGCGGAATTCGTTCTCGGCTCTCCTGCGAAAAGCGCGCTTTCTTTCAACGGATGGGCGATCAGTACCGGGGGAGTGAAAGGCTATGAATATAAAATAGACGACGGCTTGTGGATTCCGGTGGAAGCCGGATTCCGTCCGGACGTATACAGATCCTTTAAGACTTATCAGGAAGCGTGCAGCGTATACAACCAGTTCTACGGGGGCTTTGGGTTCGGCAACCTTCCAGGAAACGGTACATATACGATTTATATGCGGGGCATTACGGATACGAACGACGTATTCGACATCGCGCAGATCAGCGTACAGCTCGGCGCGCAGACGTATCGGCTTTTCGGAATAGAGATGACGCGTACTGCCATGCTTCTGACCGTCGGCGCGCTTGTGCTGCTTGTCGCGCTGATCTTTACAATTATTTTCCTGGTCCATAAGAAACGTAAGCATAAAAGAGAGAAAAACCGTGCGGCGGAGATTGCGGCAAGTTCTTCGGAGCTTCAGAACGCGCCCGCGGACATACCGAGCGAAGAACCTGTCGTCCCGGACGGCACGGAGGAGGATCATTGATTTTTCGGAAAGGAAAGGATGCGAAGAAAACATTATGGGAAGATTCAGAAGCAACACATTGCAAAGGATAGGGGTGGTTCTTATGGCTGCGGCCGTATTATTCACCGGATTTCAGGGGGGAATTACCGGCAGAAGCGTATCTGCCGCGCACCAGGAAGCGCAGCGGGAGGCAACAAATGCGCCGGATACCGCGGGACTGTTCTACAGCAATACGATCTGCGTATATAAAGGAATCGTATATGCGATCGAAGCGGGAAATCTGACAAGAAAGACAGCGGATGAAAACGATACGGTTGCTACACAGATTTTGACGGACGGCCTGGCAGGCGCAAAATCGCTGAATATTACGGAGGATGCGTTTTATGCGGCATCAGGCAATCAAATCCTGCGCATCGACAAAGCGTCTTTGGAGAAAACGACGGCGTACGCATCGGAAAATGAGATCAAGCTGTTCCTCCTTTCTCCTGCGGGTGATTTTTATACGCTGGAAAACGGATCGATTTATAAGAACGGCAAGGAAGATTTTACATATGAAAAAGCGATTAATTTATTCTGCCCGGTGGAAGGCGGCTATCTTTTCTCTACGGGAGCCGCGCTCGATTATTCCGTTTATCTTTCTGAAAAAGACGGCGGCGTATCTTTCGTGAGCGATGCGGAAACCTGGTATGTGGAGCTCGATACGCTCGTTTTAAACAGAACCGACGGCGATTATATGATTTCTCTGGCGGATCTGATCGCAAAGGGGAGAACGCTGCAGCAGTTCAATCTCTATGGCGGCGGTAATGTGGAAGAGGTGCTTGCCGATGCCGACGGCGACGGAAGCGCCCTTTTAGAACCGCTTACCCCTGCGGAGGAAGAAGTCAATACGGCGGTTGTCCTGCGCCGGAAGCTTTCCGCGGGAATTCAGAACTGCATTGCAAGAGCGCGCCAGATGGCGGAAGTAAAATGGACGGCGCTTGCGGATTTCCCCGTTTTCCAGACGGAAAATACGAAGGATAAAGAATATTTTAAAGCAGGCGTGACCTATTACGGAATTCCGTACGGGCAGCCGATCTATCATGGAAAATATGTGGGACCTTTTGCGAACGGCGGCGCGACGATCACGATCGACGAATTCGCGGCGGAGGCGGCGAATCCCAACAGCTTGCTGTATACCGGCAATGCCGATTACAATAACCGGATCATGCCTACGTATTCGAACGACTGCAGTGCGTTCGTATCCTACTGCTGGGGTTCGGAAACGCGTTTTACCACCTCGGATTTTACGACGCTCGGCAACAGAGGGACGAAATACGCAAATGTGGGAACCAGCGTCAGCCAGCTCATGCCGGGGTATGCAATGAATAAATCGGGGCATATTATTCTGGTGTATGATGTTGCGTATGATCTCGACGGTTCGATTACATCTGTTACTACCATTGAACAAACGCCTCCGATTATCCGGAAACGTTCCTGGGGCGTCGGCGGAAATTACGGCTCGATCGCCGATTTGCAGGCAAAAATAACAGGCAGCAATTATATGATTATCAAAAATCTGAGCATCGATTCGGTGGGATTGACGGAATATGCGTCCGTACCTTTAGACAGCGCGGATTTTGTAAATCGGATCAGCAGCCCGGTCAGTGCGCGCGTGCAGGAAGTTGCCGCGGGCGGAATCGGAACGGTGCTGTCCAATTCCCGAACGTTTGCGATCGAAGGCTGGTCGATGCATAAGGAAGGCTGCGCCTCCTTTGAATATCAGATCGACGGCGGCGCCTGGAATACGATGCAAATGCTCAAAAAGGGGAATCTGTATACGTTTTACGCAGATGCTAACACGCCGGCCGCCGGTACGCATTCCGTTGCAGTGAGAGGAATAACGGCTGCGGGAACGCATTATCCGGTTGCGGATTTTCAAATTCTGGTAAAATCTGCCGTTTCTTCCTATACGGGATATTTTGATTTGATCAATACCGACCGGAATATGGGGCTTTCCGGAGCGGCCTATAAGAAGACGTACACGTTTGCAAATGCGTCCGCTGCAAAATTTTCTTATTCGGGATGGGCGGTCAGCAACGACGGCGTCGCACAATATGAATACCGGGTGGACGACGGACTGTGGCTGCCGGTGGAAACCTCTTTCCGCATGGACGTCTATAAAAATGTAGGAGCTGCGGCGCTGAAATGCCCGGCGTTCAATGCGTTCAACGGAGCCGCTGATTTTACTTCCTTTACAAATAATACTTCCCATAAATTTTACCTGCGCGGCGTTACGGATACGAACGGCATATTCGAAATTGCGGAGATCACGGTGAATATCGGGAATATTTCCGCTCAGCCGCCTGCGGTCAGCGAGTTGTATTTGAAATCTCTGCCATCTGTAACGGAATATTGCGTGGGCGACGCGTTGAATACGGAAAATTTGCTTGTCGTCGCCGTCTATGCAGATCACTCCACAAAAGCGCTGTACAGCGGGTTCACGTGCGATTATGATTTTTCTTCGGCCGGATTGAAAACCGTAACCGTTGGTTTTGGCGGGAAAACGGCGGCTTTTGACGTTACGGTCACTGCTGCGTTCCAATATGGAGATCTCAACGGAGACGATAACATCGACGGAAAGGATGCAGGACTGCTTTTACAATATCTGGCGGAGTGGGATGTAGAAGTGGTTCAAGCTGCTGCGGACGTCAACGCGGACGATGACGTCGATGGCAAGGACGCCGGGCTGCTTTTACAGTATCTTGCAGATTGGGACGTCGTATTCGGGAAAAAATAATGAGCGGAGGAAGTATGGAACAACTTATTATGAACTGGACGCGCGGTAATGACGAGTCGTTGTTTGAAGTTGAGCTTCCGGAGGGATTCTCTCTCCGGAAGTTCGACCAAAGCGAAACGGATATAAATGCCTGGCTGGATATTGTCCAGCACGGGCTTACGGACGGCAGGGGAAGCCGCGCGCTGTTCCGGGATCTGATGGAACAGCATCCGGGATATGATCCGGACGGAGTGTTTTTTATTGAACAGAACGGCAGGCCCTGCGCGACTTTTTCCGTTTTTTGCGATCTTACGACGCTGCACGGCTATCTGCACATGGTTTGCGTATCGCCGTCTGTGCGTGGACGCGGCATTGGCACGGCGCTTGCCAGGCTTGCGGTCAACGAATTCAGAAATCGCGGGATGAAAACGGCGCATCTGACGACGGATGATTTCCGGATCCCGGCGATTATAACATATCTGGAGGCAGGCTTCGTACCGCAATACGAAGGCAGCGACGATTATCCGGCGCGGTGGGAGGCTGTGCGCAGACAAATCAAAAAGTAATATTTTTCCATGCATATAAAATTACAATCGGCATATTCTATACGTGGTACCGAGATGGGTACCGGAATTCAATATCGTTCGGGGAGCTTGTGGGACAGGCTGAGAGGAAGATATAAAATCTTCGACCCTATTACCTGATTTAGATAATGCTAACGTAGGGAACCGACTGAAAAGAATAAAAGGCTAACAAGCGCGGGAGATACCGGAAACAGGTATTTCCCGTTTTTTCTCTATTTTATAGCGGGAAGCTTTTCTAATACGTAGAACTAAGACGCGCAGCCTCGTTGCGCAGCGGCCAGATTTAATTCTTTTATAATTTCCGCACTCTTCCTATGAAGCGCCGAACCGGGAGCTTCATAAGCGCAAATCGCACGGAGAAGGGTTTTTATCGCTTCGAATACGATTTGCTGTTCGAGCCTCGCGTGTGCAGGTAAAAAGCCATATGACATCCCATTGGGACAAAATACAGGATATTTCCGCCGATTTCAGAATTGCGGATAAAGGTAGCAAACAGGTTCTCTATGGTATGTAATTCAAGATGGCTCATATAATCTTCGGCGTTGGTTTCTTTACCCGAAGATCGAATGTAGCGACGTCGCCGTCGATACGGGAAATATACGGTCCTGACGTGATTTTACGGTGCTCCGCCTGAAAACTTGCATTTTTCCATATCATGAAAAAAACTTTAGTATTTATTCTAAAAACATTTTATAACATAAATGATTTTATTTTACAATCGGATCTGCCGCCGGTATTAGGTCATACTTTATTTTATGAATAGGATTATGTGAAATCCGCATAAAATTCAGTTGACCAACCGGCATTTTTTTGGTATATTAAAAATGATAGTAGTTATCATTATCAGATAACAATTCACATGGGAGTAGATGCGAGATGAAAAAATACAGCAGGCAGAGGGAAGCGCTCTTAACGGAAATCAGGGGCCGGAAGGATCATCCGACGGCAGAAGATCTTTATTTGAGCTTGCGCGCCATTATGCCGAATTACAGTCTCGGCACGGTATACCGCAATTTATCGGAGCTTTGCGCCAACGGTTATGTTATGAAGATTGCCTCGGTCAGCGGACCGGAACGATACGACGGCTGCGTAACGCCGCACGGGCATTTTACCTGTACGAAATGCGGAAAAGTTTACGACCTCGGAGGCGTATATGAAAAGCATATTGACAAGGATGCTATAATAAAGGAACTGAAAGGCCGCGGAGAAAACGACGAAATCATGACGGTAGAGGAAATCCGGATGATGCTTTACGGCACGTGCCGTCACTGCGGCGCGGAAGAATAAAATAAAAGAGGCGTATTATGGAGCAGCATTTTCAATTGGCAGTGAGCTCATACAGTTTTCTCGGCGCTGTGCGCCGGGGAACGTTAGCGTATAACGATATTTTACCAAAAGCAAAAGAAATGGGATTCGGCGCAGTCGAATATGCCGGCATAGAGGTTCCGGAAGGAATGGGAGCGGAAGCATATGCGGCAGCCCTGCGGGAGAAAGCGAAATCGCTGCAAATCGAACTGACGTGCTACAGTGTCGGTGCGAATTTTTTATGTCAGGATCCGGCGGCAGAGGTGGAACGCGTCAAAGCGGAAGTTCGTATCGCAGCGCAGCTCGGCGTACCATATATGCGCCATGATGTCTGTTATGCCCCGCTTCCGGGCGGACGGCGCAGCTTTGAAGCCAATCTGCCGCTTTTGGTAAATTGTGTGCGAAGCGTGACTGAATACGCAGAATCGATGGGCATCAAAACGATGGTGGAAAATCACGGCTTCTTTTGCCAGGACAGCAGCCGGATCGAGATGCTGATCGATGCGGTCGATTCGCCGAATTACGGAGCGCTGATCGATATCGGAAACTTTTTGTGTGCGGACGAAAATCCTGCAAAAGCAGTCGGGCTCCTGAAAAATTACGCGTTTTACGTACATTGTAAAGATTTTTACTATAAAGAGGGTGCCGGAAGCGCCGCGGCCCCGGAGGGCCCCGGCTGGATCTGTACGCGCGGCGGAAATTATATAAAAGGCGCGGCCGTAGGAGACGGCTGTGTCCCGGTAGCGGCATGTCTTGGAATTCTCGCGTCCTCGGGCTTCTGCGGACCTGCTGCAATCGAATATGAAGGCACCGAAGATCCGCTGGAATGCATTGCTGCCGGAAAGCGATATCTCCAAAAAACAATGTACTGACCAATTTGGCCTTCCGATTCATATATTAGATTATAACAATATGATATTGGAAGGTCTTTTTATGATATATATGGATAATGCGGCCACAAGCTGGCCGAAACCGAAAAGTGTGCGGGCGGCGATCAATGAAGCGCTGGATAATGCGGGAAACCCCGGAAGGGGGACGCACAGCTATACCGTGTGGTCCTCCATGAAACTGAACGAAGTGCGTCAGAAACTGGCAAATCTGTTCCACATCAAGGATCCGCAGCGAATCGCGTTTACGATGAATGCCACGCATGCATTGAATATTGCCGTCAATCTGTGCTATGGACAGATCGTTACGACGGCGATGGAACATAATTCCGTGCTCCGTCCCACGGTCACGCGGGGATATTACCAGATCAATGAAGCGGACTGCTGCGGCGGACTCGATTACGACCGCATCAAAAGAAGCATTACGGAGCTAACAGGAGCCGTCGTCATGACGCACGCCTCGAATGTAACGGGAGAAGTATACGACATTGCCCAGATCGGCGAATATTGCCATAAGAAGGGCGTCCTCTTTATCGTAGACTGCGCGCAGAGCGCCGGAATCATTCCCATTGACGTAGAGCGTATGCATATCGATGTTCTGTGTTTTACAGGGCATAAGGGATTATTCGGAATCCAGGGTACCGGGGGCATTTATGTTGCGGAAAACGTGCGCATCCGTCCCTATATGTCCGGCGGAACCGGCAGTTACAGCTTTCTGCTAAAACAGCCCGCGGTAATGCCCGACTGTTTTGAGGCAGGCACCGTGAATACCCACGGCATCGCGGCGCTTGGCGCGGGCATCGATTATATCAGCGGCATTGGCATCGATAAAATGCAGGAGATCCATACGGAGCTCTGGCGGTATTTTACGGGCAATGCGCGTAAAATCAACGGGATCACGCTATATGGGCCGAAAGATTCCGGTGTGGAAGCAGTCAATACGGGCGTCGTGTCGCTGAATGTCCTGGGACATGAGCCGGGAGAGGTCAGCATGCTGCTCGGAAAGGAAGGCATTTGTACGCGCGCAGGCTACCATTGCGCGCCGCTTGCCCACAAAGCCTTAAAAACAGAAGCGCTGGGAGGCACGGTACGATTCAGTTTCAATCATCTGAATACAAAAGCGGAAGTCGATACGACGCTTTATACGTTGAAAAAGCTTTTTGCATTATCGTAGCAGACGCCGCGGATCAATGCCTTGAGAGAAGGCTCCTCATAAGGATACTCTCCGTTCTCGATCAGGCTGGCCACGAAATTACAAAAGATCCTCCGAAAATATTCATGCCTCGTATAGGAAAGAAAACTGCGGCTGTCGGTAAGCATGCCGGTGAACGCTCCCAATACGGACAATTCGGAAAAAGCGCGGAGCTGGTTTGCAATACCTGTTTTCGTATCATTGAACCACCAGGCCGCGCCCTGCTGGACGCGCCCCGCGATTCCCGGGCGTTGGAAACTGCCCGCGATCGTGTTGAGAATCGCATTGTCGCCTTCGTTTATGGAAAATAAGATCGTTTTCGGAAGCGCTGCGCGCGCTTCCATGGCGTTCAGAAGCGCTGCCAGTTTGGTACATACGGGTTCGTTCCCGGCCGCGTCGAAGCCGGTATCCGGCCCAAGCGCCTGAAACGCATCCGTATTGATATTGCGGAGCACGCCGTAATGCAGCTCCATTACCCAATCCCTTTTCGTATATTCCTCTGATAAGAAAAGCAGGAGCGCCGTCCGGTATGCATCGCATTCGGGCGGCGCCGGCTTTGTCCCGGCCAGAGCCGCCCGCAGGATTCCGTCTGCTTCCGCCTCCGAGCAAGGCGTATATGGGAACACGGAGAGACCATGGTCGCTGGCCCTGCAGCCCAGTTCCGCAAAATATGCGATCCTGTCTGCAAGCGCCGCTTTTAAATCCGCAAAGGATCGGATTTTCCGACCGCATGCCGTTTCAAATTTTCGCATATATTGCGGGAAATCCGGCGCTTCCACAGCAAGCAGCTTATCCGGCCGGAAGCCGGGAAGCACCTTTACTCCGCAGCTTTTTTCCGCAAGAACCTTGTGATTGCTTAAATCGTCGGCAGGGTCATCCGTCGTGATAATGACTTCGACATGCGAACGTTTTATCATTTCCTGTACGGGCAGATCCTGTAAAACGGCATTGCACTGTTCCCAGATCTTTTTGCATGTCGCCGGAGAAAGCGGTTCCTGCACGCGGAAATAACGCCGGAGTTCCAAATGCGACCAGCTGTACAGCGGGCTGCCCGCCAGTTTTGGCATCGTTGCCGCCCAGGCTTCAAACTTTTCATAATCTCCGGCATCGCCCGTAATATATTTTTCCGGAACGCCGCTTATGCGCATCGCGCGCCACTTGTAATGGTCGGCGCCGAGCCATACGCGCGTAATATTCTCATATTTGATATTATCTGCGATTTCTTTCGGGCTGATATGGCAGTGATAATCGATGATCGGAAGTCCGTCCGCATATTTCTCATAAATTCGGATCGCAGTTTCGCTGTCTAACATAAAATCTTTTCCCATAAACGTTTTTCCCATTGCAACGTCGGCCGCCTCTCGTGAATTTTGGTTAAGTATATAATAAATGCATCAAAAAAACCATAGCATTTCCGCCCATGTTTCGTTTGCAGGCACAATTGTTTTCCGTCCGGATACAACGTAAAATTTCCTTGTGATTCCATATTGACATGATTGTATCATTCGATGTATAATCAATTAACTGATACGGGAGAAAACGGTTGGGTAGTACCGCCCGCAGAGTCAGTGAGTCTATAGTGAGATGTGGTTTTGGTAATAACATGAGACATATTGGTATTCCATCAACTGCTACCGTTGGAGGGAGGGGATTTAGATGTCAGAAGTAAGAATAAAAGAAAACGAATCGTTAGACAGCGCGCTGAAGAGATGGAAGAGATCTTGTGCCAAATCGGGCGTACTTGCAGAGGTTCGCAAAAGAGAGCATTACGAGAAGCCCAGCGTTAGAAGAAAGAAGAAGTCTGAAGCTGCCAGAAAACGTAAATATTGATTTTTATCGGAAATTTTCACCCGCCGTATTTTGAATAGGCGGGTGATTTTTTTGAATTTGTGGTAAAATGTGACACGGAAATGAATTTTCATTTTTGTGCTTGACAATATATGCATAACGTTGTATAAATATACGGAAATTTGAATAAATTTTACGGAGGTAATCAATATGAATCAGAAAGAAATCAAAAAAGTAGTTCTCGCGTATTCGGGCGGGCTCGACACATCCATCATCATTCCATGGCTCAAGGAGCATTATAATAATTGCGAAGTGATCGCCGTCTCTGCAGACGTAGGGCAGGGGACGGAGCTTGACGGCCTGGAAGAAAAAGCGATAAAAACGGGCGCGTCTAAATTGTATATAGAAGACCTCAAAAAAGAATTCGTTGAAGATTATATCTTTCCGACCGTCAAAGCAGGCGCGAAATATGAGGGCGATTACCTCCTCGGCACCTCGTTCGCAAGACCAGTGATTGCAAAGCGGATCGTAGAGATCGCAAAAGCAGAAGGCGCGGACGCCATCTGCCACGGCTGCACGGGCAAGGGGAACGACCAGGTTCGTTTTGAACTCACCATCAAAGCGCTCGCTCCGGAAATGAAGATTATCGCCCCCTGGCGGGAATGGGATATCAAATCCAGGGAAGAGGAAATCGAATATGCGGAAGCGCATCAGATTCCGCTTAAGATCAACAGGGAGACGAACTATTCCAAGGACAAAAACTTATGGCATCTTTCCCATGAAGGAATGGACCTTGAGGATCCGGCAAACGAACCGCTTTATAATAAAGACGGCTTTCTGGAAATGTGCGTGTCTCCGGAACAGGCGCCCGATAAGCCGGCCTATGTAACGATCGATTTTGAAAAAGGCGTGCCGGTTGCAGTCGATGGGAAGAAGATGGGCGCTGTGGAAATGGTGGAAACGCTGAACCGGATCGGCGGCGAGAATGGAATCGGTCTTGCAGATCTCGTTGAAAACAGGCTTGTCGGCATGAAATCCAGAGGCGTTTACGAGACGCCCGGCGGCACGATCCTGTACAGGGCGCATCAGGTTTTGGAAACGATCTGTCTCGACAGGGACACACAGCATTATAAAGAGCTCGTCGCGGCGCGTTTTGCGGAACTCGTATATTTCGGACAGTGGTTTACGCCGCTGCGCGAAGCGCTTTCCGCTTTTGTAGACAAGACGCAGGAAACCGTAACAGGCAGCGTGAAGCTGAAATTGTATAAAGGAAATATGATCAATGCCGGCGTAACATCTGCGTATTCGCTTTACAGCGAAGAAATCGCAACCTTTGACGAAGACCACGTATACGATCAGTCGGATGCGGAAGGGTTCATCAACCTCTTTGGTCTGCCGATCAAGGTCAAGGCGATGATGGAACAGAAACAGACAGAAAAATAAGGAGCTATTATGGGTAAGCTTTGGGAAGGGCGCTTTTCGAAAGCGCTCGATGAAACGGCCGACGATTTCAATTCTTCCATATCATTTGATTCAAAAATGTACCGGCAGGACATTACGGGCTCGATGGCGCATGCCGCGATGCTCGGCGCGCAGAACATTATTCCTCCGGAGGACGCCGATACGATCATCGGCGCCCTCCAGGGCATTTTAGAGGAAATTGAAACGGGAAGCCTTCCAATCGATTTTTCCTGTGAAGATATCCACATGTTTGTGGAAGCGGAGCTGACGAAACGCATCGGCGAGACGGGCAAGCGGCTCCATACCGCAAGAAGCAGGAACGATCAGGTGGCGCTGGATCTCAGGATGTATCTCAGAGATGCAACGCGCCGGATCAGTGCGCTGCTGCAAGAGACGATAC
>JBKUJR010000019.1:0-43130 GCA_046952735.1 Clostridia bacterium | reverse complement strand
ATCGCCGTAATCCGTATCGTCGATGTCTCCGCTCGGATCGGAACCGTCGTCGCCCCACCCAAACAGAGTAAACAATTCCTGCAGCTCTTCCTCCGTTAGTATTTTCGGCGGCGCGGCGTTTTCCAAACTCTTTTTATTTTCCGCTTTAAATTCTAAAATAAGACCCGACACAGAAACGGATTCGGAAGCGTCCCCGCCGTTTGTCCGAATATCTATTTTAAAGGAACACGAAGTATTCGTTGCTCCGATTGTAAAATAAAAATGGCCTTTTCCGAGTTCTTCTTGCGCGGTTTCCGCCGCTTTCTTCGCATTTTCTTCCCCGAATGTCTCGTCGAGCTGCTTCTGGAAATCTTCTTTGTCGAATGCAGAAAGCGCCGTTTTGAAATTCTCCGGCAGTCCTTCCGTATCTTTCAGGGAAGCAACCAAAGCATCTGCCAGATCCGCCAGATCCGTGCGGAACAAGGCGCTGATATTGACGACAAAAGCTTTGACATTCGTTTCATCGATTTTCAGCTCGATTTTTTCATGATCCGTGGCAAGGACGTTAGACGTAACCGCAGCTGTCTCCAGTTTATTCAGGAATGCGAGCAGCTGATCCATCGGCAGCGATTTTTGCAAGGCGGAGATCAGCTCTCTGATTTCCGTCAAGTCCATATCCATCGGATTCTCGCCGCCGAAACCGCCTGCCCCTCCCGGGAATACGGATCCCGGATCAAAGCCGGATACCCCGGGAATTCCCGGCAGAAGCTGCGAAATCTGATCCATATCGATATATTCATTGTCATACGGCCATTGCAGGAACGATCCGACAGACGATCCCAAATTTTCTTGCATTACCGTTTTGATCCAGTTGAAAAACGCCTTTCCATTGAAATACATTTTGCCGTCTTTGAGGACGATATCAGTAACGGAAGTATTTTTTAAGAGAAAATCGACTTTTCCATTTCCCTGCTCCGCTTCGCCTTTGATTTTAAAAGATAAGGTATACGTCCCATCTCCGTTTGCTTCTAATAACGGTCCGTATGTCGTTTCAAAATCTTCCTTTGTAAAATATTCGTCATCAAAAACAGGCTCTACGCTGAGCTCCATGCCCCATTCGAAAGAAGCGCCCTCCGACATTTTTTTCATGGTATTCGTGACATCCGTAAATGTCAGCGCTTTTGCGTCGCCGCCTTCTTTTTCATCGTCGCCGCAGCCGGCCGCACAGCCAAGCGCCAGCACGAATATCAGCATAAGCGTTATAATTTTCTTCATGATAGCACGCTCCCTTTTATAATCTACTTTTATATTATATATTGCCATTCGTTGAATGGCAATATATAATTTCCGTTATTCCATTGGGAATTATTTCAAACCGTTCTTGTTCTGTGCGCCGAAAGCCTCGTCTCCAAGGGCATTTCCAATAAACTTGCCGATTTCGAAACTTTTCACCGTTTTACCGTTGAATACCTCCGTCCCGTAGCCGATGGCAAAGATCTGCACGTTGCTGTTGGTATGCGCGATCGTCGTAAAACGGTAAGGCAGCGCGCTGAGATCCACATCCGGATTTGCTTCTTGGAGCGCTGCCTCATATTCGAGCATCGCTTTCGTATGTACCGCCGTTTTATTGGCCGCTACGAATTTGTCGGCTTCCGCTTTCGGCTGGAGGCCGCCCGTATCGTGATCGGCGGTGACGATTACGATCGTATCCGGATTTTCGGAAGCGAACCGGATTCCCAGACTCACCGCTTCGTCGAATGCCAGCATCTGCTTCGTAAGCTCCATCACGTCCGATTCATGAGCGGATTCATCCATTGCCCCGCCTTCGACCATCAGGAAAAAGCCTTCGTCCGTTCCGCTCAGGAGAGATATGGCTTTCTCTGTCATCTGCGCAAGCGTGGGCTTTGCTTCTTCCGCTTTTTCGAAATAATCGTCCGTAAGCGTCGCGATCAGACGCCCTTCGTTCTTATATGCGTCCACTTCTTCCCATGTCGTCGCATATGTAATATTGTTATCCTTCAGCATCTGTTGATATTTCGCGTCTTCCAGCGCTTTGTCGTACATCGCTTTTCCGCCGCCGATGATGATATCCGCAACGGATTTTTCAATCTGGAGTTTTGCGATATTGGACTCGTCGTTCCTGTTCGGCGCGTGAATCGTAAATGCGGCAGGCGTAGCATCCACGATGCTCTCATTTGTGATTACCCCTGCTTTCATCCCTTTCGATTTTGCAAGCTCTACGACGCTCTGCACTTCTTGCTTCTTCGTATTCAGCGCCAGATATTTTCGATTGCTTTTGTAGCCGCAGGCCAGCGCCGTACCGCCCGAAGCGCTGTCCGGCTCGCCTTCGTTGCAGAGCGTAACCGACGTGCCCTGATTCGTCAGATATTCGATTGCGAGCTTCCCGTCATATTTACCGCCTGCAATCGCGTCGGTCGCCGCAATATGATGGAGCCCCATGCCGTCTCCGATAAATAAGATGACATTCTTGGCCTTCGTGAATTCTACGTTTCCGAGGTTCTGTAAATACTCGATCGTTTCCTTTGCCGGGGTGGGAGAAGCTGCCGGCGGTTCCGTAGCGCCGCCTTCGTTTGTTTTATCTGCAGCGCACCCGTACGTAAACAGCATCGCTGCCGTCAGTACGAAACCGCTCAAACTTTTTAAAATCCGATTCATGTTATCATACCTTTCCAAAATATTTTATGTGTATTCTATCACCCCCTGCCTTGCTTTGCAATAGATTTCCGATATAAACTTTACTTAAAATTTACGTAATTTTAATGTTTTGCGTTTCTTCCGATCAGCAGCGCATTGAGAATCGCGATCATGGAAACGCCTACGTCTGCAAATACAGCGATCCACATATTGCTGATTCCAAAAGCGCTGAGTACGAGAATCGCCGCTTTGACGGCAAGGGAAAACACAATGTTCGCTTTTGCCGTAGCTACGGTCTTTTTCGAAATTTCAACGGCTCTTGCCACTTTAGAAATATCGTCTTTCATGATGACTGCGTCAGCCGCTTCGATTGCGGCGTCGGATCCGATTCCGCCCATCGCAATCCCCACATCCGCACACGCAAGTACCGGCGCGTCATTGATCCCGTCCCCCGTAAAAATCAACGAGCCGCCCGCAGAAAGCTTCTTTTTCAAGCCTTCCAGAATTTCCACTTTATCTTCCGGAAGGCAGTTCGCATGGATTTCGTCAATGCCGGCTTCCGCTCCGATCCTTTGGGCAGCAGCTTCCCCATCTCCCGTAAGCATTACGGTCCTTTTGACCTGATGGTTTTCCTTCAACCGTCTGATCCCTTCCGCGGTTTCCGGTTTGATCCTATCCGCAACGGAAAGCGCTCCGGCATACCTGCCGCCTATCGTAACGAAGATCACCGCGGATGCGCTTTCGGCGGCGATTGCACACATTTGTTCTTTAGAAGCCGCATCAGGAGCAATTTCCAGGTTGCCGGCCAGGAGGAGCTCCCCGTTTACCACGGCGCGGATTCCCGTTCCGGGAATCTCTTCGAATTCTTTCACTGCGGACTGATCGGGACTCGTTCCCGTCTGTTTCGTAAAATATTCCACAATCGACAATGCGATCGGATGGTTGGAAAAACTTTCCGCGTATGCGACCCGGCGCAGTAATTCTTCCGCCGTGAAACCAGCAGCCGGACTCAGCTTCGTAACTTCAAATCTGCCCTTTGTAAGCGTGCCCGTTTTATCGAACACGGCGATCTGCGCTTTTGCCAGCGTATCGACATACTGGCTCCCTTTGATCAGGATGCCTTCTTTCGAAGCGCTGCCGATTCCCATGTAAAAACTGAGCGGCACGGAGATGACCAGCGCGCAGGGACAGGAAATAACCAGAAAAGACAGCGCCCTGCCGATCCATTCCGACCAGGCCGCATCCGTAAGGAGCGGCGGAAGCAAGGCTAGCAGTACGGCGAAGATCACGACAGCAGGCGTATAAATCCTTGCGAACCGCGTGATGAAATTTTCGGATTTTGATTTGCGTTCGGAAGCGTTTTCCACGAGATCCAAAATTTTTGCAACGGTGGAATCTTTATAAGCTGCCGTCACCCTGATCTTCACAGGCTTGCCGACGATGATGGAGCCGCTGATGACGGCAGAACCGGCGTTCAGTTCCGCAGGCAGCGATTCGCCGGTCAGCGCTGCCGTATCCGCTGCGCTGCGCCCTTCCGTTACCACACCGTCGACAGGCACTTTCTCGCCGGGTTTTACCAGCAGGATCTCTCCCGGTTTTACCGCTTCGGGGGAAACTTCTTCATACGTTCCAGGTTTTCCTGCAATTTCCCGATTGGCCGTCTCAGGTTTGATCTCCATCAGGCTGCCGATGGATTTGCGCGATCTGGCAACGCCGATCGTCTGAAATACCTCTCCAATCTGGAACAGGATCATAACCGCCATGCCTTCCAGGTATTCGCCCAGCGCAAAAGCGCCGACTGCGGCGATGATCATCAGCAGATTTTCATCGAATACGTCGCCGCCGCACAAATTCCGGATCGCTTCTACAAGCGGCGTAAAGCCGATGGTCAGGAAGGCCGGCAGATAGAGCAGCGCCTGAATCCAGCCTGTGCTGATGTCTGACAGCCGGATAACAGCCAGCGCGGTACCCGCCAATACAAAAGACAAGATAATTTTAACGATCGTATTTTTAACGCTGCCTTCGCCGTGCTCGTGCGAATGGCCGTGTGCGGAATGATGTTCCTGCGCTTCATGGCCGGCGCCGCAGGCGCAGCCGTGCTCTTTCACTGCTTCTTTCATGGTAAAATTCCTCCTCTTTATTCTTCAATATGTTCGAGACCCTGGTTGATGATCGTACGCACATGCCCATCCGCAAGAGAATACAGAATACATTTGCCCTGTCTTCTGTATTTTACGAGGCGGCTTTGTTTCAGCACGCGGAGCTGGTGTGAAATCGCGCTCTGCGTCATATGCAGCAATTCGGATATATCCTGTACGCAGAGCTCGCGCTCAAAAAGCGCATATAAAATACGGATCCGCGTGGAGTCTCCGAATATCTTAAAAAGTTCCGCCAGATCGTACAGATCTTCCTCCACCGGCATCTGTTCGCAAATTTTTTCGATTTCCTCCGCATGTTCGCTGTTATGCACGTGTTTATTGTCGTTTTCCATCTCTGTTTCCTTTATGATTATATTATCATATGAGCAATCATTCATATGAATAAGGCAATTATACCATGCACTTTGAAAAATGCAACAAAAATTTTTATCGTTTTTTTCCGTTAAAACGGATCGTCACGATGATTATCTGTTGTGGAGTTGATAATAAATCCCTTTTTTGGCAAGCAGTTCTTCGTGCGTCCCGCGTTCCTCGATCCCGTTTGCGGTCAGTACGATGATCTCAGAAGCATTGCGGATCGTTGTGAGCCGATGGGCAATCGTAAACGTCGTCCTGCCCTTTGCCAGACGCTCCAGCGAGGCCTGCACGAGCTTTTCGCTTTCATTGTCCAGCGCCGAAGTCGCTTCATCGAGGATCAGGATCGGCGGGTTTTTCAGGAAAACGCGCGCAATACTGATCCTCTGTTTTTGTCCGCCGGAAAGCTTGACACCGCGTTCTCCGACATAAGTGTGATAGCCCTCCGGCAGCTTTTCGATAAATTCGTCGGCGCCGGCGCTGACAGACGCCGCGCGGATCTCCGCAAAAGAAGCGCCTGGTTTGCCGTATGCGATATTTTCCAAGACCGTGCCGGAAAATAAATAGACGTCTTGTTGCACGATTCCTATATTTTCCCGCAAAGAGCGGAGCGTAAAAGAACGGACGTCCCTGCCGTCGATCCGGATTTCGCCTTCCTTCAGCTCATAAAAACGTGGAATCAGACTGCAGAGCGTCGTTTTCCCGCCGCCGGAGGGTCCGACCAGCGCAATACTGTCGCCCTTTTTGACCGTAAGATTGATGTCGGATAAAACACAGTCCTCTCCGTATCCAAACGTTACGTGCCGGAATTCGATATCCCCCCTGACGTCCTTTAGCTCCGCAGCGCCCGGCGCATCCTGAATGTCCGGTTCGACATCCATGATTTCCGTAAAACGCTCGATTCCCGTCATGCCGCGCTGGAATTGTTCCGTAAATTCTATGATTCTGCGCACGGAGGCCAGTAAAGTGGAGACATATAAAAGATATGCCACATAATCTCCGGGACGGATCGTGCCGTAAATCATAAAAACAGCGCCGATTACAACGACTACGATATACATAACGCCGTCGAAAATGCGCGTCGACGTCTGGAAAGCCGCCATATATTTATACGCTTTTGCTTTGACGCGGAAGAAATCGCTGTTTCCCTGCGCAAATTTTTGAGTTTCGATTTCTTCGTTCGCAAAGGATTTTACGACGCGGATCCCCAGGAGGCTGTCTTCCACGCTTGCGTTCAGCGCTCCGCAGCGCTGGCGCTGTTCTTTGAATGCGGCGCGCATTTTTTTGCGGACCGCAGTCGTTACGAGCAGCATCAGCGGGATTACCGCGAACATAATCAGCGTCAGCCAGACGTTAACGTTCAGAAGAATGATAAAGGACACCGTGATTTTGATCCCGGCGATGAAAAATTCTTCCGGGCAGTGGTGTGCGAATTCCGTAACATCGAAAAGGTCGGTTGTAATCCGCGACATGATCTGTCCGACTTTCGCGCTGTCATAATAGGTAAAGGACAGCTTTTGCAAATGCGTGAACATGTCGCGCCGCATGTCCGTTTCAATTTTGGTCCCCATGATATGCCCAACGGAGGCCATATAATAATTTGCCGCGGCGTCGATGGCCCGCAGCACGAGATAAAGCGCGCCCAGCGACAATACCGTTCGCAGCGCCAGCTTGCTGATATCGTCCATCGCCGTATTCGTAAAATATTTGATAATCAGCGGCAGGACGAGCTCGCAGATCGTCGTGAGACCCGCGCAGAATAAATCAAATACCATCGTCTTCCAATATTTTTTATAATAAGGAAGCGTCCTTCTGATTAAATGCGTCGTTTTCATGATTATGCCAAAAACCTCTTTAATTCAAATAGTACGAGTTTTTTCAGTTCCTCTACGCCCGATTCGTTCAGGATCGTTACATCTGCAATTTCTTCGTATTCCCGGTTCGACATCTGGGCGGCGATGCGCCGTTCGGCCTCTGCTGCCGAAATCTGCATCCGCCGCATCAGGCGGGCAATGCGCAAATCATCGTTGGCGACTACGGCCCAGATAC
The DNA here is from genome assembly GCA_046952735.1 of Clostridia bacterium. Taxonomy (GTDB): domain Bacteria; phylum Bacillota; class Clostridia; order UBA1212; family UBA1255; genus Egerieisoma. The sequence continues at coordinate 35,934 of JBKUJR010000019.1, read as the reverse complement.
AATCGGCAGTATCGAAAAAGCCTTCCTCGACAGGGATCGGAACATCCAAGACCGCAAACGGCACGCCGCCCTGTTCTCTGTAGGCTTCAATTCGTTTTTTGATTTCCTGCGAAACTCTGGTATGTACGATTCTGTTGAGGACGGCCCGCTCTTCCCGATCCGTAAAAATGATCCCGCCGAGCTTTTTCCGGTCAATCGTGCCATCCTGCGCAAGAATGTCCGTTCCAAAATGCGCTTTGATTTCTTCATACACGGGCTGGCCGGGTTCTTGCAGCTTTCGCGTGATTTTATCGGCATCGATGATTTTACCGCCCTGTTCCTTTAAAATACGGCAGACTACCGTCTTTCCGCTGCCGGAGCCTCCCGTGACACCCAATATTTTCACGATAACACACCTTTCCGTTTATTTGCATTCATACCAGCTTTTTCCGGCCGTTACATCCACTTTTAACGGCACATCGAGCGCATAGGCATCCTGCATACAGCGTTTGAGCAATGCCATCACCGCCTCCTGTTCCGATTTTACGGCGTCGATCAGCAGCTCGTCGTGAACCTGCAAAATTAAACGGGAAGCGTAACCGCCGGTGCGGAGCTCTTCGCCGACCCGGATCATTGCGATTTTGATAATATCCGCCGCCGTTCCCTGGATCGGCATATTCATTGCCACCCGCTCCCCAAACTGCCGGATCGTATATTTTGCAGAATGCAGCTCCGGAAGATACCGGCGGCGTCCCATCAGCGTCTGCGCATATCCGTTTTCTTTTGCAAACGCCACTAAGGATTCCATAAATTTTTCTACGCCCGGATATTGTCTGAAATAGCTCTCGATATATTGTTTTGCTTCGTAAATCGGAATCCCGAGATCCCGGGAAAGACCGAAATCGCTGATTCCGTATACGATTCCGAAATTGACGGCTTTCGCCCGGCTGCGCATCTGCGGCGTCACCAGCTCCGGAGGCACGCCGTTGACCTGAGCCGCAGTAATCGTATGGATATCGCTGTCATGCCGGAAGGCTTCGCGCATCGCTTCATCGCCGGACATATGCGCCAATACGCGCAATTCGATCTGGGAATAGTCCGCATCCACGAGAATATGGTTTTCATCCGCCGGAATAAAAGCTTTTCGGATCAGTTTTCCCAGTTCCGTACGTACGGGGATATTCTGGAGGTTCGGCTCTGTGCTGCTCAGACGTCCCGTTGCCGTGATCGTCTGATTGAAACAGGAATATACCCGCTTCGTTGCGGGATCGATCACCCCCGTAAGGCCGTCGATATAGGTGGATTTCAGTTTTGTATTCTGCCGGTATTCGGTGATCAGCGGGATGATCGGATGTTCAAAAGAAATGGATTCCAGAACGTCCTGATTCGTAGAATAGCCGTGTTTATTTTTCTTGCCCGATTTCAGGCCGAGCTCTTCAAATAGCACGGCGCCCAACTGTTTTGGGGAGTTGATATTGAATTCGTGCCCCGCAAGCATGTAGATATCCCTTGTGAGGCTTTCGATTTTCGCATCGATTTCTTCTCCTTCTTCTTGCAGCACCGCACCATCGACGCGGAAGCCTTCGCATTCCAGTTCGGCCAGTACCCGCACCAGCGGCAGTTCGATCTGTTCGAATAATTCCGTCATTCCCTTTTCCGCAATACGACTGATCGCAGCCTCACACATCGGTTTCAGGATATGGACGTTCACCGGCAGCTGTCTGCCCGTCAAATATCTGCAGACATCCTCGATATGCTCCGATTTCCGCGTGGAATCCAGCAGATATGCCGCAATCGAAAGGTCGCAGTAAAGATTTTCGAAAGAAATCCCCTGTTTCAATAAATAAAGAATAAACGGCTTGGCATTGAACAATACCTTTCTGATTTCTTTATTTTCAAATATCGCCCGGACCGCCGGCTCCACGGCGCCTTCGCAGCGGTATTGCACCGTATCGTCTCCGTACGACACATCGAAATACTGGTATCGATCGTCCTGCCCGTTGGGATAAATATAGAATATTCCTTCCGCGGAAGCTGCCAGCTCTTCTGCGGAAATGCGTCTGACGGTATCCGGCTGCGGCGCCTGTTCCTCCATCAGGGAAAAAAGCGTGGGCATGCCGTCTTCTTCCGCAGGGGCGTCGTTTTGCAGCAAGCCCATCGTCTCCATCTTTTTCTTCACGGATTTGAATTCCAGACGATCCAGAAGCGTATCGAGATCTCCCGTTCGTACCGCGCCGAGGCGGAGGTCCGCAAGCTGCCGCTCCGCCGGCGCGTACCGTTCGATCTCTCCGAGCATTCTGCTCAGATAGGCCAGCTCCTTGTTTGCCTCTAATTTTGCCTTCAGCGCCGGCTTTTTGATTTCTTCTATATGGGCGTAGACCGCATCCAGCGAACCGTATTGCGCAATCAGCGCCGCAGCCGTTTTTTCTCCTACGCCGGGCACGCCAGGTATATTGTCGGAAGAATCACCCATCAGGGCTTTTACGTCGATCAGCTGTTCCGGTAATACGCCGTATTTCTGCCGTACCGCTTCGATGTCGTATTCATCCGTCTGCGGGCGGCCTTTCTGCGTGGAACAAAGCAGTACGCGCACATCCTCGCGGATGAGCTGGAGCGCATCCCGGTCTCCCGTCATGATATAACATTTGAGATGGTTTTCCGAGGCGATACGGCTGTAGGTCCCCAAAATATCGTCGGCCTCGAAGCCGGGGAGTTCGATTTTGGCGATTCCCATGGCTTCGAGCAATTCTTTTGCCACCGGGAACTGTGCCGCCAATTCGTCCGGCATCCCTTTTCGTCCCGCCTTGTATTCCGCATACCGCTCATGCCGGAACGTCGGCGCTTTGACATCGAACGCCACCGCGGCATATTCCGGCTGCAGCTCTTCCGCCTGCTTCAGATATATATTCATAAAACCATACAGAGCGCCGGTATAGAGGCCTTCCGCATTTTTCAGGAAACTGTTCTGCGTTCCGTAAAACGCCCTGTTTAAAATACTGTTCCCATCGATCAATAAAATTTTATCCATTTTCTTCTCTCTCCGTTTTTGTAAGTTTGCGTTTTCCGGTCCGCTTCCGGATTCTGCCCGCCAAACCGAAAAGCAGATACGCGGCAAGATTCGTCAGCACAATGCAGGCGCTGGCCGGCACGTCCAGCAGAAAAGAAAGCACGATGCCCGTCACCACACACGTTACCCCGACGGCGGCAGACGAGATCACCACATGACGGAATGTTTTACAGACACGCATCGCAGTCAGCGGCGGAAAAATGATCAGGCTGGAGATAAGCAGAGCGCCCGCAAGCCGCATTCCGATCACGATCGTGACCGCCGTCAGACAAGCCATAACCATATTATATACGGAAGCATGCGCGCCGGTCGCCCGCGCAAAATTTTCATCGAATGTCACCGCGAAAATTTTATTGTAAAACAGCACGTATAATATCAAAATCGCCGCGGACAGGACGATACTGAGAACCATATCGCTCCGGCTCACCGCATAAATGCTTCCAAACATATAGCTGTTCAAATCGATATTGGAAGAGGATACGGAGACGATCAGCACGCCGAGCGCCAGCGCGCCGGAGGAAACGAGAGCGATTGCAGAATCCCCTTTCAAGGTTCCGTTTTCGCTAACGCGTAGAAGCAAAAATGCCGTGACGACCACAACGGGGACGGCGATTTTCAGCGGCGCTACATTCATTGCTGCCGCTGCAGCCAGCGCGCCGAACCCGACATGGGAAAGCCCGTCCCCGATCATGGAATACCGTTTGAGCACCAGGCTGACGCCAAGAAGCGAGGCGCACAAGGACACCAGTACGCCGACAATGAGTGCGCGAATCATAAAAGACAAAGAAAAAATCTGGCGGAGCAGATCGAAAGGCTCACCCATGGCGGCATCCTCCGTTTCCGCCGCGCTGCTCCGTTTCCGTAAAATGCCTGCAGGTGGCGCATTCCAGATAGCTTTCTTTATCTCCGTAAAAAGTCTCGTCTTTATGGAGGTGCAAAATATGCGTGGCATCCCGGAGCGCGCGGTCCACATCGTGCGTGATCATGATGACCGTAATACCATGATGCCGGTTCAAGTCATAAATGATATGATAAAATTCTTCCGTAACCATCAGATCGAGTCCGGCAACGGGCTCGTCCAATAGGAGCAGCTTCTGCGTCGCGCACAGCGCTCTTGCAAGCAGAACGCGCTGCTGCTGTCCGCCGGACAGCTCGCGGTAGCAGAACGTTTTGAGATCCGAGATCCCCAGGCGCTCCATATTCTGTTCAGCGATCCGTTTGTCTGTTTTTGAAAAAAAAGGCCGAAAGCCGAGATGGTTGATCCTGCCGGAGCGTACGACCTCCCATACGGAGGCCGGAAAATCTTTTTGGAAGCCCATCTGCTGCGGCAGATATCCGATCTCGTTCTGTTTCAGCCCGCCGCCCATGGCAATGCAGCCGCTTTCCACGGATTTCAGTCCCAGGAGCGCCTTCATCAGCGTACTTTTCCCGGAACCGTTTTCTCCGATGATGCACAGATAATCGCCCTTCCGTACCGGAAACGACAAATCCCGTACGACCGTATGATTTTCATATGCGAGACAAATATTTTTACACTCGATCAACATCATATTCCGTCAGCTGTTTTTCACAATTGCATTTTCAACCGACTGTGCCATCTCCTTACAGGTATCGAAACAAACCTCCATGTCGTGATAAAGCTCCCGCCATTTCTGGATTTCCAGCAAATCTTTCTCATGGGTGAATAGATTTTTAACGGCAGTACGGTACAGGGTATCCCCTTCGTGCTCAAAAGTGTACAGCTGGCGGATCAATCCCAGAATAACCTTCGATTTTTTGAAATTTTCAAATTCATCGAGGATTTCCGCAGCTTTACCGCAGCATTTCCGGATCAGTTCCACAAATTCCTTCATTTCCGGGCGCAGCGACGTAATGTTGAACATCCACAGCCGGAACGCCACATTTTCGATATCGTCCGTAATCCTGTCGATATCATGCGCCACCATTAAAATATCCTCCCGGTCGATCGGCGTGATGAACGCCCGGTTCAGCTCGTAAATGATTTCATCATGTACTTCGTCGCCTTTATGCTCGATTTCGTGGATCTCATTGAGTCTGGAATACAGATCTTCTTTCGTTTCTCCCGCTGCAAATTCCGCAACGAGCTCCCGCAGGCGGTCACTGATTTCACAGGCGTGCTGCATTGCGTTCTTCATCATTTCAAAATAATTTACTTCTTTCTTTTTCGCCATGCCCGGCGTCCTCCTTAAAATATAGCCATGAATAGTTTTGCCATAATAAATCCTATTAATCCGCACCCGGGAAAGGTGAGCACCCAGGCAAGTACCATTTCTTTCACGACTCCCCAATTCACGGCGGACAGGCGTTTCGCTGCGCCGACGCCCATGATGGCAGTCGTCTTCGTATGGGTGGTACTCACCGGAATCCCTGTTAAAGACGCTATGAGCAGGCAAAACGCCGCTGCGATATCCGCTGAAAAGCCCTGGTATTTTTCTAATTTGATCATATCCATACCTACGGATTTAATGATCCGGTACCCGCCGATCGAAGTGCCGAGGCTCATCACAACAGAACAAAGCAGCATGAGCCAAATTTTTGTCTCGAAGCTGCCGCCCGGGACATAAAGCCCGCTTGCGAGCATGCTGCCCAGCATGAAAACGCCCATAAATTTCTGTCCGTCCTGCGCGCCGTGCATAAACGCCATGGCGGCGCCGCCCGTAATCTGCGCTCCTCTAAAAAAGGAATCCGTTTTCCGCCTGTCTTTCTGCCTGCAAATTGCGATCACAAGTTTCACGACAAGATATCCCATCACGAAGCCGAGAACCGTAGACAAAACGAGGCCGATAATGACCTTGATCCATTCCCCCATATTGACGCCTTCGGCGCCGCCAAGCGCGATCGCCGCGCCTGTCACTCCGGCAATCAGCGCGTGGCTTTCACTCGTAGGAATTCCGAACCACCAGGCGGCAACCGCCCATAGCACGATTGCGAATAAAGAAGCGCACAGCGCTACCAGCGCATTATGCGCATCTCCTTTAAAATCAACCATTTTATAGATGGTGTCGGCAACCTTGCTGCTGATCAGAGACATCAGCAATACGCCGGCAAAGTTTAAAAAGGCCGCCATCAAAATAGCGGATTTCGGCTTCATGGAGCCGGTAGACACCACCGTTGCAATCGCATTCGGCGCATCCGTCCAGCCGTTCACCAGAATTACGCCCAGCACGAGAATCACGGTGATCAGCAGTGCCGGACTCTCTATGCACTTTATCAAAAAACCCCACAAATCATTTAATTCCGCAGTAATCGCACCCAATTTTATACGATCCTTTCTCCCATATCGCCGCCTGCAAGAATATGGTAGTGGATGTGCGGCACAGATTGTTTGGCGTCCTTTCCGCAGTTATTGATCACGCGGAACCCGTTGTCCGTGAGCTGCAGCTTCCTTGCGATTTCCGCAATGGCAAGCTGGATCCGTCCTAAAAATTCGGCGTCTTCCCCGGTAAAGCCGAGCACGTCCGGCACATGTCTCTTCGCCGCGACCACCACATGCACCGGCATTTGGGGATCGATATCGTAAAACGCCACGCAATATTCGTCTTCATACACTTTTTTTGACGGGATACTGCCCTCGATGATTTTACAAAAAATACAGTCGTCCATATAAATCACGCCTCTTTCTCTGAATGAATATTTAAAACAGCAATTCTTTCCCCTGAGAGAGCATTTCATCGATTTTCTCCGGCTGTCTGCCCCCCGCCTGCGCCAGATCGGGCCGGCCGCCGCCGCCGCCGCCGCAGATTGCCGCCGCTTTCTTTACGATTGTTCCGCAATGGATTCCCTTTTCCACCGCTTTTTTGGTGGCGGCCGCAGTCACCGCAGCCTTATCCCCGAAAGAAGAGGCCAGGATTACCACGCCGGTATCCAATTTGTTGCGGATATTGTCCGCAAGATCCCGCAGCGCAGACGGATCGAGCGCGTCGAACCTGCCTGTGACGACTTTCACGCCGCGAACCTCTTCCGCCGAAGCGATCAGCCCGTCCAGATCCGAAACGGCGTTTTCACGCTTCATCTGTTCCAGCTCTTTCACCGCCGATTTATATTGTGTGTAGAGATTTGATACTTTATTTACGATGTCGGAAAAATTGGCTTTAAAGAGTTCGGTGATATCCGTGAGGATTGCTTCCTCGCCCATATATGCCGCGCGCGCTCCCGCGCCCGTCACCGCCTCGATCCGCCGGACGCCTGCGGCCACCGCGCTTTCATGAAGGATCTTGAATATGCCGATGGACGACGTGTTTTTCACATGCGTACCGCCGCAGAATTCCAGGCTGAAATCCCCCATTTCCACAACGCGTACCATATCGCCGTATTTTTCTCCGAAAAGCGCCGTTGCGCCGAGCTTTTTCGCTTCTGCAATCGGTAAAACACGCGTCGTCACATCGTAAGCATTGCAGATCGCATCATTGACGATCATTTCGACGGCACGAAGCTCTTCTTTCGACATGGCCTGCATATGGTTGAAATCGAAGCGGAGCCGTTCCGGCGTTACGCTCGATCCCGCCTGATGCACATGCTCTCCAAGTACTATGCGAAGCGCCTTCTGAAGGAGATGCGTCGCGCTGTGATTCCGCTCCGTAGAAAGCCTGTCCTGCCGGTCTACCGTCAGAACGGCTTTTTCGCCCGTACCGACCGCGCCCTGTATGACGGTACCGATGTGCCGCCATTTTCCGTCGCTCGTCTTTGTGACGGAAACCACGTTAACCGCGCCGCCTTCCGTTTCGATCGTCCCTTTATCGCCTGCCTGTCCGCCGCTTTCTGCGTAAAACGTCGTTTTATCCGTGATTACGATGATATCGTCGCCTTCTGCGGCTTCCTGCACGCAGATGCCTTCCGGCTGTAGGAGATACAGGATCGTTCCTTCCGTAATCTGTTTTTCATATCCTTCGAATACCGTCTGCGGGCATGCCGCGGGAACGGAAATTTCACTGCTGGCCCAGGAGCTTTCCCGGTTTTTGAGCGCCTCGCGCGCCAACGCCCGCTGCGCATCCATCTCTTTGCGGAAGCCTTCTTCATCCACGGTAAATCCGTAATCCTTCAGAATATCTTTTGTCAGGTCGATGGGGAAACCGTACGTATCATGCAACTTAAAAGCGATCATACCCGGTAAAACGCCTTCGCGCAATCCCATCGTCTCCTGCATTTTTTTCACATGCTCCGTCAGCATCGCCATTCCCTGTTCGATCGTAGCGGCAAAACGTTCTTCCTCGATCCGGATGACTTTTTTGATATACGCCTGTTTTTCGATCAGATTCGGATACGCGCCGCCGGAAAGCTCGATGACGGTATCTGCAAGCCCGGAAAGGAAAGTGCCCTCGATTCCGAGCAATTTTCCATGGCGCGCCGCGCCGCGCAGAAGGCGTCTCAGTACATAGCGCGCGCCTCGTTCGACGGCACGACGCCGTCGCCGATCATCATGACGGTGCTGCGGATATGATCCGTAACGACGCGGATCGAGACATCCGTTTTCCAGTCGGCGCCGTACGTTTTCCCGGAAAGCGCGCAGACGGTATCGAGAATCTTGCGCACCGTATCGACTTCAAACAAGTTGTCCACATCCTGCATAACACAGGCAAGACGTTCGAGTCCCATACCCGTGTCGATATTCGGATGGGCGAGCTTTTCATAGGCGCCGTCCTCCTGCCGGTCGAATTGCGTGAAAACAAGATTCCACACCTCGATATACCGGTCGCAGTCGCAGCCAACGCCGCAGCCCGGTTTACCGCAGCCGTATTTTTCGCCCCTGTCATAATGGATTTCCGAACACGGTCCGCAGGGGCCAGTGCCATGCTCCCAGAAATTATCTTCTTTGCCCATACGGATTACCCGTTCTGCCGGAACGCCGATCTCCTTCGTCCAGATATCGAACGCCTCGTCGTCGTCCTGATACACGGTCACATAGAGGCGCTCCTCCGGAATCTGCATTTCTTTCGTAAAAAATTCCCACGCCCAGGCGATCGCTTCTTTTTTGAAATAATCGCCGAATGAAAAATTGCCGAGCATTTCAAAAAACGTTCCGTGCCGCGCCGTTTTCCCGACATTTTCGATATCCGGCGTCCGAATGCATTTCTGGCACGTAGTGACCCGTTTTCTCGGCGGCGTCTCGGCGCCTGTAAAATACGGCTTCAGCGGCGCCATGCCGCTGTTGATCAAAAGCAGGCTCGCATCGTTCTGCGGCACCAGCGAAAAGCTGGGCAGGCGAAGATGGCCTTTGCTTTCAAAAAATGAAAGATATTTTTCCCGGATCGTATTTAAACTCAATTTTTCCATAAAAACGAACTCCTGACATATATTTTAAATGCTTGCAATAAGATACTTTTTCGCGCAGATTCCGCGCAAATACGGTTTTAAGTATATCACCTGAGGGAAAAATTGTCATCCTAAATTTTATAGCCGATTGTTTTACGGCAGATCGATCTCTATTTTAATTGCGCGGCAATTCCTTATGCTTTATACGCAAGCAGAAAACACGCTTCCGCTTTGGAAATATCGGATTTCGTTGCATTTTTATTTGCTTTTTGTTTACTGAAAATATATAATGTACACAAAAATCGTGCGCGGAGGAAATTATGAAAAAGCTCTTGATTTTTATTGTTCTTTGCCTGATCCTCTCAGCGGCTCCCGTTGCAGCAGGCGAATTACGGGAAAACGAAGTTATGAATATCGGCGTTATTGTAAACAGAGACAACTCTATTGAAATCGTCGTATCTACAACGGAAAGAAGGTTTATTGGTAAAGGTGCAATTCGTATTTATGCCGACGGCGATATACCTAGCGAGGATCTTCCAATTTTCTCTACTGGTCTTACGTCAAGAAATGAAACCCATATAATCTGGAACAATGGGAATGAGGAAGAGAAACTAAAGCCGGGCAGGTATTTTGCCGTTGTAGGAAGCGAATTCTCGGCTGACATCGGAGTACCCCGCGCGTACTTTACGATCCCTGCGATCGATCAATGGTGGACGCCGCAGCCAACGGCAACGCCTGCGCCGACCCCTACCGAAGAACCGACGCCGGTCAAAACGCCCAAGCCGACTGTCAAGAAGACAGCAACGCCGATCCAGACCGCAACGTCCGTTCCGGCAGTTTCCTCTCGCAGCAGCGCTGTCCACATGATTGCTTATACCGTTTTAGGCGTTGTCGTTTGTGCAGAATTTGCGGTCATTCTATATTTAATCAAAAAGAAAAAACAGGTATAATTTTATTTGCGAAAACAGCGCCGTGTCCAGGTCCCAAAAAGAATCTCAGTCGAAGCGGACGGAAGCCGCCCATTCCATAAATCGTTCCGCATAAGCGCCCTGGTTTTCCTTCTGACAGACGAACTGAAACAGCCAGTAGGCGTCGCTGCTTTTGTACGCGAATGCATAGTAAACATAGACGACGTCGTAAGGCGTCTTCTCAAACGTAAAATAGGTCAGGTCGTTTTCCGTTTTGACGTCCGCCGTAATCTGGTTGTCCTCCAGAAAGCCCTTTGCATATTCTTCCAGAGACAGCGACGCGGATTCGCCAGCTCCTTCTAACACTGCAAATTCTTCTTTGATGGCGGATACGACGACGTCCTTTTCTTCCCAGTCATAATAAGCCGTCATATTATAATATTTTCCCTCCCGGAACGCATCCGTGAGCGTAATATGCATGCCGGATTTGGAAAATTCTTTTGCTTCCGGCGCAGAACAGGATGAAAAGAGCAAAAGTACCGCAAGACATAAGATACCGCACGATAACATACGTTTAAAGCGCCGCATGTCCGGGATTCCTTTTCCGATCGATACGGTTAAAAACCGTTTTTACGATATAATAGGCGCACATGCCGCACAGGATGCCCAGCAGCGTCCCTGCGAATACGTCGGACGGATAATGGACGTAGAGATAAAGGCGTGAAAACGCAATCAGGGCGGCGACCGCAAGCGCGCCCGATCCCCATTTTTTATGATAGGCAAAAATAGCCGCAGCGGCTGCGAAGGAGGCGGACGCATGGCCGGAGGGGAACGAAAAATCCGTAGGCTTGCTGATGATGATTTCGATCCCTTCTTTGAAATCGTACGGGCGGATCCGCGCTACGAGCGGTTTTACCGCAATGTTGCAAACGATCAGACTAAAAACGAGCGCCGTCAGCACGGTGACGCCGATGCGGCGCGTTTTCGGGACCGCCGCAAGTACGATGCCGAGCAAGATCCAGAACCAGCCGGCTTCTCCCAGGAACGTAAAACATTTCATGATCGCGTCCATCGGCTTGCAGGACAAGTTTTCCCTGATAAAATCGAGTATTCTATAGTCTATGTCTGTCATGCTTCTTTCCCTTCCGAAAGAGATTCCACGGCCTGGGTAATCGTTTCCTTCTGCGCCTCCCGGCCGTATTTATCTACTTCCGCTTTATTTTTTTCTCCGTGCGTCAGGCAGCCGGCTCCGCCGATGCAGCCTCCCATGCATGCCATGCCTTCGATAAAATTATTGTTCAGGACGCCCTTGGAAGCCTTTAAAAGCGCCATGCGGCACGCCTCGATCCCGTCGCACGCGGCCGGATTGAACTCGAAGCCGTCATATCCGTGCTCCTTCAGCCCCTGGCGCACGGCGTCCGAAAGACCGCCGCTCCGCGCAAAAATCCTGCCGTAATACGAGGCGTTGTCTAAAGGCTCTTCCTCTAAAAGCGTGATATCGATTTCCCTGCTGTCGAGCAATGCCTGCAATTCTTCAAACGTGAGTACGGAATCGATATACGGGCGCACTTCTTCTTTCTGAAATTCCATCTTTTTGGAAGTGCATGGCCCGATAAAAACGATTTTGGCGTCCGGTTCTCTGTTTTCTTTGATATATTTCGCAATCGTCGCCATCGGAGAAAGATTCTCCGAAATTTTGTCGGCCATCATCGGGAACTGGATCTGCACGTATTTTACAAAAGCCGGACAGCAGGAGCTGAGCAGAAAGCCCTTTTCCGCCAGTTCCTCCGATTCCCGATACGATACCATGTCCGCGCCGAGGGCCGCTTCCACGACTTCTGAGAAGCCGAGCATTTTAATTCCCGCAATGACCTGGCCGAGCCTGGCATACGTAAACTGGCTCGAAATCGACGGCGCCACCACGGCGATCATTTTATACTTCCGATTTTCTTCGCTCTCTTTGAGCATCCGCACGACGTCAAGAATAAACGAACGGTCCGTAATCGCGCCGAAAGGGCACATATAGACGCACGCGCCGCACGCCATACATTTATTATGGTCGACTTTTGCCGTTTTATCGTCATTCATGGAGATGGCTTTGATTTTACAGGAATTCTCGCAGGGGCGCTTGTAATTCGTAATCGCGCTGTAGGGGCATACGTTTGCGCACATGCCGCATTCCACACATTTGGATTTGTCGATGTGCGCCTTTTGATGATGGTCGAAACTGATCGCGCCCTTTTTACAGATTTCCTCGCAGCGGTGCGCAAGGCAGCCTCTGCAGGCGTCCGTGACCTCGAAGCCGCCGACGGGACATTCGTCGCAGGCGATATCGATTACCTGAATGATACTTTTGTCATTCTTATCCTCCGACGTGGCAAGCCCCATCGCCAGCTTGACGCGTTCCGCCAGAATTGCGCGTTCTTTGTAAACGCAGCAGCGCATCGTCGCTTCTTTTCCCGGTACGATCATTTTCGGAATGTCCAGCACAGTTTCCTGCAACGTGCCGTTCCATTCCTGACGCGCAACCTCGCGAAGCACTTTATATTTTAAATATTGTACTTTCGTATCGAATTTTCTCATCGAGCTCACTCCTCCGTTTAAAAATAACTGACTCTGATCCGCTTTCCCATTTGTTTGAGGCACGTTTCCAATTCGCGGATCAGCTGCATTTTAATGTCGAATCCGATCGACAGATCCATGATCTGGTGGGCCGGATTGACCGCCTTTCCGATAAAAAACTGAATATCCGTCGCGTCTTCGAACAGCATACGCGCAATCAGCGACGCGCCGTCCCGTTTATAGCTCCATTGCTTGAATGTTTCATTGTCTTTCAAATAATCCCGCGCGTACTGCAATACCTTGCCCATCGTTACGACGCCTTCCGTAACGAGATCCACGCCGTCGATTTCTGCGATCGGCGGAATCTCCGGATCCACGATCTCCTTCCGGGGCACGAGCTTTTTCCCCAGATATTCCGCAGCGATTTCGGACGTCGTACCGCCGCAGACGATATGCTTCCCTTCCTTGGAAAAAAACAGGGAGAGCATTTTGCGGCAATCGTCGCGGTCCGCAGGCGGCCCCATCAGCAGATTGACAGGCTCGCGCTTCCGTATCCGGACGACGCACACTGTAGTATCGTCTCCGGGACGGCCTCCGTATCTCGCGTAGCATTCGTCCAGCAGGATCGTCGCAAGCGTTTTGGATGTGAAGCCTGCGTCGTAAAACGGCTCCATAAATTCCGTAATGCTGGGGACGTCCCATTTGAGGTCCAGCGATTCGCCTTCGCTGGCATGGATGCAGCCGTCGCTCATCATAATGAAAATATCGTTTTCTTCTATCTCCAACCGGGAGCTGTATACGCGTTTTCCGCCGATCGTCCGCTCCGTTTTCGGAAAATCGAACGGCGCGCCGCCGCGCAGCAGAATTACGGACGGATTATCATATTGTATGATCTCCGCTTCTTCATTTTCCAGAATCCGGATGACCGTAAACGTAGAATAGGCGACATGGCGCTGCGCGCAGACAGGCAGCGCCAGCGCGATCGTTTCCACGCAGTCCTCCAGGCGCAGGTTCTCCGCCAGCATCGTAGACAGTATTTTGGACGTCAGCGTAGACAGGATACTTGCTTTTACGCCGCTGCCCATGCCGTCTGCAAGTACCGCAAGGCACGCGTCGTCGTTCTGTATGATCTCCACATGGTCGCCGCACAGCTGCTCCCCGTCTTTGTTCATGCTTCCGTAGCCGATGTCGGCACAAAAATCATTCATCGTCCAGAGACTCCTTCAGCTTCGCCAGCGCGACTTTTGTCTCTGCCGCAGTTTCACCTAAAAGAGAGGCGATTTCTTGTACGATCCGCATCTGTTTTTCTACGACGTTGTCCGCAGTTTCCACGGTTTTATTCCGGAGGCGTTCTTTTCGCTCCCGTTCTGTTTCCCGGTCGGTGATATCCCGCATAATGCACATGAAAATGTGGAATTCTCTGTCATAAAGGATCGATTCTTCCACATATTTTTTGTAATCCGCAAGATACACCTTCTTATCCCGGATGTTTCTGCCGCTCTGCCGCACTTCCAGAAAGTCTTTTGGCTCCAGGATCCGGATGACCGGCTCGCCGAGCACGTCCGCTGCGCTTCGTAAGTTCATCAGATTCAGAGCCGAGCGGTTGATCTGCTGCACCTCGAAATTTTCATTCAGGACGACGATGCCGTTCGGAGTGTTATTGATAATATTATCGGAAAAGCTCTCACCTTTTCTTTCCAGGAACGGAGCACATCGAAGGTCCGCCTTCCGCGGAAAACTGCTTCCGCTTTCAAACGCACGTATCGTACCCGCAGGCACCCAGTTCAGTTCGTCTTCCGGTTTTGTTTTTCCCATCTGACGTAAAATTTCCCGGATCTCCGCTTCCGTGGGCTTCGGTTCTTCCAATGTGAGCGCCGGTAAAATCTTGCGGATCGTTTCTTCCGTATTTTCCGCCGGAAAATCTGCTTCTCCCGCGTAGCTGCTCACGCGGATGTAATCCTGTACCGGCGTGCGATGGTATTTTTCCATAACCGGCCCGCCGATACAGCTGCCCGCGCAAATCGACATTTCTATAAAACACTTATGGATGGTTCCCTTTTCAATATCCCGGAGCGCTGCGATACAATTTTCCGCGCCGTCTACGGCAATATAGGAATACTCCCTCGCCGTGCAGTCCATCGATTTCAGAATGCCTCCGGCCACCGGAAACCAGCGCGTCCGTCCCTCTTTATCGGGTTCAGGCGTCGTTTCGATCTCGATCTGTTCGCTTTGCAGCCAATTGGAAAGCTCTTCGAACGTCAGCGCCGCATCCACGATACCGGGATAAGCTGCCGCTTCCTCCTTTTTCGCGACGCACGGTCCTACGAAAACGACCTTTGCGCCCGGATGCTGCTTTTTTATATGTATCGCATGCGCCTGCATCGGGGAAACCACGTCGGCAAGATACGGCAGCGCCCGCGGAAAGTATTTCTGAATCAGTAAATTGGCAGAATGGCAGCAGGAAGAAATGAGAATATCCCGCGTTCCTTCCGAAAGCATTCTGTCGTATTCCTTTTTGACGATTGCCGCGCCGATCGCAGTCTCCTCGGCTCCTGCGAAGCCGAGCTTCCGGACCGCCCGGTCGAGATCTCCGATTCCCGCGCCGTTGTAATTTGCAATAAAGGAGGGCGCGATGCTGACGTACACGGGGCTGCCGCTCATAATCAGCACTTTTGCTTTCTCCGTTTCATCCGTGATTTCTTTCGCGTTTTGGGGGCATACGACGAAGCAATGTCCGCACAGGATACATTCGCTGTCTACGATATGCGCCTGATTTGCTGAAAAACGGATCGATTTTACAGGGCAGTGCCTGATACATTTATAGCAATTTTTACAATTGGATTTTTTTAGCTTCAGACAATCCGGCATATTTCACGACTCCTTCTTGCCGTTCGTTTTCTGCAAAAACTTTTCTTTCTCTATAATAAACCGCTCGTGGATCCCTTCTCCGATTACGCCGCAGGCGTCCAATGCCTTGACGCGGAATACGAGACGGTTCCTGTCGATTTCCGCCAGTTCACTGACGCATGTCACCTGCATCCCTACGGGGGTTGCGGCGACGTGTCGTACGTCTACGCGCGTGCCCACCGTGGACTGGCCGTCCGCCAGCTTTTCGGCTACGCTCTGCGAGGCCGTATATTCCATCAGGGCGATCATCGCCGGCGTTGCGAAAACCGGCAGTTCTCCGCTTCCGTACGCGTCTGCCGTATTCGTCCGGTCCACCGTCAGGATCTGTTCTCCTTTTATCCCTGTTTCAAGCATGATATCAACCCCTTCCGTTTGTTAAGTATAACAATAAAAGGCAGAAAAAAAAAGGGTAAAATAACCCTTTTCTGTAAAACTTTTCATTTTCTTTCTTCGTAAAGTTTTTTTAAAAAATCGTATAATATTTCTGCGTTCCGCTTCTGGCCTGTCAGGCTCGGATGGCTGCCGCCTCCTGCGGTGTCGCTCTCGAGCTGCAGATAATAGCAGCGATTCGCCGCTCCGCCGAGATCCTCCACCGCCGCCCGGATATGGGGACACATCTGCTGTCCGATCATTCCGATCGCCCACACGATACCCGCCGCCGGATAATGAGAACGGACGATATTGGAAAGGCGGACTGCTCCTGCGCGGACGTCTTCCGGCGTTTTTCCGTTTTCCTCGATTTTATCCGTATCGTTGGAGCCGAGATTGAGCACCACAAAATCAGGCTGGCGGATAAAATTCCAGTCGTCTCTGCGGTTTCTCTGATAACAAGTCATCTCATACGTTTCCAGCATCGTATGGGGCTGCCATCCGCAGATGATTCCGATTCCCTGCTGTGCGACCACGCTGTAATCCGCACGGAGCTTCCGTGCCGCCAGGATCGCATACGTCTGCGTGCCGTCCTGATAAACCTTGCTTTTTGGATCGACGTTCGGATCCCATGTCTCCGGCGTATACAAATTTCCGATTCCGGTCGTAATGGAATCCCCTACGAATTCTATGTAGCGTTCCCGGTCGCGGGGCGGCGTCTGGAGCCGTCCGGTGAGCATGATATATTTGATGCAGAATTCTCCCGCTTCGGATTCGTTCTGCCGCACGATCGTAAACGTATGATACCCTTCTTCGAGCCCCTGCGCGACGACGAGCTCCCGCTTTCCTTTTCCGCCGAAAGCATATCGTTCCCGCGGTTGCAAAAGCTGCCCGTCGTTATAAAGGGAAAAATACAATCGGCTCTCATAGGATTCCGGTGCATCGACATAAATACCCAGCGTAACGTCCCCCTTGCAGAACGCTGCGAATTCAAACGTCGAGCCGGTGCAGTCGAGCGCTAAACCGTTAATCGTAATGCTGTTTCTGCCCAGAGATTTGTAAATCCCCGGCTGTACCAAAAAGATAGATTCTTCCATATTGCCGCCTCGTGTAAAACAGATTATTTTTGCGTTGCTTTAAAAGTTCTTTCGCTTCCCTTTCCGTCCATTTCAATGATGAATACGTAACTGTATGTGCCGTCTTCATTATAAACGATCTGATAGCCGTCGAATTCCTTTTTATTGAAAAGATATTGGCGCCATTCGCCGTCTTTTTGTTCCTGTACGGAGATTCCTGCCATAGACGTCATACCGTCCACGCGGACGGCGAAGCGGTTTCTGCCGCCGGAGAGCGTAAACTGCGCTTCTCCGTTTTCCGCCCGAACCCGGGGGAGATAATCGTCTTCTATCACGGTCCCCTTCGAAGCCGTAAGTATAAGCGGGTTCCGGACAGAATCTTCAATGACATATTGCACGTTCGTATCCGTATCGCTCAATCCGTTTCCCCAGGGAAGCAGAATGAAATTGAGATAAATATGGTCGCCCCGCCGGAAAGTCAGATCCCCTTCCAGAAGGGAAAGTTCGGCAAGATTCAAACCGCCCGAGAAAGAATTCCGAAGCGCAAAATGGCCGTCCCAGGCTTCTCCCCCGATCACGATATCATAATTTTTCATGATATATGCAAAATTCATAATGGTGCTTTTTTTGTTGTTTAAACCGTAATAGCTAAAATAAGGCGTTCCCTTCCCGATATCGATCAGCTCTTTGAACCCTTGCGTCTGATCCGTACTTTTTTCCACCCGGTTTCCATTTTCATCGGAATAGCTCATCCGTCCAAACGGCTCTGCCCTGCCGTCAAAGCTGAACAGCGTGAGATTGTTTTGCACGTCTTGGATCGTCAGGTCTTCCAGAAAATCGAGGCGCATTGAATAATACGTCCTGTTTTCGTCATTCTGCGGGAATTCGATATGGCGCAGCGTGTAACGATACGTCCCGCAATCGGATAGGTAATGATAATCGAGATCCGCATAGCTCGTGCCCGACGAACGGATATCGGTACCCGTATATTCCGAAGCGTATTTTACGCCGTCTTTGTTATAGGAAACAAAACGCAGCCTGCCGACCGCATTATACTGCGGCTGTCCGGCCCAGATATCCCCGCTGCAACCTCTGAAATCGGGCAGCGTCCAAAGATCCTTTCCGTATACGAAATACGGCGCAATGCAGTTCGACTCCGTAACGCCCGTAGACAGATGGTAGTAAGAAATATGGAATTGGATCGAAGAGAGTTGTTTGAGCGGGAAAAGGCCCCAGTTCTGATATAAATGGTACAAGGTATAATTGAGCTTCTGCCCCGCTGCGAGATGAAGAGGAATAAAGCTGTCTCCATATCCCGTATCGTCCGGATCGTAAAACGGTTCTTCGATTTCCCCCTGAAAGTTTTTACAGACCTGCGTGGGGATCGGTACGATTTTCCCGCTGGAATCTGCAACGGCAGCACACTCCAGACATCCGGCGGTGCCGTTCATCCACATATAGACTTTCCGGTCGGCCGCGCCGTCGTTTTCAATCGAAATTCCGGAAGTAAAATATCCGTTCGGATCGTTGTAATATGCGGTGCTGAAATCCGTTCCGTCCATCGTAAAGCGGTATGCCCCGCGCAGCGCATCGTATTCCAGATACCGGTCCCGGGATTTCCGATTGCCGGACGCTGTAATCTTCGTAAGAGGGTTCCGCTCTTCAAACGCCGCTTTTTCAATGCCTTCATAATTATGCGTCTCATCGTTATAAATCCGGCTTCCGAATACGGCTTCCGAAACGGACTGCCGGACGACCAGGAATTCGCCTTCTTCCGTAACGCGCACCGTATTTTGCGTGTCGCTTACAGGCAGAATAAAGCCGATAATCCCTACGTCTCTGACATCTACGGCCACATATTCCGGGGTGACGCCATCTTCTTCATATTCTATTTTATACTGTAAAACATTTTGTTTCGGGATTTTCAGCTCAACGCCGAATTCCTCATACTCGTATAAGGAAGAATCGAGATTTTCCATCCGTACCAGCCGGTATTCCTGATGGAGTTTGTCGGAATATACGTGGAAGGTTTTATCCAATTTATATCCCGTGCCGCCGTTGCCAGTTTTTACGGCTTTTACCGATTTGATGGTGAATCGGTCCCCTGTGGCGGCGCCCAGGTCGAAACGGACGCCGCAAAGCGGGGAACCATCCAAACCGGCGGACGCCAAATCGATCAGATATTTATGATATTTCCCATCGGATTTGATTCGAAAGGGAGCCAGCTGCGTGCCGTTGAAATTACCGGATCGTTCCGTAAAGAAATATAGATAGGCGGTCGAAGATTCGCCCTCGGCTTTCATTTCAACTTCTACCGCGTCATAAGCATCCCCGTCTACGGAGAAGCCTGTCCGGAATACGTAAGGGTCCTCCGCCTTTTCGGTGGAGACGGTCATTTCCCCGTTTTTATATACGGGCTGCGACATCTGGTTCGTACTCCATCCGCTTTCCGTGCCGATCCCGGTTTCGTCCTGATAGGCGGCTGCGCCGGAGGCCAGCGCAAAGCCGAGATCCCGGATATGCGTCTCATAATAATAATATCCGAGCCGCGTCGTGTTCATCCTGCCGGGAGACTGAGAATTCCCGGAATAATACATTTTACCGTCGCCCATCTTGACATATACGTCGAGCGTGTTATTCGCATAAGAATCGCCCTGCGCATTTGCTATGTCCGTCACGTTGAAATTTCCGAATCCGTCCAGCTTGTGGACAAGGCTCATATCCAGATTTCGGAGCGCATAATGCGTCCGCTCTCCGTCCGTGTAAAATCCCTGCACCGTGTTTGCGATGCTGTTTGCGTAAGCAAAAGAAGCAGACAGCGGACTGTCGCCGTTTGCAGGGTAATCTTTCCCCTGCGATGCTTTAATATGAAAATGCACGGTTTCTTCCTCCATTCCGTTCCCCGCTTCCTGCTGCCTGCAGGCGCCCAGGGAAATGCAAAGTGCGGCGAGCAGTGCAAGTACCGCCAGGCTCACCGAAATTTTTGTTGATTTTCCATTGAAGCGCATATGTCAAACACCGCCATATCGAATTGTTTTTTTCCTTTGCAATCTTACTATACGGCGCAGGTGTTGTCAATCGCGGAATAGCAGATTTTGAATTTCCGATTGCATCCCATCTTCGCATCCGTTATAATATTTTTATAAAATGATTTTTAAAAATTGGAGGTATTTATGAAATTTTTCAAGAAATTTCCGGCTGTTCTGCTTGCGGCCGCCATATTCGTTTCTGTGCTCCCCGGCTGTACGGGGGGTTCGAAAAATCCTCATAAAAAAGAGGATTTTATTACGAATTATGCGAAAAGGACGGCGCCTGCCATCGAGAAATCGGAGGAAGTCGCGCCCACGGCGGAAAAATTCACGGTTTCCAGAGTATTCAGCAATAATATGGTCCTGCAGCGCGACGAATACATCCGAATCTGGGGTTGGGCGAAAAATCAGGACGGGAAAACGGTTTGCGCGGAATTTATGGGACTGAAGGGTTCTGCGGTGATCGAGAACGGCGCCTGGATGATTACGCTGGACGGGACGCTGGGCGCGTCGGCGGAAAAAGGCAACACGCTCCGCGTGTACAGCGAAACCTATGAGAAAAAATTCAAGAACGTCCTGGTCGGCGACGTTTACATGGTGATCGGACAGTCCAACGCCGCCTATGTAGTCAATAATTTCTTAGCGGACGCAGCGCAGGACGAAACATATCGTAAAATGTTTACAAAAGACGACATTACGAACGACGACAATATCCGCGTTATTCGCAACGTCATGGGCGACCCTTCTTTCGGCGGCGACAAGACCTCGAGCCTGGCCGACAACGTCAATCATACGCGCGGCTGGCAGCTGCCCAGCCAGATAGGCATTAATACGAGCGCCTTGGGCTATTTCTTTGCAAAACAAGTTATTCGGAAAACGAATAATGAAATCCCGATCGGAATCATCGAATGCAGCGCGGCGGGATGCGTCATGGCCGCCTTCATGTCACCAGAAGCGGCAGAGGCATGCAAAGTGGATTCCTATGACGAAAGCAAAAAAGGGTATTACGCCGAAAGCGAAATCGGGCCGCAGCAGTCGCGGGTCATGTTCAATCAATATATCAATCCGTTCATGAATTATACCATCAGCGGCATATTGTGGTATCAGGGGGAAAGCGACGCCCCCGAAGGGATCCGCGCCGACTATCCGGAGAATTTCAAAACGCTCATAACGGATTACAGGGATAAAATAAACCAGAATTACCATGACTTCCCCGTTTTCATCGTAGAGCTTCCGACGGAATATACGCAGCCTGCGGATTTTAGCGGAGCAATGTGGGCTTACATCGATTTCGGCGGCGTCCGCTCTTATATGGGCAATATTCCTTCTATATTGGACAATGCGTTCATCGCCGTTTCCTCCGACATCTGGAAAAACAAAGAGTATTGGAACAATCTGCATCCTTATTGCAAATGGCCGATGGCAGAACGCATAACCAATATGGCGATGCCGCTTTTCTATGACGATTATACGGAAGATTCCATCGAATTTACGGCCGGCCCGGTGTTTGTGAAAGCTGACGCCAAATCCGAGCGAGCGGCGGATCTGTATTTTACGCACGTTGGGGACGGTCTGAAAATCGAAGGAGGTTCTGAAGCGAAGGGATTCGAAGTGCTCTCAGGCGGCACATGGACGCCGCCGGAAAAGGTTTCCGTGTCGGAGTATACGATTTCTGTTTCCCATAGCAGCGCATTTACTGCCGTGCGTTATAACGGGATTACGACGGCGGCATTTCCGGAGGATCTGAACGTTTGCAATAGCGCGGGCGTTCCGCTGGCGGCATTTTGCTGGACAGCCGGAAAATAAATGAAAGCGGGCGCTGTTTCCGAGAAGCGGCGCCCGCTTTTTCACAAAGAGTCAAAAACTTATTTTAAAACGCAAAGATCTTTTACGATTTCCGAAGCCATCATCAGCCCCGCCGCGGCAGGGGTAAAGGAAATGCTGCCGATCGTTTTCTCCGTTTCATGATAAATTTTATAAGGCGGTTCCGAGGAAAACACCACTTTCAAAGCCTCGATTCCTCTGGCGCGCAGTTCCCTGCGCATGATCCGGGCGAGCGGACAGCCTTTTGTCTGATAAATATCCGTGACTGTGAACCGTCCCGGGTCGAGCCGGTTTCCGGCGCCCATCGCACTGATTACCGGCACGCCGGCAGCCTTTGCCCGCTCGATAATCAGCAATTTCGAACTGACCATATCGATCGCATCCGCAATATAATGATACTCCTCGAATTCCAGTAAATCCGCACATTCCGCCGTGTAAAATACGTTTCGGACCTCCACCGCCGCATTGGGATTGATGTCCCGGATCCGGTCTCTGGCGGCTTCGCACTTGAACATTCCGAGCGTGCTGTGAAGTGCGATCAGCTGGCGGTTGAGATTCGAGGCGTTCACCCGGTCCCCGTCTACCAGCGTCAAGTGCCCCACACCGCACCGTGCAAGCGCCTCCACACAATAAGAGCCGACGCCGCCGACGCCAAATACAAGCACGGAAGCATTGGAAAGCCGCAGGATATTTTCCTGTCCAATCAAAAGGCGCGTTCTCTGGGTAAAATCATCCGCGTCCATTATGCCGCCGCCTTCTTTTTCATCTTCCGGATCAGCTGTCCTGTCGAATACGCAAGCAATACGACGCAGGCAACGGCGGAAATCATAAAACCGGAACGTTTTCCCTCCGCCTGGTAGCGAAGTTCGATTGTATGGGCGCCGGGCGTAATGTCAAAGTATAAAAGGCCGCCTTCCAATGCCTTTGCCTCCGTCTCGGCCCCATCCACAAAAACATGCCAGCCTTTGTCGTATGTGATCCCTGTAAAAACGACCTGATTTTCTTTGGCTTCGATCGTGCCCTCGAGATAACCCGCTCCCCAGTCGGAGACCTCGATCTGCTGTTTCCGCAGCGCAGATACAGAATTTGTAAAAGCCTTCATATCCAGAACGTAAAATATGTTTCCGGAAGTTTTCAGCTTTTCCGAATCGGCCTCGATGGAAATCGCAACGACCTCCCCTTTCTCATACGTTCCCATAAAAAGCGTGCAATCCGTTTCATTGATATATAAATCGAGCTCATATTCATTATTGATTTTAAGCGGCGTTTCCGGAGGACTTTCGCCCGAAGTACCTTTCGGGAAATAAGCGTACAAAGGCCCGGAATACGGCATTGTGATCAGATACGTCGTCGTCTTGGCCGTCTTGTTTTCCGAATATTCCGTTCCCCGTTTCAGCTTGATGAAATATTCCGTATCGTCGCCCATCAGCGCGTTCATCAAATGATTCTGGGAATCCAGAGGATCTTCGCCCCATTCGAACCGTCCGACCGCATCGCTCGCGGCATAGCAGGGAGCCAGGACATAAGGATTCCGGTACAATATGGTGCCGTCATATTTACGGACGCGTTCATAGGGATCCAGCGGCAGCGGATTCCAGGATACGATTTTTTTCTCCGGGTCATTTTTCTGGATGTCTTTATCCGTCAAAGCGTATTTAACCGAAAACAAGGCGTCCGTCATCAGCGTAGAACCGGAATTGGAACTCCAGAGATAAATCTGGGCGAAGCCGAGTTTATGGAGGAAAGTATTGATATGGCGGTTATAGGCCGAGCTGTAATGGGAAATACTCTGATACCCCATTCCGATTCCCCATTATAATTTCGCTGAAAGCCCTGTACCACCCGGTAAAATCCGCTCCCGCCCGTGTTCGCATCGTCCTCTTCGGCAATTTTTACAAGCGCTTCCATCCGTTTTTTATATTGATAATACCCGTCATACGATTCAAAGCCGTGCTCATTGTCCAGCCCGTGAAGCAGATAATCCGCATGTACCGACAGCTCGGCGGAGGTCACGCACAGAAGCAGAACCCAGACCGCGCCGCGTACTGCGCGCGTGCGCAGGCGGAGCTTGCCTAATTTTACAGAGGCCGGGATATATTTCAGAAGCATTACGAGCACCATCGCAAGGATCAGAAATACAACGCTATAGCGAATCTGCTGTTTGCTGATGCCCGGCTGCGGCTCGAGAAAGAAAACGATGTACACCGACATCATAAGCAGCGCAAAAACGCCATAATAAAGCCTGCTGATCTCCCGGTAATGGATAAACGCATTCGCCGCCGTTAAAACCATAATAAACGAAATTACAAAGGCATACCGGTACGGGAACCAATTCGGCAGCTGGAAAATATGCCACGCTTTGTCGACCTGCAGAAGGAACGTGCTCATGATCAGAAAGCCGAAGATCAGCGCGATTCCGATTTTCCGTTCGCGGTTGATGGATTTTAAGAAAAAAAATGCGAAAAAGAAAATAAATACAATCATACCGCAATAAAGAAACGGCGTTACGCGGATGATAATTCCATCGTAAGTGCCGATTACGAGTTTTTTGAATAGTTCCAGGAGATTATAATTTGTGAAATTGTTGTTCTGATAATTTTCTCCGCCGATTTTACCCTGTAACAGCGAAAAGAAGGTAGGCACCAGCAGCCATGCGCCGATCGCCGCCGCGCCCGCGGCGCTCCCGGCAAATTTCAGCAGAATCCGGAAAATGCCTTTTGTGTTCAGATCCCGCCTTCCGCCGATCGCATACAGCAAATAGATACATGTAAAAATTCCCGCCATATAGGAAAGATAATATGTGGAAATAAAAATCCCTGCGAAAGAAAACAGCAGCAAGCCTCCCCTGTTTTCATGGACGAGCGTCTCGGTTCCCAATATGAGCAAAGGGAGCCAGATGACCGCGTCGAGCCACATCAGGCTGAGAGAATAAACGATGTTATACGACATCATCGCATAACAAATGGAAAACAATACGATATACACGCGGCTCAGCCCGCAGCCGTTTCTTTTGTGGCGTTTATTCAGAAAAATGCCGAATGTCAGCCCGCAGAGCCCGATTTTCAGGCACGTAAGGTATAAAAGGCAAATCGGCATCTCGGCATTGGGGCAAAGCAGCGTCAATATGGAAAGGGGACTAGACAGATAATATGCAAAAACACCGATATAATTGCCGCCGAGCGCTTTCGACCAGGAAAAGAACAGGTCGCCCATCCTGCCCATATGTTTCAAGCCGCAATAAAATTCGCAATATTGGTTCGACATGTCCATGATCAGGACGGAATTTTCACCAAAAGGCGCCATCCCGTAACACGCATACGTCACAAGCATGATGATCGCAGGAATGAGAAAGCATGCCGTTAATAAGAAAGCTGTATATGATTTTCTGTACTTTTTCCCGGCTGTTAAAATGCTGCCTGTACCATTGCTACGTTCCATGCCGCAACCTTTCAAAGTGTGTTTTCCTTTGTAAAAAAAGAAAAAAGACCGTGTTTTATTCCGGTCTTTCTGGTATCCCGGACGGGAATCGAACCCATATCAACAGAGTCGGAGTCTATTATCGTATCCATTAGACCACCGGGACATACACAACATGCATTACTATAACAATTTTATTTTAAAATGTCAATCTCCTGAATTTCGGCTCCGAAGATTATTATACCAATTTTTGGCATAATAATCTCCGGATTTTTATATAAATTTCTGTAAAATCGAAATTTATTCCAAAATTTCGATTTCCGGCGGCGCCAGGATGCCGAAGTCGCGGAGTTTATAATCATACGTCCAGCGTTCGCCTTCCGTACGCCATACCATTGCGTCGATCCAGCGTGTTTCCGTGTCCGCATTATGGAGCGAACCAAAGGAATTGTAGCGGTTTCCGAATAATTCCAGGCGGATCGCATGCGTGCCTTTCGAAAGGGATTCGATCTGCAGGCGGTACGGCGAATATGCAATGATGCCCCGCTCTATGCCGTCGATCGATACTTTGACGAGAGATCCCCTGTATTTCGGAACGCAAACCGAGACGTCCGACGCCTCTTCCAATGTAAATTCCGCTTCATAGGCCGCATTCGCGCCATAAAAAGGCATTCCCTGCCGCGTGAGGCTTTCAAATTTTTTCCGGACGGCACACGGCTGTAATATTTTTTTTCTGCCGCACAGTTCCACATCGAATTTTCCAAGAATATAAAACCATTCCGCGCCGATCCGTTTCCCGAACGGCAGCTCCGCCTCTAAAATGTTTATACCGATCCGGATATCGGGAAGACGCAATGTTTTTATTGCTTCGTCCGTAAAATATCCGGTGATTTCCGGTTTTACAGGGATTCCGTTTAAGGAAGCGCGAAGCGTCTGCGCATGTTCCGCCGCGAGCAGCGCGCCTTTGATTTCCGCCGCGCTTTCAAAGGTAAATTCGAGTTTCAAGGTGTGTTCCGCTTTTTCTTCCGCTACCGTCCAGGGCTGCGCGTAATATCCTTGCCGTTCCGGCCAGCCTAAAACCGCCCGGAATCGATTATCGATCCGCAGGATTTCCTCCTCCGGCTGGTATACGCCGCCGTCGAATGCATAGCGGCAGGTATCGAGCAGCAATACATTCGGCTCTGAAAAAGAGCAGTCCACGCGTTCCGGAAGCAGAAAAGAAGATTTTACCGGGCGTTCCGACTGCCATCTGTCATAGATCCCTTTTTTGGGGGATGCAGCTGCGCTGTAAGGGCGCAGACGGAGCAGGAGGCTGTCATAATCGTAAAAAATCGCGCGAACGGTTGTAGTACCGGCGCTTTCGTCCGTTTCATACGGAATTTCATGGATCGATCCGTCTATCGTATCGTAAAGCAACGGCATATAAAGTCCCCGGATATGGATGGCCGCCGTTTGCTTGTTCGGGCAGTCTTTGTCCGCAGGCTTCAGGCCATGTGCCAGGAACAGCCACCGGTCCGCTCCGTCCCGGCGCATTCTGTAAAACAAATTGTCTGCCCCGCTGATTTCGATTTCCCGGTCGTCGTACAGCGCGCAAATCACCGCTTCCTTTTCAAACGGCATCGCGCAGGACTGCTCATAAAGCGCGCGGATTTCCCCTTCCGTATCCGGCAGGGCATCGATGTGGGTTGGACAGCTGCCCAGGAAAATCAAACGTCCCCCATTCTTTCGGAATGCTGCAAGTATACGGACCGTACTGCTGCGAAGCGTTTCACAGGCGGGAACGATGACGGTGCGATATGCCATCTTGCCGACGTGCAGGCGCGAATCGGCATCGATCGCGGAGGCGTCGTATTGCTGCGGCAGCAGGGATTCGCAAATATAATCGAAATCGAGATTGGCAAACAGCAGCCAGCTCGTGATATTCTGGAAGTTTGATTCCATCCGGTTCCGGATTTCAGCGGTTTCCTCTTCCGGGCCCCAATGCAGCCAATAGCTTTCCACAGGGTGGATCACTGCGATATTGACGACAGGTTCGCCGCGTACCAGCGCGGTGTTGAGTCTGGCAAAATGGTCTTCCACATATTTGTATTCCCGATACCAGGGCGACTGATAGCCGATCGAGGCGGGATAATCGCGTTTTCCTTCCCCTTCCATGGAAAGAAATGCCAGATGCGGTACGCGGACGGAGACGCCCAGCGCGGCCTGCCAGTCGCCCTGGAATTTATGCCCTCTGAAGTCGAAATCCCAGTTGGTAACGCCGTAGATTTCAGAAAGCTGCGCCTCGCTGCCGAATTGGTTCACGGCGGATTGTACTTGTTTGAGCGTAGAAAATTCATAGGCGTCGCATAAAAGATCGATCCCGGGGATGCCGAACGAACGGTAAGAACGCATCGTGTCGCCTGTGGAATGCGTCTGCGCGATCAGGCAGTGCTCCTCCATCACGTGTCCCGTAAGATAAATGTGGTTTTTACGGCACCAGCTTCCGATAGTATCGGCGAAAGCGCTGGCAAAACGTTCCGCGATATGGTCGTGGAAACGGTAGCGGGCCTGGGAAATCTTTCCTTCCGGCAAATCCCAGATCAGTTCGGGAATCGTTTCGGTAATATCTGCTCCACCATATGCCGCGGCGTAGGTATCCGGGACATCTGGGGTCCAGGGCAGAGTTACCTCGCCATCCTGGAGAGCGGATTTCAATATATTTTTACGTTCGAATTGCGGCTCGTCCGTAAAGATTGCCGGAATAACGCCGTCGAATTCCGCGCCGACCACTTCTTTATACCGCTCGTGTGTGATTTGGATAAATGCGTCGATTGCTTCTTTATTCAGGGTGTCGACATAGGTTTGATTGTTGTACCAGGGGGACGGCTCTTGTGTCAGGCAATACGCATGCCACGTGCCGTTTTCCTTTTTCTGATATGCGAAAAGCGTACCGTCGCGGTTCAGCCGGACGTCATAGCTGGCGATTAGATACGGCGCGCCCGTTTCAACAGCCTGGTCCCGGGGCTGCGTTTCGATGCTCCGCTTTGTAAAAAGCATATGCCGGCTTCTGTATCTTGGGGTTTTTGTCAGAATCCCTCCTGCCGAGCCGGACGGAAAACGGTCCTCGTCGTACAGCCAGGCGAGCATATCGTTCTTCTTCGCCTGTTCCACGCAAAATTTTACCATGTCCATAAATTCGTCGCTCAGATACGGCGTTCCCATGCCGGTCCGGGAATGCATATGGAATCCGCCGAATCCCATTTCCTTGAAATATTGAATCTGGCGTTCCAGCATCCCTTTCTCCAGCTTGCAGTTCCAGGCCCAGAACGGCGTTCCCCGGTATTCGCACGTAGGATTCCGGAATAATTCGTCCGGTAAAACGCTCTCTTTATTTTTTTTGTACAGCATCTTGGCACACCTCCGCGGAGTTTTATTTTATAATACGAGTTTGATCAGATATGCGATGAGCGGCAGCGTGACGATCGACAGGAGCGTCGAGGCAAATACGCCTTCTGCTGCCATTTCATAATCCGAATCGTATTCTGCTGCTATCGAAACCGTCAGCGTCCCAACCGGCATTGCAAACTGCAGGACGGCCACCATCATGACGACGTCGGAAATCCAACCCTGTTTGACTGCAAACAGCAGCGCCGCTCCGATCAGGATCGGCGCGATCAGCAGTTTTTGCACCGACATCATGATGACGATAAATTTTTTGCCGATATTTTTGAAGAAGCCTGTCTTGGCGCCTGCCAGTACGAGGCCGATGAAAATCATAGAAAGCGGGCTTGTCGCTTTTCCGATCATGTCTGCGGTTTGGAAAAGGACGCCGCCTTTTAATTTATCGCTGACTTTCGTTAAAACGAGAACCGTACCTACGAGGAACATGATCATGTTCGCATTAAAAATATGTTTCAGTCCGTTTTTGAAGCCGCCGCCCTTATGCCTGCCTGCAAGATATACGCCGAGCGTCCACAAAAGCAGATCGTTTCCGATATTGAAAAAGAGCGCGTATATCACGCCGATGTCTCCAAACAACGCCTGGAACAGCGGGAATGCAAAAAAAATAACGTTCCCGAACAACGTCTGCATCGAATAGATATGACGCGATTTGTCGGGCAGCTTCATCATTTTCGTAAACGGCAGCGTGAATATGTAAATCAGCAGTAAAAATCCGAATGCGATCCCCATCAGCTTCAAACCGTCAAAATAATTGTCTGCCGAAAAATCGGCAGACAGCATTTTGCTCAAAATCAAGGCTGGCATCGTGATGCGGATTACGAGTTTCGACGTGACGAGACCCGTTTTTTCAGGCAGGTAGCCTGTTTTTCCGCTGATATAACCGATCGCCGCCAATAAGAACAAGATCAGGATCTGTGTAAGGATCGTCCGGGTATCTAAATTTTCGATAGGCATGCGCTACGTACCTCTTTACGCGAAGAAATTGATATTCGATACCTTCTGGACCCCTTCGATCGCAAGCAGCTCTTTGATCGTCTGCGCATCCGCAGCTTGGTCGATGCTCACAAAAGCTTCGGCTTTATCGCCTTTCTCTTTGCGGCTCCATTGCACCGCGGCAATATTGATGCCGCCGTTGCCGAGAACGGTGCCGATTTTACCGATAATGCCCGGAACGTCCCGGTTCTGGATCGCAAGTACGTTTTCCGAGGGTTCGAAGTCGAGTTTGTATCCGTAAAATTCTACGATCCGCAGTTCGCTTTTTGCAAACACGGTTCCTGAAACGGAAAGCGTTTTGTCTTCATTGATAAAGCGGACGGTGATGAGATTCGTGTATTTTTCGAGATATGTAGATTTACTTTCTACGAGTCCGATTCCCATGGAATCCAGAAGATTTTTGGCGTTGACATAGTTGACGCGCGTCGGTACGATCACGCCGAGCAACCCTTTGATGACGGAAAGCGTATACAATCCGGTCGATACGTTGTCTTTTGCCAGATCGCCGCTGTAAATCACTTCCACTCTCTTGAGCGGTTTCTTTTCGGTCTGGAAATAAATTCTTCCGAGCGCTTCCGCCAGGTTGAGATACGGCTTGATTTCTTCGATATTGCCGCCGCTTACCTGCGGCATATTGACCGCCGGTACGACATGGCCTTCCAGCGCTTCTCCCACAAGCTGTGTGACTGCAGTTCCGACGTTGTAATTGGCCTCATCCGTCGAAGCGCCGAGGTGGGGCGTAATAATACAGTTATCCAGCGTCAGGAGCGGATTCGTATAATCCTGTTCCTCCGGTTTTTTATTGTAATTCGGCTCCGGATCCAGGACGTCGAGCGCAGCAGCCGCTACTTTTCCGGAGACGAGCGCATCATAGAGCGCTTTTTCATTGACGAGGCCGCCTCTGGCAGCGTTGACGATCCGCACGCCGTCTTTGCACATCGCAAGTTCTTTTTCCCCGATCATGCAGTACGTTTCCGCGGTTTTCGGCGTATGCAGCGTAATGAGATCCGCTTGTTTTAAAAGTTCTTCTAAAGTTGCGCAGCGCGTGATTCCGAGCTGCGCGAAATGCTCGTCTCCGATATAGGGATCATATCCGATTACCCGCATATTGGAACCCATAAGCTTTCTCGCTACGATCGATCCGATCCTGCCGACGCCGATGATCCCCGCCGTCTTGCCGTCCAGTTCGTTGCCGATAAATTTGCCCCGGCGGAAATCCCCGCGTCTTCCGGCTTCTACCGACTGGATCAGGTTCCGGAAAATCGCATACGAATGGGCGACAGCAAGCTCCGCCGCCGCCATGATGTTGCTTTCCGGCGTATTTACGACAATGATGCCGCGTGCCGTAGCAGCTTTCAGATCTATATTGTCGACGCCGTTTCCGGCGCGACCCACCACTTTCAGATTGGTTGCTTTCTGCATCAGTTCTTCGTTCACTTTCGTGACGCTGCGAACGATCAGCGCATCATATTCGTGAATAATTGCAAGGAGCTCTTCCCGTGAAATGCCGAATTTTACGGCGACGTCGAAACCTTTTCTTTTTAAGTGCTCTATTCCTTCCAGAGCGATACTTTCTGTTACGATAATTTTCATGACTTCCATTTCCTCCCGTATTACATTTTATGCTTTCCTATTATATCGGTTATGCGAATGATTGTAAAATCATAATTCCAGTTTGATGTCTTTGCCGGACGGGACGTATTGCCTGTATGTAACGCCTGCGGCGTCCATCATCCGTTTTGCCGCAAGCACGAAATCCGTTTCCGCGTATTTATCGGAGAGATAAATCACTTCTTTGATCCCCTTTTGTATAATGGATTTCGTACACTCGTTGCAGGGGAACAGCGTGGTATAAATTCTGGCTCCCTGCAGCGATCCCCCGTTATAGTTTAAAATCGCATTCAGCTCCGCATGGCATACATACACGTATTTCGTATCGAGGGGCGCGCCTTCCCGCTCCCACGGGAACAGGTCGTCCGAGCAGCCGATCGGCATCCCGTTATAGCCCAGCGACAGGATTCTGTTGTCGTGTCCTACGATGCAGGAGCCGACGCCGGTATTCGGATCCTTGCTTCTCTGGGAGGAGAGGATCGCAATCCCCATAAAATATTCGTCCCATTTTAAATAATCTTGCCGTTTCATATGGCATCAGTCCCTTCTATTGCTTCTGGTTAATAATATCACACGGATCAGGCTGGCAATCGATGTGGCCAAAGCCGCAACATACGTCATGGCAGCCGCCGTAAGGACTTTTTTTGTTCCGCCAAGCTCTTCTTCGCTGAGCAGATTGCTCTGCCGCAAAGATGCGATCGCCCTTCTGGAGGCATTGAATTCCACAGGCAGCGTGATCAGCTGAAAGACTGCCGCAGAAGCGAACAACAGGATTCCGATATTGATCATGATCTCGTACTGCATAAAAATTCCCAGAATTAATACGAACCAGGAAATCCCCGAGCAGAAACTGACGACAGGCGCAAGCGCGTTTCGTGCCGACAGCGGAAAATACCCCTGCGCATGCTGTACCGCATGGCCCGCTTCATGGCACGCCACACCTAAAGATGCTACCGAGCGGCCTTCATAGACGCCTCTGGATAACCGAATGACTCTTGTCCGAGGATCATAATGGTCGGATAACTCCCCCTCGATCAAAACCACATTGACGTCATAGATCCCGTTTTCCGTCATGACGCGCTTGGCCATTTCCGCTCCCGTACGCCCTGCGTGCGCCGTGACGGCGGAATATTTTCTATAAGTGGATCTCATTACCGCCTGTATGATCAGCGACAGAATCAGCACCGGAACGACGAGTACGATATACCAATAATCAATAAAAAAATACGGCATCGGTTCTTTTCCTCCTAAAAAATATAGGTATTGAGGATTATACCACAGAACGAGATTATTAATCAAATAAAAAACGGCTCTTCCAGAAGATATCCGGCAAACCGGATTTAAAATTCCGGCAGATATTTATATACAAATATTTCCCGGGAAATGGCACGCCCCTGCAGCCAGTGATATAATGGAACAAAATCGAGGGGGAGGGAGATTTTACGAAAATGACGATAGTATATGATATCTTATTTTTTCTGATTATCATTTTGGCCGCAGGCTTCGATTTCCGGACGCGCCGAATTCCGAATGCGGTTAATTTCTGTGTGATTTTTCCTTTGATCGGGAAAATGTTCGCAAAAGTCACGGAAACTTCCGGGAGCTGGGAACGCCTGAAATGGATTTGTATCGATATGGCTGGCGGTATGGCGATCGCCCTGCTTTTCACCGGCATCCCATATATCGTGAACAAATCGGTCGGAGGGGGCGACGTCAAGCTGGCATTTATGAGCGGCTTCTATACAGGCGCGCAAGGCGCTCTGATCGTTCTCTGCACTGCGTTTTTGTTGTGCGCGCTGGCGGCGCTTGCAATCATGGCGATCCGGCGGCGCAAAATCGCCGCAATGCCGTTTGCGCCTTTTATGCTTGCGGGAACAATACATTTCTTACTTTTTTCATATCTTCCATGAGGATTTTAAATTCATCCGGTTTGATGGACTGCGGGCCGTCGCACAACGCATGCTCCGGATCGTTATGGACTTCTACCATGATACCGTCGGCTCCGGCGGCAACGGCGGCCAGCGCCAAGGGCCGCACAAGACCTGCGATCCCGGAAGCATGGCTCGGATCGGCGATTACCGGAAGATGGGACATCTGTTTCAGGAGCGGGATTGCCGATACGTCTAACGTATTCCGGGTTGCCGTTTCAAAGGTGCGGATCCCGCGTTCGCAAAGGATGACGTTTTCGTTGCCGCTTGCCATGATATATTCGGCGCTCATTAAAAATTCCTTGAGCGTATTGGCCAGGCCTCTTTTGAGCAGGATGACCTTGTTCGTATGCCCCAATTCCTTAAGCAGCTCAAAGTTCTGCATGTTGCGCGCACCGACCTGGATAATATCCACATGTTCGAATACCGGAAGACTTCCGATATCCATAATTTCGGATACGATGGGCATTCCGGTAAGCTGTTTCGCCTGTAATAGGAGCTCGATTCCTTTGCTCCTGAGTCCTTGGAAAGAATACGGCGAAGTCCGCGGCTTAAATGCGCCGCCGCGGAGGATGGAAGCGCCTGATTCTTTGACTGCCTGCGCAATATCGCAAATCTGCTGTGTGGATTCGACGGAACAGGGGCCTGCGATCGCCGTAAAATGACCGCCGCCCAGCTGAACCCCGCAGATGTCTATTACGGTATCGTGCGGATGGAATTTGCGGTTGGAGCTTTTGTACGGTTCTTTTACTTTGACGACTTTCTGTACGAAATCGAGCCCTTGTACGAGATCCACATCGACGTTTTCCGTGTCCCCCAGCAGACCGAGTATGATCTTGTCTGCACCTGCAAGCGTATGGACCTCGACTCCCATTTTATTGAGCCACTCGATCAAGGTATCCAGCTGCTTTTGATTCGTGTCTTCTTTCACATAAATAATCATGCGGACCGCCCCTTATTTTCTGCCGATATCTTTTCTGTAGAAAAAATCTGTCCAGGAAATTTCAGCAGCGCCCTTATACGCTTTCCGGATGGCGGCTTCCAGCGTCGCGCCCATGCCGGTAACGCCGAGCACGCGGCCTCCTGCGGTATAAAATTTTCCGTTTTCCTGTTTCGTCCCCGCATGGTAAACCACGGTTCCGGTCTTCCGCGCATTCTCAATGCCGCTGATTTCATAACCGGATCGATATTTTATCGGATATCCGCCCGAGGCCAGCACGACGCAGCATGCTGCCTCCGGCTTCCAGCAAATATCGATATCGGCCAGCCGCTCGTCGATCACAGCCTCAAAAATATCGATAAGATCCGTATCGAGCCGCGGCAGGATGCATTGCGTTTCTGGATCGCCGAAACGCGAATTGTACTCCACTACGCGAGGGCCGTCCGGCGTCAGCATAAGTCCGAAATACAGTACGCCTTTATATTGAATGCCTTCTGCGGCCAGAGCGGCAATGGTCGGCTTGTAAATGGTCTCCATGCAGACCGCTGCGATTTCCTCCGTATAATGGATGCTCGGGGAGAAAGCCCCCATTCCGCCGGTATTCGGTCCATTGTCGCCGTCGAACGCTCGTTTATGATCCTGCGAAGAAACCATCGGTTTTACGGTTTTTCCATCGGTAAAGGCTAATACGGTCACTTCCGGGCCCGTCATAAA
Organism: Clostridia bacterium; assembly: GCA_046952735.1. Lineage (GTDB taxonomy): Bacteria > Bacillota > Clostridia > UBA1212 > UBA1255 > Egerieisoma. The sequence continues at coordinate 899 of JBKUJR010000019.1, read as the reverse complement.
TTCTTCGATCACGACGCGGCTGCCCGATTTCCCGAATATGCCATCGTCCAGCATACCGCGGACTGCTTCGCTTGCCGCGGTAAAATCCGAAGCGATGATGACGCCTTTTCCAAGCGCAAGGCCGTCCGCTTTGATGACGGCGGGATATTTTTGCTGCGGGCGCTGCAGGTAGGCAACCGCCGCGGCGCTGTCTGTAAAAATCTCATAATCGGCCGTAGGAATCCCGTATTTTTTCATGAGCGTTTTCGAAAATACCTTGCTGGCTTCGATCTGCGCGGCGGCGGCCACCGGGCCGAAGGCGCGGATGCCAGCCGCTTCCAGTGCGTCTACCATCCCGATACTCAGCGGATCATCGGGGGCCACTACTACCAGGTCGATCTGATTTTTCACCGCAAAATCTACCGCCGCGTCTTTATCGACGGCTTTGAAAGGCACGCAGGCTGCGTCTTCGGAAATACCGCCGTTTCCGGGGGCGCAAAACAGCTGCGGCTGTTTCGGGCTTTCCGCAAGTTTTTTGATTATCGCATGTTCGCGGCCGCCGCCGCCGATCACTAATATTTTCATTCTCAAGATTCTCCTTATTTCTCTGCCTGTTGTTTTTGTGCGCTCAACAGCTTGACGGCTTCTGGGAGGATGATATGTTCGGCTTCCCGCATGACCCTTGCCTGCAAGGACTCCGGCGTGTCCCCCTCTTCAATGGAAACAGCTTTCTGCAAGAGAATTTTACCGCCGTCCACTTCGCCGTTTACATAATGTACCGTAGCTCCCGTAACTTTTACGCCGTAATCGAGCGCCGCTTTGTGCGGAACGAGGCCGAAGAAGCCTTTTCCGCAAAAGGAAGGGATCAGCGACGGGTGTAAGTAGATGACTTTATTTTCAAATTTTTAGAGAAACGCTTC
>JBKUJR010000018.1:0-44579 GCA_046952735.1 Clostridia bacterium | reverse complement strand
TGTTTGGCTAGGCAGCCTCTGCTATTACCGCTATGATTCTGGATAACACAGCTGAGAAAATCACGGATGTTTCTGGTTTCCGTACCAAAGGCATGAAAGCAACGGACGAACAGGTACTTGCCGCTGTGGACGGAGAGATGTGTGCTGAACAGGCTGAAAAGCTCCGCATCATCCGTTCCCACATGGATAGCTTGGAACTGTGCAAGCTCAATTTGGAATCGCTGATTCTGTCTACCGCTGAGAAGTATCTTCCTTAACTCAATCTTGTTACAACGCCGGGTATCCAATCCTTTGCCGCTATTGGCATCATTTCTGAAATCGGAGTGGATATGTCCGTGTTCCCCACCTCGAAGCATCTTTGCTCCTGGGCTGGGCTTACGCCGCAGAACAATGAGAGCGCCGGGAAGAAGAAAACCACCAGAATCAGTCAAGCCGGAGCCTACATTAAGCCCTTGCTAGTGCAGTGCGCTCTCTGTGCTATTCGTGCCAAGCAATTCCCTGAAGTACGCAACCGTTATCTTGCTCTCAAGAAACGCCGGGGACACAAGAAAGCAATTATTGCCATTGCAAGGATGCTGCTCACTGCTATTTACAACATGCTAAAGAAAAATGAGCCGTATAATCCTGAACTCTATCGCAGGGCGGACCGGCCTCCTGCGCACCGAGAAGTTTCTGCGGAAGAAGCCATCTTCATCCTCCAACGGCAAGGTTATCGGTGGCTGCTCCTCCTACCACTTAGACTTTAAGCATAACTTCAATTTTTGCCCGCTTTTAGGGGGCTTAGTTTTGTGTGCCTTTTTTCGGAATGGTACTCAGATTACAATGTTTCAACTTTGCTTACCTCTGAAATATTTTAATATACTTTATAATATGCTCAATACTTCCATTTAAAACAATTTCCCATATTTCATTTGAATCATTGCGTTTCAAAATTGTCAGACAGCATATATCTGTTTGAAAATTGTTCTCATTGGTATGTGTAAGATTAGCACATATTTCTGATAGCACACGTCCATGTGTAACAAATAATACAGAATCAGACAACGCGTTAATTGCCTCCGCTGTCTTTAAGCAACGCATTTTAAATTGTTGAATATTTTCCGGATATAAATAATCAATATTCACTAACGGCTTATCAAAACGAGCCATTGGATATCGCTCACTTATTTCATTTCGAGTATAAAGTTTCGGCATTTGTGACATCCACTCTACGTTAAGCCACTCGCCTATACAACAATCAATTGCATAACACTTTCCAAGCTTCTCCGATATGATTTTTGCGGTTTCTAAAGTTCGAATATAGGGAGAGGCAATAATTTTACTAATAGAATATTTTTTAAGCTCTTTTGCTAATAACTTCGATTGCGCTATTCCCAAAGTTGTTAATCCAGGGTTAAATGGGTAAGAATTATCAGTTAAATCATCACGATACCCATGTCTGCAAAAAAACAAATATTGTTCACCCATAAGTTTGCAATACCTCATCATATTGTTAAATCTAATTGGTTTCGATCAATTTTACCGTTACTTTTCACATTTATCTTTTGAACACGCTGATATTTTGAAGGCAGCATATATGAAGGGAGACGCTCTTTAAGCATCTGTTTTATGTCGTTTTCCAATTCCATTGTATATTCGTTAGAAACGTAAAAACAAATTATTTGCTGTTCCTGAAATTTCACAATAGTCTGTTCTATTCTTGAATCGGATAAAATTGTTTTTTCTATCTCCTCTAGCTCTATACGGTGTCCTCTATATTTTATTTGATGATCTGCCCTACCCAAATAAATGCAGTTTTCTTGACTATTCTTAATGCATAAATCACCGGTTCGATAAAAGCGCTTGTTAAGAATTTGCACAAAATTTTCACGTCCTATTTGCTGATTTACATATCCCAACCCAACTTGCTCACCTTCTATCCACAACTCACCTGTTTCGCCATTAGGCATTTCTTTTCCGTTGTTATCGCGAATAGAAAAGGCAGTTCCTTTAAAAGGATAGCCGATCCCAATTTCACTATCATGATTCAGTTTCATACATGAACACCAAATAGTCGCTTCCGTAGGCCCATACATATTATAGACATCAGGAATCGTCTCAAGAAGTTCTGTTTTTAGTTCTTCCGGAAACGGTTCTCCTCCTATAAGTAAAAGTTTTATGCTCGACATAAATTGCAGACTCTTTTTTTGAAATAAAAAAAGCATTCTCAGAAGCGATGGGGTTAACTGAACTACATCAACAGAATTGCTTTTGAGTAAACTAGAAATTGCATGTGGATTTCTAAGATAAATATCTGATGTCATATGTATTGTCATTCCTAACATTAAAGGAACCAGCAGCTCTAATAAAGAAATATCAAAACTAAAATCCGAACATGCTAAAAATGATTGAAAATTTTCTAAAGGCAATGTTTTAATAACAATATTTAAAAAACAATCTAAATTTTTTCTGCTAATTAAAACCCCTTTAGGAACCCCGGTTGAACCGGATGTATATAAAATATAACAAATGTCACTAATCAGATTTAATGTGCCGTTTTCTGAATTTCCTGTTTTGACAATATTTATAGAAGCCTTTTTACCAGTATTACTTGGATATTCTGTAATAAGCAATGATATTCCGCTTTCCTTAATCATGAAGTCTTTTCTTGCGTCTGGCAAGCTTGGAGATATTACTAAAAATGGAATGTGAAGATGCAGGCACGCACAAATCGTAGTTAAAAAAGAAACAGAGCGTGACATACATATTCCCACTGCCTGGGAAACCATTACTTGCTCTTTTAAAATGTCAGCGACAGAAACAATAGAATCAAATAATTCTTTATAGCCGACGTTATATGTACATTTGTCGTGGAAGATAACAGCAATATTGTTTTGTGGTACGCGCTTGATGTATTCTAACATAATCACACCTCTTTTCTACTCAATTTCTTATTTGAATATCTATACCAATACGCATCAAGTCCTCTATGAAATTTTCATAACCACGTTCAAGATGTTCAAGTCCATGTACTATTGAAATATCATTACGAACCGCTGCTGCAATTAATAAAACAGCAGTAGCTCTTAAATCGTTCCCGTAAAGCTCAACGTCTCCTTTCATTTTCTCCCCCGAAGTAATGTGCAGCGTATGACCCTCAACCCGAAATGAATCAACCATTTTATTCAATTCTTTTACATATGAAAAACGATTATTCCAAACATTGTCTGTGATTCTTCCGCCATCCTTCCCCAAAGACATTAAAAGCGCATAAAATGGTTGGTGATCACTAAGTATATTGCCACAGTAAACATTTAAATCACCTCTATGAATTCCATTTTTGCAGTCAAAACAGACCTTCCCTGAGTCGTATAAAACTTCCACTCCAATTTGACGTAAAAATTCAATATCATTTTTTAGTTCCCTTGTGATACTTTTTTCAGAAACACCGCATAATGTGAGAGGAATTCCCAGGTATATACTTAAACACAAATATGTAATTATTACTGATGGATCTGATATTATTTGATAATAAATGTCTTTAACTTCACGAGGTGCCCCGGATATATAAAGAGTATTTCTTTCCATTTTAACTTGATAGCCAACAGATTTTAAAAATTCAAGTAAAGAAATGACATCTCCTTTCATATATGGATTTCGTATAGAAGAAGTATCTTCTGAATGCATAGATAAGAAAATTGCAGTTTTTGTAGCACCAGAGATCAGAGGGCCTGCCGCCATCTCCTTTGAGGTTGAATAATGGTTTATATCAATATCAAGGGGATTAATGCCATTTTTATATGACATATGAATTCCATCATTATATTCTTTGCATTTAGCTCCGCTTTTTTGCATAAGATCTATAATATGTTCAACAGGACGGCTGCCATCCTTTCCCGTGCCAATTTTACAGCCGCCGGTATTGGGTAAGAACATTTCTCTTTGTATAGGACAAAAAGCGGGCAGAAAATATAGTATATTATGGATCATGCCCGCATTTTGGTTATCCACTTCTACCATTCCATTTTCGCATTTTTTTATTTTAAGAACATGATTTTCATACTGCGGTTCATGTCCTCGTTGTTTCATAAATCTCAGCAGGACTCTTGTATCTAAAATATCAGGAATATTTCCAATTGTACAGTCCAAATTTCTGACCATTGCCGCTATCATCACTAAAGTAGCCGCATGTTTATACCCAGACGCCATGATATCAATGTTCTTAAGCGTTTTTCCCTTGCGAACTAAAGCATGCATATTTGTTTTCACCTACTTTTCCCGAAAATTTATTCATACCATTTTTTCTGCGCTTCCCAAAATGATTTATATAATTTATTATTATTAATAAGTTCTTCATGTGATCCATCCTCCACTATTTTACCATTATCCAAAACTAGAATCCTATCAGCTAATCTTGCCGCCCCTAGGCGATGAGTAATGATAATCATGGTTCTGTTAAGTCCTATTTTCTTGAAAATATGATATAATCGACTTTCTTCCATAGGGTCTATAGCCGATGTAGGTTCATCAAGAACGATTATGTCATGTCGTCGATAAATTCCTCTTGCAATCGCTACTCTTTGCCACTCTCCGCCAGATAATTCAACCCCGTCAAAGTCTCGTGAAAGCATAGTTGTAACACCTTCATTGAATTTGTCGGAATCAATCGGTATATCTGAAGTACTGATTGATTGATAAAAAACATCTTTATTGCTATATTCAACGTCACTGATAGTTATATTTTCTTCTAATGTCATTTTATATTTTTGAAAATTTTGGAAAACAGCAGATATGTTTTCTGTAACCGATTGATAATCATATTCCGAGATGCTTTTTCCATCAATATAAATTTCACCCGATGTAGGTTTATATAAGCCAAGTAATAATTTAGAAAATGTTGTTTTCCCAGCGCCATTTTCTCCTACAATGGCTATAATTTCTCCTTTTTTTAATGAAATATTTATGTTCTTTAATGTATCATTTTCTGTGTATGGGTAACGAAACGATACATTTTTAATGTGAATATCGCTGCTTTTATTTATTTTATCAGCATTACCTGTTCGCTCCGGCATATCTAAAAATTTATAGAAGAAGCCTGCCTTTTGAGAATTAGTGTGCGAATCTCCTATCATCCCAAACAATTCGGAAGCGATGCCATTAAGCTTTTCGATTGTAATATATACCGAACCGAAAACACCTATTGTAATCAAACCATTCTTTAAGTTTAAAAATAAAATTAAATATGTAAAAATAAATCCAATTGCACGAATAAATCGTGAAATAAAAGTGTTTCTAAATAGTTTTTTCTGCAATTTCCAATTCTCTTTATTTAAAAGAAAAACTACATCCAATAATCTTTCATATAAAAAACCAAACGCGCCTAAAACACGAGTTTCTTTATCTAATATACAGCTCTCATAATTACCTGCTTTCCGGCGATAAGGGACTATCTTTTCTTCGTGGTTAACAATTAACCGAGAAGAAATGAAATTGCTAACTATTATTGGAAGAAACGTCCCAACTATTATTAAGGCTATGGATGGGCTTATGGCCAAAAAATATATAAACATAATCAAAAAATAGGGAATATAATATGTTACTACTACCATTGTATTAATTGCCGCTTCAATTCCATTACCCACCGAATTAACCGCTTTATTGATTTCTTCAAATAAGGTTGTTTCTTCAAAATCAATTGCGTTAAGCTTATTCATTTTTTGATGTGCTTTATACATAATATATCCATAAAATTTTTTCACTGCATAGTCTTTACAATATATACCAAACACAAACTGAACAATAATAATTCCGATTTCAATTAGAGTAACAGCTAATATCAGAAGAACTATAATACTATACGAGTCATGTGTGCCCATTACTTCTGTCATCTTATCAAATAAATTTTGATAAGCATAAATACTTGCAGCTTGAAAGATAGAGTTTAATATTGATATTATAAATATACAAATAAAAACCCATGGCGACATTTTAATTAGATACTGCAACGTTTTAATAATGACAGAGATTGATGACTTATTGATACCATTCTTTTTGGCTGTTGAACATTTCATAATATAAACCTCCCTTTCTCAATAGTTCGTCTCTGGAACCCTGTTCTTTTATAATGCCTTCGTCTATTACAAAAATTATATCAGAAAGCTTTGTTGAGCCTAATCGGTGACTTATGAATAATGTTGTTTTGTCCTTTGTAATATAACCGAATTTTTCATATAATTTTGACTCTGTCTGGGGGCTTAATGCCGCTGTAGGTTCATCTAAAATGAAAAGTTGTACCGGCCGATTAATTGCCCTGCCTAGAGCAATTTTTTGCCATTCTCCGCCCGACATATCAATTCCATTTTCATAAACTTTTCCTATTTTTGTGTCGTAGCCATCAGGCAGCTTATGAACATATTCAAACAATTCTACTTTATGTAAAATATCATCTAATTGGTTATCTGAATTATTAGCTTGAATGTCCCCTATAGTCAGATTTTCCCTTATGCTTATATTGTACCGTGCATAATCCTGATACACCACAGAAAAGAAGCCAACTAACTCCTGATATTCTAAATCGCAAATATTTATTCCGTTAATTAATATTTCTCCCGAGTCAGGTTTATATAATCCGGTTAAGAGCTTAATTATTGTGGTTTTTCCTGAACCATTACTTCCGACTAAGGCATAATGCTTCCCTGACTCCATAATAAAAGATACGCCATTTAATATTTTTCTTTCAGTCCCAGGATATGTAAAATGTACATCCTTAAATTCTATTTTTAATAATATATCCGCAAACCGCGGCGATTTTGTATAGTCAGGATTGCTGCTCAATAATATAAATTTTGAAAATTCACGGCAGTATTCCCTATCCTTCGCAATACTTTCTAATTTGCCGACAAACATCCATTGCATTTTAAACGCCAACTGTGAGCAATTACCGATTAGCGCAATATACATTCCTATTGTCATCGTTCCATCTAAGGCAGGAAACAACAACGAAAGCATAATTATAAATGTTAATATAATGATTGATAAGCTGCCAAGTCGTTGTCTTAGATCCCATTTTAATCTTGTTTTTAATATTTTCTTTACCGAAAAGTTATATTCATCTTTCCAAGTTTCATTTACTTGTCCACTATATTGAAATAGTATCCTTTCTGCCGCGGCTTCGCGACTTTCTAAAATACCACTATAATAATCTGCTTTACGTTGATTTTTAGAAATTTCAACATTAGCCTGATAATTAGCCTTTCCGCTCTTGGTTGCGATAAATACTGTCGGAATAAAAAATATAACAATTAAAATCGCAGCCCACCATACGCTTGTAAAAAGAATAATAATAATTCCTATCAATTTTACACAGAAACCAATAAACGTAATAATATTGCGGAATATCCATAAAAAATTATTTGAATCAATTCGTTTTAATAAATCTGCCGTAGCATCGTTTTCATAGTGCTTATAATCCAATTGGGCTTTCTTTTGTAAAATAAGAGGATTCAATCGAAGACTTACCGCATTATCCATTTTAGTATCACATAAGCCTTGAAAACTATACCATGTCCAATCTAATACTAAATAGATCAGTAATGGTAATAATGACACGAATACAGATTGAATCGCTACAGAATTTTCCAGATAGGCCTGAACAGTATCTAAAAAATCAGCTGTAATATATACCGATAAAGGGACTAGCGCATTCCCTGCGAGCTGTAATAAAATATAAATGAGGCTGGCGACAGGAGCAGCCCGAAAAATATAAAATACTGAATCAAGTAAATTATATTTTTTCTCAGCAAGTAATATCTTCTTCATTTTTATCCTCCTTATGCTAAGGGCGAAATGCCCGTAATTTGTCAACTATATACAACTGCTTCTGTTCATCTATATGTATTCCTATTGGTAAACTTAATACTTTTGAAAATAATTCTTTAGATCTATAATTATCATATTTCTCATTACGATTAACAAATGGGTATTGAGATATTGTTTTTTTATAATACACCCCACACTCGATACCATTGTCAGCTAAATATTGAGTCAGCCTGTCTCTCCAATTTGAACAAATCGCATATTGATAATAACTGCTTTCTCCCATAGAAGATATTGTTGAAATAGATTCAACGTTTGCCAGTTCATTATCATATATAGCAGCATCCTTGTGCCTTTTTTTAATCAGGTTATCAATTTGTTTTAATTTTTCACTCAGAACAACTGCTTGAATGCTGTCCATTTTAGAATTACGACCAAACATAACATGATTATTTTTTTCTTGTCTTCCATGATTGCGCAGCTGCAATATTTTTTGCGCTAAATAATCAGAATTGGTTATGATAGCGCCAGCATCTCCATACGCTCCTAATATTTTACTTGGATAAAAACTAAAACAACCCAAATCAGATAATACGCCAACTCGCTTGCCATTGTAGCATGATCCATGCGCCTGCGCAGCATCCTCAATTAAATGTATATTATGTGATTTAGCAATTTCAGAAATTTTATCCATATCACACGGGTTTCCATATAAATGAACACAGATTATTGCGCCGGTACGTTTTGTTATCAAACATTCTATTGAATCCGGATCTATAGTAAAATCGTCTTTTACATCTGCGATAATAGGAATATGTCCTGTGTTTACAACAGCTTCTACTGTTGCGATAAAAGTACAATCAGGAATAATAATTTCGGAAGGAATTGGTAAAGAAAGACAAGAAATCGCTATTTCTAACGCATCCGTTCCATTTCCAACAGAAACGCAGTATCGCGCGCCTAAATATTTAGAAAATTCCTTTTCAAAATCATACACATATTGACTGTCAACAAAAGAATTAGAATCAATTACTTGTAATACTTTTTCATTTATCCTATCTCTCATTGATGCGTTGACATATTTCAGATCACTTAATTCAATCATTTTTTTTACCAACCTTAATAACCTTAATTTTTAAATGATCTTCTTTCAGTGAGATGACATCCCTTCCGTCTAATATTAATGGAACTCTCATTTTCTCTTGAATCTCATTTAAATTCACATGATAAAATTCTTCCCATTCTGTTAAGATTAACAAAGCGTACGCTGCGTCCAAAGCGGTGTATTTGTTTTCGCAAAACACCACATTAAAGAAAACATTATTAGCTTTGATAACCTCATTCATGGGATCATATGCATACACGTTTCCGCCTAAATAATTGATATCATTAATAATATCTATACTTGGTGCTTCTCTTGTATCGCTAGTATCTGGTTTAAATGTCAACCCCCATAAAGCTATTTTTTTCCCCAGTAAACCTTCTGGATATTCTTTCATAAGCTTCTGAACTAATAAATGTTTTTGCCGATTATTAACATCTTTTATTGCCTGAATTAATGGCAATGTCAGTCCATGCATATTGCCCATAGCGATTAACGCATCAATATCTTTTGGAAAACAACTTCCGCCATACCCAATGCCAGAGTTTAAATAGCCTGGTCCTATGTTAGGATCTTTCATAATTGCATTTTTGATTTGACGAATATCTGCGCCTGTTTCTTCACAAAGACAAGCTAATTCATTTACTAAAGAAATGCGATTGGCTAAAAATAAATTTGATGCATATTTTGTCATCTCCGCATCTTCCAAGCTCATAAAACAATATTCCGTCTTGGAAGATATAACCGAGCGATAAATTTCTTGAAGTATTTTGCTTTCACTTCCTTCTTCCCGACCAATAACAACGAGAAATGGTTCAAGAAAATCCTGCACAGCATTTCCTTGACGAAGAAATTCCGGATTCATTTGAATTTCAAATTTTGAAGCTTGTTTGTTTTCCAGTTGTATAATTTCTCGAATACGCCTTGTGGAGCCAACAGGAACAGTTGACTTAATTACTATAGTTGTATCGTCCTGTATGTATTTTGCCATGTCAGCCGCAACCTGGTAAAGTGTGGATAAATCAGCAATTTTGCCTTTTACCGAGGGGGTAGGTAAACATAAAAATATGATTTTCGATTTATTTACAGGTGCTTTTAAGTCTGCATGAAAAGATATCAACCCTTTGGCAAAAGATGCTGTAAAATATTCTTGTAATCCTTTTTCATAAAAATAGCTTTTCCCATTATTAAGGCTTTCAATTTTATTTGGATCATTTTCAACGCAGTATACTCTATGCCCAGCATTGGATAGTAATACTGCGCTCACTAGTCCCACATATCCTGTTCCAATAATTGTTATTTCCATATTCCTCTCCCTATTTACAGAATGTTTTTGCCGAATCATTAATGTACCCATAATGTTCAAGGTATTTTACCACGCTTCCATAGCTATCATCTACGTATTTTAGCGTTAACAGGATAACTTGCGGATCTATATGAAAGCGCCTCATATACTGTTCACATGGTATTTGGCGTTTTTCCCAGTGTTCAGACAATAGGCTCGGATGATTAAGAAAATAGTCTAAAGACTTTTTATAATCCTCCACTATAATTTCATCTGGAATTCCCGCCAAACGCAAGATGATCGCTGAAAGTATACCGGTTCTATCTTTGCCAAAAGTGCATCCGAAAAGAACATTGCCGCTATTACTCGATATTTGTCTGAAAAATTCCGCTGTTTGTTTCCCGTTGACATAAATCATGCGGCAATAAGCGTCTAAATAATCTTTTGTGGAAACCAAGTCGTCAAATATATTAGGTCCCGAAAATGGAATATAAGAAATCATGTTATTTCTTTGATTTGTATTTAAATCATTGCTTAAGCAAATGATTTTGCCTACTTTTTTATATTTAGACCACCGATAATCTTGTTCGTCCAAAGACGCAAGAAAACCACACCGATAAAATTTTCTTTTTGCGTTTGTGGGAATGTTTCTAAAGTTTATTATCATTTTTATCCTTTATATAAACGCTTATTATCCACCATATTTGCTATTGCACGAATAGAATTAAATTTTTCAACTAAAACATCCTCTTCGTCCATTTCTATATTAAAACTTTCTTCTATTTGAATAATAAATTCTATAAACTTAAATGAATCTACCAGATATTCTGCAAGCAGATCATCATCTATATCTACATTTACGTCTTCAGGAATAATTTCAAGTTGAATCATAATTTCTTTAATTTTTTCATGAATCATAATTGTGAGGCCCCCGCGTCTTCTTTTCAAGGTAATTTAATGCTGATAAATAATTTTCGGAACCAGTTAAATTCGCTTCTAATGATATAGTTCGTACTGCGTCAGCACACATTAATCCATCAAAATATTCACATTCATTTTCTTCAATCGTACCAGGCAATCCTCGTTCAGATGTACACAAGTGAAAATGCAAAAGATGTTTCTTGTATTTATAAAGATCTTTTGGAGCATCGCCAACTTTTTTCATGTGATATGCATCTCCCGTCAATTTGACTGAAGAATGATTGCAACTTTCAATAAAATCATACGATTCTTGTAGGGTATTAAGTAAATTTGATGTTTCTCTTGCAAGGGGTTCAATGGCAATGAGTATTTCTTTCTTTTTTGCAAAATCAGCTATTTTACATATCAATGACATCATCTGCTTCCAAGCTGCAGTTTTAGAATAGTCGCTTGAATAACTTCTTGATCTTCCCGATCCAAAAACAATAATTTTAATTCCCAGATAATTTGCTTTAAAAATTGCCTCTTGTGCGTAGTTCATAATTCTTTCTTCGTTCGCATTATTACCTATTAACTGCATATCCGAAGGAAATAATTTATTTGCTATCAGTATGTTTTTCATTGTTCTTTTTGCATTTTCTAATTGATTAGCGTCCCATTGCATAATTTCTGTCATCGGCAATTCCACATAATCAAATTCCAGCGCATTTTTATAGTTTTCAGAAGAGCAGCACATACCAATTTTATATGTTTTATCCCTGTATGTTATCATAATGAAATCACCTAAAAATAATTATTTATCAACTCAGCTATGGTAAGAAATTGAAATAAAATATGAAGATTATTACGGGTTGCAGATCCCGAACGAACCTTTTCAATTAATTCACGTATGTTGATATTTGCTTCGCATACATCATAAGCAATAAATTCAATTAATTCTTTTTCATTGCAAAATATTTTTAAAAAACCCTCATTCCCGCATACCCATTTTTCCAGAGGCTTATGTGAATTGATTACCTGAATTGCGGGCACTCGGCTAGGATGAATCATGGGAGTTTTTTGTTTTAGATATTCCATATATAATCTTCTAAATTGATAATCCGCAGTCTTGTATGTAAAAGAATGGCGAATCAAATTTATATTGCAAAACAAAGAAAAATGTTTTTTGTTATTAACATCTTGAAAAAACTCGCAGTCTCTTTCGTAAGCGATGGCTGATCTGAAATAAAACTCCCATTTCCGCGATAATATATTTTCATTATTCTGATTCAATAATTTTTTTATCCGTTCAATAAGCCTAAGTTTCTCTTGCATACTTATGTTATCAACACGAATAAATTTTTTTAACAATTCTTCCGATAATTCATCATTATCCTTTTCCTTGTTTGAGCTGCTGTATTCCCATCCGCCATATAAATGATTTCCCATATATCCTGATAAGATGATATCATATTCTGGTATGTTTTTTTTAGCGACCCTATATTTGCTCCATTCTACATTTGAAAAAGGACGTTGTATCGCATATTCATGAATCATGCGATAAAAGTCACTATATTCATCTCCATAAAATAATGGTATGTCTATAATATTCGCAATCATTGCCGCATGGTTACCTTCGGCAGAATGCTGTTCTCCAAAAAAATACGCAAATAAATTAGCAGCGTATTTATGAAAATAATAGGCAACCAATCTTGAATCTAATCCATTACTTAATGCTATACAGTATTTTTTGTTTTCTCCATAATGATTCAGACACACCTTGATAGAGTTCAAAAATAATTGTTCCATCTCATCAATTATTTCATTCGTAGTTTTAATAGCTGATGGTTCCAGTTTTATATGAAAACATTTTTTGAAATCCAAGGTATTATTATTAACCTCGAATGTCATTGCTTGTCCTTGAGGAAAACGATAAATATTGTTAATAAAAGTTTCTTCCCCGATTGGATATGATAATGCGTAAAAATCTTTTACGGCCGCTTTATTCATATCGCAAATTTTTGGCCGAATGTTTTTAAGCAGCATCGGAAGATCATCCGTAATTATTAATGTATCATTTTTGTGATAATAATATATGGTTTGATTTCCTGTAGGGCTTGTGTAAAATTGTAGTTTATTACAGGAAGTTATTTGGCAATAAATATATTCTCCATCCAGAGGTTTCTCAAATTTAAATAGCGAGTGTATTTCTTTTTCTGAATAATCATATAGTAAGCCATCAAATATAGCTGCCATAAATTGCTCTCTATATAGCTGGCAATCTGTAATCACATACCAATGATTAAACCATATTTCAGCAGAGTTTAAAGGATATGTACTTATTATAAACATTGAGATTTCTCCAAAAAACATTCATATTTTTTTAATAATTCATCTGATATAAATTCGCGAATGTGATAATGAAATGGAATTTTTATTGTATAACCGCCAATTTTTAACCCCATATTTTCATCAAACTCATAATCAATATATTTCCGCCAATCTTTATCTTCAGCATTTTCCCATCCTTGCAGAAGCGTTTTCATATGCATAAATGTTGGAATAACATCGCTATGTATACATTCAGATATAATACCTAATTCTTGCACTGCTATATTTAACGCATTATCAGAAGAATAATGAATATTTTCTGAGCCATATATTTGTTTTGTTATTGTTTTCCATTCAACTACATATTTTTCAATCTGTTTAAATAACGTATGTGCTAATCTGCCTTTTTTAAAATATAAAAATCCATTATGAATATCAGGAAGCCCTACTTTGTAAAAATCTTTACGAAAACAATTTTCTTTAATAATTTCATTTTTATAATTATATATTTTTGATGTAATATCAATATCATATTTCCCCATCTCATCCCACCAATCGGATATATCACTAACAAATAAGGTGTCGGCATCTACAGTAACTGTTTCATCATAAGGCGAAGCGTCATACAACTGATAATAATTTTCCACTTTCCAAGTACTATTCACTGCAAGATTTTTACTGGGCAGAACAACAACCTTATCAAATGCCTGACGATATCTTTCATCCACAGCATTTCTATCCTCAACGACAACAGTTAACGCATTTACTTTTTTTTGTGTTGCTTTTAACGATAATGCGAGCGCATATGCCGCTCTTATATAATCTTCATTACGACTGTTTATTGCTATTGTTATATACCCTTTTGACACAATACATATCCCCTTAATAGATCTTAATTTTACACTTCTCTTGAAAAGCAATCGCATCATTCCAAGTGTTAACAATAGGTTCCCCTTTTACATTTAAACTAGTATTAAGTAAAACAGGGCAGCCTGTTAAATTATAAAATTCCTTTAAAATATGATATGTAGCCGATTTTGAATGTTCATCGATAGTTTGCACCCTGCTGCTCCCGTCAATATGACAAACAGCGGGGAGCATATCTGGTTGCCGGCAAGGTACTGCATATTGCATATATGGAGAAAGAAAATCCATATCAAAATATTGGCTTGAAAACTCCGCTAATACAATAGGTGCAAAAGGTCGAAACGCTTCCCGCATTTTTATTTCATTTACTTTTTCTTTCATATATTGTTTTCTCGGATCCGCTAATAGACTTCTGTTTCCTAAAGCTCTCGGTCCAAATTCAGCTCGACCATTAGCAACTCCAATAATTTCCCCATCCGCTAAGTTACTGGCTGCAAGCTTAGCATCAACTTCTCTATTGATATCAGTACCTAAATAGGCTGTTTCAAACGTAATATGTTTTCGTAAATATGCTAAGGCAGCTCCCAAGCTGCTACCAGCATCTCCTGGATTAGGCATAATCCACATATCTCTAAATAGTTTTGATTTTCTTATTTTATAATTAAGAACACAATTAAGAGCAACGCCTCCAGAGAATACTAAATACTCCTTCTTTGTCTGTTTCTGAAAATATTCAAGAATCTTTAGTATATAATCCTCTGTAATATTTTGAACACTTGCTGCAACATCTGCATCGTTAATAATTTCTGGTCTCCAATTTCTAATGCCTTGATATAAATCTTTTTTTAACCGAAATAATGGAATTGGATCATCATAAATAAAATCTGCTTTCAATATATCAACATAGTTCGGACTTCCGAATGCAGCTAATGCCATGATAATAAACTCTTCTTCATTTGGTTTAAAATGTAGTCTATCAGTTATTGCCGAATAAAAAAGACCAATGCTGTGCGGAAAGGGGAGTGAGAAAATTTTAACTAAACTATTACTGTAGCCTTCCCATATTGAAAGTGTTTCCAATTCTCCTACTGCATCTACAACAGCAATAAGCGCGTCTTGAAAAGGAGAGGTAAAAAAACCGCCTGCTGCATGTGCTTCGTGATGATGCACATTTAAAATCGGTATTTTGTTAACCGTTGAGTATTTACCGAGCTCCGATTTAATTTGACTGACCGAATCCTGTAATTGATTTTTTTCAATGTGTCCCGCCTCATATTTGCGAAGATTGCTTAAATAACTATCCTCATAATAAATAATATAATCTGGCAATCCAGCACATGAAATTGCCTCCTCTATTAAAGGTTCATTAAGAGTAGCATCATTTTTAATTCTAGAATACCTTTCAGAATGTGCTGCAAAAACAATTTGATCATCTTTTATAACTGAAAGCGCCGCATCGTGTTCTAAAGCGCTAACTCCCCATATCACATATGATTCATTTATCATTATTTTTCTCCCTCTATGTATAAATAAAATTTATTTCTTTTTGACTTCGCTGCTCTTGATTAATTGAAGCCATTTCTATTATTGATTTTCTTGTAAAATCAGCTTGTATCAATTGATGTTTTTCGATATATTTAAATAACACAGACGCCCAATATTTATGTCCTTCCGGGGAAGGATGCCTGCCATTCCAGACAGGAACTTCCTTTCGTAAAATGTCTGCCATACATCCATTAATATCATCTAGGTTCATATATCGAACAGCGTTGATTTGGGCTATGTAAGGGGCTCCCATGTTACCACTATGAACAATTTGTTCTTTTGCCGGTGATATTGCATCAAAAAACAAATACGGTACTTTATTCACTTCCAAAAAGCTTTGTAAGGCAACTACCTCAGTCAAAAAACGAATCGCGCATTCCTTGTCGTTCCAGGCAACCTCTCTGTAAACGCGATTAAGTTGATCTAATTTAGTGTTTTGATGGTCATGATACGGAACCACCTGCATCCATTCTCCATCTATATAAAATTCTCTTCTTGCCGGACCTGACCAACCTATTATAACAAAAATATCATAATCTGAATTTGCGCAAAGACGACTAACTTCATAAATTGTAGTTCGCAAAATGCGATCATTTGAACCACTGTTTACTGCGAAGTTCAGCACACTTGTAAAACCGAGAAGATCTTTTAGCTGTCCTGGCCACGCGGTTTTCTGACGATATATATGATCCTGCTCAGTTGCATTTTTATCATCAACTAATTCCAAACCATATGTCATTGAACAACCGTTAACAATAAGTATTTTTTCTTTCATTATATTTTCACTCCCAATTCATCAAGTAAATCATCATTTGCTTAACGGCCAATGTCGCATACGACCCCGAAGGTAAAAAGAAAGATATCTGCAACATAAATTTGCCTTTGTACATAATGTCTTCATCCCATTTATTAAATTGTATTGTCGTATTTATTATCGATGGTCGCTGCGAAGTACGCTGAATAATTTTTTCACCATCATAATAATGCTTTTCAATGCTTAAGAACTCCTTGTCATTTAATATATCTATAAGCACTTTTTTATTTTTGGTAAAGACATATGGAATCCCATCATAAGTTTGAGTTATAACGTTGTCATCATACTTTTTCAACAGTTCGGCTAATTGATGATTATATCGATTAGATTCCCATGAATTGTAATAAAATGAGAGTGTTCGCGGTTCAAGGGAATGGAAAAACGCTTCTGAGCTTCCAATAAAATTTAAAGATTTTATTTTTTCCGGAGAATCCATTAAACAAAGTATATTTCTGGCTTCATCGTAATTATTTTGTATTAAATGGAACCCTATTTCATGAGTTTTTTTAACCGAATTTGGCAGACCAAATCTTTGTATATCATAATAATTCAACATATAAAGATTGTATGACTTCATATCTTTATATTGCATATACATCTCTGGGCAAATATTTCTGACAACAATACTGAATGAATTTCCGATTAATTTACCTACCTGGATTGGAATAGGACAATATCCGTGATGTGTAATTTGTATAAATGAATTTTTATTAGCATAATAAGAATTAAACTTATTAATATCCTCATTTTTTAATATGTAAGATTTAGGAATAGTCATAAATTGAAATGTTATAGCATCTTCGTCCTTTAGCCCAGCGTATCCCAAATCTACAGTTGGAATTTTAAAAAAATCAGAAATAATATTCACAGATTCAAAGGTGGTAAAGCCTTTTTTCTGAATGATGTATAATCCAAACAGATCATCCTGTTCGGTATGGTACATGGGTACGAACTGCGAACATAGAGCTTCTTGAACCAAAAAATCTTCAGGTTGTTTTTTTATTATGTATTGCATAATTTCTCTCAACCCCTCCCGCTTTTTTAATCTTTCAAGCATATAATCTCATATGCTTTTTGATTGAAATATGGATAATCCCGAATAATTATTTGTGAAAATGCGGTCATTAATTTATTTACAATATCCTTGGAAGGATAATAATTTCCATACAATTCCTGGCCAAGTATATAACAATATTGTGCATTGATAATTAATTTTTGAAAATATAATTCGATGGTTGTTTTTGGACATTCAGTTAGGGCGAATGTGGATATAAATAAATCTGTTGAAATCGGTTTGATGTCATTTATATCAATTAAATCTACGGCTATGAACTTAATTTTATCGAATTTCCTTTTCGTAAGGTTCTGCTGCAAATAATGCTTTTGAATTTTTATAACATTATTTAAATCATAAATTGTATAAGTATCGCAAACATCTAATTCTGCAAAGAGCCTAGACAAGTTACCTATCCCTCCCCCTACTTCAATAACCTGAATTGGGGATTTAAGATTAAATAATTTTACACATTGAATAACATTATATAACTGTGCCGCTGATTTGATATCTAACAAATCAGCGGCACAGAACATACCAGAACGATATAATATCGAATAAAACTTGTTAAACGTATTAATATCCACTTGTTCCGCCATTTTTAAAAAGTCTCCCATGCTCATTCCTTTCACTGTGGACATCATATAGTGGCGCACGATATAACTTTTTTCAAAGAAATTTAAATTTATATTTTCTATAGCTTTAGAATTGTTTACCCATGTAGGATGTATATCCATATTACCTTCCCCCAACAATGATACTATTGTTTTTTTAATATGTATAGACGCTGGCCTTTGCTTTTTTTTGTTTGTATTTTGCCTGAATTATAGCCTATGGTCACACAATCTTTTATAATAAATTTACTTTGATAAATGATTTTAAGCATTTCATTTTCACCAAAAGCATGGAAATAGTTTAAAGAAATAGTTTCGTTATTATTGCAGACTTTATAAATTTTATCTCCTTTACAAAGGTCTTTTTTGAATAAAAAACTCCATTTATCATACAAAATATGAAGTAAATTTCTTTTAAACTCAGAGCCTTCCCCTTTATGTATAATTGGAATAACATCCAAAAATAACAATCCTCCCGGTTTAAGTATACGGTAAAATTCTTTTAATGCATTAATTCTATCCCGCTCTGATGTAAGATAACAGAATACAAAAAAGAGACAAGTAATAAAATCAATAGTTTCATTTTCAAATGGTATATCTAAAATGCTACTGCAAAAAACGCCATCCAGCCCTTGCTTTGAAGCGTGCTCCAACATTTTAGGACTAAAATCAATTCCAAAGACTTTGCATCGCAGTGCTTTTTTATATTTCGCTGCTCTCTGCCCCATACCGCATCCAGCATCTAATATTATCGGATCAATTTTTTGCATTAGCAGATTTAACACAAGTCTATCAACAGAGTTGTTATAAATTTCCCGCCTCTCTAAAACTTTTAAATAATATTCATTTTCTGCTATCCTATTAAAATGATTTAAGACTATCTCTTTCTTATTCTTATCCATATCAAAATCTCTAACTGTTTTGTAAAATTTGACGCATTGTTTTTTTAGAAACGTTATAAACCTTCTCCAGGAAGGGCTGCATTTCACTTAACATATAAGGCAGCGTATTTTTCTTAAAACAAGCAACAAATTTAAGAAACTTAAAATCAAAATGAGTTTTTTGTCTTCGAGAACCGGATGCATTACGCACATTTACCGGAAGAATCGAATCATTCCCAAATAAGATTCTTAAATATCGTATAATTACACGGAAAAAACATAGAAAAGGAGGGGCACTGACCAAAAGAACTGCATCCGCAGCAATAAGCCTTTCTTTATATATATAATGAAAATAGTTGCCTTCCAATATCCAACGCGGCTTTATTAATATTTCTTTAATTTTTGAGATAATTTCATCTTCAGATGCTCGCTCCCATCCAACCTCCCAATATAAATCATCCCAGTGATATACATCAAATTGGAATGACTTAGCTAATTTGTTGGAGAGGAAAGTCTTTCCGCTGCCAGGCGACCCAATAATTATAATTTTATCAGATTTTAATATCACTTCATTGGTCAGCTGATGCATATAGTTCCATCTCCAACAACAGATTATCCCGACATATTGTAGCCGTTATTGGGATAATATTATATGTTGAAAAAAGTTCTTTATCTTTGATGGAATTAATAATGTCATCACCTCTGCAATACACAATACCATAAACTACATTCGTCCAGTCCATATTTGCTTCATTTAGTGCCGCTGTTACATTTTCAAGCATATTGTCATATTGTTCTTGTACATCCATAATTTTGTATGAACTGCCGTCTTTCAGAATTGCAGCAGTACCTGACACATAAAGAACTCTTTTCATGCGGCATCGCACTTCAGACATCCTTGCAAATGCAGAGCCATAATCATAGGCTGAATTCTGCTTCGCTGTTTTATAATGATATATAATGGATGTGTTTGAATCATATAGTATTGCATCTAAAGCAAAATAACTGTTTTTATAAGCAGGAATTCCCACACCTGTACTTGCCGGGAGTATTTTCTTTTCAAACAATCCTAATTGTTTATATTCATTATTACGACTTTGATTAAAAACCGCATAGTGATCTAATATATCTTTAAGCCAACACCATGTACGCGCTATTATGAAATTTGATTCATTGGCAATTTGTGCAAGCCTTTTAAAAACGGTATTATAATTCTCAGCGAAATCTAACTCTCTATTAGATAATCCAGACACATGTATAGAAGTTGTTCCTCCATAAGTTAACTCAAGCGCATACTTCTTATCATTTTTAATAACTGCGTTGGCTTCTTTAGAAACACCTCTCGCAATAATTCCGCCATAATTCCCGTCAACATATAATACTGTGCAATGATTTTTACAATCTAATATGTCAAGAAATTTTTCTTCATTATGTACTTCTTTAGATATGAAAATCTGTGCCGAAAGGAATGTCCCCTCTTGATTACATTGAAATAATATTTTTGTCCAGGCCTCAACATATGAGCGAGCATCATTGTCTGTAATTGAATGGATATAGAATATATCGTTTCCATTTTTAACATACCTGATTTGATCCATAGTATTATTATCTCCTTTTAATTTTTACGGTTTAATTTTCCGCTGCCTGCAATGCATCAATTACTCATTTTTACGTGCGACTCCCACAAAGGTTTACAAGTCTGTCGTAATACCGCGTAGCCTTGCTGCTTTGATAGGTGAATTGGAGCAAAAATATTTTTTAATTTGTGCACATACTAATAGGCCTAATCCCATAATGTACTGGGATCTAAAATATCGCTTGTAAGTCTGCCCGGTTTTGGAACAGGAGGAATCTGATTGTAAAATACAATATCAACAACTTTCCTTGATTCAGGCGCTTTCCCGTTTACAGGTTGAATGGAATGAAACGATTTATCAGATCTGACGAGAACTGGAGAAAGCTGCATTGATGGAAGGACTTCAAACGCAACATCATCATCCTTATCACAATCATGATAGCTTAATATTCCGCCCCAATCACGATCCCATTTTTTAACCATATAAAATAAATGCGTACATATTTTCCATGGAACGTCCGCGTGAGGAGCAATATAACATCCCGAATCAGGATCGAATCGCCATAAATCAACACCAATGTATGAATCTTTTAATGATTGTCCGATTAAGCTTTCCATAGCATCACGATATTCATCGCTCAATAGGTCTGCACAAAAAGCCCTCCATGTCTCTGTGAGCAAATCTTCTTTGTATGGTTTCTTCTCACCAGGAATAATCAAATGGCGACCACATTGTTTGTACGTTTTATCATGTCCCATTCGCCTTTCATACATGATAAAATTATCTTTTGGATATTCCCGGCGTAATGTTTCCATCGTGTCTCTTTCTATCAAGTCATAAAAAGCCGCAGTCTGAAACGGGTATTTTGCCAATTCACCTGTTTTTATTTTGTTAAAATCAATCATTTGAAAACACTCCTTAAGTTTATATTCTATTTATAACAAATTCACATACTTCTAACTCTTGTTCTGATGGAACGGTTATTCGTAGCGAATGGTTATACCCATAAATTTTGCTTATGTCTTTAACAATTGTATTCCTTTGTTTGAATAAGTCTAATGCCTTTTCTTTAGTCTCGTTATTAATAAATTGACAAGCAATAAAGTTAGTATGTGATGGCCACACAAATGTCTTTTGACTAAATATACTTGTTAATTTTTTTCTGTTTTCATATATCTCATCACGAATCTTTTTAAGCAAATCCGGTTGTTTCAAACAAAATGAAAAGAAAGCCATTGAAAAAGAGGAAACCGTATTAGTTGGATTCCAGCGGGCTAAATAGCTGATAATTTCTGAATTTGCAAGAATGCAGCCTAGTCTCAATCCTGCAATTCCAAAACATTTTGAAAAAGATCGTACAATGATTAAATGTTGGTTTTCGGGTTTCATCAACAGATCATTGCGCTCAAAACCATCAAATGCCGCATACGCTTCATCTAAAATAAGTAAATTATTTTGATCTCTGCATATATCTACTATGCAATCCACTTGCTCTTTGTCAAATCTATCGCCATCGAATCCGTTTGGATTTGTTAAGATAACTATTGAATTTGTGTATGTTTTTAGTGATATTTTTATTTCTTCAAAAGATTGTTTGAAATATATATTTTCATAAATTGCATTATTATTATATAAACTATATTTTTCATAACTTATATAGTTAGGAACAAAATTAATTATACGACATTTTTTATGGGTCAAAGCAGTGAGTAATAGATATATACCGAAATCTGAGCCAGGTGTAAAAATAACTGAATTCTCTTCCAGGTGAATAAATTCTGCGTATTCTTTAATAAAGGCATGGTAGTACGGATATTTACAAAGAATATCAGCGTCTACATTATTTATAAACTTTTTTAAAAGCAAGTCCATATATAAAGAGTGGAGCTCATTGCTAGAAAGATTAATTTTGTTGCGATAATCCTTTTTTTGTTGAGGCTCTACGTCCAATAACACTCTTTTATCAATAAACCCATTCAAATCAAATTTCATCTGTCAAACCTTTCTTGTATAATAAGTATACTTTTACTGCTGTACGAACAAATTTGCTCGCCATTTATAGAATTGTTCAGTATTTTCCTGAATCAAGTTTTCGTTTTCTTTTGTATACATTCCAATCATTATCCCGTCGCACTTACGAATATAATCAGAAATATCAATTAACGCTTCGCTTAAATTTTTTCGTCCTGCACCTAAAATCTTATACAGAATACAAGGCCGTTTTAAACTATGTAATATTTGTAAGGCTTTTTTGCGATCTTGGTCATCGAATTTCTCATCCGAACTAATTTCCTTTTTACCAAGATACCCGTTAATGTTGTATAAACTCAAAAGGAAAAAATCATTTTCGCAATCCATATCTTGTAGTTTCAATAAGCAATCGGGATTGTGAGAAGCCACTCCTACAGGCAGATTAAAAGATTTTGCGTATTTTACATACTCAATTAACTTTTCTGGAATTCCCTCTCTAAAATGTTGATCTACTGTTCCTCCATGAATAAAAAGTGCCGACACACCGGCTTTAATACCTTCTGTAATATTTTGCTTTACACTTCCATACTCTCTGGCGGTCTGTCCTATCCATTTGATTTTTCCGCCTTGCAGCCAATATTCTTTAAATAGCTGGATCATCAGCTTATCCATGCGGGCCACTATTGTATCTATACCATTTTCTTCGCATTGATGTAAATATTTCAGCATTCGCTCAAACGTAAAATAATCCGACATTTCTTTGTCTTTTTCTTTAGATTGATGCGAATACCCATTTAACGGATTGCTGCCTGAAATAAAGCAATTTATCTCCAAAGATCCTAATTTAATTTTGTTATTCATATGTTAATACCCATTTCCGAATAATTTTCATCAGTATATAATAACTGGTAAATTTTTTGCTCGTACAAATAATCTCGATCGTTATAAAATAACTGTCTATTGAATTTATTGCATTCGGTCAGATTTTTCACATCTTGCATTCTTTCATATGGAGTATATATAGTTGGCCTGACCCTGAGATTTGGAATTTGTTTCAATTGCTGCAACATATCCCTAACGTCATCTGTTGATTCATCAGGAAATCCCACCATAATAAAACAATTTAACTGTATATTCAATTGCATACAAAGCTTTGCTAAAATTATTAATTGATTTATTTTCAATTGTTTGTTTTTTATTAATTCTTTTTGCGATTGAGATATAATACTTTCAATTCCAACACTAATGCGAAAACAACCTGCCTGCCCCATTATTCGGATGATTTCTTCATTTAGATTATCTATCGTTGTAACACACTTCCACTTAAAGGAATCATTATTTTCAACCTTCCTGCTGCAAAATTGCTTAACCCATTGCTGATCTAATGTAAAAACAGGTGCATAAAAACTAACATAGTCGAATGATTTTTTCTGCATTTCGTTTTTTAAATAGCTAAATAAAGAATCTACAGAGAGGCGTCTTTCTCGTTTACCTTGTACGATTTGCACATCGCAATATGAACAATTGTAAGGACATCCCCTGCTTATTTGAACTGTTAATTCTCGTTTATCAGGAATTCCACAAAATTTGTTATTATCATTTTGATATAAACTAATATATTGTTGTATCGGAATTTCGTTATAATCTGGTTTTCCCCATTGTTCAGGCAGCAAACGCTCTCCGGATTCCATTTTATGAAACACTCCATTTTGTTTCACACTAACTCCTTTTGGTTTTTTCAATCCAGTTAAATATTCGCAATAAGAAGCTGCCATAACCTCATAATCACCTTCAACTCCAATTGCATCAACATCTAATGAAGTAAATACATGTTGTGCCATGATAGACAGCCTACCCAATGTGAGAATTTTAGTTTCCTTTGATATCTTGCGAACATAATAAATAAAACGCTGAAATGTATCTATCCCGTCAAAATCATTAAAAAGAATAATAACATCATATTTTTTTACGAGAATTCGGCAAACATCCCGCCATGTGTGGCGCATTACAGAGGAATCAACGCAGTCTGCCTTATCAATGCAAGAGCATTTACGCAAATAATCTGCAATTTGATAAATCGGAAGATGATGTCCCGCATTAAAATAACTAGGAATATATGGAGGGATACAACACAATACCTTCAAAGCTTTTTCCTTTAATTTTTCCATAATATTTTCACCGCAATATATGAAGTAACTTAGAAAATTCATCACAACTTAATGTTTGATTACTATCGCTAATAGATGAGACCGGCTTGGGATGTACTTCTAACATGATCCCATCAACATCTATATTTACTATGTATCGAAAGATCGGTTCTATCAGATCGGTTCTCCCAAGAGCATGGCTCAAAAACAGCAATAATGCATTTGCATCCGGCAATCATACCAACACCGGTTATCACAGAATCTTTCTCGACACTTTTTTCTTTAGCTATTCTCAACTTTTCATCGTAGCCGGTGAATTCTAAGTAGTTGTATGTATATAAATCAGGCCAAAGCTCTTTGAAACTGCCTTGATCTAAAATATCTTTTAATTTATTTCGTACAGAATCCATGTGTCGCATACCTTAAAATACTCCATCTAAGGCAACTTTTCAATGATTTCTAATCCAATAGTCGTTCTTCGGACTCCACCCATAAATTCAATTTCAACAATCGCTTGCCTTTTACGTGGTGAAACTGATAATATGATACTCTCTCTCCCTTTAAAAGGTCCGTCTGTAATTACTACATGATCCCCTGTAATAATTCCAGTTGAAGTTCTAATGCAGTCTTTCCCCTGCCACAGACAATCTATTGCTTCTCGTTCTTCTTCACGCATAGCCGCCTGACAAGTACCGGTATAACAGAGAGGTTTTAGAATTGACCGTGACTGGCGGGCACATTCTTTTGCACGTACCAGAAATTCAATGTTGTCAATTTCAGAAGCAATAAAAATATATCCTGGAAATGCAGGTTTGGTTATTTTGAATACTTTTCCTTGCTTTCTAAAAAATGTTTCGACCAAGAGTTGTAAACAAGAAATACCATTTCCAAACAAAGTTTGAATTTGTTTTAATGCGATTTCTTCTCTTCCTGTTTTTACCCAGAAAACATATAAAAAATCTGAATATTTATTAATCATTTTCTTTACCATGTCGGGCATAGCTTCGCCCTTTCGCCTGTTTTATATTTTTACACGCTACCTATATCTACTGTATGATCCTTGCTTTCACCATCGCGGCTCCACGATCTGGCTTATACAAGTGCTTGCAATATACTTTCTTAAAATATCCTCCTTTGAGAAAAAACACCACAAAAAATAGTAAAAATTATTTTTTATATTTTATTAATTTTTAAAGAGAAAGTCAAGTATAAACAGTACTTCAAATGTAAACAAATTGAGAACAAAAAAAGACGAGATTTGTGTTGAGCAACATTCTTTTGTAATAAATGAAGGTAATTAATAATTCAAAGAACATTTAATCTGTTGAAACGTCAGAAGTAAATCGGGTGTAAATTATTATTTAAAAAGAGTACAGAAAGATCAGGCTACAACATTAATATAGTAATATGTGAAATTCGTATAATTATTTTAAGTATTTGTTAATTTTTTATTGATGGCGCTGATTTAGTATATTGAATTACGGTTATTGGCCGTCAAAAATGCAGTCAAATAAATAAAGAAAGAGGGATGGAATATGGCGAGAACAGGAGAAAACATCTGCAAGCGCAAAGACGGAAGATGGGAGGCTCGTTATATATACGAATACAGTGCTAAAGGAAAGGCAAAATACCGTTCTGTTTACGGAATAAGCCGTCAGCAGGCAAAACAAAAACGGTTATTGCTGCTCCATGAAACTATGTTGGGGAAAGAAAACGCAGTATCTCCTGTTATTATTTTTAAGGATTTGGTCAAGAATTGGCTGAATAATACTAAATTGCGAGTAAAGGAATCAACCTATTCCCGATATTGCAACCAAGTAAACAAGCATATCATGCCTCATCTCGGAAAATATCAGGCGTTAAAAATAAGTACGGAGCTTATTGAACAGCTAATAGGCCGGTTGCTAAAAGCAAAAAGCGAAGGAGGTTTTGGTCTTTGTCCAAAAACGGTTGAAGATATTTTGATTATTATTAAAAGCATTTTAAAGTTTGGTAAATGTCACGCCCATCTTGAATTGCATAGAATAAAAATTAAGAAAGACGATAAAAATCCTATAACCTTATCTAAAATCCAGCAATCGATGCTCCATCAATACCTTGTGAACGATATCAATTATGTAAAAGCTGGTATTCTTTTAAGTATGCATACGGGAATTCGTATTGGAGAACTTTCTGCACTTCAATGGAAGGATATTGAGATTCATTTTAATATGGGCGTTGTACACGTCAACAAAACACTGCAGCGTATTCAAATACCACTTGCAGAAAGTGCTTCTGATAAAACAAAGGTGATTATTACTCCGCCCAAAAGTAAAAAATCCATACGGGATATTTATATACCATCCTTCCTGACGGCGATTTTCCGTAATATGAAAAAACGCCCGAATGATTTTATTTTAACAGGAAGCGCTCAGTTTATGGGCCAAGAACACTGCATAATCATTTCAAGAGATTTCTGAAGCAAAGCGCGGTCGGTAATTATAATTTTCATTCGTTACGTCACACATTCGCGACGAACTATATAGAGGCTGGATATGATTATAAAAGCTTAAGCGAGATTCTTGGGCACAGCAATGTTAAGATAACGCTCGAACGGTACGTACATTCTTCAAATGAACTAAAACGTAACAATATAGAAAAATTAGTTGAAAATTTACTTTATTTGCCGTCAGAATTACCGTCGGCACAATCTATTTTAACCGTATAAATCGGACTTTTTAATAAATTTTCTCAAAGGAGGATACTTTGAGAAAAAATCTAACTGTATAGCACTTTTAATATTGTAATTATTATTAAAGAATTATAAAAGCAGCAAAAGAAAACTACGGTTCATCAAAAAGATGAGCCGTAGTTTTTTCAGAAAGTATAGATAGTTGAATCGGATTTTTTGTTTTTGTGTACGACAAACAGACCTGCAGCATTTTTCAGGATACCTCAACGAAAACGATATATAGAATCTATTCTTTTTATGCCACAATTCGTCCCGCAGCACAAAAAACGCTTGCTCCGTTTTTCTGGAAAAGAGAAACGAAACAGCGTCTGTTATGAGGCTCATTCAATCTTTGAGAAATTGCTGGAGGATTTCGAGGATGAAGTGACAGTTCATGACACGGCACGCATACTCGATCAAAACTCGGAAACGATTTGCTTCCATATGTCAAAAGACAGAATCAAATAGCTGTTGGATTATCTAAGAGAAAAAGGTATAACATATGAGTCTCGTCTCCAGGGCAGGGACAAGAAACGAAATGACAGGTTTGACGCTGTTGTGGAATTTTGCCGTCAACCAAGAACGATATATGAAATTATGGAGTTTACAGGAGTTGCTTGCAAATATACGGCAAGGGTTTATTTGTTGACTCTATTGATTGAGCAAGGTCGCTTTCGTTTTACATATAAACATCCCCATGATAACAGGCAGAAATATATCGCCTTATAAATAAACTCGCAGCGGATTTGTTCTGCTACGGGTTTGTTTAATTAAAAGATATTAACTGATCAGCACTTCACAAATATAATAATAACCATTACTTTGTACGATAGCTATACCGATATTTGTATATGCCTCGCTCATGAGCGCATGACGTGTCGATCGACAAGGCCGGCAAACCCTCCGCCGTACGCTCTGCGTTCAGCCCGACTAAAACCTCGTTTGCCAGCTTTGTATTAAAGCTCAGTCCAACGCTCACTCTCGCGTATTCTTCGTTTAAGGTTGTCGCTATTTTTGAAGGATCCGGCGCATTGACGTCAATGCCGCCGCTTTTCACCTTGCTGATGATTACCGGTTCGCTCTTTTTCGTGGAGAGCAAAATGCCTCTTTCGTTGTATGTTCGCGTGATAACCGTCTGATATGTCGTTATCCAACCGCCCGACGTTTCCGTTGTTATCAGCGTTTCTGTCTGAATATATGTTGCCGTCGCCGCTTTGCGTTATGGTTCCGGCAGCATTACTATTGCCCGGAATCTAAACTTGCTTATTCTGCGGCGATTTAGTTGCGGTGGAATTGTCCGGTGTATTTGTTGCCTGTGGCTGCACGACAGGCGCAGACGGCGTATTGTTCCTTTGGATGACAGGCTGTTCGCAGTCAACCTATATAAAGAGTCTGGAGTTTATCGCAAAAAGCATCAATGTTTTTAATGGGCAAAAATTTTTCTTTCCATAAAGGTACACAAAAAGGATTATCTTCACAAAACTCAGCCAGCCCGGAGCAATCTTGCTCCGGGCTGGCTGGTTTGTATAAATCCTTATTTCATGCGGGTTTACAGATTATTTGCTTGCTTCCTCAACCGCCACCGCACACGCAACCGTCGCGCCGACCATGGGGTTGTTGCCCATGCCGATGAGGCCCATCATTTCTACGTGGGCAGGAACCGAGGAGGAACCCGCAAACTGCGCATCGCCGTGCATACGGCCCATCGAATCCGTAAGACCATAAGAAGCAGGACCCGCGGCAACGTTGTCCGGATGGAGCGTACGGCCCGTACCGCCGCCCGAAGCAACGGAGAAATATTTCTTGCCGTGTTCGATCGCCCATTTCTTATATGTACCTGCAACGAGGTGCTGGAATCTCGTCGGGTTCGTAGAGTTGCCCGTAATAGAAACATCTACGGCCTCTTTCTGCATGATCGCTACGCCTTCGTTTACATCGTTCGCGCCATAGCATCGTACGTTTGCCCGGTCGCCGTTCGAGAATTTCTTGATCTCCGTAACCTTCAGCTCTCTTGTCGTAAAATCAAAATCCGTTTTTACATAAGTAAAACCGTTGATTCTGGAAATGATATAAGCCGCGTCTTTTCCAAGTCCGTTGAGGATTACCTGAAGGGGTTCTTTTCTGACTTTGTTGGCAGTCCTCGCAATTCCGATCGCACCTTCCGCCGCAGCAAAGGATTCATGTCCGGCAAGGAAGCAGAAACATTTCGTCTCTTCCCGCAGCAGCATTGCGCCGAGATTTCCGTGTCCGATGCCCACTTCCCTGGCGTCTGCAACGGAGCCGGGGATACAAAATGCCTGCAGGCCCAGACCGATGGCTTCGGCAGCTTCAGCGGCATTTTTCACGTTCTTCTGAAATGCAATCGCGCAACCGAGCGTATAAGCCCATACCGCATTCTCAAAAGCAATCGGCTGTACGCCTTTCACGATTCCGGCCACATCCACGCCTTTTGCATCGCAGATTGCCTTTGCATCTTCCAAAGAGGCAATCCCGTATTCCGCCATAGCTTTGTCAATGCCGTCTATTCTTCTTTCATAACCTTCAAATCTTACCATGGTTCAATTCCTCCTTATTCATTGCGGGGGTCAATGACCTTAACGGCATCGGCGTATCGTCCATATGTACCTACGTTCTTCTCATAAGCTTCTTTCGGATCGGCGCCTTTTTTGATCGCATCCATCATCTTGCCGAGGTTTACGAATTTATAACCGATCACTTCATCATTTTCATCCAGTCCGATGCTCAGGACGTAGCCTTCCGCCATTTCCAGGAAACGCACGCCTTTTTCCTTTGTGCCGTACATTGTTCCAACCTGAGAGCGAAGTCCCTTGCCGAGATCTTCCAGGCCCGCTCCGATCGGGAGGCCGTCCTCAGAAAACGCCGACTGCGTTCTGCCGTATACGATCTGTAAAAATATTTCACGCATCGCTACATTGATGGCGTCGCATACAAGGTCCGTGTTCAGTGCTTCCAAAAGCGTCTTGCCGCCGAGGATTTCCGCCGCCATAGCCGCAGAATGCGTCATTCCGGAACAGCCCAGCGTCTCTACCAGCGCTTCTTCGATAATTCCGTTTTTCACATTCAGCGTCAGCTTGCAGGCGCCTTGCTGCGGAGCGCACCAGCCCACGCCGTGCGACAACCCCGAAATATCGGAAATTTCTTTTGCCTGTACCCATTTGCCTTCTTCCGGGATGGGAGCCGGCCCATGATTCGGCCCTTGCTTGACACACATCATTTTTTGTACTTCATGCGAGTAATTCATGTGTTAATAACCCCTTTCTAAAATTGTACGGTTCATTATACCGCGGTTTTCAGAAAATAACAAGCTTCCCAAACGATACGGCAGCTGTAAAATCCTTGTAATTTTCGGTAAGAATCCCCTTTTCATCCATAACCGGATCCAGCTGCGCGGAGTCTTCGGAAAGCAGGAAAAAGTCTCTTGTCCCATCCTTCCTTTCTCTTAACAGATACGTTCCCTGAAAGCAGGGGTAAACTTCCAGACCGCATTGTTCTTCCGCATAAACCGATGTGCCAAGGAGATCCGCATGCAGCAGTCCGCCCTGCGCGGAAAGCAGCGAGACGGATTTGATGCGGCCGTCCGCGAAATAGGAAATATATGTCATTTTACCTGCGTTTTCCGAAATAGAAACAGGTACGGGCGAACTCATACGCCGCGAAGGCGGCACGGAAAGCGGTTCCGCCGCATAAGACTGCCCTTCTTTTCGGATCGCCATGAGACCGTAATTATAACTGTTGATACCATTCAGCCAGCTGCCTGCGTTTTTGGGATTCAGGACCATGCTGCCGGATGTGAGCAGACTCACATAATAAACGTCATTTCCCGCCGCATATACCTCCATATGGTCTTCCAGCAGATTGGTACGGCCCCGGTATCTTCCCGGGAGCGGCATCAGCTCCGAAGAAGCGCTGCCGTCGCTTTGCAGCAAATAAAGCGTATCTTCCGATGCGGCAAGAAATGCCCCTGTTCCCTTCTGATCCGTGCCTGGTACATACGCAAACACATGGTACAGATCGCCGAGATCCTGATATAAAATCGTTTCCGTACCGCCGGATGTGCGGATGATCCGTTTGTTTTTGAGAGAATAATAATATTTTCCGCCCGATCCATCTGTAAAAGTATATTTCGGAAGGACATTATAATAGCCTTCCTCCACCGCAGCTTCGGCGGATCCGTTTACGATATAATCCTTGCCGTTTTTTCTGCAGCAGACGGTGAAATCATCATAATATTCGTCATAATTATATCTTTCCTCTCCCGGAAAATAGATATCGTCCACTTCCGCCGCGATTTTCTGCGCCTTACCGGAAGCAGGCTCATACCGGAAAAGCGTACCTGAAAGATCCAGATAAAGGATGCTCCCATACGCCTCAAATATGCCGGAAATTTTGTTGTTCTCGGAGATTATGCCATTCGCCCCGGCAGTTTTCCCGGTCGGATCGGAGCGATAGAAGAACAGCTTGTTCGCTTGCGAATATCCCGTAGCATAAATCAGCGTCAGCGCCTCCGTGCCGTCATTTTCCAGAAGATCGAAACTGTCCACCCGATCGGAAATAAAGAACGCTTTTTGCAGAGCGGTGTCAAAATAATACAGATAAGGGATTTCGTTGAATTCCAGGCGGTAAACGATATATCTCCCGTCCCGGCTCACGATACAGTTTTTTTTATAACGGATCATCTCGTTAAAATCTATAAAACCGCCGTAATAAGATATATTGATGCCGGCCGGCGTGATGTCGGAAACATTTGTTCCCACCGCCATGTAAAGGCGGCCGTCCCGGGCATAAATACACGGCTTGTCCGCATCTTCGGTTTCATAACATTCCTCGGCCCATTCCGTATAAATCAGAGCTTGCGCATTCGATTCGTTTTTCAGAATCTTCCCGGTCAGCCAGGCATCGACTCCGTCCAAAGTCAGAATAAAATGCAGCAAAAACAGTGCTGCAGCTATGATCAATATACTGCTGAGAATTCTAACGATTTTCTTCATTGCCGCAGTCATCCCTCCAATAATGTTTTGCAACTAATAAAATCACACCGATTGCGGAGATCAGGAACCATGGCATCACTTGCGGCATTACATCCAACATGGAAGAAATCTGTAGCGCTCTGCGAAGCTTTCGGATGCCGGAGGCGAATTCCTCCACCGAAGTAAAATATTTCAAGTTATAAATATGCGCGCCGTTTTCCGCCAGATATACGTATACGCCCCCGCTCCGGTCCAGATCGTATATAACCTTGAGGTTCTTCGGAATTTCCACGGATTTTCCGGAGATCGTGAGATGATAGACTTCGCTGTCGGCAGCTTTTGCCTGCGCGATCGTCAAAATAAAATTCCCGCCGGCATCCAGTTTATTCAAAGACCCCGTCTGGGAAATACTCGGGACCCGGAAATCATTTAAAGCGGAATATACTTTTAAATCCGCCACGCTGCCGTCGGCAGAAAGCTGCGCAAGGAAAGCGGACGACTGTACCGCGCCGCCCTCGTCATTGCGGATTTTTGCCGTATAAATATAATAATCGATCCCATCGCCATATATTTTAAAATCATCGAAACGCTCCGTTTCCAGAGACGTCATGATAAAATCCGATTCGCTGTAATCATAATATCTGCCGTAAATTCCTAAATTTCCATTTGGCAGGATCTGGCATTCCATCGCAGCAGAAATATAATAATCCTTCTTATCTAAAAGTCTCTGACTCCAGAGCTGCGTGCCGTCTTCCGAAAACGCTTCGGCAAACCCGTAGCTGAAGCCGCGTCCGTCCTCCGCAGCGGAAGCGGCGCCGCAGAGAAACAGGTTTCCCTCCCGGAGCACGCCGCAGGTGATTACGTTTTTCGGCGCATATGCATAGTATTTTTCCGGCTCGCCGTCCAGTCCGTATAATACGGCTCCGCTCGTGCCGGCCGCAAGGATATATTCCATTTTTTCATCCGGAAGCAGGAGTTTCAAAAGCGTTTCGCCTTCGCGCTGCGGATTAAATTCCACCTTTTTCGTGATTTTCATGGAGCCGCCGTTCACACGCTTTGACAGGCTGATCGAATACAATACGCACAGGCCGTCTTCCTCGCAAAGGATTCCGATCTCTTCCGTCCCCGTACGAACGTCCTGTATAACGCAGTTTTCCAGGCTTGTCCCAAATTCCCCATATGCTTTTTGCTTACCGTCGGCGGTATAAATGCTGTAATAATATTTGTTTTGTTCCGGCAGCTTTCCAATTACAGCGCAATATGCGGCTTTCCCGCTTGCAGTACCGTAATTGCCGGAGCCGTGACTGGAATTCTGCGGCGCAGCGGAAGCCGTTGCGCCGGCTGCAGGGGAATCGACGGCAAAAAAATAATCGACCGTTTTCTTTTCGGCCTTTTCGAGTTCCCGCCCCGGAACAGCACTTCCCTCCGGCAGCAAATAATCGTCACAGTAACCGACGGCATATCGAAAAATGCCCGTAACCAGTATCAGAAATAGTAAGACAGATAAAACGCTTATCAGAATTTTTTTCAGCATATCCTTTAACCTCACGCGTTAGTATATCACGGATTCCATAAAAAGTGTAGCAGATCTCAGATCCTGTACCGGATATTGTGTATTCCGCATAGTAAACGGACCCGCGTGCAGCCGTTTTCCCCCATGCGGAATTCCGCCTCCGTATTCGGCGGTACCGTAACGACCGCCTCAACAGAAGAAGGATCGAGAGAATTCTTTTCAAAAGATACCTGAATCGGGCCTTTTACGGTGGGTACGGTAATTGCTGCCTTCTGAAGCGGACCGGCACAGATCCACACCTGAAAACGCGCAAATCCGGGTTCCAGCGGACGGATCCCGAACAGGCCGCGCACGATCTGGCTCGCAGGCGCGGAACCCCATGGATGAGAAAACGTCATATTCGGTTTATTCGCAGTATTCCATGCCTCCGCAGTAATCGTAGCTCTGGCTTTGAGCATATACGCCCAGGTGCGGGCGCCTTCTGAAGAATCTTCTTGCAGCAGCAATTCCGTGGCATAATCCCCCGCTCCGGCAGCATATAACCCTTCCAACAGGTAAAATGCCCCATATACGCTCATTTTAATCTTCCCCTGCTCTTTCAGAAACGCAGTCAGCGCTTTGCGCATCGCGTCCCCCTCATATACGCCGCAGTACAGCGCATAGGCAGACGCGTGCTGCGAATGATGGCGCGCCGGCGTATCGTCTATACAAAGCCCGTCGTAAAATGCGCCCTGTTCCGGATCGTAGAACAAAGAAATCAGAGCCTCCTTCATCTGCGCGGCGCGCTGCGCATACCGTTGCGCATCCTCCGTTTTCTCCAAAACACATGCAATGTCCGAAAGGCGGCGGAGCGCTTTGCATGCCATACAATTCAAAACCGTATTATATTCCGAAGCATCATAGGCATAGCCGTCGCGTTCCGTATGCGGCCAGTCTACAAGCACCGAATTGATATTGCCCTCCTGTAAAATACCGCGCCCATAAAGGCCGTGACGATCCGCGTATTTCTCCGGAAATACTTTTCTCTGCAATATTTCATAATCCTTTCGCAGCAGGGAGGCATCTCCGGTATAGAGATAGTCTTCCCATGCCATCAGCACGCTGATCAGAGAATATTCCGCCGGCCAGGTTCGATGCGTGTTCAGATATTCCACGGAAAAGCGCGCGAGCGCATAACGATTTTCAAACGCATATGCGGAGAGCATATTGATGAGTACGTCGCCTTCATACGCACCGCGTTCCCGCGACTGTGAATCCACGTACAAATCCTGGTTCGTCGCTTCGATGGTGTATTTCATAAAATCATAGATCCGATTTAACAGCGGGCTGCTGCTTTCGAATTGCGATGCGGCGCCGTCGAATTCCTGCCGGAGCGCCGTGCCCCAGATCCGGATCTGCGCTGTGGGAAGATTTTGGAATTCCGCATAGCGAAACGCTTTCATCCCCGTATTTTCAAGCCGGTTCCGTCCTTTTCTCAGCCGCCACGTCTCTTCGTAACAATTCCCGGTACGCATTTTGTATTTTACCGCGCCGTCTTCCAGTTCTTCGCCGCAGCGAACGATGATCTCCGCAGCTTCCGGCGCATCGATTTCCAGACCTACGCCGCCGATCAGCTCTTTGCCGAAGTCGGCAAAAATACAATTTCGCTCCGGGATATTCTCGATTTTCCGTGCCGGCAGTTCGAAACGCTTCATATTTTCCGCAGGATACGGCCGCATGGAATACCCCTGCGGAAGAGAGGCCGTCCCCGCCTCTTCCCAGGAAAGCTGCGCGGCAGCTTCTGCATCGAAATTTTCGGCTGGCGCATAATAATATCCGGTCCCAATCGACGCGGACGGCCGAAAAAGCGCGGATGCGTCGGCGGCTTTCCATCGCTGCGGTGTTTCTGTATTTAAAAGGGCCTCCGAAGTGCCGTCCGTATAATATGCTCTGATTTCGCAGAAAAAAGCTTTCTCCGCGCTCGTATAATTGACTGCGGAAACGAAATTTTCCGCTTTCCCGGCCAGCGCGGTGATATCGATACTGTTATAATATACGAGAATCCGACCCGCCGCGTCTTTTCCATACCTTGCGGGGCCCGCGCCGGCGAAAACGCCGTTGATATATAAATTATAAACGTATTGTCTCGAAGGTTCCGGAGAACAGGCGGCGACGCAGGCCAAAATTTTATCAACCTTCCTTTGCGGACGCCGGAACGCGGCGCGCAAAACACAGAAATCCGAAAAATTTTTCTCCCAGAGACCGGATGGCCAGAGCATGAAGGAAGATTCCGTGATAAAAAAGGCTTCCCTGCTCGTCCATTCTTCCCCCAAAGGATCGCGGACGGCGACGGTCCAGACATATATGGAATCCGGCGCAAGCGGCTTTCGCCATGCGGCAACCGTAATGCCGGTTGAAGCGCTGCTGCGCACATAGCCTGTATCCGCCGCGAATTCTTCATCCGCCAGCCTGCGGATCCGAAGCCTGTATGCCGTCTGGCGCAAAAGCGGTAGCTCGGAAGAAACCGCCCAGGAAAATGCCGGATCCCTGCAGGGAACCGCAGTGTTATTCTTGCGCAGATTTACTCTTAGATCGTCGGGTATCGTCATTCCATTCACTCCGGAGGTATTTTTTGGATTTCCTTGTTATTTTAACATAAATTGCGGAAAATACAATTGTTTGCTATAATATATGGAACCCAGTTTAGGAGGGATTTTACAAGTGAACGATACGCCGGGAACGAAAAAAAAGATACCCATTTTTGCATATTATATTATTCTTCTGGTCATCGTGCTCATCATCAGCTACACGATGCTCCCGAAATTGATGGAGCCGGATTATAAAGAAATTTCATTCAGCGAATTCGTGCAGAAAATCGAAAATGACGAAGCACAGCAGGTGCAGGTCAACGCAAAGCAGTATACTTTAAAACCAAAAGATTTTGAAACTTCCAATGTCCTTTACGTCACGGGAAACATCAATAACGAGTTCCACGAAAGCACTGCGCTGCTGACGCTGCTGGATGAAAAAGGGATCAAGTACGATTCTCCGATCGTCAGTTCCAACATGTGGCTGGAGATCCTGATCGCATATGTGCTTCCCACCTTGATTATGGTGGTGCTGTTCGTCGTATTGATGCGTTCGATGAACAAGCGGATGGGCGGCGGCGTGATGTCGTTCGGTAAAAACACAAGTAAAATTTACGCCGAAAAATCCACCGGCAAAACATTCGCAGATGTGGCCGGCCAGGATGAAGCGAAACAGAATCTTGTAGAAATCATCGATTTTCTGAATAATCCCGGCAAATATACCGCGATCGGCGCAAAGCTGCCGAAAGGCGCTCTTCTGGTAGGCCCTCCCGGAACGGGCAAGACGCTTCTGGCAAAAGCAGTCGCCGGGGA
The DNA here is from genome assembly GCA_046952735.1 of Clostridia bacterium. Lineage (GTDB taxonomy): Bacteria > Bacillota > Clostridia > UBA1212 > UBA1255 > Egerieisoma. The sequence goes on along the minus strand of JBKUJR010000018.1, from coordinate 7,106 downwards.
AGCAAAGGTGCCGTTTTTCTCCCTGTCCGGTTCCGAATTCGTAGAAATGTTCGTCGGTGTCGGCGCTTCGCGTGTCAGGGATTTATTTAAACAGGCAGTGGAAAATGCTCCCTGTATCGTATTTATCGATGAAATCGACGCCATCGGCAAAAGCCGCGACAATGCGTTCGGCTCCAATGACGAACGCGAGCAGACGCTCAACCAGCTGCTTGCGGAAATGGATGGATTCGACTCTTCGAAGGGTGTGGTAATCCTTGCCGCCACAAACAGACCGGAAGTGCTCGATAAAGCGCTGCTGCGGCCCGGGCGGTTCGACCGCAGAATCATCGTGGATTTACCCGACCAGAAAGGCCGTGTCGATATTTTAAAAGTTCACGCGCGAAACGTACTTATGGAGTCTGACGTGGATTTTGAAATCGTAGCGCGGGCAACGCCGGGCGCTTCCGGCGCCGATCTGGAAAATATCATCAACGAAGCCGCGCTGCGCGCAGTGCGCGCCGGCAAAGTACGCGTCAGCCAGCTGGAGCTCGATGAAGCGATCGAGGTCATCATCGCGGGAGAGGAAAAGAAAAACCGCGTGATGTCGGATGAAGAGAAACGAATCGTCGCCTATCATGAAACAGGCCATGCGCTCGTCACTTCCCTTCTGACCCATACGGAGCCGGTGCATAAGATTACAATCATCCCGCGGACTTCCGGCACGCTCGGCTATGTCATGCACGTCGCCAAGAAGGAAAAAGTGCTCATGACAAAAAAAGAGCTGCTCGATGAAATCATTATTTTAACCGGAGGCAGAGCTTCCGAAGAAATCGAGTTCGATTCCGTTACGACGGGCGCTTCCAACGATATCGAACGCGCGACGGAAATGGCGCGGAACATTATTACGACATACGGTATGAGCGATACGTTCGGTTTTGTGAACTGGCAGAAGAAGAACAGTATGTATCTCGCCGACACGAAAACGATGAATTGTTCGGATGTAACGTTTGCCAAAATCGATGCGGAGACGCAAAGCATGATTGCAAGCTGTTATCAGAAAGCGCTTTCGCTTCTGAAAGAGCATAAATCCACGCTCGATGCAATTGCTTCCGTACTTTACGAGAAAGAAACGCTCTCCGGAGAAGAATTCCTGAAATTGTTCTCCGAGCAGGAGCCGGATATCATCCTGACCCGTACAGACGACGGCGTATGAGGGATATCATAACAATCACAGTCAATCCTGTGATCGACATTCATTATTTTATGGAAGATTTTCAGACCGGCAGGGACAATATCGTTTCCTGCCGTAAAATTTTTGCTGCCGGGAAAGGAATGAACGTTTCGCGCGCGCTGCAGGCGTTCGGAATTTCCGCCGAAACGTTTTTGGCGCTCGGACGGGAGAACGCCCCGGAATATCTGCAGCTGGCTTCTGATTACGGTGTTCCGCTCTCTTACGTGTCCGTTGGCGGCAGGATCCGGGAAAACATTTCCATAAATACGCCTGTTTCAGAGACGCGGATCTGCACGAAAAATTTTGCCGTAACGCCGGACGCGTTTGCGGAATTGCGCGCATTGATCGCACGGAAAACGTCTCCGGAAGCGGCGATCGTTTTTTCCGGAAGCCTGCCAAACGGAATCGCGCAAAAAGAGTTCGCAGATTTTGCGTTATCTGTGAAGGGGGATTTTCCAGATCGTAAAATCATCCTCGACTGCCCTTCTCTGTCTTTGGAAACCATCGCATCGATCGCTCCGTTTTTGATCAAACCGAATCAAAGCGAAGCGATGTCGCTGCTTGGTTTGCGCGGGCAAGCGGAGGAGTCGTTATCACAAAAAGAAATCTTATCTGCTGAACGCCTCCGCATACTGGGACGATGCGTACACGTTGTCGTCAGCTGCGGCGCTGCCGGCGCCGCGTACGCTTCCTGCGGCGGACGTTCCGGTTTTGTGTCCGCCCTCGATCCGGGAACGGTCTGTTCCACGGTAGGCGCAGGGGACAGTATGCTTGCCGGAATCTTATATGGCTTTTTCTATAAAAACGCCCCGGATCTGCGCAGCGCGTTATCCTGGGGCGTAGCATTCGGGAGCGCTGCCTGTCTGACACAGGGCACCTGCCCTCCCGAGAAAGAACTCGTTTTCAAATTATTGTCTGAAATGGAATGATCGATCGATTCAAGGCACCGGGACGGCGTTGATTGCATCGGCAATCAGCCTGTGGCCGCGCACATTGGGATGGATCCCGTCTTCACACAAAAAATCCGTATAATGCCTGTTCCGGAGAAAAATACTGCGGATGTCGATCAGCCGCACTTGCAGCGCATTGGCGATCTCGCTGATTATGACGCTATATGATTCCTGCCAATGATAAATATAATCCGTCGCGCCGCCGAGCCATTTCAATATATTCTCCCCGTTGCGCCCTCTGCTGATCCACTTAAAATATTTATCTTCATCAAGAGGAGGCAGATTCAGCACGATGATCTTCTTTCCAAATTGTTTGACGGTACCGATCAAAGTCTGATACATGTCGACAAACTTTTTGATCGGCGTTCTCGGAAGATGTTCCGCTTCCGGATCGGAAGCGATCTGTTCCCAATCGAAGTCGCAGTCGTTTCCGCCGAATTCCAGAGCGACCAGGTCGCAGGCACTGATCCGTTCTTTATTCCGGTCGACGTATTGCAGGCCCTTGTCCACCGTACAGCCGAACTTGGAAAAATTAAGGATTTCGATCTGTTTCTCCCGGCTCAATAAATTAACGAAACTTTCCCCGAGGAAAACATATTTTTTCTTCTCCGGATCATATACGACGCCTTTTGCAATCGAATCCCCGAATACGCAGACATTATTGAACAAATACAATCTCCTCCATTCCATTAAGATGATTAATAAATATTGTAACCAAATATCCCGATCTGTCAAATATGTTTTTTTGCAATGACGCATCGCCATAAAATGTAAAAATACTTAGATCCGGTTCCATGTGATTCCACAAAAAGTCGATTGCAGTCTGTCCGGAAATTCGCTACAATAAGGGAAAAGATGGGATCATCACACAAGAAAGTAAGGGGCATTATGAACGAAGTGGAATACTTATATCATGGCAGTCCATATCTCTTTGATATAATCAGACCGCAAAAGGCGAGAGGCGAGAATTTAAATTGTTCTTTATATGCTATCTATGCAGGCGAAAATTTCGATGATGTGATTCCCTTTGCCCTTCCTATAAGGTGGTATCCTGACGATCCTTCCGGCAAACGAAGCTTTGCGTGTCAAAATGGTATCGTAAAGATTATGCAAGGTACGTTAAATCCGAATGGTTTTGGTTATGTTTATAAAATAAAAGCAACCCATTTTGAAAAAATCGATCACTGGCAGTGGGTATCCTATCAGGAAATAATACCGGAGGAAAGAATTGAGATCAGAGTTAAAGATTACTGGGAGCGCGTTATATTTTCAGAAGAAGCAAAGGCAGCGACTGCTGCATTATATGGGATGGCTGATCTTTAAGAGAAACGGGGAATGCTCTATCATGTGGGAAGCGGAGCACTGAATCAGGCAGTTGTTTGTATATTTAGTGCCCTGCCCGACGCAATACGGCGGCGCTCTTCTGCGCCGGCTATTTTGCAAAAAAGAAGAAATGTTCTTCTACAGGGAAAAATCGATATTTTTGCTCATCTCAAAAGCTTCATCCGGCTCGGTTCTACGGCGTCGCGGAGAAGTTTGCGCAGATCCGCAAGCGTTCCCTCTGTAAAGCCGTTCTTGTCTAAAATATATGCCTGCATTGTAGAAATATAAATATAAAAACATGTTTTGGTTTCGTATACGCGATGGATGGACTTGTATTTAATAAAAGCATCCTCGCTGATTTTTTCAGTCGTCGACTCCAGATGGAAGCCTTCCGCTTCAAAGCTGTAGCTGCATACGGAATTTAAGCTTTCGGCTTTTTTCGTAGTGATCCGGGGCATTCCAAAAGTGATCAGCGGAACCGCCAGCCCGATCAGGAGCAGCATCGCAAGGTCGAAATAAACCTCAGTACACCAGCCATACATATAAAAAGCCGATAAAAACAGCCATAACAGCAATCCGTCGCAGACGGCGACGAAAATCCACATTGCTTTTCTCTGCCGCAGATGAAAATATTGAAAGCGCAGAAGCTGTTTATAATCATAACTCGTAGTGACTGATACGTCCATGCGTACTCATCCCTTCCAACCCTCAATTTTAAAAGTGGGGCTATGATATCACAGCTGCTGCGCACTGTCAATTATTTATTCACTTCCAGCAGTTCCCGTTTGGTTTCCCATAACCGTCTCGAAAGATCCACATAATATGTATGCGGATTTTCAAAGCGTTTTACCTCGTCCCATAAAGAATCTACCTGCTGCGCGCAATACGCCTGAATCGCATCGATCGTGGGAAGCGCATAGACGCGGGTACCGTTCCGGAAGATTGGAACGAGTAATTCTTTTGCCGTAAAATTCGTAAGCGTCTTTGTTTTCCATGTCGCCTCCGGATCGAAAATCATATGCGGACGGTCTTCCGGGATCGTTTCATCATAGATGCAAAGCTCATCTGCAATCGCCTTGCCGCTTTCGCGATCAAACAGGCGGTAAACCTTCTTAAAATGCGGATTCGTGATTTTCGCCGTATTTTCACTTACTTTTATTTTAGGAACGATCGTTCCATCCTGCTCTTCTATTGCGGCCAATTTGTATACGCCGCCGAATACGGGTTCGCTTTTGGAGGTGATCAGCCGTTCTCCAACGCCGAAAAGATCGATTTGCGCTCCCTGCATGATCAAATCGCGGATCAGATATTCATCCAGCGCATTGGAAGCGACGATTTTACAGCACCGCAAGCCTGCGTCATCCAGCATTTTACGCGCTTTTTTCGAAAGATAGGAAATATCTCCGGAATCGAGGCGGATCGCAAAATTCGTAATGCCGCGCGGCGCCAAAACTTCTTGGAATGCTCTGATCGCGTTCGGCACGCCGCTCTTGAGCGTATTATACGTATCGACCAGAAGCGTTACGCTGTTTGGATATAATTCGCAATACGTCCGGAACGCCTCATATTCCGTATCGAACATCTGTATCCAGGAGTGCGCCATCGTTCCGCCGGCAGGAACGCCATAAAGAACGTCGGTCAGCGTACAGGCCGTCCCGGCGCAGCCGCCGATATATGCCGCGCGGGCGCCGAGCACGGCGCCGTCCGCGCCTTGTGCGCGGCGCGATCCGAATTCTAAAACCGTCCTTCCCTGCGCCGCACGCACGATCCGGTTGGCTTTCGTAGCAATCAGCGATTGATGATTCAGGGAAAGCAAGAGAAACGTTTCAATAAGCTGCGCTTCGATTGCCGGGGCGCGTACCGTGAGAATCGGTTCGTTCGGGAAAACCGGCGTTCCTTCCGGAACCGCATAAAGATCGCCTGTAAAGCGAAAATTCCGCAGATAGGATAAAAACCCCTCGTCAAACGTATTTTTTGAACGAAGATAGGCGATATCTTCTTCCGTAAAATGCAGCTGTTCGATATATTGCACGATTTGTTCCAGGCCGGCGGCGATCGCGAAACCGCCCCGGTCGGGGATGCTGCGGAAGAATACGTCGAAATACGTATTTTTTGTGAAAAAGCCGTTTTTAAAATAACCGTTTCCCATCGTCAGCTCATAAAAATCACAGAGCATCGATAAATTTCTATTTTCCATCGATCGTTTCCCTCATTTTCTGTTCTCAATCCGGATCTGTAAAGCAGCCATTACGTCAAGCGCCGCTTCCTGCAGTTCGTGATCGCTGCTCGCCGTACAGGCGGCATCGATATAAATCGGCGTTTCCGGCTGTGCGGTTTTGGCAAGCACTGCATTGGAGAGCACGCAGATATTGGAAACGAGACCTGCCAATTCGATCTTTTCATACGGCGTCATTTTCAGATATTCATACAGCGCGTCGGAACCAAACGTATTTTTATAAAAGCATCTGTCGGTTTCTTGGCGCAAACGCGCGATTTCATCCGCAAGCTCGTGCCCGGGCGTATTTTCAAGGCAATGCAATACAGGCAGGAAACGCCCTTCCTGCGTGTCGGAATAATTTTCGCCATGCGTATCCAACGTAAAAATAATGTCTCCGCCGCTTTCGCGGTATCCTCTGATCTTCGCTGCAATGCGCGGCGCGAGCGCTGCCGCTTCGGAAAATCCAAGGGAACCGTTTACGAAATCATTTTGATAATCTACAATAATCAGGCATTTCCGCATACAATCCATCCTTTTCCTGTCATATAATCTTATATGGGAATCATACTCCGCAGCGGGCCGGAATGCAAGCCGGATTTCGGAGCGCAGAACGGTCAGGCATCGCTTGTCCCCCCGGCCAGCCGCTGCTCACAGGGCAGCAGGATATCATCATAGTGCCTGATCTTTTGATCGAGACGTTTTAGCGTCGTCTGCAATTCTTCAATTTTGGCCAGCAGCTGGTCCCGCTGCTCGGTCAGGATCTGCTTTCTCGCTTCAATCGTTGCATCCCCTTTCTGGAATAACGCAACATATTCGACCGAGGCGTCGACCGGAAGCCCTGCGCCGCGCATACATTTGGCAAAGCTCACCCAACGGCAGTCGCTTTCCGTGTAATCCCGGATTCCGCCTGCAGTGCGGTGTACGGGAGGGATCAGGCCGATCCGTTCGTAATAACGCAGCGTATCGGCTGAAAGACCATATTTATGACTTACTTCCGCAATCGTCATGAAAAACCTCCCCTTCTATTGCTCAAAAGCCGCCGCAACTTCTTTCAGGCTCCCGATAATCCCGATATGCTGCGGACATTGACTTTCGCACTGCCCGCACGCGATGCAATCGGATGCCTTTCCTGCGTTTTGCACATAATTGTCATAATAGGCGCGCTGCAGGGAAAAACCTTTCACCGGCGCGCGTTTCTCCGCATTGTACAATGCGAAATATTCCGGAATCCGGATATGCTGCGGACATTCGACAGTACAATAATTGCAGGCCGTACAGGGAATTGCAATCGCATTGCGGATCGCCGCAACAGTCTTTTGCAGCACTTCCTGTTCTGCTGAATTCAGCGGCGTAAAATCCTTCATATAGCTCATGTTGTCATGGAGCTGTTCTATGTTGCTCATAC
>JBKUJR010000017.1:0-44658 GCA_046952735.1 Clostridia bacterium | reverse complement strand
TCTTTGGATACGGATATATTGCAGGGCTCGCCGGCGGGAATATTGTCCGCTTTTTTTTCTTCGTAAAATGTCCCCGTCTCGAGTTCCACGCGGAGCGTCATCCCGTATTTTCTGACGCCGACCCAACTGAGATTTTTCTGATCGCGCAGGAGCTGTTCCGCAAGTGCTTTCGTATTGATGTTCGACAGGAAGCTGCCGCGTTTTACCCCGAATTCATTCATTAACAGCTGCGTTTTCAGCCGGGATGCAGCGTCTGCCCCTTCGATCCGGATATTCCATACCATAGAGCTCATGAGGTAAAACAGCGCCGCCATGAGGACGGATAAGATCAGCAGCGTTTTGCGCGCGCTGTAACGCCGCAGGGAATAGACCACGCCTTTTTTTTGAAGGATTTCCACCTTGACATGAGATTTTCTTGCGGCGCTGCGCACGTTCTTCTTAAAATCTCCCGCCAGCAGGAAAAGCGTGAATTCCCGGTCTGAAACGCGTGTTAAATTCCATACGGCAAGCCGGCGCCGCAGGCAGATATTGATGAATTTTTGCGGTTGTTCCCCTGTTATTTTAATCTCTACATAGTTTTGTATGTAGCTCATGAATTTATACATCGTATCGTTTTCTCCGTATCAGTTTTTATAGGCAATCCGTTCGATGCAGCCTTTTATGGATATGTATTCGTCGTTGATTTCCGTAATTTCCAGATTTTTCCCACCGACGCAGATGATCCCTACGGCGCTGAATATTTCTATTTCGCTGCTGCTGTAGCTGCACAGCCCCTTATGGGAAAGAATCTGCACCCGTGTTTTGCCATAGAGTCGCATCGAAGGAATATTCATGCCAAATCCTCCGGATCGCCGAATTCATATCCCTGCTTTCTGGCTTCCTGGATAATGGAGGCCAGCGCGTCCGCATTGTCTTTCGATACGGCGTGGAGAAGCAGTACGGCGCCGTTATGGAAATTTTCCGTTACGGATTGAAATGCATACTCTGCGCCTTTTTGTTCGTTCGTGAGCCAGTCTTTATAGGCGAAGCTCCACATGATACATTTATAATTCAGACTGTTTGCAACTTCGAGGACTTGTTTGTTGTACTCCCCCTTCGGCGGCCGCAGGAACCGCATATGCCTGCCGAATTTGTTGAAAAACAGCCGGTCCAGCTCCAGGATTTCATTTTCGCACTTTTCGTAGTTGAGCTCGGGCATCGAATAATGGCGCATCGTGTGATTGCCCACTTCATGTCCTTCTTCTATCATGCGCCGTATGATCGCGTCGTTTTTATCAAAATAATCGCCGGTGATGAAAAAGACCGCTTTGACGTTTTCTGCCTTGAGCGTATCCAGAATGGCTTCGGTGTAGCCGTTCTCATACCCTTCGTCAAACGTCAGATACATTTTATTTTCATTGATATCGCCTACATATAATCCGCCGCCGGACAGCAGGATTTTGATATCGTCCTGCGCCGCTTCCGGGATAGAACCGTTTTTGCCGCGGCTGAGGCCCCATCTGCAGATCGATTTATCGCTGTTCGTGCTCGTTTCCACGATTTCTACCGTGTACGGATTTTCTTCTTTTTCGTAAAATATCTTTAAAACCGGGTAAGTAAGCAGTGCCATGAGCAGCAATACCGGCATTATGATATATAGTTTTGAACGCATAAAAATCGGCACCCCTTTTCAATATTGTATGTACAACAATATCTATGCCCGGGTGCCGCCAATTATTCTGGATCAGCAGTTTATTCCGCGTTTTTGAGCAGGCCTGTTACGATATCCTGCGGCATGCATTCGTTAATGACGATATCTTCCTGCGTCGTATAAGTAACCGTACACGCCTTTTCCTGTTTTAACTGTTCAAGCGGACCGGAACCGCTCAGGATCATTCCGCTGAGCAGCTTCTGCTGATTTCCGATTGCGTAAATTTCAAATGGCTGCGGATGCTGTCTGCCGTTGATGACGACATAGTCCCCTACCACCCGGATTTCCGTCATGGCGGTGATCCGCTCTCCGTTGATGGAGATGGCCTGGGCCGTAGAAGCCTTCAATTCGTTGATAATGGTCAATAAATGGTACTGCAGCGTAGCCTCCCGCATGGTTTCCTTCAGGACGATCGAGATATAAATCCCCCGTCCCTTTACCTTTGTCGTGCCGCAGAACATTTTTATTTTATTTAATTCCTCTTCCATCTGTTTGATCTGTTCCTCATTGGTAGAGCTTTCCAGCAGCTCGACTTTTTTCTCCAGCTCTTCCTTCGCAGTGAGCAGCCCTTCGTTCTCCTGGATCAATTTCAGCTGCTGCGCCTGCAGCGTTGCGATTTTATCAGAATCGGGACCGCTGATGTTTTCAGCTGCTCTGAGGCTTTTATACTGTATAGAGATAATGATGCCGAGCGCGATACATACGATCGTGATCGCCGTGTTCCGGATGATCGCGGCGCGCTTTCTGCGTTTGCGAACATTTTTTTTAATGATTACGCTCACAGCGCTGCTGTCCGTGTCTTCTGCCCAATGGTCTCTTTGTTCCGTCATGTTTCGCACCGTGCCTTTTTATTTATAATCTTTCAATAAATCGATGGAATTTTCATAGGATTTATTATATTTACCGATGACGATCCGTTCTTTGAGTACGGGATCCACGATCAGATTCTCCTTGATCATGTTTTCATAGAGCGTACTGCTTTTAAATGCCGCCAATAAAGCCTGCGGGTCTCCGATGGCTTCAATGTGGTACGGCGGAAAGGTTCTTGTGTTGTTTATGCGGATGCTGGGCCCGAGGCACAACGTTTCCGACATGGAGACAATGCGTTCTCCGTTTACGGAAATCGCCTGCGCGCCGGCCGCCCGCAGAATATTGAGGATTTCGTTTATGTAAATGTCATGTACGATATATGCGGGAAGCGTATCGGATTTTTTCTGCGCGTCGTCGAGTCCGATATCGATTCCCGGACCTGCAACCGTAGTCAGTCCCGCATAAAATTTATATTCTTCCACATCGGTCTCATATTTTTTATAAAGGTCGTAAAATTGCTGATCCGTTTCGTACAATTCCTTCATTTTCGCGGCATACTTGTCCGTCAATACGGCGTATTGCGCTTTGTTTTCTTCCAGTTCCTTCTGCAGTCTGTCGATCTTTTCCTGATAAGAAGCGATCTGTTCCTGTTGTTCCGTACTTCTTTCTTGCCGATCCATAGCTACGGATTTTACCTGAATGGAGATGACGAAGCCCAGTAATACCAATATCAGCATTACGCAAGTGACGTTTCTTACATTCGTCGTTCTTTGCTGCATTTTCATGTTCGTACGGATTCCTCCGGAAAATACTGTATTCCGGTGTTAGTATAATCGGTTTTATTTTTTCTGTCAATTGACAAGAAAGCGGGCGCCGCCTATAATTTTACCGTTGAAATTTATGGGATTGGATGGATGATCATAGAAACGAAACCGTACGCCGCCGCAGTTTATACGTTGGGATGCAAAGTGAATTTTTACGAAAGCGAAGCGATTGCCGAGGCGCTTTCCGCAAGGGGCGTCGAAATTCGCAATTTCGACGAAATCTGCGATATTTATATTATCAATACGTGTACCGTTACCGCAGACAGCGATCGGAAAGCGCTCCGCATGATCCGGCGTGCCATCCACAAAAATCCCGCCGCCTTTATCGCAGTTACCGGCTGCCTCGCGCAGCGGAAGCCGGAGTTGATTTCTAAAATAGACGGCGTTTCCCTCATCATGGGAAACGAAGATAAAACTGCTGTTGCCGCCCGGATTTTAGAGGCCGCCTCTTGCGGATCCGGAATCGGGGAACCGTCCGTTTGCATTTTACCCTTTACAAAAACATTAAAGGATGTTTCGATCGATTCTTTCCACCGAACGCGCGCTTACGTCAAAATCGAGGACGGCTGCGCCGCGCGCTGCGCATATTGCATTATACCGAAAGTACGCGGTCCCGTCCGCTCAAAGCCGCGCGAATCCGTTTTAAAGGAAGTCCGCGCGCTTGTAAAGGCAGGTTGCAGGGAAATTGTGCTCACCGGTATTGAAATATCATCGTATCAATTCGATCTGATCGCGCTCCTTACGGAATTGGATGGTCTCGAGGGGCTCGAACGGATCCGTCTCGGCTCGCTCGATCCGTTTTTTATCCGCAAAGAGATTGCCGACGCGCTCGGAAACATCCGGAAACTCTGTCCGCATTTTCATATTTCATTGCAGAGCGGCAGCAGTAAAATCCTGAACTCCATGCGCAGAAAATATAATGACAAGACGGCAATGGAACATATTCTGTATTTGAAATCCGTATTTCCGGACTGCAATTTCTTTGGCGACGTGATCGCCGGCTTTCCCGGGGAAACAGAGGACGATTTTATGGATACGGTTCATTTTATAGAAAGCGTCCGTTTCCTGCATCTTCATATTTTCCCCTATTCCCAGCGCGCCGGCACCGAAGCGGCAGATATGGAGGGACAAGTGTCTCAGAATATTAAAAAGCAGCGCGCGGCGTATCTCGCACAGGTCCAGGCAGCGATCAAAGAATCGATCCTTACGGATTACGTGCGTTCCGGAGAAAAAGCGAACGTCCTTTTCGAAACCTGGAAAGACGGATTTCTCAAAGGACATTCGGAAAATTTTATTGAATTTATCTGTCCTGCGGACCAAAATCTGCGCGGGACGACGGGAACGGTCCTCCCCCTAAGTACCGACGGGGAAACGGTTACGGGTTATTTATTATCGTCCTCATCCGCGTCTTCGTCGTAACGGTTGTCGAATTCCTCCTCGCCGGCCTGGTCGTCGTATTCCGCTTCTTCCTCATCCTCTTCGTCTTCTTCCTCGTCTTCTATTTGATTCTTTTTATTTTTATCGAGGTCGATAAAGAACTGAGCAAGATACGCGACGCAAAACAGCGCAATTCCTACGAACTGTGTTGAGAAAAACCCGATGCTCTTTACGGTAAGCAGTAAAAATGCGACCGCTACGAGGAACAGCAAAATTTTGACGATCGTTTTGACCTTATAGGAATTTTCCGCTTTAAATCTGGCGGCGTTGTCGACCAGCGGGAATACGATATCGACAAGCGCTACAGAAACAAGCGCAAGCGACATGGAGGCAAACAAAATCGGCGCCTGCGCTTTTTCAGGGAACACTTCGAAAAAAGCCAAAAGTACGAAAACGATGGAAACCATCAATACTACAATAAATATATTTGTAAGTAACGTTCTTTTTTTCATATACGAAACCCCTTTGATATAATATTTACGTCAATTCTACATAGAAACGCAACCAATGTCAAATTATTTTTTCATAAGCTTTTTGACATCTTCCGGCGACGAAATTTCGATCTGCGTCCCGGTGGACATCTCTTTCAGCTGAAAAGTGCCTCTGTCTTTCTCATCGCTTCCGATGACGATCACGTACGGGATACCCAGCTTATTTGCATAACCGAGTTTTTTCGACATTTTGCCGTCATTCAGATATACTTCGACCGCGTATCCGGCATTTCTGAACGCCGTCGCCTTCTCCAGCGTATACGTTACGGTATCTTCCATCGGAATGAATAATATTTCCGTCGGCGTGCATTTTCCCTGGCTGCGGAGCACGCCTGCTTCATTCAGCTGATAGAACAGACGCGACAGGCCGATAGAAATTCCTACGCCGGGAAGACTTTGTTTCGTATAATTCGAAGCCAGCTCGTCATATCTTCCGCCGGAACAGATGCTGCCAAGCTGCGGGTAGTCGTTCAGGACCGTCTCATACACCGTTCCGGTGTAATAGTCGAGTCCCCGCGCAATTTTTAAGCTGATCGTAAAATATTCTTCCTCTACTCCCAGCGCTTTTATATTGGCGCAGACAGCTTCCAGCTCTTGCAGCCCCTGCAAAAATTTATCGTTCGGAATCTGTTTTGCTTTCAGCCGGGAAAGGATTTCCGCCGGACTTCCGGCAAGATCGATAAACGCAAGCAATTCTTCCGCCGTTTCTTCCTGCATCCCGATTCCGCCGATCAGCTCCTTCAGAACGCCTTCCCGGCCGATTTTATCGATTTTATCCACGATGCGCAGCGTTTCCACCGTATCGTGAATCTGTAAATATTCAAAATAGCCGTTTAGCAGCCGTCTGTTATTGATCATGATTTTAAATGCGCCGATATTCAGCGCTTTAAACGTAGAAAAGATCACGCTTACGATTTCCGCATCATTGATGACGCCAAGCGTGCCGTTCCCGATGATATCGATATCGCACTGGTAAAATTCCCGAAATCTCCCTTTCTGCGGTTTTTCTCCGCGATACACCTTTCCGATATGATACCTTCGGAAGGGAAAGGTAAGCTCGCCGTAATGCTGCGCCACATATCTTGCCAGCGGTACCGTGAGGTCAAATCGCATCCCGATATCGCTTTCACCTTTTGAAAAACGATATACCTGTTTCGCCGTATCGCCGCCGCTTTTCGCAAGCAATACTTCCGCTTTTTCCAGAACAGGCGTGTCTAAGGGGATAAATCCATAACTTTCAAAAGTCTGTTTTATCGTGTCCATCATATGCGTCATGATCATCTGTTCTCTGGGCAGAAGTTCCAGAAAGCCGGATAATATGGACGGTTCCGTGATTTTTCTCTTTTCCTGCATCTTTTGATTTTCACTCATTCTCAAATTCCTTCCGCTTCCCGTTTGATAGAAACAAAAAGTCCGAATCTGCATATCACAGATCCGGATCTTCGTGGTGATCTATCGGAGGCTCGAACTCCGGACACCCTGATTAAAAGCCAGGTGCTCTACCAACTGAGCTAATAGATCGTATCAAGGCTTCGCTTTCGCAAAGCGCTTGGATATAATACAACACGAAACAAGCATTGTCAATAGTTTTTTTAAAAATTTTCTATTGGATCTTACTTGCCGGCCGGCGCTTCCGCTTTCTGGAGCGAAGAGGTCGGAACCCGCAGTACGGGACGCACTCCTTCCGCCGTATCATGTACCGAATAGCCGCCTTCCGTCACCGTTCCGGCGCGGCTCACTCCCATCATATACGTCTTGGCGCCCGGATCTCTGAGCCACCAGTTGGCAAGCGAATCTTTGGAGGCGGATACGCCGCGCGCTTTCGCATAATCCGTAGCGTATGCAGTTGCGTTCAATGCGCTGCCTTCTGCGTTAAAATACTTTTCAAATTCGCTTACGGAGAGCAAATACACGCGATCCGCCGTATTTCCTCCCCCAGCCGTACCATAAGTTTCATTGTCGGACGTCGTGAGGTTCACTGATTTTATGTTACCGATTTCATCGCTCGTGAACGCTCTGTTGAAAAAATTCAGCTGCGTTCTGTAAGCTTCTCCGGTCGCGGCATCATAGTCTCCCGTTCCGTTGAGCCAGCTGCGCATAGAGGAGTCCGCCCAGGTACATTCCCCATAAAGATCATTATATTTTCTCCCGCCGTCTATGACTTTGTTCGAAATAATGATGCTGTCAGAACCGATCGTTTCCAGGACGATCCACTGCAGGGGTTCCACCAGGTACAGGTTCTCCCCGCACTGCATGTAATACTGTTCTTTCTGCTTTACGCCATTCTCTTTCGCCGCATATATGAAATATCCCGTTTCCAGATCGTATCTCGCATACATTGTATCGTCATCAAATTCGTTCCACAAACCGGTTTCTTCATCTATCGTGACCTTACTTTTGATATCGCTCTGAATTTTGCTGTCCGCTTTCGTCTGCGGATACATACCGAATTGCATCAGCTTGTCCGCGGGAACCTCTTCCTGTTTCTTGAAAGACGGATCTCCGCCGTTCGTCGTCCAGTTCGATACTCCTTTTTCCGAACTTTTGCACCCCGCAAATAATAGAGTTGAAGCAAGAATCCCCGCCAACAATATTGCAGGCAATAACCTTCTGCGTGTCATAAATCTGATTCCTCCCAATACGAGTGATAACACAATATACGTTTGCAGTATACATTCTATTATATTCAATGTCAATAAATAAATATTGTATTTTCAATGAAAACAAAGGCTTTCCAGCGCTTTCTTTCCCGATTCCGGCGATCCCCGGAGCGCCTGCCCCCAGGGAAAAAATTTTAAGTATTAATTCCGTACGCCTCTCATATACTTATTTTGTAAACCGCAGCGAGTACAGGGTTACTATTTATAAAGGGAGGTATTTCGGTGGATAGATTTGATATTTACCAACAAATAGCGGAGAGAACAAACGGAGATATTTATATTGGTGTGGTAGGCCCCGTCCGCACGGGCAAGTCTACTTTTATTAAACGTTTTATGGACTTATTGGTGATCCCCAATATCACGGATACCTTCGAACGCGACAGGGCAATCGACGAGCTTCCGCAAAGCGCTTCCGGGAAAACGATTATGACTACGGAGCCGAAATTCATTCCGAACGAAGCCGCAAATATCACGATCGACGGTAATATTAAACTGAAGGTACGTCTCGTGGACTGTGTGGGATATCTTGTGGAAGGCGCGCTGGGCCATCTGGAAAACGATGTTCCCAGAATGGTGGATACCCCCTGGTTCGAGGAAAAAATTCCTTTCGGTGAAGCCGCTGAGATCGGTACGAAGAAGGTAATTACGGAGCATTCTACGATCGGTCTTGTCATTACTACGGACGGCAGTATTACGGAAATTGCGCGCAGCGAATATGAGGAAGCGGAAGATCGCGTCATTACGGAAATGAAAAATACCGGAAAACCGTTTGCTATTTTACTGAACTGCATCGATCCCGCGCAGGAGGAAACGCTTGCGGTCAAAGAAATGTTAAGCGAGAAATACGGCGTTCCGGTTCTTCCTGTAAACTGCAGTACGATGTCGCAGGACGATATCAACGATATTATGCAAACGGTGTTATATGAATTTCCGATTTGCGAAATCGGCATCAATATCCCTTCCTGGATGGTCAGTTTGGAATATGACGAAGCTTTAAAGGCTTCTTTGACTGACGCCATCCGCGATTCTTTCGAACCCGCGTCAAAAGTGCGGCATATCAGTGCCTGCGTCGAAGCGCTGGCAAATTATCCTTTCATTAAAAAAGCGATGGTTTCTTCGATCAATGCCGGCAGCGGCTGCTCTTTGATCGATCTGCAATTGCCGGATGAATTGTTTTACCAGATTCTGTCCGATCGCTCGGGGCTCGACATCACGGATGATAAAGCGCTCGTATCCATGATCAAGGATCTTGGCCGCATTAAACGCGAACACGAGCGGATCGAATATGCGCTGCGGGAAGTTGAGCTCAAAGGCTACGGCATCGTTATGCCTACGATTGAAGAAATGCATTTAGAAGAGCCGCAGATCGTGAAACAGGGCAACCGGTTCGGCGTCCGTTTGCGGGCGCACGCGCCTTCCATCCATATGATCAAGGCCGATATCGAGACGGAAATCGCGCCTTTTGTGGGAACGGAAAAACAATCCGAGGAGCTTGTGAATTACATATTAAATGAATTCGAAGGCGATCCGCAGTCGATCTGGACGTCCAACTTGTTTGGAAAACCTTTGAACGAGCTGATGGGAGAAGGGTTGCAAAGCAAGCTCAACCGGATCCCCGACGAAGAACGCGTCAAGCTGCAGGAAACGATCCAACGGGTGATTAACGAGGGCAGCGGCGGCCTGATTTGTATCATATTATAAAATGCAGACATATTCCGCATGCCCATAGCATAAAACCGGAGCGCTTCCGGGGCGGCACTCATAAAACAGCATAAGAATTGTTTTCGGGAAACGGCGTAGCTTCCGGGCTATGCCGTTTCTCCATTCTGCAAGCTATCGAGCATGCGCCGTTGGGATTGCGTCAGTTGCCGCCCCAAACCGTTCTTCATGGTCGGCGGCACAGTTGATAGCAAGCCGCATATGAACGAGTATCCCCTACTCTAAAAGATCACCGCACGAATAAAGTTTGTCGGGCAAGCCTCTTTCCTTTTAAGCCTTCAAGCTGAGCAAACGAAGGCCTATCGAAGCTTGCGCCGCTATATCCGTCGTCCATAAAAGCAAAGGGTTTTTGAAGCTGTTTTCCTTTGCGCATTTACTCCAAATCGCCTTTTGAGCTCCCGCACATTTTCTGCGAACGCAAAGCCGTCCGCGCCAGGCATCATAATATCAAACAAGGTTCCGCCATACATGGGGCGTCGTAAGCCTAATTCGCGTTCAGGCATCCGACGGTCTCATACCCATTCTGATTCAAATAGGAACATACGGTCTGGTTCAATTCCATGTCATCTTCTACGATCAATATCTTAAACATGAATCATGCCTCCTCACGAGCGGCTTGCTCATCCGCCATCCTCCTTTTGGCAGCTCCAACGGATTCATAGTCCTTAGTCAAAAACGGATCAACGAATTTGTCAGTTATCTTGGTGTAGCCCTCAACGACGCCTTCCGCGATTTTTTCATTAACCTAATGAGCTTTGATTTTGCCCTTTGATGTACCTCCATTTAATATGTAATCCTGTTATGATGATGCAGTATAAGTACGGCTGCGACGGCGATTCCAGCGGTCAGCACACCCGCGGCCGGGATTAATACAACGCTTCATATTGACCTCCATTACTTAAGGCCTTTGCAGACCGGAAGCAAACCATTTTAAATACTTAAAAACACTGAAAGAAAGAGGCTTTGGAGACTTCATCAAATTTGCGGCGTTCAAAAGTGTTCAAACACTTATCTGTCACAAACTGGGATTTGCACTTATGAATGTACCTTGTTTTTTATACGCAAACTTGCTTCTATGTGCATAATCCAATGTCTTGAAAATGGCATTTGTATTAACCCACGAATATCTTTACCGCACCAATAATCAATGAGCCAACTTGCATTTTCATCCTTACTTACAACATTCAATAATTGTAACTGTTTTTTTCTTTCTTCTGCTATTTTCTTTTTCAATTCATCATAAAATAAACTATTGATTATCTTCTCGGTGCTATCCTTTACCTCAGAAATATATGAATAAAGTTCTTTCAAGTTAAGCTGTTTTGAAAAATCTGCAATCTGTTCTTTTACCAGTTCATTTCCTGTTGTAATTATAGGCGAATTGATACGTTCTTGATAGTTGCCCGCAAAAAAAACTTGTTCACTCTCATTTATCAATGTATGGGCAACTATATCTTCAATACGAAAAATATGCCAAATTGAATATGCAATCGTTTTACTATGATAACCGTCTGCGTTTATAAACGGAATTGCGTCAAAATCTTTTCTGCTTAATTCCTCATTAAATGATGTTAAGATTTCCATTAACTGATTTCGCAAATCAAATAGTGTAACAATGCCGGCTTCATAGGTATCTTTCTTTTTGATTTGCGCTTGCATTGTTTTATTCAGTTCTGACCACACCTTATTCATAATCAATTACCCCTCTAAATTCCCATTCACTTAACTACTATTCAATATAATCTAAATCTGTTCAACGTACAAGAAAAAAGTATGCAGGACTTTCGTGTCTCCACATACCCTTTTCCACACTGTATCGACTTTAAACATAATCCGCCGTCGTTATTCCCTTGTTTGTGCTTTTCCACTAGCGAACGTCCCGCAGGGTGCCCATAACGACGGTTCCTAACAGGGCGGTGGGTCGGCCGGACAAGTGGTCAGCTTGATTATATATAACAACATCTTCCGACAGTAGGAATATGACACATTACAAAAATAGGATATGAGGTGAATTTCGTGAGCAACGCAAAGGAATGTTTTGCATACAATACGAAAATCATTGAAACTCCTACCACAAAAGAAATATACATTTATGAAAATCCTATTTTTAGTCATTCCACAGGACAACCAGATTTAACAGAAACAAGCAAACGCAAAACCTTTGATGAAATGTCAGCCCGCAAGCAATATGACAGCCTGAAACGCAAACAAAAACATTATGAACAGACACGTTGGGAGATTGCCCGTATCGTGGACTGTAATTTCGATAACAGAACCAAATTTGTAACGCTGACATTCAAAGATAACATTCAAGATATTACCGTAATCAACCGAGAATTTACAGGATTTATGGTCGCATGGATTTATTAAAATAAACCGTATTGATGTGGACAGCAAGGAAAACCGTGGTCGCTATCTCAGTAAATACTTCGGAAAAGACCTTGAATTGAAAGAACACAAGAAAAAAGCATTTTTCAAGTCTCAAAACCTGAAAATGCCAACTGAGACAAAGCTTATGCTGACAGATGATATTCTCTTCGACTTGCAGAAAGAAAATATCGTCTTTCAAAAAGAATACATACGGCAGATGTATGATACAAAATCCTTTTTAACCACTGGCTCTTATTTAAAAGACAGCCGTATTATCTACATCAAAATCAAAAAGAAAACTATGGGTGTAAGGGGGCGTTCTGATGAATAACCCCGCCGCGCTCTCCGACAAAAGAATCAGTAATGCCCGTTCTGTTCTAAACGGAATTATGAGTTATGCTATTGAAGAAGAAATTATCTCTCACAACCCTGTCTCTGATGTGAATTTCAAGCAATTCACTTACAAGCCTGTTGCGGTACAGAGCCTTACTCCCTTGCAATACAGTTATTCTTTTATCTGTTTATCCGTATTGGGGAGACAAAGGCAATCCGTTGGGAAGATATTGACTATAATAACAGAATCGTGTATCTGCACAGACAGGTTACTTGTGAACGAACATTAAATGACGATTTATCCTTTTCTAAAAGAAAAGTAAAAGTCGTCAATCAGATGAAGGGAAATACCTCTCATGGTTTCCGTAAACAATTCCTGACAGATGAAGCGTTAAAAATCCTTTGCAAAGCCAGAGAATTAAATCCTCACGGAACATATGTGTTTGAGCCTAACGGGGAAATCATGACAACAGACAGTTTCAACCGACGTTTAAAGAAGTATTGCAAAGAAGCTGGCGTTCCTTATTATTCCAGCCATAAAATTCGTTTCTACAATGCTTCAACAGCCTTTGACGGGAATAATCTCACAACCCTAAGTTACCTAACGGGGCATAGTGAAACGGCAACCACACTTCACTGCCTGCGGAACGTCAACAAAAGAAAAGATGAGAGAAACGCTGTAAAATCAACGTTTCTCTCATTTTTACCCAATGCCGCAGACCGGAATCAGGCAGAGCAGCAGGACGATGCCCGCAATACCCACGAGGATGCCCCACACAAGCTGGCTCCAAACCATCACCATGCACATACCAACACCAAGCGCAAGAGCACCGACGATTCCGAGCAGTACAGTACCGATGGCCTTGCCGTTGCGTTCAATGGCAGACTTGCCCTCCATCTTGCGGCGGACGATCAGCATGGCAAGCAGCACAACCACTCCGACACAGGCAACAGCAACGCCCTGACTAAATGCGTTCCATTCAGGGAGCAGACACATACACATGCCGATAGCGAACAGAATGCCTCCGATGGTTCCCATGATCATGGATACGAAATTCTTTTTCTTCATTTTGAAACAACCTCCAAGTTTTTTGTTATCGGTGATCCCTCACCTGATGCTTTTATTCTAACGGCGATATGTTTTTGAGTTGATTACGAAATGTTTGAGAATTATTAAATCACATTGACAAAGCCGCCGTGTCCGTGCCTTCCGCTTCTTAACTCGGCTACGTGCCTGTAACGGCTTCTTGTCCTGTTCGGTCATCATTTCTCGTTTTCTTTCTGCCGTATAAGCGCCTGTAAAAATGTGCGCAAAAAAAGACGGCCTGTGATTGCTCACAAGCCGCCCTGCAAATTTTTCTTCTTTCGTTATCGTTCCTGTCGCCGTTTCTCTGATCGCCGTATCTGCTTTTCCCAAGTCTTAGCCGTCTGTTCCCGCAAATATTCGGTAAGCGGTTCAAGCGCCTGCCGTTGATCCCACGCTTCCAGCGCTGCATAGTAGCCCTTTCGATCCTCTTCGTGAATGATGATAGGTGGATGCCCGTGCAGAAGCAAGAGATAGTTCATAACGAGCCGTCCCGTCCGTCCGTTGCCATCGGCAAAAGGATGGATGTTCTCAAACTTTGCATGGAAATATGCGGCGGCGGTCAGCACCTTATCATTGGGAATGCTATCCATTTCCGACAGAAGGTCGGTTATTTCCTCCTGCACATCCTCCGGCGCAGCGTCGATTTCTTCTTTGCCTGTTACATAATCATGGCGTTTGTACTCGCCGGGACGTTCGCCAAGCTGCCAGCGGCGGGAATCGTAGGTGTTCTGCGTCAGGCGCCACTGAAACTCTTTGATAAGCGCTTCGTCCAGCGGGCACTTTTCTTTGAACGCCGACAACAAAAACTCATTCGCGTCTTTTGCGTTGCGGATGTCAAACAGCGTGCGAAGATCTCCGGTATACGAGGTTACGCCGTCGTGCTCAAATACTTCCCTCGTATCGTGGTAGGTGATCTGTTCGTTCTCCATTCTGCCGAAGTGATAGGCGAACGCAACGCTGTGTCCGTTCAACGCTTCGGCAAGCTCCGCGTCGGTATTTATCTTTTTCCGCTGCCACAGGGCAACGGCTTTTTCATAGTTTGTCATGTTGCCCCTCCTTTTCATAAGAGTATTATTCAGTATAACACAGCAAAGCGCCGGATGGGTGGAGAAATTGAAAACTTCGTTGTGTTGTATGCTGCTCCGCAGCTTTCACAGATGCAATCGCGGCTTCTGCTTTGCGCCGCTTCCTGCCGATAGACCTTTGTACGGCAAGAGGGGCAGCAAAGCCTTGTTTTTGACCCCTTTGACAGAAATGCTTTCCGCAGCCCTCGCACACAATCTCAAAGGGCTTGCCATGTATGATTTCGCCGAATTTAATTCTGCGGTATTTTTATTAACGTGGACATTTAGGGGGTGAAACGCCTGTATTTATGCGGCTTTCAGAGCGCAGAAACGTGGTAGACAATATATCAAAACAGCGTTCTATCGTTCCGCAAAGACATAAAGAAAGCGGGCAAGAAGCCGTTGGCATCTTGCCCCTTCTTTGTCGCACCCTGTATGGCAGCTATCCTGTTCTATTTGTTAGCGATACTGTTTTTTCTATCAGTAGCCAACCTCAGCAGCTCCGGTTTTTCTATATGGATATACGCAGAAAGGAACCGCGCTCCGGAGGGCTTAAACCGGCCGGCATATTCATTCCTCAAGCAGGAGATCGATTCCGAGTATTT
This sequence comes from Clostridia bacterium, assembly GCA_046952735.1. Lineage (GTDB taxonomy): Bacteria > Bacillota > Clostridia > UBA1212 > UBA1255 > Egerieisoma. The sequence goes on along the minus strand of JBKUJR010000017.1, from coordinate 29,568 downwards.
TACAGAGCTGCGCCATTTGATCTGTGATATCGCCGTATGCAATAATGTAATGCTGACACGCGACATGGTCCGCAAAGCGTTCCACATTTCGGAGCAGAATTTTTAAGCCCGGCAGCTGGGGCGCCGGCTGAGTCCAGCCTGCTTCTTCCCATTTGTCAGGCGTTACGCCTTTCCCGCGGCAGAGATGCATAAAATACCGATCGCCTTTCGATACGAGGCGGCACATCGTGAGCTCGCCCGTTTTTACTTTCGAAACATTCAGGATTCCTTCGGATAACGCGCCGAAGGCCGCAGGCATCACCGTGATTTCCCCTTCCGTAGCGCCGGCCGGAATATAGTCCGGAACGCCGGCAAGCACGCTGTCCGCAAAGAATTCGTAAAATTCAAGATACGGCGCGCATTGTCCCGTCAGCGCTTTGACCATCAGCTGCGTAACAGTTCCGAGACAATCGTTTTCCGGAATCGTACAAAGGCCGTCGCAGTTTGCTAGAAGCATAAAAATCGGTGCCGGCGGAAAACCGAGCAGTTTTTTCATCCCGTCTACATCCTTTAAAGAGACGGCGGCATATCCGCGCTCTTTCGCAAGGGAGCTCACGGCCAGATAATATCCTGCCGCCCGTTCCAGGCTTTCGGGTTTTGCAGGTTTCAGAAAATGCCACTCTGCCGTCATTTTTTCAATCACGGCCTCTTTCTCAGACGCCGGAATGCGTTCATAACGCTGTGCGATCTCCAGAAGCTCAAAAGTCTCGATCTCAGGGCCGATGACACGCTTTAAGGAGGCTCCGTCGCATAATGTCCCATACAAGTTCATATCCCGATAACCGGCCATACCGATGCGCGCCGCACGGAGACCGGCAGCGGCGGCAGCGGCGGTTCCGTACTCCGCAACCGCCCTGGAGCGCGTAGGCAGCCCGATGACGTCGTACACATACCGGAAGGTATAGCCAAGATCCTCCATCGTTTTCCGCAGCGCGGTGGTACCGGCCTGATCCGCCGTCGTCACCAGTCTGCCGTCTTCCATCCAGCCGCAGAGCCCCCATAAAACCATCGGTTTATGGCGGAATTGCTCCGCAACCTTGATGACGGCATGTGTTGGGATCCAACCTGCGATACAAAGTACAAGAAAATCAAAATCCTCCGATTTTAATACGGAAAGCGTGTTTTGAATCGCTTTCTCCTCATAATCGTCCGTTATCGGATATACAGGAAGAAGAGAAACCCCTTCCTTTTGCAATGCCGCAGCCGCGGCAGCACATTTTTTTACAATCAGTTCCGTCGGCGTATTGACCTCGCCGAATCCAGCAAAACCAGCTTTCATAGCCTATCAGCCTCCTAGTAACAATCGATCCGCATCGCGGAAATTTTTATATATTGCAGACATATCCGTGCCCGAAGGCTGAAAACGCCTGTCCGGAACGGCAAAGCGCCGGCTTGCCTCTTCTACGGAAGGAAACAAGCCGATCCCATATCCGGCAAGAATCGCGCTGCCGAGGCACGCCGTTTCTTTATATTTCAATGTGATCAGCTCCGTTCCCGTAATATCCGCTTTTATCTGACACCAGAGCGGGCTTTCCGCCCCGCCTCCCATTACGCGGATTTCCTCCGGTGCGATAGACAGATATTCCAGGTTTTCTTTCAGCATACAGGCCACGGACTCCAGAATGCTTCTTACAAAATGGGCGCGCGTATGCTCTAACGTCAGTCCGGTAAAACAGCCGCGGGCATCCGGATTATATTTCGGCATCGTAGAACCGCACAGATACGGCAAAAACACCATGCCGCCGCTCCCGGGCGGAACGGTTTCCGCAAGGGCATCCAATTCCCGGAAACTGAAGTTCTCACAAAACTGATTCCGAAACCATTTGAGCGCCATCCCCGCTGTGGGTGTCCACAGAAGAAGGCAGTATTTTCCGTTAAAATTATAATGGCACGGGAGGATACTGTTCTCTTGAAACGGTGGTATTTCCTTTGTATTTGCAAAAATCACCATCGTAGTGCCGGTCATTTCGCTGATTACGGATTCCGAGGTGATCCCGGCGCCGATGGCCCCGGCAATCTGATCCATGGCGCCTGTAACCACGCGGCAGGAACCGTAGCTGCCGATCACAGCACCGCTGTTTTCGAGGCGCGGCAAGCAGTTTTCCGGGATTCCGATAAAATCGAGCATCTCCGTCCACCAGCCGCCCGTATTGATATCAAAGTACAGGCTTGACGACTGGAGCGTTTTCTCCGTTACGAATTCCCCTGTCAATTTATACAGAAGAAAATCTTCCAATAAAAATATTTTACGCGTTTTGTTCCAGATTTCCGGATGATTCTTTTTGATCCATAAAAGTTTGCACGCCGGCCACGTAGCGGTCACTTCCGGCTGGCCGGTCGCTTCATAAATCTTCTTTCTGCCGAAATGCGCTTCGATTTCCTCCGCTTCTTTTTTCGCCCGGTTGTCGAGCCAGACGATCGCATTCATCAGCGGCGTCCCGTCCTCGTCCGCGCAAATCAAGGTTTCACATTGCGTGTCGATTGCAAGCGCATCCGGCAGGCCGTCCGGGCATACCTGCGCTAAGGCTTCCTGAAAAATACGCCAATACGTCTCCGCTTCCAATTCAACCGTATCTCCGGATGCAAGCAGCGTATAATCTATCGCCGCCGCGGAAAGCGCGGCGCCGTTTTCGTCAAACAGGACTGCTTTTAATGAAGTTGTGCCGACATCGACACCCAATAATTTCGTCATATACTCTGTACGTTAAGCATGCAGTTCATCCCATGCCCGGCGGAGCGATGAGATCATCTCTTCCGTCATCGCAGCGCGGTCCGCCGCTTTTATGATCCCGCTTGTGCTGCCGGTAGCGTATGCCCCGGCGTGAATTACCTGATAAACATCGTCTCCGTTGGAAATTCCGGCGCCCTGCAAAACCATGATCTCCGGATTGATTTCCCTTACGATTCGGATCGTATCGCGCACATAATCCATATCGCTCGTCTGTCCGGTGCCGATCAGGGCAGTCGGTTCCGCTACGATCAGATTCGGCCCCATTGCGGCAACGGCCGAAATATCTTCCAATGTGTCCGCGCATACAATCGTCCCGAGGCCGACTTCATCGGCGCGTGCGATCGTTTTCGCCAGCGTTTCGCGATCCAGCGGTTTTTCCGCATGATTCAGCATAACGCCTTTCGCCCCTGCGGCTTTCACCGCCTCGGGCAAAACGGATCCCAGGCCGCGTCCCACCGGCAGACAGTCCATGTGCTGCGCAAATACCAGAATCCGTTCCGTATTCTCCGCAAGCAGACGGATATCCGTATATTGCGGCGTCACAATAATATCGACATCGTATTTTACGGCGATTCTGTCGATCTCTTTCGCAAGCCGAAGCATTTCCTCTCCATAAAGATACGCTTTCGGACCAATTTCAAAAAACGGCGGTTTGATCTTTAAATCTCGGTACATAAATGAAATCCTCTGCTATTATTTCGTTCCAAACAGGCGGTCGCCTGCATCGCCCAGGCCGGGTACGATGTACGCATGGGAATTCAGCTCCTGATCGACTGCCGCGCAGAAAATATCTACGTCCGGATGATCGGCAAGAATTCTCCGGATTCCCTCCGGCGCCGCGATCAGGTTCATCAATTGAATCGATTTTGCGCCTCTTTGTTTAATAAAGGAAATCGCCGCAGAAGCCGAGCCGCCCGTAGCAAGCATCGGATCCAGCACCACGGCTTTGCGCTCTGCAATGTCAAAGGGCAGTTTACAATAATACTCCACAGGCTGGAGCGTCTCCGGATCCCTGTATAATCCGATATGCCCCACTTTGGCCATCGGAATCAGATTCAGGACGCCGTCCACCATACCGAGGCCGGCACGCAATACGGGAACGAAGCACAAATTCTTGCCTGCCAGCATTTTCGCATGAGCGATCCCTACCGGCGTTTCCACATCGACGTCCTCCAGCTCCAGATTTCTCGTCACTTCATAACACATGAGCATTGCGATTTCCGACACCAGCTCTCTGAAATCTTTCGTATTGGTGTTTTTATTCCGGAGCAACGCAATTTTATGCTGTATGAGCGGATGGTCGAACGCGTGTACTTGTCCCATATTTTCTACTTCCTTCCGTAAAATGTAATCTATGTTCTATTAATGTTCTTCGTCCGAAGTTATTTTGTCAAACGCCAATTCCAGCGCTTTCCGGATTTCGCAGGCGCATTCCTCATAATCCTCGTCGTCTCCGCGATAAGGATCTTCTATGTCCAGGCTTCCGTCGAGTCCGTCGTCCCCGTATGCAAGCTCATTCAGCGTAAACGTCTTGTTCTCCGCATCCGGATACGCCGTTTCCAGCGCCTGCTGGTGCGCATCCGTCATGGCAATGACCATATCGCTTTCCTCGATCATATCGTCATCCAGATGGCGCGCCCGATGTTTATCGGAATCCTCGATCCCGTAAACTTTTTCGAGCACTTTTACCGCAGCGGCGCCCGCTTCGTCGTCATCTAACGCAAACAGGCCTGCTGACGACACCTTAAAATCTTTCCTGTTAAGCTTACCCTCTTCATCGGCTTTTTCCAGCATATCCCTGAAAATGTATTCCGCCAGAAAGCTCCTGCAAGTATTACTCGTGCAGACGAAAAGAATACGTTTCAAAATGAAAATAACACCTCGCTCTAAGATTCAGACGCAGCCTGCGGTGTTCCGGGCAAATCCCCGCCGCACATTACAACGTGGCCGCCGGCCGCCCGGTACAGTCTGTTCATGACTGCATCCCCCGCGCCGCCTCTGGGAAGTGCCTCCGCAAAAACTACATCGATTTCCAAATCGTCAAACTTTCTCAGGCAATGGAACAAATTCGATGCCTGCTGCAGACTGTCTTCCAGGCTGCCCAAAGATTGTACGACAACTCCAACTTCTTTATAATAGCAAATGCTTTCGTCGGTTGCAAGGACTCCGACGGAAAAACCTTCTTTTTTTCTTGTCCGAATTTCCGCGTTGATCCGCGCTGCGACCGCCTGCCGCGGCCCGTCAAAAACCGTTACCGCCGCGTTCGGCGCATAATGCTTATATTTTAACCCGGGAGAACGCGGCGCGCCCATCATGCTTTCGTCCTGCGGATGCATCCAATCCAGTTCCTCCGCCTGGTTTACTACCGCAGAAATCTGGGCGAGCGTCACCGCACCGGGGCGTAAAATGCTCATGTTCTCTCCGGCAATATCGAATACCGTAGATTCTACGCCGACGTCGCAGCTTCCGCCGTCGATAATGACGTCTACGCGCCCCATCATATCTTCTATCACATGCGCAGCGCGCGTCGGGCTGGGCTTTCCCGAAAGATTGGCGCTGGGCGCCGCAACCGGCACGCCCGCCGCTTCGATCAGCGCTCTGGCGACCGGATGCGACGGAAAGCGGATCCCGACCGTATCCAGGCCGCACGATACGTTTGGCGGCACTGCGTCGTCACGGCTTGCAATCACCGTCAGCGGTCCGGGCCAGAACGTTTCCGCCAGCCGGTCCAGGATTTCTCTTTGTATTCCGCCGCAATCGGTGACAAGGTCCAACATTTTACAATCGGAAATATGTACGATCAGCGGATTATCGGCGGGACGGCCTTTCGCCCGGTATATCCGACCGACAGCCTCAGCGCTGTAAGCGTTTGCCCCCAGTCCGTATACGGTCTCCGTCGGAAAGCACACGAGTCCCCCCCGGCGAAGGACTTCGGCGCAGTGCCGGATCGCGCCGGAATCGATATTGTCTCTGTCTATTTTAATAATTTCTGTGTTCTTATCCATTTCCGTGTCCCAGCTTCTCCGCGCGTTCATTTGTAATCAGCGCGTCGATGATTTCATCCAGTTCGCCGTCTAAAACGGCCGTAAGCTTATAAAGCGTCAGATCGATTCTGTGATCCGTTACCCGGTTCTGCGGATAATTGTAGGTCCGGATGCGTTCGCTCCGGTCTCCGCTTCCGACCTGGCTCCTGCGGGTTTCCGCGACGGAGCTGTCGCGCTGCGCCTTCTGCATATCATATAATTTCGAACGCAGCACCTTAAATGCCCGTTCTTTGTTTTTGAGCTGCGATTTTTCATCCTGGCACGTTACCACGAGACCGGTAGGGCGGTGCGTTAGCCGGATCGCGGATTCCGTTTTATTGATATGCTGTCCGCCGGCGCCGCTCGAACGGTAAGTATCGATCTCTACGTCGTTCAGGTTCAGATCGACATCGACCTCGTCTATTTCCGGTAAAACGGCGACGGTGGCCGTCGAGGTATGGATTCTGCCGCCTGCTTCGGTGACCGGTACGCGCTGTACCCGGTGGACGCCGCTTTCAAACTTGAGTCTGCTGTACGCACCTGTTCCGATTACTGTAAAGGTACACTCCTTGATTCCTCCGATTTCCGTATCGTTGATCTCTACGATCTCCACGCGCCATCCCGCGCGTTCGGCATAACGAACGTACATCCGGAATAATACCGCAGCGAAAAGCGCCGCTTCTTCTCCGCCGGCGCCTCCCCTGATTTCTACGATTACGTTTTTCTGATCGTTCGGATCTTTGGGAATCAACAGAATCCGCAGCCTTTCCGCAAGCGCCGCGGCCTGCTCGGACTGCTCCTGATATTCCGTTTTCACAAGCTCCCGGAATTCTTCTTCGAGCGGCGTCTCCAGCATGCCGCGCGCTTCTTCTTTCTGGCGTATCGCCTCTTTGTACGCGCGATAGGCGCATACCAATTCTTCGAGTTCCGCATGTTCCGATGCCGTATGCCGATACAGCGCAGGATTTCCCAGGATCGCCGGATCCGTCAGTTTCTGTGTCAGTTCTTCATATCGGTTTTCCGCAGCCTGCAATTTTTCGATCATCATGAGATTTCTTTCCTGTTTTCAAAAGCTCTGGCGATGGTAACTTCGTCTACGTACTCGAGATCGCCCCCGACGGGAACGCCATGGGCGATCCGCGTCACAGTCACGCCGAGCGGTTTGAGCAGCCTTGCAAGGTACATCGCGGTCGCTTCGCCTTCCACATTTGGATTCGTCGCCAGAATCACTTCCTGCACCGTCTCGTCCATGCGCGCTAAAAGCTCCTTGATTCTGATTTCATCCGGCCCGATGCCGTTGATCGGCGACATGACGCCGTGGAGCACATGATATCTCCCGGTAAAAACTTTGGAGCGCTCCATTGCCATTACGTCCCGCGGATCTTCCACTACGCAGATCCTGCCGTTGTCGCGCGCCGGATTGCCGCAGATGTCGCAGATGTCTTTATCCGCCATATTCTGGCAGATTTTACAATACCGCAGCTCTTTGCGCGCCGTCCTGATCGCTTCAGCGAATTCCTCCGTTTCCTGTTCCGTTTTGCCGAGCAGGTAAAACGCCATCCGCTGTGCCGATTTATGACCGATTCCGGGCAGCTTTTCAAACTGCTCGATCAGTTTTGTCACCGATGCCCCATATACGCTCATATCAGATTCCCATCGTATATTTCCCCATGACTTCCTGTGTCTCGTTGTCTATGGTATCGATACATTCATTCAATGCAGCTGTGATCAGATCCTGAAGCATTTCCACATCGTCGGGATCGACGGCTTCCGGTTTGATCTCTAAGTCCTGCAGCTTTTTCTCCCCTGTCATTACGACTTTCACTACGCCGCCCCCTGCAGTCGCCTCAAATGTTTTCTCTGCAATCGCCGCCTGTTCCTGCTCCATTTCCTTTTGCATCGCCTGCGCCTGCTGCATGAGCTTCTGCATATTGTTCCCGCCGCCGCTTTTCGAGCCGAATCCGCCTCTGAATCCTTTCGCCATTTTTCTCCTGTCCTTTCCTATTGTAGTATCGGTTTATTGTACCATAATCTATTTTCAATTTCATTAATTTTTTTATACCTTTGTTTTTCCGGCGCGCGCGGTAGCAGGGAAAATTTTCCGCAAAGTATTTGCAATGCGTAAGAGGATGTTTTATAATCAATCCACTGATGATTAAATGTATGGAGGATTCGTTTATGGTACAGATAGAAACTTTGAACTCTCTGGCAAAAGTGTATCCCGATCAGGCGCTCGACCTCAAAGACCGGCAGGATACGGGATGTATGCTGAAAAACGAAGTATTTTCTTTTCAGGCGGCCTACAGGATCGATTCCGCATGGCAAAGCAGCGTACGGATCGAGGTGGATGCGCCCGCTGAAATAAAACCGTATCTTACGGTAAAAGCAATCGACTACGTGCCGTGTGATTTTCCGATGTATGAGGCTACGTTGAACCAGTGCGACCATCCGCAGCCGGGGCTCTTTCCGGATATTTTACGGGAATTGCCGCCGATCCAGTGGATTTATAAAAATTCCTGGCGTGCGGTGCATATCAAAATCCAGGGCACGGAAGGGGAGCTCCGGCCGGGAACCTACGAACTTACGGTCAAAATCACGAATGATGCGGTGTATACAAAAACATTTACTCTGGAAGTGCTGGATGCCGTTCTGCCCCCGCAGAAGCTGCGCGTTACCAACTGGTTCCATACGGATTGTCTCTGTAATTATTACGGGATAGAATTCGATAGTGAAGAATATTGGCGGATTACGGAAAATTTTGCGAAAACGGCCTCAGAATATGGAATCAATATGCTTTTGACGCCCGTATTTACGCCGCCTCTGGATACGGCGCAGGGCGGAGAGCGGCGCACGATCCAGCTCGTCGACGTTTTCAAAGAAGGAGACCGCTACAAATTTGGTTTTGAGAAACTTTCCAGATGGATTGCGCTATGTAAGAGAGCCGGAATCGAATATTTTGAAATTTCTCATCTTTTTACACAGTGGGGATGCAAATACGCCCCGAAAATAATGGCGGTGGAAAACGGCGAATACAAAAGGATCTTTGGCTGGGATACGGACGGCCACGGAAGCGAGTATCTCAATTTTCTGGAGCAGTTCCTGCCCGCGCTCATCGCGCAGCTTAAAGCGCACGGCATTTTTGAGCGCTGCTATTTCCACGTTTCGGATGAACCGTCCGGCGAGATGCTGGAAGATTATAAACGCTGCGCAGAGTTTATGCGCCGATTCATCGCCCCGGAACAGATCTTCGATGCGCTGAGCGATATTGCGTTTTACCGAAACGGGCTCGTTACATGTCCTGTTGTGGCCGTCGATCATATTCATCCGTTTATAGAGGAAAGACCAAAGCATCTTTGGGCTTATTACTGCTGCGGGCAGATTACGACGACCAACCGGTTCTTAGCATACCCTGCCGGCCGGAACAGAGTGCTCGGCGCGCTGCTGTTTAAATACAATATCGAAGGATTTTTACAATGGGCCTTCAATTTCTACAATTCCCACCTTTCTCTGGAAGCGGTGAATCCGTATGCGACGTCTACTGCCGGAGGGTGGGTTCCCGGCGGAGATCCATATGTGGTATATCCCGGAAAGGATGGAAATGCGATCCCTTCTCTGCGTCTGGAAGTATTCCGGGAAGCACTGCAGGATCTAAGGGCGCTGGAAGCGCTGGCTGCTAAATTGCAGAAATCCTGTGCGAATCCGCGGGAAACGACTGTCATCGCACTCGGGCTGGAAGAGCTCCGCTTTGATAAATTCATAAACGATAATGCGTATTTCATTCAATTGAGAGAAAAAATCAACCGGATGCTGGCAGAGGTAAAATCATGACGGACTTTCAAATCGGACAGATCGTCACTACAAAAAAAAGCCATCCCTGCGGCGGCAACCAATGGGAAATTCTTCGTATCGGCGCCGATTTCAGATTAAAATGCGTAAAATGCGGGCATCAGATCATGATGCCCCATTCAAAACTGGAAAAAAGTCTCAAATTATAAGACGGGCTCCGTTTGCGCATAACAGGCGCAATAATTCTGATAGGAACGATCATAAGCTGCCGAGGAAGCCGGATCCGGGAGTAAAATGTTTCTCGATTCGGTGACAGGCCGGCGAATGTCCGGAATTTCACCTGCGGCAAACAGCGCAAGCTTCGCCCCGCCGAGGGAAGAGGCGTTTTGTACCGGCGAAAGGAAAAGTTCCCGCTGTAAGACGTTCGCTAAGATTTCGGACCATACCTGCGAATGGACGATTCCCCCGGAAACATGGATCCGTTCCGGGACGCGGTTGAGCTTGCAGAGCATTTCATAGCATTGCCGGATATTGAAGCAGATGCCTTCCAGCACGGCGCGGTACAATGCCCCGGCGCTGTGGCGGCCGGTCAGATGCAGAAATCCGCCCTGTCTCGTTTCGCTCCATCCCGGCGCGCGCTCCCCAAATAAAAACGGCAGAAATACGGGAGGATCACAGACCTCCTCCGTACTGTGCCGCGCTTCCTGCGCCATCCGATCCAGCGTGCGATAGTCGTATAAACCGCCGCATATATTTTTGGCAAACCAGTCGATACAATTCGCACATCCTCCTGTCGCGGCGCCCGTAAGATACGTTCCCGGCGCATAATAGCACCAAAGCGAAGGCTCCTGCGGCACGGCGGCCTTTGCGGACGCCATACGAAGCGCCGCGCTCGTGCCGGCGGAAAGCGTGAGGATCCCCTCCGCCAGCGCATCGTCGCCCACCTGATTCATCGCGCCGTCCGGATGTGCCGTTACGACGGAAATCCCCTGTTTTACGCCAAGTCGTTCCGCAGCAGAGGCGCAAAGCGGGCGGCAGCAGCCATAGTCGCAGAGCTCCGGCAGCGCCGCACGCGGCACGCCCATTTCCGCAGCAATCGTTTCGTCCCATTCCAGATCAGAAAGACGAAGCAGCCCCGTACCCGATGCCATGGAATAACTCTCATAAAAAAAACCGGTGAGCCGATAAAATAAATACGTTCCCTGGTCAAGCAGCCTGTCGCCCTTCGCGAAGGTAAAGCCGTTCTCTGTAAAATATTTCATGCGGAACGACACATACGTTCCGTTTACGATACAGCCGGTTTTTTGATAATAGGTCAGCGCCCGGCCGGGATTTTCTTTTTTATAAGCGGCGGCAATCCGGCCGGGATCCCGGAACGTCCAGGTGTAGGACGGCGTTTTTGCATTTCCCGCTTCATCCGTGATAAGGGAATTATGCCATGTCGAAACGATTCCAACCGCCGTGATTTCCGTATCCGGATGTTTTTGTATGCAATGCGCCGCCGTTTTCCGTCCCAGACGCAGCGCCGCCGCACAGATTGCATCCGGCCGCTGTACGCCGTTCTCAACAGAGCGAATGCGCTCGGAGAATTCGCACAATACATTGCATTGTCCGTCTGCCGCCATCACTTTTACGGAAGACGTGCTCATCTCTATTACCAATACCGCCATTTACCGATTCCGCCTCCGTTCCCGCGTAATTCAATGCAAGCCGAGACTGCCTCCCGAGGCGTTCGCGGCCAGATCCAGAAATTTCGCCTGCTTTCTGCCGCTGCGTTCTCCCCGTATCGCCGCATCGGCAATTTTACGCTCTAAAAACATTTTATATTCTGTTTCATACAAAAGCAGCGGATCTTCGCAGTCCGATCCCGCCGCAAAGGAAATCCAGTCCTCTTTCCAGGAAGAAAGGAGCGCGCCGTTACAAAGAGAGAGCGCGTAGATTCCTTCCGTGCCCGGCGCGATCAAAGACGTCCCCTGTAAAATCGCATCCACGAAGTTGCGCAGGATTCCGCGATGCGCCGTTTCCGCACCGGGAACGGCCGCTTCTTCATAGGCCGTTGCAGGCGCCCCAAACGGCTCCTGCGTATGATCCGAAAAGCCGCGCGCACTTTCCGACAGGCGCCAGAGACGGAGCGCGCTGCCGTCATAAACGAGTCTGCCTGCATCGAACTGTATTTCGAGGCGGTTTTCTCCCGGATATTCTCCCGTTGCGGTCATAAAAACACCCGTTGCTCCATTGGAATATTCTGCGTATATCGTAACGTCATCTTCCACCTGGATCTCATGATATTTACCTTCATACGCAAACGCCCGGATTCTGCAGGGCATACCGAGCATCCATTGCCACAAATCCAGATTATGTACGCTCTGATTGATCAGAACGCCCGCGCCTTCCCCTTCCCACGTCGCGCGCCAGTCCGAAGAATCGAAATAAGCCTGCGTCCGGTACCAGTTTGTTACATTCCAGACGACTCTGCGGAGAGCGCCCAGTTCTCCGGAAACGGCAATGTCCCGGATCCGTCTGTAATACGGATTCGTGCGCTGGTTGTACATAATGGCATACCGAAGCTCCGGATGCAGAGCGGATGCCGCGTAAAACGCTTCATTCATCTTTCTGGCGGCTTCCGTATAGACGGCTTCCGGCTTTTCCGTGAGTACGTGCAGCCCATGCGCAAACGCTTCCGTCGCAACCGCGGGATGCAAATAATGGGGCGTCGCTATATAAACTGCGTCAATCGGCGCTTTTTCGATCATCTCCCGGTAGTCTTCATAAAAACAATTTTCCGGCAAACGGGTAAAATGCGTTTTTGCGTAATCGATTCGCTCCGTTCGGATATCGCAGACTGCCCCGATTTCGCAGCGGTCAACTTCTCCCGCGTAAATAAAATTCGCAGTCAACGTCCCCATATTGCCAAGCCCTACGATGCCAATCCTGACACGATCCATATCCGCACCTCTTTTATTTGCCGAGATCCTGTTCCCGCAGCGACGCCCGCCGGATTTTTCCGCTGGTCGTCTTGGGCAGCTCCCTGACGAATTCCACGATACGCGGATATTTATACGGCGCTGTGACCCGCTTTACATGATTTTGCAATTCTTTCTTCAGTTCTTCCGTCGGTTCGTAGCCGCGCGTCAGCACGATCGTCGCCTTAACGACCTGTCCGCGGATCGGGTCCGGAGCCGCAGTAATCGCGCACTCTAAAACGGAGGGGTGCGTCATCAGCGCGCTTTCCACCTCGAAAGGTCCGATCCGGTAACCGGAGCATTTTATAACGTCGTCTACGCGCCCGATAAACCAGATATATCCGTCTTCATCATACCATGCATTGTCCCCCGTGTGAAAATCGCCGCCGGCATACAATTTTGCATTCGCTGCGTCGTCATTGAGATATCCGATCGTCAGCCCTACCGGCCTGTTCTCCTTTGCGCCGCGGATGACGATCTCGCCTTCCTCTCCGATCTCGCAATCACGGCCTTCTTCGTTTACGATATGAATGTCAAAAAGCGGAGAAGGCTTTCCCGTAGAACCCGGCTTCGGCGTGATCCATTCATAATTTGCCAGCAGGACAGGGCCTTCCGTCTGTCCGAAGCCTTCGTAGAGCTTATGCCCCGTCAGCTTCTCCCATTGTTCAAATACCACGGGATTCAGAGGCTCCCCTGCCATACAGCAATGATGGATCGAAGACAAATCGTACTTGGTAACGTCCTCCTTGATCATAAAACGATACATCGTCGCCGGCGCGCAGAACGTCGTAATTTTATATTTTTCCATGACACTGAGCAAATTATGGGGCACAAACTTGTCCATATCGTATCCAAGGACAGCAGAACCGGAAATCCACTGCCCATAGATTTTCCCCCAGGAAAATTTTGCCCATCCGGAATCTGCAACCGTCAGATGCAGCCCGTTGTCTTCCACCTGCTGCCAGTATTTTGCAGTAATAATATGCCCCAGAGGATAGGATTGTACATGCTGTACCATTTTCGGCATCCCGGTGGTCCCGCTGGTAAAATAGATCAGCATGAGGTCGTCGGCCGACACGGCGTCGTCCCCGTCTGGGCGTGCGAACACATCGCTTTTACCGGAATACGCATCCGTATAATTGATCCAGCCATCTCGCCGGGCGCCGGGCTCCTGAATCAGCGCTTTATATTGCAGCGTCGGACATTGCTGCTCGGAATTCTCTACATGGGAAATGATGTTGTCGTCCTGGGCGCAGAGAATCATCTTGACCGACGCCGCATTGATCCGGTAGATCAAATCCTTCTCCGTCAGCTGGAACGTTGCGGGAATCACGACTGCTCCGATTTTATGTAGGGCCGTAACGGTGATCCAATACTCATAGCGCCTTTTCAGAATCAGAAGGATCCTGTCGCCCTTGCGGATTCCGATCGACTTAAAATAATTGCACATCCGATTGCTGATTTTCCGGATATCCCCGAATGTGAAAATATGTTCCTCCCCGCTGTCGTTGCACCAGACGAGCGCCGTTTTTTCCGGCTCTATTTCCGCCCATCCGTCCACGATATCGAATCCGAAATTAAAATCGTCCGGAACAATCACCCGATAATTGGTTTTGAAATCTTCATACGAATCAAATTTGATCCGCGGCAAATATTTTTTGAGCATATCATCCATTTGATTTGAACCTCCGAAATTATAATAAAATCACTGTCAGGAATTTTGCATCCTTGCCGCCTACCGCTGCCTGGGCATGCGGCGTAACCGGATCAAAATAAAAACAATCGCCTTCGTTTAAAAGAAATTCCCGTTTCCCGAAAATGACTTTCACGCGGCCTTCCAGTACGTAATTAAATTCCTGTCCCGTATGGCTCACGAGCGCAGGCGGCTCCGTTTCGGTTTTTGCCGCCACCGTTACAATCATGGGTTCTATTTTGCGGCCGATAAATTTATATGCGATGCTTTCAAAGTCGTATCCTACATACCGGTCCACCGCGATTCCCTCTCCTTTGCGGACGAGAGAACAATTTGCCAGGCGCGGCGAGACGCCGGTCAAAAGTTCCGTCAGATCGACATGGAGATATGCGGCGATTTCATACAATACGCTTACGGGAAAATCAGCCTCCGCATTTTCATAGGATAGATACGTTTTCACGGATACGCCGAGATGCGCCGCGATTTGTTCCGCGCTGAGATCCGATACTTCCCGCAGCTCTTTCACGCGGGAAGCAATTTCCTGGATTTTTGCTGAATTTGCCATAAGTCATAACTCCTTTTCTTTTTATTGCTTCATTTTTATGATATCCGAAAAATCAAATGTGGCAAAGTAATCTTTCGGCGTTTCCGCTCTTCGGATCCTCTGTACGGATCCGTCTTCTTTGAGCAGCAGCTCCGCGCTCCGCAGTTTGCCGTTATAATTATATCCCATTGCAAAGCCGTGAGCGCCCGCATCGAGGATCGCAAGCAAATCGCCGGGCGCCGTCTCAGGAAGATTCCTGTCGATCGCAAATTTATCATTATTTTCACAGAGTCCGCCGGTTACGTCATAGACATAGTCCGCCGGTTTTCCTTCCTTTCCAAGCACGACGATATGGTGGTACGCACCGTACATTGCCGGCCGCATCAGATTTGCGGCGCATGCGTCCGTTCCAAGATAATGCTTATACGTATTTTTCTCATGGAGCACCCGCGTAACCAGCATGCCGTATGGTCCGGTGATATATCTACCCAGTTCCGTCTTGATATCCAACGCGCGGATCGGAGAAGGCGCAATGATCTCCTGATACGCTTTCTCAACCTCCGCGCCGATATACGCAATATCCGCCGGTTCCTCTTCCGGCCGGTAGGGGATGCCGATTCCGCCGGACAGATTCACGAAACTGATCGCCGCCCCGGTTTCTCTTTGGAGACGGACGGCCTCTCGGAACAATACCGCCGCCAGCGCAGGATAATAATCTTTATCGATCATATTACTTGCTAAAAATGCGTGGATTCCGAAGCGTTTGACCCCCATTTTCATCAATTTGCGGATTGCTTCCACCATCTGATCCGGCGTCATGCCGTATTTCGCATCGCCGGGATTCCCCATAAAACGGTTGCCCACCGCAAATGTTCCCCCCGGATTATAGCGCAGGCAAATTTCTTCCGGAATTCCGCCGTGTTCCGCCAGGAAATCGATATGCGTAAAATCATCGAGATTGATTATCGCATCAAGGCTCCGCGCATATTCGAAATCCGCCGCAGGCGTTGCGTTCGAGGAAAACATGATCTCTTTGCCGCGTAAGCCCAGGCTTTCCGAAAGCAGGAGCTCCGTATAAGAGGAACAGTCCGTCCCGCACCCTTCCTCCTGCAAAATCTTTATCAAAAACGGATTCGGACACGCTTTGACCGCGAAATATTCCCGGAAACCCGGATTCCAGGAAAAAGCTTTTTTCAAACCGCGTACCGCGCCGCGGATTCCCGCTTCCTGATAGATATAAAACGGCGTCGGATAGCTCTTGCTGATTTCTTCGGCCTGCTCTTTTGTAATAAACGCCTCTTTCATTTCGTATCCTCATCCTCTTCTACAATATATTCGTCGATAGCGGCCCACAGCGCTTCAATGCCTGTCTTTTTTTCGGCCGATACGCATATAATATCCTTTTCCGGCGGCACTTGTAAAGTATTTCTTATTAAGGAAACATTATTTTTTATCTGCTGCCTGCCGATTTTGTCGGATTTTGTTGCGACGATCAGATAATCGATCCCGGAAGCCAGAATCCACCGGTACATCTTTTCATCATCTTTCGACGGCTGATGACGCAGATCCAGAAGCAGCACCACCAGATAAAGCTGGGGGCGTACATTCAGATAATCCTCGATCACCTTTGCCCATAAATTTTTCTCGTTTTTTGATACGGCGGCATAGCCGTACCCCGGAAGATCTACAAAATACAGCTCGTCATCCAGATTGTAATAATTGATCTGGCGCGTCATCCCCTGGCGCGAACCGCTGTACGCCAAATTTTTCCTGCCTACCAGCGCATTGATCAAAGACGATTTGCCGACATTGGAACGCCCGGCAAACGCAATCTCCAGCAGATTCCCTTCCGGATATTGCTTTGGAGACACGGCCGATATCACAAATTTTGCCTGTTTTACTTTCATACCAAATTCCTGCCTTTCAAAAAAGTGCGCCTGTGCAGATCGCACAGGCCGTACTTGGCAATCGCTTCATAATGCTGCCTGGTACCATACCCTTTATGTTTCGCAAAGCCATATTGCGGATATTGTTCGTCATATTGCCGCATCAGCCTGTCCCGTTCCACTTTTGCCAAAATCGATGCGCATGCGATCGATACGCTCATAGCATCCCCATGCGTAATCGGCAGCTGCGCGATTTCTACGGCGGGAATGCGGACATGGTCCACAAGAAGCCGTTCGGGAACGCTTGTGCCTGCCGCTGAAATCGCAGTCCGGAGAGCTTCCCGCATCGCCTCATATGTGGCCTGTAAAATATTGATTTCATCGATTCTTGCGCTTCCGACCATACTGACGCCATAGGAAATGCAGCGCGCCCTGATTTCATCGTATAACGCTTCGCGCCGTTTTTCACTGAGCTTTTTCGAATCGTCCGCGCCTTTCAGGAACGGTCCTTCCGCAGGTAAAATCACACATGCCGCCGCTACGGGGCCTGCCAGCGGACCGCGCCCCGCCTCATCGATCCCGGCGATAAGACGTACCCCTTCCGCTGCCAGCTGCCTTTCATAGCGGCACAATTCATAAAAACGTTCCTCAGTCATTTTGCTGCTCCGCCATGTCCAGCATTTCCCGGCCGTCCAAAGTAATACGGCCGATTTTTCCGCGCCTGAAATCATCGAGTACGATTCTCGCGGCACGGTACGAATCGACTTCCCCTCCCTTTAAAAGACAGCCTCTGCGTCTGCCGCACGCATTCAGATAGTCGGCAGGCCCGCTGATTTCTTCGGGACGGATCCCGTAAATTTTTTCCAGCAAACCCGCATAATTCGTATCCAGGTATTGCATCAGAAAAATCGCAATATCCTGCACGTCCAGGACGTCGTTTTTGATCGCTCCCGTCGCCGCCAGACGGTATGCGCACCGCTGGTCTTCGAACTTCGGCCACAGGAGGCCCGGCGTATCGAGCAGATAAATTTCCGGATGGATCCTGAGCCATTGCTTATTCCGCGTAACGCCCGGCTTGTCCCCCGTCACCGCCGCGTTTCGTCCTATGATCCGGTTGATGAAGGAGGATTTGCCCACATTCGGAATTCCAACCGCCATCGCACGTATAATCGGCGGCCGGCGGCCGTTTTCTTCGAAACGGCGAAATTTTTCGGCCATCGCTCCCCGTACGGCGGCAATTACGTCCTTAACGCCGCTGCCGCTTTTACAATCCGTATAATAGACCTGAATGCCTTTCCCCGCGTAATAGTTTTTCCAGAAACCATTCATTTTGGGATCGGAAAGATCCTTTTTGTTTCCAATGATTACGCGCGGCTTTTGTCCGAGGAGCTTATCGATTTCCGGATTTCTGCTGGAAAACGGAATTCTGGCATCGACGATCTCCACGACTACATCTACCAGCTTTAAATTTTCTTCCAGGACCCGGCGCGCGCGCGCCATGTGTCCCGGAAACCATTGTATTTGTTTCCTGTTGATATTTTCTTCATTCATACCTGAAAACCTTATTTCCTTGTTATTTTTAGCCGTCTGTTTCCGCCTGTATCTGTGCCAGGAATTCGTCGATCGGCGTGTGATCCTGAATCGTATTCTGCTCCCAGCCAAGTGTCCGGAGCGCCGTCATCGTACGGATGACATCAAAATTCGAGATCATATTCAGCGATACATCCAACGTTTGAATCGTCGCGTTATCTTTGAGCGGATCCAATACGGTCAGCGCGTTGCTGTGAAGCAAAACGGTTTCCAAACGTCCGAGCTTTGCCAGCGATTCCACCGAATCGAGGTAGTTATACGTAAGATCCAGATAAGACAGCTCCGTCAAAGTTTCGATCCCGTCCACCTTGGCAATCAGGTTATCGCTTGCGATCAGCGTTCGGAGTTTCAAATTCCCGAATAAAGGAGTGAGATCAGTGATGCCTCTTTCCGTATTATCCGAATTTATCCCATAATTATGGGATAAATCTATGTATGTAAGCGCTTTGCACGCGGAAAGCGGCGTGATATCCGTAATCCGGTTATTGCTAAGCGTCAGCGTCTTTAATGCAGACAGGGAGCCGATCGCCGTGAGATCCGTCAGCATATTATCCGATGCATTCAATTCTTCCAACAATACTAAATTTTTCAAAGGCGTCAGATCGAGCCCCGTTCCGCTTGCCGCCCCTAAGGTCAAGACATTATAATTTTTCGCAATATTCAGTTTTTTTAAAGACGGCAGCTTAGCCAGGACCGAAAAATCCGTGATTCTGTTGCCGAATAAATCAAGTTCTTCCAGGTTGGTAAAATATTCCAGAGAGTCGATCCTTTGAATTCCCTGAACGCGCGCCTCCAGCGTCGTAATCTTTTCCACATCTGCCCGCCGGATGGGGCCGATGCTCTTTTCCAGTTTGTCACGTACCAAATTTTCCAGATTGATATCCGTAAAATGAATTTCCTGTGCCGTGTCAGGCGTTGCGGTTGGCGTCTGTACAGGACTGCCCGTCGCAGGGAGCGTCGCATTGGGCGTAGGTACGGAAAGCGTCGGCGGCGCCGCAAAAAAATGGTCTCTGCATCCGGATGCACACGCAGCGAGTAACGTCAAAATTGCCGTCAATACGCATATTCTGATCCATACCGCACTTTTTCCCTTCATTTTATGATATCCACCGCTTTTATATCCTGATATTCTCCTGCGCATGAAATTTCTCCGTTGTGCCAGATATAGAGATTTCCTTTTTCATTATAGACGACGTATTCCATATCTCTGTCGAAAAAAAAGTTTGTGCCCGCATTATTGGCGATTCTTGTCAGCTTGTCTTCCACCACATAATCCAGCGTCATAAATCCGTCCGGATTCTGCCGGCACAATAAATAAATGTCGTTGCTTCTTCCATAAAGTCTTTTTTCAAAATTCGAATCGATTCTTTCGATTTTGTCCTTTAATACCAGATATGTCTCGTCACGAAGCGCATCGTCGTAGGCGACGAACGATTTATTATAATAATCATAAATATTGCTCGTGTTCTCCGCGATTTTCGCAACTTTCAGCTTGACGTCATAAATGTCGTAGCGATACAACGTTCCGTCCTCTTCCTGATAATACAGGTAATTCGTTCTGTCATCAAAAATAAATTTGTCATTGATCCCGCAGCTGATTTGTTTTACGGGAGCTTTACCTTTTGCGGTCATATAAAGCTCCATCCGGTTGCCGTTTAAAACGGAATACAGCAGAAAATCGTCTTCCGTGGAGTAATAGATCACTTTATAGACGTTCGCGGCGATCTTTTTGAGCTCGCTCCCATCAAAATATTGCAGCGATCCTGCCGTATATTCCGCAGCATTGTTGTTTTCCGGATGATATACCAAACTGATATCGCTCAGGAAATATTTGAATGGAATCCCGCCGTTGCTGTCGCGCTCATTCGTCGACGGCAGTACCAGCAACGGCTCGTTCTGAAACAAAACGGGTTGCCCGTTCACGATTTTTTCAATGACGGCGCCTTTCGTATCGGCGATATAAAGCATATCATTCTCGTAATAACAGATTCGGCTCCCGTCCTCCGAGATATAAAATTTCTTTGCAGTGTTCAGGTTTTCCGTAATGACGCGCGTTCTGCCGATATAATCACTGTAAAGGAGCTTGTTTCCATCGGAAAACAAAACGCCTTCGGCGCTGACTGCATATGCTGCGGCGGTTTCCTGATCCGTTTCCGTTAAAAGCTTTGTCTGATCTCCTTTAAACATATATAATTGGATCTTATTTTGGGAGCTCGTACAGACGATCGCTCTGCGGTTTCCCATCAGACTGTATTCTGCGGTATTCTCGTTCAGTATGATTCTGCTATTGGATTTCAGCGAATATTCATACAGGATATTATTTTTTATATAATAAATCTTACCGTTTGCAGAATCATGGACCGGATTCGTTACATTGTCGTCGATGTTGACGACCGCGTTACCCTCCTGCATGAGGTAGAGATTATTCTGGCCGTCCAGAAACACAAACGGATATAGAAAAGATCTTCCTACTCCATTCATATCGGAATACCCAAGCTCCGGCACGCGGCCCGGTAAAAGTTCCAGGATGGCGATTACGATCATGACGATGACAATCGTAATCAGAGTAAAAATCACATTCCATTTTTTTTCTTTTATGATATACGTCTTTCCGATATTCCGATGCATCAGACACCAAGCTCCAACAATTCGTTTTGTCCGGTTCAAATTTCCTGTTTATTATACAATGAAAAACAGGAAAATACAAACTTAATTCTCTATATTTCTGGATCTGCAGGCGGCTTGAACTCCTTATTGATGTCGCGCATGTCATACGGCGTCGCCTGATAAACGTAATAATTCAGCCAATTGGCATACAGTAAATATGCGTGGCTTTTCCATTTGAAATACGGAGTTTTCTTTGGATCATCCTCCGGAAAATAATGCTCCGGAAGGGCGGTCCGTAGGCCTTTTGCCAGATCTCTTTCATATTCTATTTTCAAAGTGTCGCGGTCATATTCCAAATGGCCGAGCATAAAAATCTGGCGCCTGTCATGCGATGCGCAGATACACAATCCGGCTTGTTCGGAAGTCGCCAGGATGTCCAGCTCACGGTTCTTCTCCACATCCTGTATGCGGATTCCCGTATAGCGGGAATGCGGGACATAAAAGCAATCGTCAAAACCGCGTAAAAGACGTGCCGCCCGGTTTTGCGACCTGTGCTCATAAACGCCAAAAAGCTTTTTCTCCATCGAATATTTTTCAATCCCATAATGATAGGACAAGCCTGCCTGCGCGCCCCAGCAAATATGGAAAGTCGTCGTTACATTCGTGCGCGACCATTCCATCAGACGGCACAATTCTTCCCAATATTCTACTTTTTCGAATGCGAATTGTTCTACGGGCGCTCCCGTAATGATTAAACCGTCGAATTTTTCGCTCCGAATTTCATCCGGCGTCACATAAAACGCGTTTAAATGACTGAGCGAAGTATTTTTTGAATGATGCGTCGCCGGATGCAGAAACGTCGGTTCTACCTGCAGCGGCGTATTGCTGAGCAGGCGCAGCAGCTGCGTTTCCGTTACGATCTTAGTGGGCATTAAATTCATAATGGCAATTTTAAGCGGTCGGATATCCTGATGGAAGGCCATATTTTCATGCATAACAAAAACATGTTCTTTTTGCAGCGTTTCCGCCGCCGGCAAGTCGTTCGGTATTTTTATCGGCATTATTCCACCCTTTCTCCTTTTCAAACGCAAATTGCAGATCTTTATTATTTTACACGCTGCCGTGATAATTGTCCATATCCGGCATAAATATAGTATGACCCATTTTATTTAGGCGGTGCGCTCATGCTTCTTTCTTTTGTGATCGGCTTTTTTTCGTTTGCTCTTATCATCTTATTCGTGATATTCAGCGGCAGCTGCGTACCGGAAACGAGAAATGCCGTGATGATGTTTCTGAATACGGTGCTCCCCGCGATGTTTCCTTTTTATGTATTATCCTCGATTATCGTATCCAGCGGTTTCCTGACACGCGTATGCGCGCCGCTGAAACCGGCTGCGAACCGCATTTTAAAATTGCCTGCCTGCTGCATCGCCGCCGTCATTCTTGGCTGTCTCTGCGGCTTCCCGATCGGGGCCAAAATCACATGCGACCTAAAAGAACGCGGTGATATCACGGCGGAGCAGGCGGCCCGCCTGTCGTCTTTTACGAATAATGTCGGCCCGATTTTTATGGCCTCCATTGTCGGCGGCGCCTATTTCGGCAGTATTCGAACCGGTCTTCTGCTATGGCTTTCCGTAACGATTGCCTCTGCCCTGAGCGGCGTTTTTATCTGCAGATTCCGGCGCAGCGACAGCTTCTTTGATGCTTCCGGGAAGCTTTCGGCACAGGCAAATAAAATCGATATTCCCGCTTCCATATTATCTTCGATGAATACCGTATTATACGTAGGCGCCGTTATTATCTTTTTCTCCTCCGTAACGTCGCTGCTGAAATTGATTCCCGGTATTTCAAATTTCACGTATGGAACAGCCTATTCTTTCTTGGAAATTACCGGCGGCCTCAATATCCTGGCCGCAGAATTCCACCCAAACAATCTTTTATGGAAATTCATGCTGATTTCCGCCTGCAGCGCCTGGTCCGGCTGCTCCGTACATATGCAGGTATGCGGCATTCTGCTCGCCGGAAAAGTCGATATCAGATATTATTTTGCAGGCAAAATTCTGCAGACGATATTGGCGCCGCTGATCATTTCCATGCTCTTTGTATTTTTCTGACCTCCGGCAGCGAAACAGCCTTGCGATAAGAATCCATTAATATTATATTTTAATATAAAGGAGGGGCTGTAACAAAGTCGAAAAGAAAAAAGGGCGGCAAACGCAAGAAATACTGAGAATGCAGCCTCTTTTTATGATATAATTAATTTGTTTATGAAAACATCAAGTACATATTGTACACCATATCAATGAAAATTACCATCTGTACTTTCTGAAAAAGATTCCACGGCTCACCTTTTTGATGAACCGCGGTTTTCTTTCACTGTTTTTTTTAGCGCTCCTTTTTAATATATTTCTAAGAAAATTTCAATCTAAGCACCCTTTGCAGACGCGATATTTGAATCTGGCGGCCCCGCCTAAAATAGGAGAGCAACGAAAAAGCTACAGATCTATATCTATTTATTAATTTTATAGACGAACATCGTCTTAAAAGATTTTATAAGTGTTTATAAAAACGGGCGAAAAGACTGTATTTTCAATGGTTTTCCCGTATTTCTATTTATCCTGTCATATCTCCGTATAAGTTGGTTTTGTAAGCAAGAGCGGCAAAAAAGCGTCAAATACAAAAGCGAAAATTAAAGGTGGAAGATGATATTTTCTGTCATCTATGTTACGCATTAGAGGGGCAATAGCCCTGAAAACAAAGGCTTTACAGAGACAAAACCAATGGAGCAAGGTGCTTATATATCTTCCTCAAAAATGCCCTTTAACTGCGCAACATTTCAAAGAGAAATTCTATTCGTTTAGCGTTTCCTTTCCCTTCCATTCCTTTGCTAAAAGTTCCGTAAAAATCACCCGTTTTCAGCTGCGACAGAAAGAGAAAATTTTGCTTGTTGGGAATATCCCAAACCTTTACTCAAGTTGGAATTTGTATTCCTATAATTCCTTAACCATATATCCACAAGTAAACGGAAAAAAGTCAAATTTTTGTGTACTTGTATGTATAAATCCATAAAGTTCATACCACTTTCTAAGAGTTATATTTTCTTCTACAATTCCAATATTCATCTTCTTGCAATTCATTTTCTTTGCCTTATTAAATGCATCTTCCAATAATAATCGACCTATCTTTTTATGTCTATAAGCAGGAAGAACACACAGATTGTTTAGTTCACATTCTTGATTATCCTGCAATAATAACGAATAATATCCTATTATTGTATCATTTTCGTAATATGCATACATAGGTCGGTGTTCACTGTTCAAATGCCAATTCAATCTTTCTACAGTTGTTGCAAAAGCAGTAAAACTCGCTGCATTTTCTTCTGTAAAACCAAAATCTTTTGCAACTGTACCAAAACTTTCTCTTATAACTTCAACACAAACAGGGATATCATTGTTGTCAATTTCTTTTATCATTACAGCCTCCAAATTATAATTTGAACATCAGTAAATTATGACCTCTCAACAGAGGTTACAGTGTTTTAATAAAATCCTCCAAAAGCCTTGAAAATAAAGGATTTATCGCAATGTGTTCGCCTTATCTTTTTATACGGTTACACACAAGTTTACTCTTTCCCTCCTTGCTCATAAGGGCAAATGCAAGGGCAAGAAAATCTCATAACAAGATATAACAGAGTGTGGCAATCGGAGAACTGTGATGTATGTGCGAATATATTATAACGGAGGATTTTTCAATGGACAAGTATATTTACGATGATAAAAATGGTCTGTGGTATGAACTGCAAGGAGATTATTATATTCCTTGTCTTATCTTACCAGCCGAAAAAGAACAGCCTATCGGTTTGTGGGGGCAGCGGCACAAACGTTACCTGAAAGAACATAGAAAGGCAACTTACACCACGCTACTAACAAGCGGCAAGTTGAACAGCTATCTTGCCGATATTGAAGACCAGGCACAGGAACGCTTTGAAAGGCTCATAGAAGATATGAAGCTGGCTCAGGGTATCACAGAACAGCTAAAGGCTGAAAACGACTTAGAATGGGGCGGGAGGATGAATAACATACAGGCTTGTGCTATGGAGATTGTAAATAGGGAGATAATATACACATAAGCAAAACAGCGGCAGAGGATAATGAGCTCTGTCGCTGTTTTTACATTCCATTATTGACAACAAAGAAAATATGTTGTTAGCTATAGTGATAACAATACCAATATAACATAAAAGTTGTGACGCCCCAAATGGGCGTCATTTTTACATGCAAAAATATAAATCTTATTGTGACTTATAATCCGTTGTCTTATAGTCATCTAAATTTTATATTGTAAATAAGTAAAGTTCAATGGAGGGATATTTACAATGATTCAGAAACAACTCGGGCAAAGAATCCAGTCGCTCCGCAAAGAGCGTGATATAAGCCAAGAGAAATTCGCACTTCAAATTGATATGGACAGAACATATCTTGCATCTGTGGAAGCTGGAAAAAGAAATGTTTCACTCTGCAATATCAAAAAAATTGCAGATGGATTGAATGTCTCACTGAGCGAATTATTCGAAGGAATTAATTGAAAGGAGTATAAGTTATGGCATCACCTTACGAAGGTTACTCTGTTAAAGAATGGAGTAGAATTACAGAAGATCTTATTGCAGAACATCCTCTTTCTGAGGAAGAAATTGTTGATGCAGTTCTTGATGCATGGGACAGAATTAAACTCACCAAAATTGGTGGAGAGTTACAGATTGGTGTAGATGTTTTTCCGAGTCCGCAAATTATGGGCAACTATTTGCATGAGTTGATTCCTGTCATGCTTGCACATAAGTATCCTGGTGTTTGGCGCAAAGAGCAATTTAAGGACGAAAAGGACATGGTTTACATTCCTAATGATTTTTATTCTGTAGAAATTAAAACATCTTCTAACGCTACAAACATTTACGGAAACCGTAGTTACGGACAAGAAAATAGCGAAAATAATTCTGGCAAGAAGAAGTATGGTTACTATATTACCGTGAATTTCGAAAAGTATACTGAGACTAATCATAACCCAAGAATTAAGAAAATCCGTTTTGGATGGATTGATCACTCGGATTGGCACGCACAGGCTGCAGCAACAGGCCAGCAGGCTTCGTTGGCTCTGGATGCTAGAGACCATAAGCTCAAATTATTGTACTCTGTGTAAAAGCGGTCAGATGATTCATTTATCAGCCAAATATATAGGTAAGGGGTGAAGATCAAGCATGAAGTCTCCATATGACGGACATGACATCCAAGAATGGGATGGCATAACAGAAGAAATTGTAGAGAGATACCCTATTCCTGAGAATGATATTATTAAATGCGTCAAGGAAGCATGGGATAAAACCAAGCAGACAAAGATAGGAGGAGAACTTCAGATTGGTGTTGATGTCTTTCCAGAACCTCAAGTTATGGGCGAATTTCTCCATGAGTTAATTCCTGTTATGCTTGCTAAAAAACATCCAGAAGATTTTCGTAAAGGGAAAATAAAGTCCGAAAAAGATGTGGTGTATAATCCCGATGATGAGTTATCTATAGAGATTAAAACATCTTCTGATGGAACAAATCTTTACGGAAATCGTATTTATGGACAGAAGAACAGCGAAAATAATTCGGGGAAGAAAAAAGAAGGTTATTATATCGGTGTAAACTTTGAAAAGTATACCGATGAAAATCATGATCCCCAAATTAAGAAAATTCGTTTTGGGTGGATTGATCATGAAGATTGGGTTCCCCAGAAAAAAGAAACAGGACAACAGGCAAAATTGGATAAGGATGCGCGAGATCACAAGCTCAAACTTATCTATGAATTTAAAAAACCTCGTAAACGCAAGAAAAAAGAATAACAACAACAGTCGGAGAGCGGCATGAAGCACTCTCCGACTGTTGTTATTTTAAATATTCCACTTTTCTTTATAAAGCTCTGACCACCATCCATTGCGCTTTTGGGTTACATCAAAGTTTTCTGCAAGGGTTTCTATACTGTCAAGAAATTCGCTCAGCACGTTAATGATGCTTATCTTAGTAAGATTATCGTAGTCTGAATAGTTTTTTAGTTGTACAAAGAACTCACCAATTGCAACGTTCTGAATATCCGGAATTGTAATTTCGGCTTCCACATTTTGAAGTCGTTCTAATGTCGAAATAACATGTTTACGAGCCGATTTAACAACATTATCAAGGAAATCATTGGTGATCAGCTGAAGGTGAATATTTCCTCGCTCCACTTTTTGACTAACCAACATAATATCAATACCGATAGAGTTTTTGTTTGATGTATGTGCACCGGTTCTTGTTTCGGATTGCACTGGGTACGCCTTAACGAGGTTGTATCCCGCAGAATAAATACTTTCCAAAACTGACAACCAACTTTCCAGACTTTTGTCGTGGAAAGAAAATACCAAGTATCCATCGTTTTTGAGTTTTTTATGGCACTGTTCAAAAACAGACTGGATGCCATTTTGATAATAGGTAAAATCTTTTCCTGCAACAGAATTGACAATGATTTCATTTGCTTTAGGAGACAAAGGTTCTATAAAACCCATCTCGTCAGCTAAAGTGCTATGATAATTCCATACATGGAAGAAATCTATCAGCTCTGAATACATGACATTAGCACCGTATGGAGGATCAGTGAGCACCAAATCAACGGACCCATCTGGGATGAAATCAAGGTTTCGTGAATCACCACACTTTAATACCGGATGAGTACCATCAATCTTAGATATATCATCTATGGGATATGCAATAACTTTATCATCGGTCATTACTTGAACTGAATCATATCGACCATTAGAGAGCTTTTTAACAGACAGATCATAAATGCCAGTGTTAAATTTTTTACCTCGCAGGATTTTCTGAACCGTTTTAATAAACGTTCCAGTGCCAAGCTTCGCTCCCCATACACAATTTTCAACAGGCATTGCAATTGGAACATATGCATGGTTGAAAAAGATGTTACAGATTTTATACGCATTTTGCTGATATCTGCAAAACATATTGTTCATTTCCAACATTCCGGAAAAAGCCAGTTGGAGCCAAAGCTGAACATTTTTATCGTCTACACGATTTATCTCTTCAAGTAAATATCCCAGACAAAGCAATTGTCTCGGATTGAAAAGGTCTTTGAAATAGCGATAGCCATGGTTGATAATCTGGTTTGTATTATAACCCTCTGGTATAGCTTGCTGGGGAATTGGTAACTTGTCCTTCTCTTGGAGATATGTTTCACATGCAAGATTGTAAAAGGCTATATCCTGGTCATCTGGTGCTTTGTAGTCATGAGCCTTGCAATGTGGGCAGTAATACTCGATTGCTACAATATCTGTATCGAACGGATAGCCGGATTCTGCATCGTATTCGCTTAATGTTTTTTCTTCTTCGCAATGTGGGCAATGGAAGACGCCATTTTTTATATAGCTATCCTTTGGAGAGTGAATCTTCCAACCGCATTCACATTCAAAAACACCGTTTTCAATTTTAGTCTTATGGAGCTTACCACATTCGGGACAAACAATAGTAAATTCATCTTTTTTATATGCAATTACGAAACTGGAGAAGAATCTGTGCTCTTTACATGCAGTGTTAGTTTTTGCTTTTTTTACATGAAAAGCGTACATTAAATCTGCAGTCTTACCACACTCGGGACATTGTGTATGGTAATAATGCTTGATTTTTTGCCCAACACTGGTTTCCATTTTCTTAAGCGTATTAGTAACCGCCTTTTCATTTACAGGTTCAACCAATGCTTTAGTAACGAATAATGACAATGGCTGTAAATCGTTTCCGATTACGTTACAACCAAATCTTAATGCTTCGAAAATTGTTGTTCCGCCACCCATGAACGGATCGAGTATGGTAAGGTTAGAGTCTTGACCGTTATTTGCGGAGTTGCTGTAAAATTTCTCGAAAATGTTATCATCTTTGTTTGCCATAAAGCCCAAAAGGGCCATTCTATAATTAGCTGTAATTCTACGTGCAAAATATTTATGAATAAAGAATACTGGTTTTTTTCTGCTCGCTTCTTTGCGTGAAGCTTGATACATTAAATCATAGGGCATTTCTGCACTAAATGCCTGCTTTTTCTGTTTTTTCATTTATTTTACCCCTGATAGTCTTTGCCTTCAAAAACAAAGTCAACAATATCACCTATATTGCAATTAAGTGCTTTACATATTTTTTCAAGACTTTCCATTGAGACAAACTCGTCTTTTCCTAATTTTGCTAGAATGTTAGCACTTATTCCAGCTAAGACAATTAAGTCTGTTCGCTTCATTTTTTTATCAATTAGCATTTTCCATAATTTTGTATATTGAACTGCCATATGTTCCACCTCATCAAATGACTTATCTTTATCTTATCATAAAAATCACTGAAAGTCAATTATATATCATGATAACATGAATAATTATAATGAAAAATAGAGTGATTAGGAAAAATGGGTTAATGGTCAGTTTTTTAATGATTGTAAAACCGTGTAGTCAGCAGAGCCTGCTTCTGACGCTCTCTCTTTCGGGCGGTTTTGGTGGCCTACGCTTTTCTATAACCTGCCGTTCCCACTCGGAAAGACTGCGGTTATACTGCTCCACAACAGCCTCCACCTTGCGGTAGGTTGCCATGAATGCCTGCACATCGGGATAACCGTCCTCTTTCAGAACATCGGGCAGTTTATCCAGCT